>NZ_QAAE01000010.1 GCF_003046585.1 Nitrosomonas aestuarii | reverse complement strand
GACCTGATGGCGATCCAGCTAAGAGCCTCTGAGGAAGGAATTCCATACCAAACCCTGGTGTCGAGCATTATTCACAAGTACCTATCGGGTTCGTTAAAAGATGTTTCTGCTAACAAGGCGCTGCAGACGGACGCGGCAAAGCCGCGCCGCTGAGCGCAGCGTTATCTAATGATACAAGGTTGGAGTACATTTTAAGCGCACGGATTATTGAACAATCTATGCAACCTTCTTATCAACGATTGTCAGAAGTGGCCCCCTTTTTTTGGCATGCGGCGTGAAAATTGTCCCTTGATCAACATCCACCGCGTTGCAAAATTTGCGTCATGTTCCGGCAGCGTCCAGATTGCATGCAGATGGTCTGGTAATACTACAAAGGCATCAATATAAAACGGATGCCGTTGCTTGACTGCCCTAACCGCATCCCGAAGCAGATCAACATTTTCCACCAGCAGATGAAGATGGCGTTCAGCAAGGTTCACCGTAAAAAAATACGTTCCTCCTTCTACATTCGCACGTCGGTAACGCATAGCAACAAGCAATCGCCACGGATTGACCAGGTTAAGGAATTATAATGAGCAAATTTTCGAATCAAAATTACCCGATTAACATTGCCTGTTCGTTCGAAAAAAATTGTGATCAACCAGTTTACGCTGATATTACGTTGGGGTGCGCAAAGCTTACCCCAACCTACCTTGTTGCCTCGCTAATATTTGAAGCAATCAGATTAAGTTTGAGCGAATAAAATTCATTATTTAAATTGAATTTCCAATCCATCACGCCCCGAATCTATTTTTTTCGCCAGATCCCTTAAGCAGGTGCGCAGGCCTTCTTCTATTACCGGATGGTAAAATGGTGCGGCTAAAGCATCGAACACTGTCATCTTGTTTGCGATAGCCCAGGACAATAGATGGGCAAGGTGCTCGCCTGCGGGCGCGGCCAATTCCGCACCTAATAAAAGTCCGCTGCCGTTTTCACCATAAACATGCAGCATGCCTTTGTTTTTCTGCTTGATCGTAGCGCGTCCCTGGGAATCGAATAATACTTCGCCGGTCTGGTAGGTGCCGTCTTCCAGCGCGCGGAAGGATTTTCCAAGGCGTGCAATATTGGGTTCGCAAAAAGTAATGGCGAGGGGAGTGCGGCGATTGAAAGCAGTGACTTCATGGGTGCAGTTCCACCCAGCGATTTGACCTTCATCGGAAGCTTCGTGTAACACTGGAAGTTCACTGGTCACGTCGCCGGCTATAAAAATCGGAAAATCGGCGATCTGCATCGTTTCCGGGCTAAATTCGGGTATGCCTTTCTCATCGAATGGGACGCCGATTTCTTCGAGGCGCAAGCCATGTACATTAGGACGGCGTCCCGTTGCCGTCAGTACTTTTTTGACCTGAATACTTCTGGATTTATTTTCTTCCTCCCAGGAAATTTCTATTTCATCGCCCCTTTCGCTGTAGCAGAGTTCCTGGGTATAACTGAGTGGCAATTCTTCTTGAAAGTTTTTAATCGCATACGCAATGACATCCGGATCTGAGAGTCCGCCCACTGTGCGGGACCGGCCAAAAATATGCGTTTTGATCCCCATTCGATGCAGTGCCTGTCCCAGTTCCATTCCTAACGGGCCCGAGCCAATGACTGCCATTGAATCGGGAAGGCTCTGCTGTTCAAATAATGCATCCGTTGTTAATACCCTGCTGTTATCCTTTTTCCGCATCGCTTCCAGCGGTTCAGGAATGACCGGTGTGGAGCCGGTCGCCAGAATAATCTTGCCGGCTTTAATAATCTGGTCATTTACCTGAAGCGTATTCGGTTCAAGAAACCATGCTTTTCCCTGGATGTTTCTGTCGCCGATGCTGTCTATAGTATCCAGGACAAAGCTGACAAAATAATCGCGCATTGATCTGACATATTGAAGTGTCTCGTCTGTTTGAATACGAATATTGTCGCCTCCATGAATGCCTTGTTTTTTCAACTGATGACGACGGTGATAATCGTTTGCAGCCTGTATGAGAACCTTGCTGGGCATGCATCCCACCCGTGCACAGGTGGTGCCGTACAAGCCTTCATTGATCAGCAGAATATCCTGCGTGGATTTTTTTACAATTCCATAGGCTGACAGGCCGGCTGTTCCGGCTCCGATAATGGCAATTTCTGTTTTTCGCGTTTTCATATTAAAAGTCAATATAGAAAAATTGATTGTCAGAAACCATTCTGACAGAAGATAGAGCGCCTGTTGAAAGTAATTCATTCGACAGGATTAAAATTTGATCTTTAATCGTAATCTATTTGACGTTGCAATGCGAATGTGTTGCGTTAAATTGTATTGGATTAAATCGCGTAATAACTTTGATTTGTTGCGGGAAGTGTCGTTATTATTAAATTGTCAGGCATAGTCTGTACGGGTACACTGCGTAAATTGTTTCCTTCTCAGTTCAGTTAGAAAGTAGCAATTTGATATGATGATTGATGTAATAAGGAGTTTTTTTGATGGGAAAAATGACTAAATTGATTTTGATGCTGTTATTACTTTTCTTTTTGTCTTCTCATGCAGTTGCATCAGAAAGATATGGATATGGCCTGGGCTATGGGCACGGCTATATCGGTACGTCCAGCGAGAAGTTTGTCACGGGCATCGTCAATGCGGCGACGGGGTTTGTAGAGCTGCCTAAAAATATTGTGTTGACGACGCATAAGGATACTGTTGTGCATGGCATGACAATCGGTTTGGTGTCTGGCGTGATGCATACTGTGGCCCGTACCGTAATCGGCGTTTTCGATGTTGCGACATTTTTCATTCCAACGCCGCCATCTATTCAACCGCCTTTTGTCTGGCAGGACTTTTCAGTAGAAACGTCGTATTAGTTTCCTGATACTCGGGATTCCGGGATTGAAAAACGCCGTATCGTGATGTGTTTACGATACGGCGTTTTAATGTTTGCAGCCATTTAATAATTTTTCAGCACGAACTGGAGTTAATCACGTGCTTCGCGCAGTGCTGCAATTCTATCCTCCAGCGGTGGGTGAGACATGAACAGGCTTTTGAGCCCTCCGCCGAGGCTGCCTGAAATACCAAAGGCAGCCAGCTGATCGGGAAGGTGCGGCTGTTTTACAGTTAATTGCAGGCGCTGTAATGCGGCAATCATTTTATCGCGTCCTGCAAGGCTGGCGCCGCCTGCATCCGCCCGGAATTCTCGCTGCCGGCTAAACCACATGACAATCATGCTGGCCAGAATACCCAGGATAATTTCTGCAATAATCGCAGTGATCCAGAAGGCGGGGCCATGTCCATGTTCTGTTTTGAAGATAACGCGATCGACAGTATGACCAATGACGCGTGACAGGAAGATGACAAACGTGTTGACAACCCCTTGAATCAGCGCCAGCGTTACCATATCGCCATTGGCGATATGACTGACCTCATGTGCCAGCACGGCTTCAGCCTCATCTTGGCTCATGTTATTGAGTAGGCCGGCGCTGACCGCTACCAGTGCCTCATTTTTTGACATGCCGGTGGCGAAAGCGTTGATATCCGGTGCTGGATAAATAGCGACTTCGGGCATACCAATACCGGCTGCTTTCGCTTGACGCTGCACGGTTGTAACCAGCCAGTGTTCCTGTGCATTGCGTGGCACTTCAATAACCTGGGCACCGGTGAATCGCTTGGCAGTCCATTTGGACAGAGCCAGCGACATAAAAGAGCCGCCAAAACCAAAAACAGCTGCAAACAACAACAGGGAGTTCATATCCAGTCCGCTTCCCTGTTCATCTAAAATTCTCTCAAAACCCAGTAATCTCAAAGTAATACTTAGAACGACAATAATTGCAAGGTTTGTCGCGAGAAAAAGAAAAATTCTTTTCATTCAATTGCTCCGTGGAAAAATCAAATCATAAAAATAGCTTTGGGTATATGCGGCCTGATAATTTATTTTCAAGTTACGCTGGAAAATACCTGAATATCGAAAAAGGCGAATACGCGACGAGTGGCGCAGCTGCGGCGGGCGCTGCAGTGACAAAGGACTAATCGGGGCTGTTTTGAGCTGATGGAAGCTTATGGGGCTGAATTCGCGCGCGCAATATTTGCAGAGGGTAAACCATCTGACGGACTGCTTTCTATAATCTGGAAAAGGATTTCGTTTTTCTTAATCATGCCGAGATCGCTGCGGGCGCGCTCTTCAATTGCATCCGTTCCCTGTTTCAGATCATTGATTTCAGCAAAAAGAACTGTGTTGCGGTTTTGTAATTCAAGATTCTGTTCGTGCGTGTCTGTTACGGTCTGTTCAAGCTGCCGTACTTTGAGCCAACCAGCTTTACCCAACCACAAAGGATATTGCAGTAAGATAATCAGAGTGAGCAGTGCGGCAGCCAGATATCTCATTGTACGATTATTTCAGCTGATAAAAAGCTTTGCGGCCAGCATATTTGACGGTATCGCCCAGGTCTTCTTCAATACGCAGCAGCTGATTATATTTAGCCAGCCGATCCGAGCGTGAAAGCGAACCTGTTTTGATTTGCAATGCGTTCGTTGCGACTGCAATATCGGCTATCGTGGTATCTTCCGTTTCACCGGAACGGTGCGAAATAACAGCAGTGTAGCCTGCGCATTTGGCCGTTTCAATGGCTGCAAGCGTTTCTGTGAGTGTGCCGATCTGATTGACCTTGATGAGGATGGAATTGGCGATATTGCGCGAAATGCCTTCCTGCAGGATTTTTGCATTGGTTACAAAAATATCATCGCCAACAAGTTGCACTGCTTTGCCAAGTCTGCTGGTAAGCAGTTCCCAACCATCCCAGTCATGTTCGCTCATACCGTCTTCAATGCTGATAATCGGATATTTGTCTACCCATGAAGCAAGGTAATCTACAAATTGAGCCGACGTCAGGTTCAGGCCATCGGATGCAAGATGATATTTGCCCTCTGAAAAAAATTCAGAACTGGCACAATCAATGCCGATCGCGACATCCGTGCCGGGCTGGTAGCCGGCCAGATCAATGGCTTGAACAATCAATTGCAGCGCTTCCTCATTACTGCCAAGATTCGGTGCGAAACCGCCCTCGTCACCGACTGTGGTAGACATGTTTTTTTCGTTCAGCAGTTTTTTTAATGCATGAAAAACCTCTGCACCACAGCGAATGGCATCGCGGAAATTCTCGATGCCAAAGGGCACAATCATGAATTCCTGCATATCAATATTATTGTTGGCGTGCGCGCCACCATTAACGAGGTTCATGAGCGGTACCGGCATGGACATCATGCCTGCACCACCCAGATAGCGATATAAAGGCAGACCTGATTCGTCTGCAGCCGCTTTCGCCACCGCCAGTGAAACGGCGAGTAATGCATTTGCGCCAATGCGTGATTTGTTTTCCGTGCCATCCAGATCAATCAGTGCCTGATCAATAAAGGTTTGATCAACCGCGTCCAGTCCGATCAGCGTTTCGGAAATCTCGGTGTTGACATTTTCCACCGCTTTGAGTACGCCTTTTCCAAGGTAGCGCTGTGCATCACCGTCCCTGAGCTCGACAGCTTCCCGGGTGCCAACCGATGCGCCTGACGGAACGGAGGCGCGTCCCAGTACGCCTGATTCCAGCAGAACATCCGCTTCTATGGTTGGATTACCGCGAGAATCTAGTATTTCGCGGGCGATGACTTCTACAATTGCACTCATGCTTACGTTTTCCCTGTGTTGTCTGATTGGCTTTGTTTTTGATTTTAATACTATAATATAACTTCTAATCTCTACTTGATGAAGTTTTTATAACATTATTCTGAGCTAGGTTTTTAATCTGTTGTATTTGTAATACAGACAGCGTTATGTCATGTTTTTGATGTCGCGATCTGTTTTGTTTGCGTTCCTCCAGTAGGCATGGTTGATGACGAATTCAAAGAATAATCGATTGCCGCTTTTATGAAAGACTTGAATAAAGGGTGTCCTGCTTTGGGTTTTGATGTGAATTCAGGATGAAACTGACAAGCCAGAAACCAGGGATGTTCTGATTCGGATAGTTCAATGATTTCACACAAGTCTTCTTCCTGTGACAAACCACTGACACATAATCCGGCCTGAGTCAGTTCGGGTAGATAATCGCCATTGACTTCATATCGATGCCGGTGGCGTTCTATGATTTTATCGGCGCCATAGGCCTTCCAGGCCAGAGAGCCTTTTGTTAGAGTACATTCCTGTCCACCCAGCCGCATACTGCCACCGATATCGGAATTTTCGTCGCGAGTTTCAATACGTCCGTCACGTGTGCGCCATTCCGTGATCAGGCCTATAACGGGATAAGGTGTGTCAGGATTAAATTCCGTGCTGTGCGCGCCTTCCATACCGTTTTTGTTGCGCGCATATTCGATAACAGCCAGTTGCATGCCAAGGCAGATGCCCAGGTAGGGAATATGATTTATACGTGCGTAATTGATGGCCGATATTTTGCCTTCCACGCCGCGTTTGCCAAAGCCGCCTGGAACGAGTATGGCGTGCATTCCTTTCAGACAACTGACACCTTCTTTTTCAATCTGCTCTGAATCTACATAGGTAATGTTGATTTTGCTGCAGGTATGGATGCCGGCATGAATCAGCGCTTCAGAAAGCGATTTGTACGATTCGGTCAGATCAACATATTTTCCGACCAGTGCAATGGTGACGGTATGGGCCGGATGTTCAAGGGCGTGGACCAGTTTTTTCCAGACACTCAGGTCGGCGGGTTTTGCCAGAATATCAAGTTTATGGCAGATGATTTCATCGAGCATCTGTTCATGCAATAGTGCCGGTATTTTATAAATACAATCGACATCAATCGCTGAAATAACAGCCTGCTCTTTTACATTGGTGAACAATGCTATTTTGCGGCGTTCATCCTTAGGCACTTCACGGTCGGAACGGCAAAGCAATACATCCGGCTGGATACCGATTTCGCGTAATTCTTTTACGGAGTGCTGGGTCGGCTTGGTTTTTAATTCACCGGCAGAACCAATGTAGGGCAGTAATGTCAGGTGGATGAAGCAGGTGTCATCACTGGGTAGCTGTGTGGCCATTTGACGGATGGCTTCAAGAAATGGAAGCGATTCGATATCACCCACTGTACCGCCGATCTCGATGATAGCGACGTCTGCATCGCCGATGCCAGTCTGGATATATCGTTTGATTTCGTCGGTGATATGTGGAATGACCTGCACAGTTCCACCCAGGTAATCACCGCGCCGTTCTTTACGTATCACGCTTTCATAGATCTGGCCCGTGGTGAAATTATTATGACGGGTCATTTTGGTGCTGATAAACCGTTCGTAATGTCCCAGGTCAAGATCAGTTTCCGCGCCGTCCTCAGTGACAAATACTTCACCATGCTGGAAAGGACTCATGGTGCCCGGATCAACATTGATGTAAGGATCCAGTTTAAGCATGGTCACCTTGATGCCTCTTGTTTCCAGCAAAGCTGCAAGAGATGCTGCGGCGATACCTTTGCCAAGCGATGACACAACACCACCCGTCACGAAAACGTATTTGGTCATTGGGTGTAAAAAAAGCTAAAATACAAAGAGAGTGAAAAAGATCTTAAGCAGCTGTTTTTATGATACATTTGTACGGATAACGTTATCCAGCGTCATTGTGTTTGTTAGCGAATTTCTGCAAGTAAATAATTCATCATTTCTTCAGCCTGATGGCGGTAACTGCCGCCAAAAAGATTCAAATGATTCAAGACATGATAAAGGTTATACAAAACCTTTCGTACATTATACCCCGATTCCAGCGGATATTCATGTCGATAAGCAGAATAAAAATCTGCTGGAAAACCACCGAACAGCTCGGTCATGGCAATGTCGGCTTCACGGTCACCATGATACACGGCTGGATCAAATACAACAGGTTGACCGGTGTGGTCATATGAAAAATTGCCATTCCATAAATCGCCATGCAGCAGGGAAGGTCTGGGGGAATAGCTGGAAAAAAATTGCCTGAAATCTTCCAGCAGCAGTTCGCCGAGCCTTTGTAATTTGCCGTGATAACCTTTTGTTTGCGCTAAGTCTAGCTGGTATTGCAATCGATTTGTGCGCCAGAATGCTGGCCAGTCTGGTGATGGCGTGTTGATCTGTGGTGTGCTGCCAATTGTATTATCGCGCGTCCAGCCAAATTGTGGCGCGTTAGTCTGGTGCATGGCTGCAAGCCCTTTGCCAAATTCTTCAGCATTGCCATGAGTCCGGTAATTCAAATCGAGGTATTCGAGTACCAGCCAGGCATGTTGTTTGTCACGTTCCCAACAGATAGGATGCGGTGCGCGTAATGTATTCGATTGAATGATTTCCTGCAGTCCGGCGGCTTCTGCGGCAAACATGGCGAATCGGTCGGCAGCGTTGATTTTGACAAAAAAACACCGATGATCATCGGCAACGGAATAAGTCTGATTAATGCAGCCGCCACCGATAATTTTGATTGTTTTGGGATCAAACGGTTGCTGTGTCGTTGCTGCGATCTGTTTGGCAATTGCAGGCCAGGCATTCATGGTTTTTGAATTAAAAAAATTTATGTTTGCTCGGTTGTCAACCACTTTTCAGCTCGTGTAATTGCTTTGCGAACCTGGTTCGGCGCTGTGCCGCCAATATGGTCACGGCTGTTCAGTGAACCTTCCAGCGTTAAAACAGAGAAAATATCGGATGCTATCTGGGGTGAAAAACGCTGCAATTCGGCGAGTTCCAGATCGCCCAGGTCACACGCTTTCTGTTCCGCATATTGCACAGACCTGGCGACGATTTCATGAGCATCCCGGAAGGGAATCCCTTTTTTAACCAGGTAATCAGCCAGGTCAGTTGCGGTTGCAAAGCCTTGCATCGCGGCTTTACGCATGGCCGCTTGATTAACCTGAACACCGGATAGCATATCGGCATAGATGCGTAGTGTGTCAATCAGTGTGTCAACGGTATCAAACAAAGGCTCCTTGTCTTCCTGATTATCTTTGTTGTACGCGAGCGGCTGTGCTTTCATCAGTGTCAGTAATGCAACCAGATGGCCATTGATGCGACCGGTTTTGCCGCGCACCAGTTCCGGTACATCAGGATTCTTTTTCTGCGGCATAATAGATGAGCCTGTACAAAACCGGTCGGCCAGCGTTATGAAACCGACAGCAGGACTCATCCATAAAATGAATTCTTCCGAAATGCGTGACAGGTGCGTCATTATCAACGACGCGCAGGCACAGAATTCGATCGCAAAATCCCGGTCAGACACGGCATCCAGCGAATTTTCACAAACCCCCTCAAATGACAGGGTTTGTGCCACCTGTTCACGATTGATTGGATAACTGGTTCCTGCGAGCGCTGCAGCGCCCAGTGGCAATTGGTTAACGCGTTTCCGGCAGTCGGTTAATCGTTCAACGTCACGTTTCATCATTTCAAAATAGGCCATTAAATGATGGCCGAAGGTTACCGGTTGTGCAACCTGAAGGTGTGTGAATCCTGGCATGACTGTCTCAGTATGCTTTTTGGCCAGAGTGACGATGGCCGACTGCAAAGACAGGGTGAGGTGGATGATTTCATCAATTGAAGCGCGCAGATAAAGTCGAATATCGGTGGCGACCTGATCGTTTCTTGATCGGCCGGTATGCAGGCGTTTGCCGGCGTCACCAATTAACTGGGTCAAACGTTTTTCAATATTCAGGTGTACGTCTTCCAGTTGCAGTGACCACGCAAACTGTCCATCATGGATTTCATCGCTGATTTGCTTCAGGCCCCGTTCAATTGCTGCGAAATCTTCCCGGGTAATGATGTCTTGATTTGCCAGCATTTGAGCATGCGCCAGAGAGCCTTGTATATCATATTCAGCAAGGCGATAGTCAAAACTGATGGATGCGGTATAACGTTCCACGAGTGCGGAGACAGGTTCGCTAAATCTTCCGGACCATGCTTTTTTATTGGTTTCCACTAAAACGTATTATCCCTATTAAATTGTTATAATGACACGGGTTACATTATCGTTTTATGATAATTTTGTTAAATTATAAAACAAATTGCGCGGTGTGTTATTTGCTATACTTCTGCAGCGCTGGTTATTGTAACTTGCCGGAGCTGAAACATTGAATTTGATAGGCTTTGGTGCTGAGTCAGGGTACCAGAAATGAGTTTGAATTTAAGTAATGATCAATTAAAAGATATTAGTGTGTGGATTTTGATAAACATCGCACTGACAATATTAAATTTTAGAATGCTCTGCTTTCACTTCCGTTTGGATTAGTGGATAATTAGAGTTTTTTACCTGTCACCTAAACAAGGAGCTATTGATGACGGATCAGAACAAGCAAAACGAAACACTGCAATCTAAAGCAACTACATTCTATTCAATGCTGAGCCAGAAGTTTGAGCTGTTGGAAAAACTTCCACAAAAGCAGTTGCCCATGAAGTATGCTTTTTTGTTGGTGGGTATCATCATCTTTGTTTTTGCCTGGAAACAGATTGCTGTAGGTAAAATAGAATCTGATATGAATAAAGAGCTTGAAAGTGAACGCACCCTGATTACCCAGCAGGCACGTGAACACGCCGACAAGCAGTACAAAAAAGAAGAAGAACGTTTTGGACAGGTGCTGGCATGGGCAGTGCGCAGCGAACTTATCCGCAATAATATTGATCAAATCGGTTTGTACATGAACGAAATTGTTAAGCAAATCAATGCTGATCGCATTGTGTTGATTGGCGAAGGCGGCGAACTGCTGGTGTCAACCGATAAACGGCTTGAAGATGTGAAAGGAAGCGATTTATATTCTTCAGAAGTCATCAATGAACATAAAATTACCATCAAATCAGATGTGGATGGGAAAAAATTACTCATTGCACCTATCTCTGATTTTAACAAACGCATCGCTGTACTTGTGATCAGCTACAATCAAGCAAAAATCAACTAAGTAATGCTGGTCGCGACTGCTGCGTGATTCAGCGGTTTGCTTAACAAAGAAAAAGAACTTGAAGCCCCTGTTTTGTCCAGGGGTTTTTTTATGTCGAGCAGTTGAGTTGCTCCGGAAAAATACTATGAGTTGCTGGTGCGCTGAATTTCGGCGCCTAGATGAGATAATTTTTTCTCAATGGCTTCATAACCTCGATCAAGATGATAAATACGATCAATGACTGTTTCTCCCTGCGCAATCAATCCCGCAATGACAAGACTGGCAGAAGCGCGTAAATCGGTTGCCATTACTTTGGTGCCATCAAGCTGGGGTATGCCGTGAATAATCGCGGTATGTCCTTCAACCTTAATATCCGCATTCATGCGCTTGAGTTCCTGCACATGCATCAAACGATTTTCAAAAATAGTTTCCGTTATCACGGCAGTGCCGTTGGCAATGCAGTTCAGTGACATAAACTGAGCCTGCATATCGGTTGGAAATGCAGGGTAGGGCGCGGTTCGCAGGTTAATAGACTTGGGTCTTTCATTCATTTTCAAATGAATCCAATGATCTCCGGATTTGATTTTTGCACCACTTTCAGTCAATTTATCCAGTACTGCATCCAGATGACGAGCGTTCGTTTCCTTTAAAAAAATGTCGCCACTTGCCGCGCAGGCAGCGGCTAGAAATGTGCCTGTTTCGATGCGGTCAGGCATAACTTTATGTTCGGCGCCATGTAGAGACGGCACCCCTTCAATGGTGATAATATCGCTGCCCGCACCTTCAATTTTGGCGCCCATTGCGATGAGACAATTGGCCAGGTCGATAATTTCCGGTTCTCGCGCTGCATTTTCAATAATGGTTGTGCCCTGCGCAAGCGTTGCCGCCATCATCAGATTTTCCGTGCCGGTTACAGTAACGATGTCCATGACAATACGTGCACCCTGCAGTTTTTTGGCGACGGCATGAATATAACCATGTTTGATTGTGATTTCTGCACCCATGGTTTCCAGACCTTTAATATGCTGATCGACTGGTCTTAAACCGATGGCGCAGCCCCCTGGCAGTGATATGTTGGCTTCACCAGCGCGTGCAAGCAGTGGCCCCAGTACTAAAATAGCTGCGCGCATTGTTTTTACCATTTCATAAGGCGCTGTCAGTTGTGTCAGGTCTGCCGCAGACAGTATGACTTCAGATTGATTCTCGGACTGGACTTTAACGCCTATCTGCTCAAGCAGTGACAGCATGGTTGTGACATCCATCAACAGGGGTACATTTTTGATTTTGACTGCGTCTCGCGTAAGTAAAGTAGCGCATATAGCGGGTAGCGCAGCATTCTTTGCGCCTGAAATACGAATTTCTCCGCGTAGCGGATTTCCACCTTGAATAGTCAGTTTGGGTGTTGCGTCATGCATGGATACGGTTTAATCGAGAATTGAGTCAATCGCAAATCTGTGCATTATATCCGAGCAAACGCTTTTCTACGGACATCTTTTGTTTGATTTTATATAACCGAAAACAAAAGTGATTTGTTACGGGAAAAACGCATTATGCATTTTGAGTTATATTCCATGTCCAACGTGAGTCATCAGCATGCTGTCAGTATTATTATTGCTTGAATGTCTGTTACGCTGAATCTTCCACGATATATAACCATTTTTGATTCGAGTATGTTGTACTGTCTCACTGTCTTTTATAATCTGCATACTGGTTTAGATGATCACGCTGGATGACGGTTGTGGTTCTATAATGATAAGCTGATTAATGAATTTTCAATTCGAATGAGATAGGAGAAGGTATGAGCAAACAAATTATTCAGACTGAACAAGCGCCTCAGGCGATAGGCACTTATTCTCAGGCAGTCAAGGTTAGCGGTGGCGAGACGGTTTATATGTCGGGACAAATCGGTCTGGATGCTGTAACCATGCAGATGGTTAACGGTATTGACGCACAAATACAGCAGGTATTCCTCAACCTGAAAGCGGTTGCTGTCGCAAGTGGCGGAGGTTTGAATGATATTGTAAAGCTGAATATTTTTCTGACCGATCTCGACCATTTTGCTTTGGTTAATGAAATTATGGCAAGCTACTTTGAAAAGCCTTACCCGGCACGTGCTGCAATAGGTGTCAAGGCATTGCCGCGTGGTGCACTGGTTGAAATGGATGCCGTTATGGTGTTGCCGCGATAGTACCGGTAAGGCCGTGGGTAAATCAGCGGACACGCCGGAGTCAGTGGCGTCAGGTGAACCAACCAGGATCGATGATAAAACTAAAGTAATCGATACAGGCGGAACAACCGCAATATCATTCGTCACACTGTCTATCAATCAGAAGGTACAAGAAAAATTATCACGGCTGGGTATCTGCAATGAAAGGGACCTGGTGCTTCATCTGCCCATTCGTTATGAAGATGAAACGCATCTGTTTCCTATCAATCATGCGCCACAGGGAAGGACCGTGCAGGTTGAGGGTGTCATCGTGCATAATGAAGTCATGCTCAAGCCAAGGCGCCAGCTTGTGTGTAAAATAACAGATGACAGCGGAACGCTTTGCATGCGTTTTCTGAATTTTTACGGTAGTCAGATTAAAACCTATGCTGTCGGAAAAAGGGTGCGGTTATTGGGGGAGATTCGTCACGGATTTTTTGGCGCAGAAATGATTCACCCCAAATGCCGTATTGTGCAGAAAGGCGAACCACTGGCGGTTGCTATGACACCGGTTTATTCCATCACAGCGGGGTTGCCGCAAAAGATACTGAGTAAATTGATTCAGCAGGTTTTAAACGGCCCACTAAATGCATCATTACTCGCCGAAACGTTACCGGATAAAATAGTCCGTAAGTATCAGCTTCCCGGTTTTGAGCAAAGCATATGCATTCTGCATCACCCGCCACCCGATACACCGGTTGATTTGCTGGAGTTGCGCACGCATTCAGCCTGGCAACGGATTAAAATCGATGAATTACTGGCGCAGCAGCTTTCGATGCGCATGCATTATCGCCAGCGCCGCAGCCGGAAAGCGCCAAAGCTGCCTCAAAAACAAACATTGTGCCAAACATTCCAGGCACAACTGGCCTTCAGTTTGACGGCTGCGCAACGAAGAGTAGTGGCGGAAATCAGCCGGGATCTGGCGTCGCCTCATCCGATGCAGCGGTTGCTGCAGGGTGATGTCGGCAGCGGCAAAACGATTGTGGCGGCAATGGCTGCATTGCAGGCCATTGATAATGGTTATCAAGCGGCCATCATGGCGCCGACCGAGATTCTGGCAGAGCAGCATTTTCAAAAATTGTCGACGTGGTTTGAACCGCTGGGTATTCAAGTCGCCTGGTTGTCCGGTGGTCAGAGAAAAAAGGCGAAACAAATGGTTTTGGCGACCATCGAATCAGGTGAAGCGATGCTGGTCGTTGGTACTCATGCATTATTCCAGGAGCAGGTCAGTTTTTATCAGCTAGGATTGACAATTGTTGATGAACAGCACCGTTTTGGGGTGCATCAGCGCCTCGCGTTGCGCACTAAAGGCGCGCAGTCACAACCCGATAGTATGCCACACCAGTTGATGATGAGTGCGACGCCGATTCCACGCACGTTGTCGATGAGCTACTTTGCCGATTTGGATGTGTCTATTATTGATGAATTGCCGCCTGGCAGATCACCGGTTGTCACCAAACTGGTGGCCGATAGCCGCCGCAATGAAGTGGTGGCGCGTATACAACATGCATGTCATCAGGGTAAGCAGGTCTACTGGGTTTGTCCGTTGATTGAAGAATCGGAAACATTGCAATTGCAAACGGCAATGGAAACCCATGAGAATTTAAGCCGGATATTTCCGGATTTAAAGATCGGTCTGGTGCATGGGCGATTACCTGCGCAGGAAAAAACCGACATGATGCTGCGCTTTAAGCAGGCAGAAATTCAATTGCTGGTAGCTACCACTGTGATCGAAGTGGGCGTGGATGTGCCGAATGCGTCGTTAATGGTGATTGAAAATGCGGAGCGCATGGGGTTGTCGCAATTGCATCAATTACGAGGACGTGTGGGCCGCGGTGCGGATGCCAGTGTATGTATACTGATGTACCAGCAGCCTTTGTCAGAGATTGCACGCAAGCGTCTGAAAATTATTTTTGAAAATAATGATGGTTTTGAAATTGCCCGGCAGGATTTGCATTTGCGCGGACCCGGTGAATTTCTGGGTGCCCGGCAAAGTGGTATTCCGATGTTGCGTTTTGCAGATCTGGAAAAAGATGGCGCATTACTCACCACTGCGCAATCCGTAGCTGATGAAATGCTCAATGATTATCCGCAGTGGGCGCAGCGGCATGTTCAGCGCTGGCTGGGTGATAAAATGGAATATCTGCGGGTGTAGTCATCAAGTAAGCTGCATCTGAGTAAATGGAAACCAGCTTTACCACATCTTGATTTTTACCGGATGCGAATAACGCCAATAGCTTTTGCAAATTTTGATTTGTAGACTATTGTATAATGCGAGCTTTTATCAAAGGCCGGTGCGTGTATCGGTTGGGCGGTTTTTTAAATGACATTGTCTTGTCCGGAATCAGTTTCCCCACTATGCGGAAACTTAATTTTTTAAAATGAATAGGGCGCATCCTCAAGCATGGCATACGACCTTAAGTGCTATTTCTCCCGAAATCCGTCAATGGCTGCAGGATCGCGGTTCACTGACACGCCGTATTCAGGAGCGTTGCGACCAGTTTTATGTCGAGCCGGTTTTCCAGTCACTTACCAAAGTATATGGTGATGAATCAATTAAAATGAAACTGCGGCAGGATGAACTGGCGTTGGTGCGAGAGGTTTATCTCTATTGTTGCGATAGACCGGTTGTGTTTGCACATTCGGTCGTGCCTCGCAAGGGTTTAAGAGGCGTATGGCGCAGTTTAAGCGGTCTGGGCAATCGTTCGCTAGGCAGTATGTTGTTTACTAACCCCAAAATAAAACGTACGCCTCTCGAATTTAAGAAAGTCGGTGGCGGTCATTTTTTGTATGAACGGGCTATAATACGATTAACAACCATTCCGCCCAATCTATGGGCAAGGCGGTCGCTGTTTACGCTGCAAGGTCAGTCTATTCTGGTGACCGAGGTTTTTCTACCCGATATTCTGGATTTACCATTGTGAGTGTTTCAGATCAAGCGAATCAAACAAGCCGGCTTGCTATTTACGCGCGATTAATGCGGCTGGATAAGCCTATCGGTATTTTGCTGTTGTTGTGGCCGATGCTGTGGGGATTATGGTTTGCTGCGCAGGGTTTTCCCGATGGGCATATTCTGGTTATTTTTTTGATGGGCACCGTTCTGATGCGTTCGGCCGGTTGCGTGATCAATGACTTTGCCGACCGCAAAATCGATCCGCATGTAGAGCGAACCAAAAACCGGCCAATGGCTGCCGGACAAGTCAGTTCCAGGGAAGCATTGCTGCTTGCTGCCGGACTCAGTCTGGTTGCTTTTTTACTGATTCTGCCATTGAATCTGTTGACCATTCTGTTATCGGTACCCGCGTTGTTTCTGGCGGCATCGTATCCGTTTACCAAACGTTTTTTTGCCATGCCGCAGGCTTATCTGGGTATTGCATTCAGTTTTGGGATTCCAATGGCATTCGCTGCACAGACTGATTCATTACCATCGATTGTCTGGATACTGATGCTGGCCAATCTGTTCTGGGTTATTGCATATGACACAGCGTATGCCATCGTCGACAAACCGGATGATCTGAAAATCGGTATCAAGACATCCGCTATTACATTCGGACGCTTTGATGTGACGGGCGTCATGGTATGCCATGTGCTTTTCATCGCATTTATGCTTTATATCGGACAGCTGCAGGCGATGGGCATGGTTTACTATGTTGGACTGATAGCGGCTGTCGGTCTTATGGGGTATCAATATATCTTGATCCGGAACCGTGACCGGACGCTTTGTTTCAAGGCATTTTTGCATAACAATTGGGTAGGCTTGGTGGTGTTTGCCGGTATTGCGCTCGATTTCCTGTTGCAACAGAACTAGGAAACAGATTGATGAAATATAAGGATCTGCGGGATTTTATTGCACAGTTGGAAACGTTGGGAGAACTCAAACGTATCCAAACGGAAATTGATCCGGCGCTGGAAATGACTGAAATATGTGATCGTATCCTGAAGGCCGAAGGTCCGGCAGTTCTGTTTGAAAATCCGAAAGGCCACAACATACCGGTGCTCGGTAATTTGTTCGGCACGCCCAAACGTGTCGCTATGGGCATGGGGCAGGAGTCGGTGGAAGCGTTGCGCGAAGTCGGCAAACTGCTGGCCTATCTGAAAGAACCCGATCCGCCGAAAGGCCTGAAAGACGCCTGGGATAAACTGCCGGTATTGAAACAGGTTTTGAATATGGCGCCGAAGGTATTGAGCAGCGCGCCATGCCAGGAAATCGTCTGGGAAGGTGATGATATCGATCTGGGAAAAATACCGATTCAAACCTGTTGGCCCGGTGATGTTGCGCCATTGATAACCTGGGGTTTGACTGTTACCCGTGGCCCCAATAAAACACGTCAAAACCTGGGTATTTACCGTCAGCAGGTGATAGCGTCTAACAAAGTCATCATGCGCTGGCTCGCACATCGTGGCGGGGCGCTGGATTTCCGGGAATTTTGCCTGGCCAATCCCGGCAAGCCCTACCCGATAGCCGTTGCCCTTGGTGCAGATCCCGCCACGATTCTGGGTGCAGTGACGCCGGTACCGGATACCTTGAGCGAATATCAGTTTGCCGGGTTATTGCGCGGCTCCAAAACGGAAGTTGTCAAATGCATCGGCAACGATCTGCAGGTTCCCGCGAGTGCTGAAATGGTGCTGGAGGGCGCGATTTATCCCGATGAAACCGCACTTGAAGGTCCCTACGGCGATCATACTGGCTACTACAACGAACAGGAGACTTTCCCGGTCTTTACCATCGAGCGCATCACCATGCGCCGTAATCCCATTTATCATTCCACGTATACTGGCAAGCCGCCTGATGAGCCGGCCATTCTGGGCGTGGCATTAAATGAAGTATTCGTGCCACTGCTGCAAAAACAATTTCCGGAAATCACCGATTTTTATCTGCCACCAGAAGGCTGTTCCTACCGTATGGCGGTTGTGAGCATGAAGAAACAATATGCCGGGCACAGCAAACGCGTCATGTTCGGCATCTGGAGCTTTCTGCGCCAGTTTATGTACACCAAATTCATCATCGTTACCGACGATGACGTCAATATCCGCGATTGGAAAGAAGTCATCTGGGCCATCACTACCCGCGTCGACCCCGCGCGCGATACGCTCATTGTTGAAAATACGCCAATCGACTACCTCGACTTCGCCAGTCCGGTATCCGGCCTCGGCGGCAAAATGGGACTTGATGCAACCAATAAATGGCCGGGAGAAACGAACCGGGAGTGGGGAACACCGATTGCGATGGATGAAGTTATTAAGCAGAAGGTTGATGCGATTTGGGACGAGCTGGGGCTGCTATAAAACTATCAAGTGACACTTGTTCTGTTTAGGTCAATTCTCAAAATAAACGGCTTCGAAAAATGATAGAATGTCGGCCACTGATCGTCAGGCTGGTTTGCTTGTTGCATAACTTGATTTGTATGGTTCACGCGCATTTGACATTTTTGTGCCTGAAACACGATTAAGTCGCATAGTCGATTTTTCGATTCAGAACAGGCGGCATGATGCTGCATTCATTTTTAAACAGAGATAATCCTGTATTATGGTTGTGCGTTTTTGGCACAACCGCTGAATGCAGGTCTTTGCCGATTTTTGTGGTTTTTATGATCGCAATGATAACCAGGTATTTCTTCCGACGATCCCGTCAGCGACAAGATTGTTTTTTTTCTGAAACATCAATACGGCAAGCTCTGTGGCTGGACCAAAATCATTATCGATTGAAATGTCGAAGCCTTCAGCTATCAGTAGTTCCTGTAATTCTCTGACTGCATCACCAAAAGACCCGCGGCGAAGTACTATGGAATTGCCGCCTTCATTGAGCGCTACTCTGATGCCTTCAATGTTAGCAAGCGCAGTTTTAGCCTTTTGAAGATACTGGCGTCGGTCATCTAAGCCGTTGAGGCCTCCATTGACAAGTTTGGTAGCCTTTATCAAATCATCCCGATCAGCTGCGGCGTTTATTTTTCGAGTATTCCAATATTCACACGCGATCTTCAGAGAAGTAACAGGTTCTGCCGCAAGCACCGGGTCATCTTCTAGAGGCAAATCAAGTATTTCACCAATTTTTCGATAATTGGTGCGTCCGGTGAGCTGGATCAGACCGCGGCCTTTATAACGTTTGCCATCTCCAGCGTGAATATTGCCAAGATCTTCGCGTCCTTCATAAGCTGCCCCGGAAGCAAACTCTTCGGTAGTGCGGAAACCGGCACATTCATGCGTGACCTGAGCCATAAAGTGAGCAATGCGCTTTTTTGTATTGATATCGTAGCTATCAAGTGTAGGAGAAAAAACAGCAGATATCTCACCCACAATGCGTGATTGTGCTTCAGCTTTAGCGCCTGAAAAACGCGGGGCAACAGCCAAAATAAAATCACTGTTTACAGGTATCATTTTTCACTCTCCTTTTCGAGAAACACTGGCATCAAAAACAATCGGAATATGCTGCGGCTAACGTTTCAAATCTCCGGCAATGTTTACGCTATCCGCGTGATTTTACTTGTTAGCTGCTTCAAATGGTGTACATGAATAAGACCCTTATCAATTTCACCGCACTCACATTCAAAATCCATACGACAAAATGAGCATTCAAAATCATGTACTTTCAGGCAGTCTTTACGTGCTTGTTGGATTGCGCCCATAGATATTAACTGAGATCGTGCCTGGTAGCCACCTTCGATGTATTGTTTGGGTTCGGCAACTTCTTCTGGAAACACTTCATGCCGCGAGTCTGCTTCTTCATAATGGTATAACCAGTATTCCAGCTACCCTTTTGCTATTCCCGTGGAACGTTGCATATACGATTAATATCGTTCTTCGTCTACGCATTCCCAACTGTAAAATTATAAATTCGCACCTGGTCTCCTGATGCAGCTTACGCCTTGCCTAACGGTGCTTGCTGGCTGAAAGGGTTGGCGGCAGCAAAGCAAAGCAGCTTGCAAGCGTGCGTTGTTGCAAAGTGTTATGTATTTACTTTAGAGCCCCATCCAGGCTGCAATCGACACTGCAATGCTGATAAATACTCCGGAAAAGGCCAAAATCAATTCACCATAGGGCTTCGTCGGATGAGCGCCTGAGATAAGCACGGAGGCGGCGTGGTTCTTGGGGTTATAGAATACCCTCACACTTGAACTCTGAGGATGAGCCTTCGCGAAGTCGACCGTTTCGGGATAATGTAAGTGATAAAACGCAACTTCGCTCCCTGAATATCGGATGCCTTCGATATCGTATTCATAGGCCACTCTCAGATTCTCAGCATCAATCATCTCGCCATCAATGTTACGCGTTCCCCATAAATGAACATCGACCAGCACACCTTCAGTTGTGGGCCAGTGGTTACTCGCATCGGCGCTTCGATAACTTACCAAGGCGTGTCTTGCCATATAGGCACAAAAC
Organism: Nitrosomonas aestuarii; assembly: GCF_003046585.1. Classification (GTDB taxonomy): domain Bacteria; phylum Pseudomonadota; class Gammaproteobacteria; order Burkholderiales; family Nitrosomonadaceae; genus Nitrosomonas; species Nitrosomonas aestuarii. The sequence goes on along the minus strand of NZ_QAAE01000010.1, from coordinate 111,327 downwards.
AAAGCAAACGCGAAAGTCAGCAAAAAAAGGGGAGTGATCATCTTCGATTACACTGATGCACAGCGCCTTGCTCAGCAGCGTGCAAGCCGGAGCGGACTTTTGTGAAATAATGAAGCGCAGCGGAATGACACAAAAGGCCGTGGAGGTTTGCACGTCTGCTGGAGCAACTTGTTATAGCTTAAACTGCACATGTAAACGAAAACACCAATTTGCAGCCTAGAGCAATTATTGCCTTATTAATAAACTCAGGGATATCAACTATTCGGCTATCATACTCAGACAGAACAGAGATAAATATATCTGTTTCACTTTGCCGTACTGAATTGAGTTTCACAAACTCTACCAAAGCTGGAATGACTGCTTCTGAAAGTTCAATACTGGCCGTGACTTTCTGAGTTTTAAAGTGACGACAAAAATCTACTTCTTTGCAAACCGACTTCAATTGCTCAGCCTGCGACTCAGACAAAGACAGGAATCTAAAGTGGCAGCTTAATTCTACATCACTTTCCAATCGGCTCAGTCCTCCTTTAAGCTATAACGCCGCAAGAAGGGGCAATGTGAAGCGCAGCGTAACAATTGTCCCGCTTGCTTGCTTTGTTAGGAGCTTGATGCACTACGGCGTGCTGTACGACGGGCACTGGCTATTTCAACTCGTTTAGGTTCTGTATATATTCGTTCAAGCAGAATATAGGTAAAATCCAATATGTCTGCTGAGTCTTCTTCGCTGAGTGACCCCTCGTGAGCACCATCATTTCCATCGTCTTTTATGCAAGTAGATAATTCTCTAAGTGCCTCAGGAAGGATTTTTTGATCAAACAACCAAGGTAACCTTAGCCCAAGATTCCTTCGGATATGGCGGTTTAAACCGTCTACCTCACCCTCCGGCAACATAGAACGTGTAGCTAGATCAATACACAATCTAAACATAGTTGCAGCTGCATTATGACAACCTATAGCCATACAAGCAGCTCCTTCCGTGAAAGCGGATTTTATATTTTCTGGTAAGTGATCTGGGGGCTGCTCACCCGCACTATCTTTTAAACTGATATGCCCTTTAACTTTAAATACTTGGTTAACAGCTACGTTCAGATCAGTTAATTTATGATTTCTTAGCCAGTCTTCATATTCAATTTCGTCCTGTGCAAGAACGAATATTGTTGAATGAAGACATTGCCTACAAATACAAAAAGCCTCATACCATCGCTGCCACCTATGTTCATTGTGAGTATGAAGCTCAGCAATAAGATCAAAAGTCATTTTACTTGCTCTACATCGCGGGCAATCCGCAACGAGTTCAGCCATATTTTTTCTCCATACTTTATACTCCTAACGCCCCTGATCTGGCGCGAAAGTATGTTGGCGTGGCTTTTGCAATATTTGCAAAAGGCATGACGACATACTTTTGTCGCTCAGGATCGGTTTGTTAGAAGTCGCTCTGCGCATTACTGCCGCTCCATGTTTACAGCGCCATTTTTCGCTGGATCAAATGCATCTGGCCAAATGGTTGAATTATCAAATGTAGCGCGTATGTCAGCATCATCTAGTACCGCATTAGTCAGAATGGCACCCTCTAAGCGAGCTTTGTGAAAATCCGCACCCTTTAAGTTAGCGCCGGAGAAGTCTACGCCCCTAAGGTCTGATTCTAAGAAAACTGAATTTTCCAAATTTGAATTACTAAAGATAGTAGCCCGCATATCACATCCTTGGAATCTAGCTTTTATCAAGGTTCCATTTGAAAAGTCACAGCCCCGCATCTGTTTGTAGCCGAAAGTAGCGCCAGTTAAGTCTTCTCCTGGCATAGAAAGCCCGTTCAATTCCTTTGCGTCTACCATTCCCGCTTTCAGAGCTGCGGCAGTAACTGGAGGTGACGCTGGCGGCTCTAGTAGAGATTTTTGTCGTCTTACTGCGTCAGCTAGCTTTCTCTCTGCGTTAGCGATCTCTGCAGCATTTCGTGCATTCTGTATTTCGGCTTCAGCATCTGCGACAGCCCTATTTGTCTCATCGACTATACCTCCAACTCTATCCAGCTCGCCCTCAGCCCATTTCTGCAATCTAGAGCCGGCTTTGTCTGGTGTTGAAAGGAATCTGAGAAGTTGATGGCGAATCGCCAAAGGTACACTTGGATCAAGCGCTCGGTCCAAATAATGGCTGGTAATTTCATGACTCTGCTTTATCTGTGATGAACTTATAGTGTGTCTTTGCTTCAACCACTCAAGGATGATCTTTGCCAAATTCGTAATGGCCACGGTTCCCGGAACAGCCAACGCAATATATGCGGCGATAATTTGAATTGTTTCAGGTTGCATATAGATCTCGATAAGTGGCTTCTAACACAATGTATACGACATTTTGTCCAATAATCTACTTTCAGATGTCGCATAATCATGGGAATTGTGAATTAATAATCTGCATTTCCACAATAATTAAAAATAAATAAGACATTCTGAACAAGTAAATACGACAGCACCGTTCACTAAAAAATGCTTGATCAAGTTCGAGAGAAAATAAAATTCAGGTACTACAGTTTGAGCATGGGAAAAACTTATCTTACATGAATTAAACACTATATTATTTTGCATGGCAAGCGCCCTCCGGCTGAAATGGGACGCGACTGAGTGAAAAGTTTTTTATCTTATTTGGCTAATGACCGGCATGTGGCAAATAAGCGCCAATCACCATTAAAGCTTTTTCACTATCATGTGTAATACACCGCGTCATGACTGCCGACATTAACCAGAATGACTGCCTTGTCGGATAGAATCATTTCGAAGGTAATGCGATAATTGAGATTGATTGATATTGAGTGCAAATTGGCCAATTTGTTTTTTTGCCGGTGTATTCTCAATGATGGATGGTATGGATTGTAAGCCAGTATTTGCAGTGCTTTTCGATAAGGCTCTTTGAGTTCGGAGTGAGATTTTGCAAACTTCCTGGCGCGCTTTTATAGCTATCGGTGAAGATAAGTGTGTACTCACTTTGAAAACATTTCATCAACATGCTGATCAACATTGTCCTTGCTGAATCGGTCTGATGCCATATCCTGCCGTGCTTCGTACAACGCTGTCTCAAGTTCCAGTTCACGCAAATAATGATAATGTTCAATCTTCATCTCCACGAAACGTTCTTTGCCACTTACTTTAATGATGTCTTCAGTTATATCCGCAGATTTTCTTCAAGACATGCAATGCCTTTAGTTTTTAGATCATTAGCTGTTATCATGATTAATAGCACGATTAAGAATATTGTTAACTATGCGGGGTAATGATTTTCTCTGTCAATAACTATACATGCATTCCCCAGACGAAGGCTGCCATACTGGTTCAAATCCTGAAGATACATTACTTGATTTGCCTCAATTACCAGCCTCCCTTCACAAATAGGGGTAGATCCGCTTGCATTATTGTACGTATTGTTTGACGCCATCTACCCAGCTATAAGCAAAGCAAATATTAAACCCTGTTCGTATTTGTTCTTTGGCTACGATATCTGCTTTAAGAACACGATTTCATGATCGTCGCCCTCGTTTTTGGCCAGTTCAATTCTATTGATAATTTCGACAATCCTGCTGTCCGGCGCCAAGCCATCGGCCATGTCGTCTTCATTGTTTTCAACACTAACTTCCTTGTTCATCACAAAACCCTCCGCAATGATTACCCGACGTAGCGATTGTCATGTCCTGAGAAATCACCGCAAGATCAAACCGCTGGTCAGGAAAATATTATTGGAAATATCAATCCCGAGTAACGCAACTGCAAAAGCGCGGTTACTGCAGTACAAGCGTCACAAACAATGTTTCCGATGCGTCGTTGTGTGTGATTCAAGAATCGAGAATGCACGCGCCTGACATACCTGTTGCTAAAAATACGCTCCCGAACTGCAAAACCGGGATTGGGACAAGTTTTGTGCTGATTTTCCAGTCTTGCCCACAGTTAAATTATTCTTAAGTATCGGTGAATCGCATCGCTGATTATCGGATGTTGTCTGTATACTGTTAATCAAGCAATTTTTATTCCAGGTATAACTTACTTTTATATATCAGTAAATTAATAAATTCGGACAATAGAGCATGCATCGAATTGTAATCTTTACCGACAGCTTGCGGCCAACCTGGCAGTTTTGGAAAATGAATGAAAGTGAAGAATCGCGTTAATTTAGAAATTGATTCGGCTGGATTCAAAAGTTTCAGGGTGGATTACGCGTCTTAGGTGACAACGCACAGACAAGTTCTCATCATCATGCAACTGACACAGTTATTACTTTTTTAGTCAATGCCGGAAATTGGCAATATTTTTTGAATGATGCTTATAGATACAATGCGGGCCTTGTCCTGTGCGTATCCTGGGGTCGCACAGGGAATTTAATCGCTGTCGCAGTTGGCCATCTCTTGAAATAGATCCGACTATCCGGTGCGGCAGGGTAAGTGTAACTATAAATTTATCAATTCTGGAGATGCATTACACAATCATGTACTAATACACTTGATTACGAGGGGTGACGGTAACGATGCAGAATTGTCCGTTACCAGCATTTCAGCTACAACAACTTTACTTCAAACGTCCAGCAATTATTTTGAATGTCCATTCAAGTTCGCAGTACAATGCAGTCGGGGTTTTTAATGTCAAACTGATGCAATGCAGCAATCAATCCGCTGCAGCTAATTCCTGCCGAATGCTTTGAAGTTTTGGATCATTCGGCAAGACCGATTCAGCCCTTTGTAAATAGAGCCGGGTTGTGTCGAGATTGCCTCTACTTTTTGTGCTCTCAATAAACTGGATGTACCGGTCAACTATTCTTTGAAGACCGGCAAGTGCTTGCGTATTGTCCGGTTCGATAGCGAGTACTATTTGATAGTGTTTGTACGCGTTGTCGCTCGACGGGGTGGTAAGCCGTTCATGTTTGATGGCATTTTCAGCAGCGTTTAAATGTTTGTTGATCAGATTCTTATCGACTGCTGCTTCTGGAATATTCGATTCTTCGGGTTGGGAAAATGATTTGTCAACCACTGACAGCTGTTGGCTGGTCTCGGATTTTGGTGCGATTGTAATTGTGTCCACAATCTCAGGTTGGGCAACCGACAGGCTTGCAGCAGCAGTCGGGCTTTCTGTTATCAGATCATTTTCCAGTTGCTCGAGTTGTTCTTCATTACCGGATATCTCAACGGGATCAACTTCCTGATCTGGTTGCGCAACGGTTAAAGCACTGGATTGATCTGTTGTTGTTTCAGATGCACTGACAGGCTCGTTATCAAATAAATCTGAAGTACTTTCACTCAGCCATAATCCAACAGCTATCAATGCGACTAGTCCAGTAATGGTACCTGCCCATATGTATTTTTGGGTACCCGGATGGTCACTGGCGGTATCTTGAGGTTTCGGTGCGGAAGCGGTTGGGGTGACTCGATCATCGGTCTGTTCTGATTTCAGCAAGGCAAGAATCTCAGCTGTCGATTGCGGTCGGTCAGCGTATTGCAGCTGCAGCATCCATTCCAGAGTTTGTGCCAATTCCGAACTGAATGAAGCGCCTGGAAGCTCGGAGATCGGAACGAGCGGATCAGGTTCGCCCTTGCTGAGAGCCATTTTTCGGGTTTGCGCAGCTGCCGGTTTGTGATGTGTCATGCAATAATACATCGTTGCACCCAATGCGTAGAAATCTGTTGCAGGTCCTGGTGTATCAGCATGCTCATATTGTTCCGCAGGCGCATAGCCGATAGCCAATTCATCTGCAACTCTGGCGGTGCGTGCAGCAATAGTCAATCGTGCGCCGGCAAAATCGACCAGTATAGGTTCGCCTTCTTTGCTCAACCAGATCGTTTCCGGCTGGATGCCACAATGCACAATTTGATGATCATGTATTAACTGCAGGGCATTTAGAATCGATGTCAGAATGAACTTTATTTCTGTTTCGGAAAATGAAGTCGATGATTGTACAAGCCTGGAGAGTGGTACGCCTTCACGGCAAGGCTTAATCAGATAAGCAGTTCCATTAAACTGCAGGATGTTTTCAGCAGTAACGGCATTGGGATGTTCGATTTGGACGAGCGCCTCGGCCTGATTCAAAAACACCTCCAGTCCATGTTTAAAACTTTCTTTTTCGACCACAGATTTTTCTGTGACACCAAGTCCATCGTCTGTCCGAACGGCTAACTCGTGAGGAAAATATTCCTGGATTTCAACATGTTCCTTGAGATGGTGATTCCAGGCGCGATAGGTGATATCAAATGTACCGATTTTCGTGGCATTTTTGATCTCGTAAACGCCGATTTGAGTATCTTGCGGCAGAATTTGATTATGTATGTGTGTCATTGGTGCATATCTCTTTTTCTAATCGCGATTAACCCACGGATATCTATTATGTATAACTTTTATATTTTACGCCGAACGCCAGAAACAGGCGCGATACTGATTTGACCAGAATTTTCCGAGGGTATGATTTTCTGAGTCGTCATCGACATCAGTAATAATAACTCAATCTTCGGTATAATGAATACCGGTAATAATATAATGTATTGGTCCGGCCGGACGCTGCACACTCACTTCGTCATCGAGACTTTTCTTCATCAGAGCCCGTGCCACTGGTGAATCCATGCTGATCCAGTTTTTTTCGACATTGAATTCATCTGGGCCGACAATGCGATAAGCCACGCTATTACCTTCTTCATCTTCCAGTTCGACCCAGGCGCCAAAAAATACCTGTTGCTGATTTGTTGGCGGCTTATCGACTATGATTAACACATCAAGACGTTTCTGGAGGTAACGAATGCGCCGGTCTATTTCACGTAACTGTTTCTTTCGGTAGATGTATTCTGCGTTTTCAGAACGATCGCCCTCTGCTGCAGCTGCCGACAATGCTGCAGTCACTTCACGACGGGTTGTCCACAAACCTTTAAGCTCATCGTTCAGTGCCTTATAACCCGGCTTGCTTATATATGGTGAGCTTTTCGGTTGTGGGGGGCGATAGCGCGTCATGCTGATTATTGTTTTCAGTGAATAAAAGGGAATTTGATGTTGATGGATAGTTTGTGAGCCATTGATCCCCGGTAATATGGGTGATTCAGGTAATGCTACTCAATGGACACCTGATTGTTTTAAATTGAGTTGTTATTTTTTAGTGCCGCTACCACCCAAAAGAAAAATGAAGAACCTGATGACCTTATATAATTGTTATCAATTTTCAATTGAAATCATACCTCATCTGGCTGGTAGTTGAAAAACTATCTGCATTGCCGCCGTGGCGTTAACATAGACTCATAATGTGCCTTGATTATGCATAGCTTTGTTTTCGTCTGTTTTTGCCTGGCATTGTTTGCCTCAGAAACAATTTTTAACGACCTACTGGTACAGCTTTCATACTGATTGAATGATTTTCGGCGTGTCGACAATCATGGTGGGCTTGTACGCCAGAGAACTCGACTATGCGTCGACCATGATTAATATCTGAGATTAGAAGTCGTCAGTTTTGGAAAAAGATTGCGCCAGTCTAATCATGAAGAACATAAGGTTGTGTATCTATGATGGTTAACCTGGCAATGTTCTTTTGTCTTTGAGTATGGTGCGGCTGACAACAAAGCCAGCGCAGTTTAGAAAGATGCTGTTTAGATTATGACATATCGGTATCCGCAATCTGTAATGCGCCGGATGGACAGCTGGCCACCGTTTGACGAATTTCAGCTTCACTGGCTCCTTTTGGATCAATAACGAGCTGTTCATTGACGATTTTGAACACAGCAGGGAGGTTGTTAACGCAGTTTCCTGCGTGAATGCATACTTTGGCGTCGTAGGCTATTTTCATGATGACTTTATTTCTCCAGGAATTTGATGTTTGAATTGAATGATCCATATAACAATGGCCTATTCGTCTATGCTGATGCCGGAGCCGCCCATTTCCCTGGGCACATCCTTCATTTTCGGTAATCCGTCATTAATGCGAAGCACTGTCTCTTGATAGTGTACATGTACGCCAGGATGATAGGGAAATTCGGGTATTGTCGCTGCATAAACATCGGTAAGCCCCATGCCTGGATGTTCGGTGAAGATATGACCACCGCAGGTTTTGCACCATTTTCGGTAGCTATTGGTTGTTTTGTTGTAAGTACCTATATTATTCGTGCCTTGTGTAACTTTTACTGCTTCTGGTTTCCACAAGGTGAAAGCATTGACAGGACCGGCTGACCAGCGTCGACATGATTCGCAATGACAATAACCCATCCCGGCAGGTTCACCTTTGACAGTGAACTGGACCTCGCCACAAAAACAACTGCCAGTGTAAGTTTCTTCGTTAGCCATAATGCAGCTCCTTCTATAAATTGAATGACATTGCACTTCGTATATTTAGTAAACATTATAATATGACCAGTCGTATTATAATGTCAAGAAAATTGAATTGAAAATAGAGTGATAACTGGATCAGGATGGTGTTTTTAGCAGGCCGTTGAGAAGGATTTCTGAGGTATGCGGTACAAGGAAAAACAAGCGAGAAAACGGATTTATTTGTAATAAATGAGTGTTCTGGACTTTTTTTACGCTGAAACGGGAACAGGATACTTTTTTAACAGCCTGCTAGACGATGATTGACACGGAAGAACGCAAGTAAAAAAGAGTGCTGCATGTCTCAAAGAAGATTAAGGCGATAATAGGAGATAAATCAAATCGTTTCGGATTTGATGAAACCGGAACGGGTCAAAGTATTGATCCAATCCAACGTTTGGAACCATGCTGAATAAAAAATTTTTATAATTAATGGCACAACTCCGGTTCAGATTCATCTCTGAGATGCAGCTGTTATGACATTGTTCGGCAGGTGATCTGATGATCCCTTCAATTGCACAGCATTTTTATATGCTGCGTAACACAACGTCCCAATGCTTTAAGCGCATAACCGCCTTCGAGGACAGAAACGATCCGTCCTTGTGCGTATTTTTCTGCCAGTAATTTGATTTGTTGTGTGATCCAGACATAATCCGCATCATCAAGTATCAGCTGTGCCATTTCATCCTCCCGATGGGCATCAAAACCGGCCGAGATAAAAATGATTTCGGGTCTAAATGCGCCGACTGCGGGCAGCCATCGGTCGAGTACAGTCTGTCGAAAAATATTGCCGCCGGAACCGGCTGCAAGCGGTACATTGATGCAATTGCGATGATGGCTTTCTACACCGCAATTGGGATAAAACGGATGCTGAAAGGTTGAGCACAGCAATACATGTTCATCACTTCCAAAGATTTCCTCGGTACCGTTTCCGTGGTGCACATCAAAATCCAGGATGGCCGCTCGTTGCAGACCATACTGTTCGAGTGCATGGGCGACGCCAACTGCGATATTGTTAAAGATGCAAAATCCCATGGCTCGTGCGGATTCCGCATGATGACCAGGTGGACGCACGGCGCAGAAAGCATTGGCAGCCTGTTGTGTCATTACCAGATCGACAGCCAGTACAACCGCGCCCGCCGCTCTTAGTGCGGCGCTCAGGGTATACGGATTCATAGTGGTGTCCGGGTCGAGATAATGCAAGCCTGATTGTGGGGAGGCATTTTGTATTTCGGTGATATAACCGGGTGCATGCACGCGTGCCAGTTGTTCAGCGGTGGCCAGCGGCGCATCGTGATATTGCAGTTGCGCAAGCAAGCCTGTTGCTTCCAGTTGTTCTGCGATTATCGACAGCCGTTGTGGAGATTCAGGATGATAAGAACCCATGTCATGTTTAAGACAATCAACATGCGTAATATAGGCCGTGGCATCTGCAATGGCTGTTGCCGTTTTAGTAGTCATGAGTTATTGAGTCGATTATCATCCTGGATATCATACTTGTTTTTGTGAATGCTTCAAATGATTACAAAACTTTAGGTAACCTGATAAATTAATTTGTACCTGAAGCCTGTTTCAGATAGAATCAGCGATCTTCAGGTGAATCAATTCTCTTTAGGCGCGTAGCTCAGTTGGTTAGAGCACCACCTTGACATGGTGGGGGTCGTTGGTTCGAATCCAGTCGCGCCTACCATTTCCTTTCTTTTCTTCTGAAAAAAAGTTCCGTTCATTTTCGACAATTATTTTGTTACCCATATGTTTTGACCTTTGCTAATATTTGCGCTTTTGTAAACGATATTCTGCCAATGATGTATTTCGCAGGGTGTCAGGTGGAATGTGCGCATATCGAATGATTCCCGGAGATGACGGCATGACAAAACCAAGTAATCCTTACCATATTCTCGATACCGGTTTTAATTTCTGGTCATCAAAAATTCTTTTGACTGCAGTTGAGCTTGGGGTTTTTACAAAGCTGGGTGATAAAGTTTTAACAGGCGTGACGCTTGGCCGGGAACTGGGGCTTCATCCGCGCGGTATCTGGGATTTCCTGGATTCTTTGGTTGCACTCGGTTTTCTGAATCGAACGGGTAATGGCGTATCTGCACTTTATTCAAATACAGAAGAAACGCGTGTCTATCTGGATAAAAATAAGAGTACTTATATTGGCGGTATTCTTGAAATGACCAATGATCGTTTATATCGATTCTGGAATGATCTTGGCGAAGCGCTGAAAACAGGTAAGCCTCAAAGTGAAATTAAGCACAGCCAAAAGCCCATGCTTGAGGTGCTTTATGAAGATATGCCGCGTTTGGAACAGTTTATGGGCGCCATGCGTGGTATTTCATTGGGGAATTTCAAGGTATTTGTGCAGAAATTCGATTTCAGCGGTTACAATACACTTTGCGATGTCGGCGGTGCAACGGGCCTTTTATCGAGCCTCGTAGTCAAGCATCATACGCATATGAAATGTACAACATTTGATTTGCCGGCCATTGAGCCCATCGCCAAAATGTGGCTGGAAGAGGAGAGATTGTCTGATTGTGTACAGGTAGTTTCAGGTGATTTTTTAGTTGACCCACTCCCTAAGGCGGACATCATTACCATGGGGATGATTCTGCAAGACTGGAATCTGGAAAAGAAGAAACATCTGATACGACTGGCTTATGAAGCGCTGCCGAAAAATGGTGTTTTTGTCGCGATTGAAAATCTGATTGATGATGAGCGGCGTACAAATGCCTTTGGTTTGATGATGTCGTTACAAATGCTTATTGAATTTGGCGATGCTTTTGATTTTACGGGTGCTGATTTCTGGAAATGGTGCCAGGAGGCCGGTTTTAGGCGCTATGAGGTTATGCATCTGACAGGTCCGTGCAGTGCTGCGATTGCATACAAATAAGGGAATTCTTAGTTGATTTAAAGTCATGTTGAAACATCTGCCCAACTTGCTGACACTTTTGCGTCTGATTCTGGCTTTTGTTTTTCCTTTTGCTTCTGAACAATATCGACTGGTCATATTAATGGTGGCTTTGGCGACCGAATACCTCGATGGTGCATTCAGCCGCTGGTTTAATCTGCATACATCACTCGGAGCGTTGTTGGACCCTGTCGCCGATAAATGCTTTGTGCTTTCGGTAGCTGTGGTGATGTTTCTGGAAACTGATATCAGCTGGTGGCAGTTTTTATTATTTGGTGCGCGCGATATTGCAGTATTCTGTGGCGCATTGTTTGTGGCCTGGGAAAAAAACTGGCGGGCTTTCTTTAATGTAGTTCCCAGAATACTTGGCAAGGTTGCAACGGCATTTCAGTTTCTGTTGTTTTTGAGTTTTGTAGGTTTGAATATGATACCGCAATGGCTGTTGGTATCGGCTATTCTGATCAGTATTTTGTCCGCAGTTGATTACACTTATCTTTTTTTTAAAAATAATTTTTACCGCGAAATGAAAGATGCCTGAACTGTAACAGGCCAGTGTATTGTAATGACCTGTACTTTGAGTTTTGTCTTGTAAGTACCCTATTTTTCAGTTGGTTATAATTGAATCAATTTTTTAAACCCGTTAACAGAATTGTATTGCTGGGAGCAAGCAATCTGACGATGTCGCTACGTCTCATTATTCAACTATTGCAGCGGCATTGCGGCAGCCCCAGCGAGGTGTTGGTCGCGGCAGGGCATGGGCGTTCATATGGACAGAATAGCCAAGTGCTGGTGCGAGAATTACCCGGAATTGTACGCAGCGGTTTGTGGCGGCAGTTTTATTCAGAAGAGTCACAACGGCTATTACAACCAAATTATGCTTTTTTGACTGATATCGGTAATGATATTCTTTATGGGTTTTCATCTGCGCAAATCCTGCACTGGGTGGCATGGTGTATCCATCGGTTGCATGGCCGGTCTGCGCGAATTGTTATGACGAATCTGCCGATGGCCTCGATTGCATCGTTGTCCGAGCGGCGTTTTAAGTTGCTTCGAAATTTGTTTTATCCCAGTTGCCGGCTTTCCAGAAATGAAGTGGTGGATCGAGCGTGGGCGGTACATCAGGGCTTGAATGAACTGACGAAACGTTATCCATTGACAGTGCATGAACCGGATCCTCAGTGGATGAGCATGGATAGTATTCATGTTTCGTTCTGGAAGCGTTATGCTTATTATGAACAATTGTTCACGTGCTTTGCAAACACCGATAGTTTTAGCAGGAATCATGTTGTACCGGTTTCCAAAGACGACGATTTAAAACCATTATTGCTGCCCTGGCGGCGACGTCCTCAGTTTGCAGTACGCAAGGTGCTCGGAAAAATAAAACATGTTTCGCAGCCAAGCGGGTATTTTGACGACCAAACTTCTGTCTCTTTATATTGAACAAAGATGGTTGTTACTCATTAATGGCAATGCAATTTCTACCGGCGTTTTTTGCCTTGTATAATGCCTTATCGGCTGCTGCAATCAGTGTGTTACCAATCTCATTAAGTGTTCTGTTTTCATCTGCAAATTTCTGAGAATCCGCAATACCAATGGAGACGGTTACCTGCAGCATATGTTTGTCAAATTTGTAACGGTGTTTTTGGATACTTACACGAATACGTTCTGCAATTTCGACTGCTGTCCGGTGGTCGGTGTCAGGCAGTAGAATCGCAAATTCTTCGCCGCCATAACGTCCTACGATATCACTTAAACGCAGTTCATTGCGGATGATGCCGGCAACCTGTTTCAAGACCATGTCACCGCTGGCGTGTCCGTAGGTATCGTTAAAGTGCTTGAAATTATCCACATCGATAAACAGACAACTGATGGGTATCTGTAAACGTTTGCATCGTGAAATTTCTTCGGACAAGCGTTGATCAAAGAATCGTCGGTTATTAATGCCCGTCAGTGCATCATTCAAGCTATTGTGTTTTAATCTGTCCCGTGAAATGGTCATGTTGATAGAAATAGAAATAACCGCACTTAAATGTTGTAAGAAGTCAGTTGCAGACTGCTCTGAAAAGCGTTCTGGTGTTGAATCTCCCAAAATAAGCGTACCCAGGATTTGGTTGTCGTGGGTGAGCGGTAACAATGCGATACTGTAGACTGTGGAAGCGGGTTGTTTGAACAGGTCAGCATGTAGTGCCGCATTGTATGGGCCGAGTTGCGGTGACAGATCGTTCTGGAATAATTGTAAAAGTTTCTGATTATTTGTGTGAAAAAATAAATTTGAAAAATTATTCTGGTAATTGAATTTGTAATTGTGCAGTTGCTGTTGGATTTCATGATGCGGATCCAGCAGAATAAGTGCGACTTGCTCCAGTTCGAACTGGGTTTTACATTCGTTAAGCAGTACTTTTAGAAGTTCCGCAAAAGATTCGCACCGCATTAAACACAGTTCTATTTGCTGGAAGCGAGACAGGATATTTTCGTTTTGCCAAGCATGCTGCATCAACCTGTTGTAATGGTTATTCAGATTTCTATGCTTTTGTTGTGCTTTTGATTTTTTTCTTTTCATTAAATTTGATTGCAGATTAATCAAAAGTCAGTGACCGGTAGTGGACGGTTTATGAGTTTTACGTGGTAACCAATTATGATGTTAAATTTATTTTACCATTGCTAACAATAGTATAGTGCGTTGAATGTTAAATTCTAAAACACGCCTGTACTTTATGTTTCATATTTATATGGTTATATGCAGATTTTGATGAAAAAAACAACACTTAGATTCAGAATCAGATAATTATTGATGGCAGATTGCCTGAGAGTATGTAAGATATACACTAATTAGAATTGAAAGTTGATAGAGGCAATTCGTACGTGCGATTGAAATTACAGTTGTAATTTACTCGATAACCGAATTATGCAGGAGGCGAGATTGGATAACGCTCAATTTATTGTGCGGAAGGTGGCAGTACTAGGTGCGGGTGTAATGGGTGCTCAGATTGCAGCTCATTTGGTGAATGCTAACATTGAAACCTTGTTGTTTGAGTTGCCGGCAGAGGCCGGAGACACAAATGCCAATGTCGCCAAGGCGATAGAAAAACTGAAAAAACTCGAACCGGCGCCCATGTCGGTAAAGGACAAGGCTGCTTTCATTCAACCAGCCAATTATGATCAACACCTCGAGAAGCTTAGGGAGTGTGATGTAGTCATTGAGGCAATTGCCGAACGTATGGACTGGAAGCAAGCATTATATGAAAAAGTGGCGCCCCATCTTGGTGAGCAGACAATTTTTGCGAGCAATACTTCCGGGCTTTCCATTAATACACTGGCACAGGCTTTTCCTGAAGCATTACGCCATCGTTTTTGTGGCGTTCATTTTTTCAATCCGCCGCGTTACATGCATTTAGTTGAATTGATACCCTGTAAACAAAGCGATGCGATAATGCTGGATCATCTGGAAACCTTTCTGGTGACTTATCTCGGGAAAGGAGTGATTCGGGCAAAAGATACGCCGAATTTTATAGCCAATCGTATAGGCGTTTTTTCACTATTGGCGACCATGCATCACGGCAGGTCTTTTGGTCTTGGGTTTGATGAAGTGGACGCATTGACAGGCACCTTGATCGGTCGACCCAAAAGTGCGACTTTCAGAACTGCCGATATTGTCGGTCTGGATACGCTGGCGCATGTTATCAACACCATGCGAGATACCTTATCTGACGATGCCTGGCATCCATATTTTCAGGTGCCTGACTGGTTGCAGGGTTTGATTGATGACGGTGCGCTTGGACAGAAAACAAAACGCGGCGTCTATCAAAAGACTGGCAAGGAGATTCAAGTATTGGATCTTGTCACGAGTACGTATTGTGCTTCAAAAGGCGAGGTGAATGAAGATCTCAAGCATCAGCTTAAATATAGTAGTCCGAGAGATAAGATTGCAGCCCTGCGTAACAATCAGCACCCACAGGCACAATTCTTATGGTCTATCCACCGTGATTTGTTTCACTATTGTGCCGTTCAACTCGAAGCCGTCGCTGACAACGCGCGTGATGTCGACTTGGCGATAAGATGGGGTTTCGGTTGGAAACAGGGACCCTTCGAAATTTGGCAGAATGCAGACTGGAAACAGATTGCATCCTGGATTAACGAAGATATCGCATCAGATAAATGCATGAGTGATACGCCTTTGCCGTCTTGGGTCATGGAAATTGGCGAACGGGAAGCTGCGGCAGTGCATACACCGCATGGTTCCTATGCACCAGCAGCTAAAAAATTTCATCAGCGCTCTGCTTTGCCTGTTTACCAACGACAGTTGTATCCTGATCACCTGGTTGGCGAGAAAGCAAGTTATGGGGAAACCATATTTGAAACCGATGCTGTGAGAATGTGGCACACCGGAGATAAGATTGCAATTCTCAGTTTTAAAACCAAAATGCATACCATAGGTAAAGATGTGCTGAACGGGGTTCAGGAAGCACTTCAAGAGGCTGAGAAAAACTGGCAAGCAATGGTTATTTGGCAGACCGAGCCACCGTTTTCAGCAGGTGCAAATTTAAAACAGGCAACAGAGCGGCCCAAGCTGTCGCAAACAGCAACCAGCCCACCCCCCTCGCCATCAGCTTTTGAAAAGTTTTTTAAACAGTTCAAAAAATCTGCACAGGCGACAGTGCTTAAAGCTGCCAGAGAACTGGATATGGCTGATGCGCTGATGGCTAAAAAGCTGGCTGAGGTGGAGAAAATGATTTGCCAATTCCAGCAAACTTCTCAGGCGTTACGTTACTCCATGATTCCAACTGTAGCGGCTGTAGATAATTTGGCATTAGGTGGTGGTTGTGAGTTTGTCATGCACTGCGACCGCGCAGTTGCAACCATGGAAACCTATATCGGCCTGGTTGAAGCCGGAGTCGGCCTGCTGCCGGCAGGAGGTGGCTGTAAAGAGTTTGCACTCAGAGCTGCACAGAATGCAGTGGAAGGAGATCCATTTCCACAATTGAAAAAATATTACCAGACGGTGGCCATGGCGGAGCTGGCGAAAAGCGCGGACCAGGCTAAAACGCTGGGTTTCCTGCGTCCGGCTGATACAGTTGTTATGAATCGTTTTGAGCTGTTGCATATCGCCAAATTGCAAGCGTTGGCGCTTGCTGAAGGTGGTTATCGTCCGCCCTTGCGGTCACATGCGATTCCAGTAGCTGGCAATACCGGAATTGCAACGATTCAAAGCCAGCTGGTTAACATGCGTGAGGGCGCGTTTATTTCCGAACATGATAATCTGATTGGTGAAAAAATTGCATATGTCATGTGTGGCGGAGATCTTACGCCAGGCAGCTTGGTTGACGAAGAATGGTTTCTCGAACTCGAACGTGCTGCATTTATGGCGTTGCTGGCGACTGAAAAGACGCAGGCGCGTATTGAGCATACATTGAAAACGGGAAAGCCGCTCAGAAATTAATCGGTGTTATCTGACGCAGATATCAAGCAGGGCACTGCAGTGCTCATTACCAAGGAGAGAGATTGATGGCCAAGCAAATACAAGACGCCTATATAGTTGCAGCTGCGCGTACACCGGTCGGCAAAGCGCCGCGAGGCATGTTCAAACATGTTCGTCCTGACGACATGTTGGTGCATGTGATCAAGACAGTCATGAAACAATGTGTGGACTTGGATCCGGTTGCAATTGACGACGTGATTGTCGGCTGTGCCATGCCCGAAGCTGAACAGGGGATTAACGTTGCGCGAGTGTCCTTGTTACTCGCAGGTCTGCCGAATAGTGTGCCGGGAATGACGATTAATCGTTTTTGCGCATCGGGCTTGCAGTCAGTGGCGGTTGCGGCTGACCGTATTCGTTTGGGTGAAGCGGATGTGATGATAGCAGGTGGAACTGAAAGTATGAGTATGGTGCCTATGATGGGTAATAAGGTGGCGATGAATCCAGTTATGTTCCAACATGATGAAAATGTTGCCATTGCTTATGGGATGGGGATGACTGCCGAGAAAGTGGCTGAACAGTGGAAAGTGACGCGTGAAGCGCAAGATGAATTTGCCTTAACGAGCCATCGGCGTGCTTTAAAAGCTATCGAGAATGCTGAATTTACGCAGGAAATTACACCCTATACCGTGAATGAAAAGTATCCGGACCTGATGACACACCAAGTACGCGAAGAAATTTTGGTAAAAGATACCGATGAGGGGCCGCGTGCAAACAGCAGTCTGGATGCGCTGGCGAAATTGCGACCTGTTTTTGCTGCGCATGGTTCGGTAACAGCGGGTAACAGCTCACAAATGTCCGATGGTGCCGGTGCCGTGGTTTTGATGAGTGAGTCTGCTATGAAGCGCTTTAATCTTTCACCACTGGGTCGTTTTATCGGCTTTTCTGTTGTCGGTGTACCGCCCGAAATCATGGGTGTTGGACCAGTCAAGGCGATTCCTAAAGTGCTGGCGCAAACGGGTATCAAACAGGATGATCTTGACTGGATTGAGTTAAATGAAGCATTTGCAGCACAGAGTCTCGCCGTAATAAATGAATTGAATCTCGACCGGGAGATCGTTAATCCACTTGGCGGCGCAATTGCGCTGGGCCATCCATTGGGTGCGACAGGCTCTATACGTGTGGCAACATTGATACATGGTTTACGTCGTCATAAAAAGAAATACGGCATGGTGACCATGTGTATAGGTAGTGGTATGGGTGCCGCGGGTGTATTTGAAGCACTATAGTACATGTAAAAGTTTGGGGTATTTGAAAATAGCTTGTCAACTTTGACAGTCAAGAAGTGTTTTTGGTATCAGAAACTGTCGTTCAGGATGTCCCGGTGATATTTCAGGTGATCATCTATAAACGTGCTGATAAAATAATAGCTGTGATCATAGCCTGGGTGATAGCGTAGCGTCAGCTTTTGTCCGGCTTTATGACAGGCATTTTCTAATTGATCGGGGCGTAACTGTTCAGACAGGAATGGGTCATTAAGGCCTTGATCGATCAACATATCTGAGATGTGATGGCCGTCTTTGATCAAGGCGGTCGCGTCATGATTGCGCCAATAATCCTGGTTTTTACCCAAAAAATGCGTAAATGCTTTTTGTCCCCACGGGCACTGAATAGGAGCGGAAACAGGTGCAAAAGCAGAAACGGAGCGAAACTTCTCGGTATGGCGTAATCCCAGTGTCAGTGCACCATGACCTCCCATCGAATGTCCTGATATGCCAATTCGATGTTTATCCGCAGGAAATTGGTTGACAATGATTTCATATAGTTCTTGCGTGATATAGCTTTCCATCAAATAATGATTTGACCAGGGGGGGGCTGTTGCGTCGAGATAGAAACCGGCGCCTGAACCAAAATCCCAGTTGTCTGATTCGCCTGGAATGCCGGTTTCGCGAGGGCTGGTATCCATGGTAACCAGCATCAATCCATAATCAGCAGCATAACGTTGTGCGCCGGCTTTGATCATAAATGTTTCTTCAGTGCAGGTTAAGCCGGCCAGAAAGAAAAGTACAGGTACTGAGTGTTGTTGTGCTTGGGGTGGTTGGTATACGGAAAACCGCATGGGCAGCCCAATAACCGATGAGTCGTGCTGATAAAAACCTTGTATGCCGCTGAAACAGCTATGTTGGTTACGTATTTCCAGGAGTTCTGTCATCAGTAAACAACCACCGAACGGATGGATTCGCCTGCTTTCATCAACTGGAAGCCTGTATTGATATCTTCAAGCTTAAGGGTATGCGTAATTAATGAATCAATGTTGATTTTACCTTCCATATACCAGTCGACAATTTTAGGAACATCGGTACGGCCACGTGCGCCGCCAAAAGCGGAGCCTTCCCATTTGCGACCGGTAACCAGTTGAAACGGACGCGTGCTGATTTCCGCGCCGGCTTCAGCAACACCAATAATGATGCTGCGTCCCCACCCTTTATGGGTGCATTCCAATGCTTGTCGCATGATTTGCGTTTTGCCGATACATTCAAAACTATAGTCGGCGCCGCCATCGGTGAGTTGAATGATTGCATCTACAATGTCAGGAACGTCGTTAGAGTTCAGAAAGTGCGTCATGCCAAATTCGCGTGCCAGGGCTTCACGCTTCGGATTGATGTCAATGCCGATAATTTTGTCAGCACCAACCATTCTGGCGCCTTGTATCACATTCAGGCCAATACCACCTAAACCAAAAACAGCAACATTGCTGCCAGCTTGAACTTTCGCGGAGAATAATACGGCTCCAATACCTGTTGTAACGCCACAACCGATGTAGCAAACTTTGTCAAAAGGAGCGTCCGGTCTTATTTTGGCTAATGCAATTTCAGGGACTACTGTAAAATTTGAAAAAGTTGATGTGCCCATATAATGAAACAATGGTTTGCCATCTATAGTGAATCGTGAGGTTGAGTCGGGCATCAGGCCGCGGCCTTGCGTGCTGCGAATTGCCTGGCAAAGATTGGTTTTTTGCGACAAGCAATATTTGCATTCCCGGCATTCCGGTGTGTAAAGCGGAATCACATGATCACCTGCTTGCAGAGACTTAACGTTCTTGCCGGCTTCAACCACGATACCGGCACCTTCATGTCCCAGAATAGCAGGAAACAGGCCTTCTGGGTCGGCCCCGGAAAGTGTGTAGTAATCGGTATGACAAATGCCCGTCGCTTTGATTTCGACGAGCACTTCACCAGCTTTGGGGCCATCCAAATCTACATTTTCTATTGTAAGAGGTTGTCCAGCCTGCCAGGCAATTGCTGCGCGCGTTTTCATCTGATTTTTCCTTCTTTTTTAGGATACTTGATTGTATTTTGCTGTGTAAAATTTTACCGATTTTGCCGAATGACGGTTAAAACTCACAGACTATTTGTTGTGCTTAGGTTTACGATTGATTACATAAGCTATCGGTTCTCAAAATTCAGTATATTTGAAATGGGATCATATAAAACACGTGAATACGTACTCAGTTGAAAAAATTATATGGCAGTATTTAACGTTATTAATGCATTACCGGTGAAGAACAAACTGTTTTTCGTTAGTACCGTAGTCCAATTGTTACAATAGTTTATACTGTTATTATAATTTATGTTATTCACTGCGTTGATAAAAATCATTTAATACACAATTTTGTTCGGTAGATTTTTTTGAATTGCTGAAGGTTATTTTTATGGCAGATAGTTTTTGTTGGTTTTAAATTTAATAATAAGTGTAATTACCGGTTTTTTCATGCTTATAAAGCTTAGTTCCTGTATTACTATCTGATATTATTTCATAATAAAGCAGTAATAGATTGATTTGACTTTATCTGGCAAATGTATATGAGGAAACTTCTGTGAAAACATTTTTTTTGAGCATAGATGGTATGAAACAACTAATTATTTTATGTTCAGTTCTTTTGCTCCTAAGTGGCTGTAAGACATACCCTCTACTGAGCGATACTGAGGATGGTGTTGTCTCCCGTGATTATTTAATTGGGCCCGGCGATAATATCGATATTATCGTTTGGCGTAATCCAGAAATATCTATGGCTGTGCCTGTAAGACCGGATGGGAAGATTACTACACCGTTAGTAGAAGACTTGCCCGCAAGTGGAAAAACTTCCACACAACTTGCGCGTGATATCGAAGAAACTCTATCTAAGTACATTCAGGAACCGGTGGTCACGGTTGTGGTAACTCAATTTGTAGGGCCTTACAGCGAACAGATTCGGGTAATAGGAGAAGCGGCAGAACCACAGGCGCTAGCTTATCGGGAAAATATGACGTTGATGGATGTGATGATTGCCGTAGGGGGTATTACTGATTTTGCGGCAGGTAACCGGGCAAGAATCATTCGTGCCGTTGATGGTGAACAGAAACAATTCAGTGTGCGTTTAAATGATTTGATCAGAGACGGTGATATTTCAGCAAATGTTCCCATGCTCCAAGGAGATGTATTAGTAATACCTGAAAGTTTTTTTTAATTTTGATCACTTTGAGAAAATTCCAGAGGACTTTAATAAGATATAGATGTGGTGTTGAAAGAACGGTGTTTGCACAGAAGCTTATATTTTAAGTATCAAACAAGACATGGCACGTACTTTGATCAAAGTGTTTTAAAAGTGCCAGGGTATATAAATGTTTGTCAGAAAGTGATTAAAATTAATAGAGAGTATTCTGAATGGATGAGCTAATTACTCAATTATATGTTTATGTTAAAGGTATCTGGAAGTATCGCTTGATAGCTGTGATTGTCGCTTGGGTGGTGGCAATCGCAGGTTGGGTAGTGGTGCTCAAGTTACCTGATGACTACGAAGCCTCGGCAAGAATCTATGTGGATACTCAGAGCATCATAAGACCACTTATGGAAGGAATGACGGTTTCTCCCAATGTGCAACAAAAGATATCCATTATGGGTCGCACGATCATCAGTCGCCCAAACGTTGAAAGAATCGTACGAATGGTTGATCTGGATTTGCAGATTGCGAATGAAACAGAAAAAGAGCGCCTGGTAACCAAACTTATGAAGGAAATCAAACTGGGTGCTACGGCAACTGGAGATAATATTTTTACGATTACTTATAGTAATGATAACCCAGTTTTGGCCAGAGATGTTGTGCAGTCATTATTAACAATTTTTGTTGAAGAAGGACTTGATGGAAAAAAAGATGATTCTTCATCAGCATTGCGGTTCATTGATCAGCAGATTGCTGCTTATGAAGAAAAATTAATAGCGGCAGAAAATGCTTTGACGGAATACAAGCAAAGAAATATTGGGCTTTTGCCAGGACAGCGGGGTGATTATTATACGCAATTGTTAAAAGCAGACGAGGATATGAAACAGGCCCAACTAGCGCTTAGAGAAGCTGAAAAAGGTCGTGATGCAATTAGAAGGCAAATTAGTGGTGACGAACCTGTCTTCGTGTTAGAACCATTTGCTTTAGATGAAGAATCAATAGTAAATCCGGAGATTGATGCACGAATTGGTAATCTGAATGAAAAATTGGATAACTTGCGATTAAATTATACTGAATTGCATCCAGATATTGTGTCTACCAAAAGACTCATAGCACAACTCGAAGAACAAAAAAAAGAAGAAGCAAAGCGAAACTATTCTGGCAATAAAGATATCGGTAGAAACTATAGCCCTATGCTGCAGCAGTTGAATGTTGCATTGGCAGATGCAGAGGCTTTGGTAGCTTCCATGGCGGCGCGCGTCGAAGAATATACTGCCCGCTATGAGAGATTAAAATCAATGAGCACCGCAATACCACAAGTTGAAGCAGAATTTACCCAGCTTAATCGTGACTACGATGTTAATAAGGCAAACTATGAAAGACTACTGGAACGTCGTGTTTCGGCAAGAATGTCTGGTGAATTGACGTCGGCGTCGGGTTTGTTGTCATTCAGGATTATTGATCCGCCACAGGTTCCCGAGATTCCTGCTGGGCCCAATCATCGCATGTTCTTTTCATTTGTATTTTTGGCCGCTTTACTGGCAGGTATCGCGGTAGCTTTTGTGATCAGCCAAATCAGACCTGCGTTCTATAGCCAGAATAACTTACGTGAAGTTACTGGAATTCCTGTGTTAGGTTCAGTGCCAATGATATGGACAGACCAGCAGAAAGCTAAACGAAAGCAAAGATTGTTTATATTCAGTTTTTCTATTTTGCTTTTGGGACTAATGTACACGATGTTACTTTTGTATTTCAGAAAAATTGACAGAATAGTTGATATGCTGCCTTTTTATAATCTGGGTTAGCTTAATAGATTATGTGCGAAACTTTCCTGACTGAATCACAAGGATCAACATGAGTATTATTGAAAAAGCAATTGGTAAACTTGAGAAAGGCGTTAGTAACAAGTTCGAAAAGGCTGCTGAACAAGTTGAACAAAAGGATGATGTGAAATCAAAGTCGGTTTCGATGCCAGTAAATGAAGCTCTGCGTGATAGCGAGACTGATTTAATTGATCGCCATGTACAAGAAACTGCTAAAACAAATTTTATCAATATAGATCTTGACAGACTGCACCGCTTGGGAATCGTCACCCCAGATAAGGGTAAAACACAAATTGCAGAACAATTCAGAATTATTAAAAGGCCTCTGTTAACAAAAGCCTTTACAAAAAAAAATAATAATCTGATTATGATTTCCAGTGCACTTGCAGGTGAAGGAAAAAGTTTTTGCTCGGTTAATTTGGCGATGAGTATTGCATCCGAGATGGATCATCGGGTTTTGCTGATTGATGCTGATGTTGCGAGGCCTTCCATGCCAAATTTATTAGGCTTTACAAATAAAAAAGGTTTGATGGAGTTACTGCTAGGTGAATCAAATGACGTTGCCGATGTAATGATAAAAACTAACGTGGAAAAACTGAGCTTGATTACAGTTGGGACATCACATTCGCACGCAACCGAATTGTTGGCTAGTCAGACTATGGCCATGCTCCTTGAAGAACTTGCACAGCGTTATAACGATAGAATCGTGATTTTTGATGCGCCGCCTATTTTGTTGACGAGTGAGGCACGCGTTCTGGCTGAACGTGTGGGACAAATTGTGCTGGTTGTTGAAGCAGAACGGACAACACAGCAAGCCGTTAATCATGTCCTTGACCAATTTAACTCCAAGTCTAATATTAACCTAATCTACAATAAAGTCAGAAGTTTCTCAAGCAGCGAGTATTATGGGTATTATTACTCATGAGTTTTTGTACTAAGCAATCTATCTATTATCTTTTTTTTTATTTTAGCGTTGTATTTTCTTATTTCCTGGCGCATTCAGCATACGTTGATGCATCTGAACTAAATTTCAGGCCAACGCTAACTGTCAGCGAGACTTATACAGATAATGTTAGATTGGGTGGCGGGATAATTGGCGGAGGAGGTGGAGTTGGTTTTGGTGGTTCCGGGGTTAGCGGGAGTGACTTGATTACCCAAATCAATCCAGGCTTACAGCTAACTGGCACGGGCCGTCGTTATGAAGTAAATGCAAATTACATCATGAACAATTTGATTTTTGCCCGGAATACTGAGTTGACGCGCATTAGGCATAGGCTCAATGCCACGGGAACTGCAGAAGTACTGAGAGATTTGTTTTTTGTAGATGGAAATGCAAGTATTTTGCAACAGAATATCAGTCCACTGGGGCCGCAGACAACAGACAATGTCTTTGTGACGGGTAATCGCGCAAATATTCAAGTTTATAGTGTAAGCCCTTATATTCGATATCGATTTCAGGATATAGCAACAACAGAACTGCGATATACCAAAGGTATCTTAAAATCCGGCGCAAATGGGTTTTTTAATAGCAACAGAGACAGTTTTATGGCCAGTTTGAATAGCGGGAGTTCGTTTGCAAAACTTGGATGGGGTTTGAATTACAGTAATCAAATTGTTCATATAGAGCGACGACTCAATACAACAATGAGTCGAGTCAACAGAACGATTGAGATGGAGCGGTATATTGCAAACGTTATTTACAGAGTAACGCCGCGTTTTGGATTGACTGCAACCGGGGGTTATGAAAGAAACAGTTTTGTTTCGATCAGGGGTAAGCCAAGTAGTCCGACATGGACGGTTGGCTTTGTTTGGGCGCCCAATCAGCGGACGGATTTAAATTTCAGTGCCGGGCAACGGTTTTTTGGTGATACATATTCGGCTAACGCTAACTATAGAACACGTTTGACAACATGGCAATTGCTATATGTTGAGGATATTACAACATTGAATCAACAGGCTGGTCAATTTGGTGCAGTGGGTGCGTTCGATTTTAATGCGTTTGGGTCACAAAATTTATTGGGACTAAACAATTTTTTAACAAATCGCGTTTTTTTGCAAAGACGCTTTAATGCATCTGTGGGCTTAAATGGTTCAAAAAATGATTTGACGCTCAATTTATTTCGATTGTCACGAAAACCTTATTCTGCTGAAGAACTGGATACTGATTTGCTGGGTTTTCCGTTGTTTTTTAATGATACGAAACAAACAGGCGGTAATGTTGCGTGGCGTTATAGATTCTCGCCGAGAACAAATGTTAATTTGAATTTTAGTTTTGTAAGGTTCGATTTTTCGTCCGTCAATAGAACGAATGACAATTTAGTTTTTGCTGCGAATGTTACAAAAAATTTTACATCTGATTTAATAGGCATGTTGCAATATCAACGTATCGATCGTATCTCTAATATACAGTTTGGAAATCAGAATGTTGATCTCTCTGCCAATGCTGTTACAGTTTCCTTAACCAAGAATTTTTAATGGAATTGAACGAATGTATGAATCGTTTTACGGTTTTAATGCCAAACCGTTTCAAATAAAACCGGACCCGAGTTTCTTTTATGGAAGTAAGGGCCATAAGAGGGCTATGGCCTATCTGGAGTATGGACTTTCACAAGGAGAAGGATTCATAGTTCTGACAGGAGAAGTTGGTGCAGGTAAAACAACGTTGATGCGTAATCTTTTTCGTAGACTGGAGTCAGAAAAGATAATAGCAATTCAGATTGTTAGCACACATATAGATTCAAAAGATATCTTGAAACTGGTGGCTGCTGCATTTGGTCTGAAATATGCTGATGTAAGCAAAGCTGTTTTGCTGCTCAATCTTGAACAGTTTCTTCGTCAATGCGATCAACAGGGAAAGCGTGTATTGCTGGTTGTCGATGAGGCGCAAAATCTGTCTTCTGAAACGCTTGAAGAATTACGAATGCTATCTAACTTTCAAACTGACGAAGCATCGTTATTACAAACATTTTTACTCGGTCAACCAGAATTCAAACGAACATTGTTGCATCAAAATATGCAACAGTTAAGACAAAGAGTAATTGCAACTTATCATCTGGGGCCTCTGGATGAACAGGAAACAAAAGCCTATATTGAACATCGATTAACAACAGCTGGATGGAAAAATGATCCTGTAATTGATGAGGATGCCTATCGTTTGATATATAAGTATACAGGTGGAATTCCGCGAAAAATCAATTTGTTGTGTGACAGGATGTTGATGATGGGGTGTCTGGAAGAGTTACATCACTTTGGCAAAAAAGACGTCAATGAAGTTATTGATGATTTTGAACAGGAATTTGATGCTAATCAACTCGTCTCAGATTACAAATCGGAACATTCCTCTGTCGACTCGTTGCAAGTAAGTTCTGAAAAAATTGATTTGGAGAAAATGGAAAGTCGGTTAATCAGAATGGAAAAATCCGTGCTTTTTGTTTTGGATCTGCTAAAGCAGAATATATCCTTTGGTAGTGTTAAAGATCATCATCTTAAAAGAGATAAATCATGAATCAAGTAAGTAATGCTATGACGATTGATGTAGAGGATTATTTTCAGGTTTCGGCTTTCGAAAAGCATATTCCTCGGGAATCGTGGGACCGCATTCCATGCAGAATAGAAAGCAGCATGGACAGAATACTGAACTTACTGGATGAGAAACAAATTAAAGCGACGTTTTTTACCTTAGGATGGATTGCAGAGCGCTACCCGAAAATGATCAGGCGCATGGTTGACAATGGCCATGAATTGGCAAGCCATGGTTGGGGGCATGCGCGTGTTACAGACCTTACTCAGTCGGAATTTAAGGAGGATATTAGTCGCTGTAAAATGCTTTTAGAAGATATCAGCGGTCAGGTTGTACAAGGCTATCGCGCACCGAGTTTTTCAATCAACAACAATAATTTATGGGCTTTGGATCGCTTGGCTGAAGCTGGGTATCTATATAGTTCAAGCATTTATCCAGTACAACATGATCATTATGGCATGCCCGATGCACCAAGGTTCGCAAATTATCCAAGAGGTGAAGATGGAATACTAGAATTGCCCGTAACGACAGTGCGTTTATGGGGACGGAATTTGCCCGCGGGTGGGGGCGGCTATTTTCGTTTTTGGCCATATTCGGTTTCTAAATGGTTTATCAATAGATTAAATACTGTTGAATCTCGTGCTGCAATTTTTTATTTTCACCCTTGGGAAATTGATGATAAACAACCACGTCAAATTGGCATTGGTTATAAAACCCGTTTCCGGCATTATCTTAATTTGCATCGTATGGAAGAAAGACTCAGAACGCTTACACATGACTTTAAATGGGATAGGATGGACAAAATTTTTCTTGTAGATAAGGGTCGTCGTTGAAAATGAATGCGTTAAATAAAATATCTCATTCTGATGATCCTGCGATGCAAGTGTCCATCCATGAAATGCAAGCGAAAGACAAGGTGCGCTGGGATCGGTTTGTCGAGATATGTCCTGAAGCAACATTTTTCCATCGAGCTGGGTGGAAAAATGTTATTGAGCAGGCATTTAATCATCAAACCCGGTTTTTGTATGCAGAAAGCAATGGAGAAATTCAAGGCGTTTTGCCTTTAGCAGAGATCAACAGTTTTCTTTTCGGGCATTCTCTCAGTTCTTTGCCATTTTGTGTTTATGGTGGTATAGCAGCAAATAGCGATATTGTACGAAAAGAGCTTGAATGGGCAGCGAAGGAGCTGGCACTTCAGAAAAAGGTTGATTATCTGGAGTATCGTAATATCCGTCCTGTGCATCCTGATTGGCCGCGCAAAGATCTCCATGTTACCTTTCGCAAGGCAATCGACCCAGATGTCGAGAAGAATTTGTTGGCAATACCGCGTAAACAACGTGCAATGGTGCGCAAAGGCCTTAAATACGAGCTTGGAGCTGTGGTTGACGAAGATGTTGAGCGTTTCTTTTACGCTTATTCGCGTAGTGTACATCGACTAGGTACCCCTGTTTTTGCAAAAAAATATTTTCAGTTGCTTAAGGAAATATTTGCTGAGGACTGTGAACTTCTGACAATTACTAAAGATGGTAAAACAATCAGCAGTGTGATGAGTTTTTATTTTCGGGATGAGGTATTGCCTTATTATGGGGGGGGGACAGATGATGCGAGAAAACTGGCTGCTAACGATTTTATGTACTGGGAACTTATGAGGCGTAGCTGTGAAAGGGGTTATAAGACGTTTGACTTTGGTCGTAGTAAGCGTGACTCTGGATCATATAGCTTCAAAAAAAACTGGGGATTTGAAGCACAGCCGCTACATTATGAATATCAATTTATTAAATCTTCGCAAGTGCCAAGCCATAATCCCTCTAATCCTAAATATAAGATTTTTATTCAGGCTTGGCAGAAATTGCCGTTATCAATGGCTAATCTGATTGGCCCATATATTGTTAAAAACCTGGGTTAAGTTTTATTTTTTGTTAAATGTATTTTTAAAAAAAATAGCAGTTTTCTAAACTGTTGAAACTGAAATTGGGAGAACCAAAATCCGTTAGACAAACTGTTTATTTTTTAGAAGGCAAAAACCCCGCATGAATACTTTGAGTTCTACTGAAAATTTAAATCGGAACCCCATCAGTCTGGCTGCTCTAATGACGATTTTGGCTGTTGCCGGAATTATGATATTTTATCATATGACGGCTTGGTCTATGGTTGCAACTTGGTATCGGTCGGAGACTTATGCGCATGGTTTTCTTATACTGCCGTTTGTTATTTATCTGATCTGGACCAAAAGAAAGAGTATTGTTGCGCTCGATCAACAACCAAGTCCAACAGCGCTTATTGGTTTGTGTGTATTGGGTTTCCTCTGGTTGATATCAGAGCTGGCTAGTGTTCAGGTGTTGGCCCAATATGCTCTTGTTGCTATGTTGCCGGCTGTTGTGGCGGTTATTATGGGCTACAGGGTCATGTTTGCTATGGCTTTTCCTTTGGTTTATCTTTTTTTTGCGGTTCCGTTTGGTGATGTTCTAATACCGCCGCTGATTAATTTCACAGCTGATTTTACGGTTAACGCACTACAATTGAGTGGTATACCTGTTTATAGGGAGGGCACATTTTTTTCACTTCCAACTGGAAACTGGTCTGTAGTAGAAGCCTGCAGCGGATTACGTTATTTAATTGCATCAGTTACCCTAGGGACACTGTATGCGTATTTGACATATCGGAGTTTAAGCAGGCGACTGATATTTATTGCTTTTTCAATTGTTGTGCCCATTTTGGCCAATGGTGTTCGTGCCTATTTAATCGTAATGACCGGGCATTTAAGCGATATGCAGTTAGCTGTCGGTGTAGACCATCTCATTTATGGATGGGTTTTTTTTGGTTTTGTTATGCTGCTGTTATTCTGGGTAGGATCATTATGGCGCGAGGACAGCAGTGAAATAATCAATAATGATTACTCTGAAAAACAATTGACAAAAACCCGAAACAACTCTGTTTCCAATAAGAAAACGATTTTAATTACTTGTGCGACATTAATTATTACATCAATTTGGCCCATTTATGCGACCTATCTGGAAGAGGATGAGGATTATGTGCAACAAGAATTCAGTTTTTACCTTCCAGATAATAAATGGCATATTGCCAGTAATTCGGTATCAGACTGGAAGCCAATTTATATTGGTGAACCAGGGAGATTTGAACAGCACTATGTCAATAATGAAAACGAGATGATTAGCTTGTATGTAACCTACTACTATAATCAACGACAAGGTAATGAGCTAATTAGTTCTGGCAATGTACTGGTACTGGAAATGGACTCTCCTTGGAGAAAAATATCCGAGGCTAAACGATCAGTTATGATTAATTCTCGTGATGTAACAATTCGTCAGACTCAACTACGTTCTCACTCTCACAACTTGTTGGTCTGGAACTGGTATGTTTTGGGTGGCGATGAGACTATCAATCCGTATATGGCTAAAGCCCTGTTGGCTAGAAATAGATTATTGTCCAGTAATGATATGGGGACAGAGATTATAATTGCCGCACCCTATGAAGTGCAACCGGATGAGGCAATCCCTGTACTTCAACAGTTTCTTACCGATATGTTGCCTGCGATTTTAAATGGCTTGGAAGATATCAGCGAACAGTAACGCTGTTTTATACTGAAATTTTGTGTAATTCCATTGATTGCGGGAAACATTTAACTACAACACTAAGTTAGCTTCTGACTTGTAATGATTCAGCTATGAAAAACCCGCCATTAATAGCGCATATTATTCATCGTCTTGATGTCGGTGGACTAGAAAATGGATTAGTAAATCTGATTAACAAGATTCCGCGGGAGCGTTATCGCCACGTTATTATCTGCCTTGAAAATTATACAGATTATAGATATCGAATAATCAGAGAAGATGTCGAAATAATTGCTTTAAATAAACGTGCGGGATATGACATAAAGTTATATTACAAACTTTTTAAAGTGCTTCGTGAACTGAAGCCCGATATAGTGCATACACGAAATCTTGCAGCTTTAGAAGCGCAGTTAATAGCTGTTGCAGCACGAATTAAAGTACGTATACACAGTGAACATGGTCGTGATATTTCAGACCTAAAAGGCGAAAATTATAAATATAATTTGCTACGTAAAATAATTTACCCATTTGTAGACCATTTCATTACTGTTAGTAGAGATTTGGAAGCCTGGTTGGTCAATTTGCTTGGTGTGTCGTCGAATCGTATTAGCCAAATTTATAATGGTGTTGACAACCATCGGTTTTCTCCTGGGGTACCAAAGAATTGTGAACTGAGTCCGAAAGATTTTTTTACAGAAAATACATTTGTAATCGGAAGTGTAGGGAGATTAGAAGCAGTAAAGGATTACCCGAATCTGGTGCGTTCTTTTTTACTTATTCTCGAAAAAATGCCGGATGCTCGTAAATATTTACGACTGATAATTGTTGGTAACGGGAGTGCCCGTGACGAATGTGTAAGTTTAGTGCAGAAAGCTTATGCAGAAGATATTGTCTGGTTCCCGGGTGAGCGTTCTGACATTCCGGAGTTTATGCGTATGATGAATGTGTTTGTGTTGCCTTCTCTGGGCGAAGGTATCTCAAATACTATTCTCGAGGCCATGTCCAGTGGGCTACCTGTTGTAGCAACACGTGTTGGTGGAAATGTTGAGCTAGTCGAAGAGGCACGAACCGGTATGTTAATCGCACCCAACAATACAACAGACCTGATGGAAGCTATTCTGACATATTATAATAATCCTCAATTGTTGGAGGCGCATGGTAAGTCGGCACGACAAAAAATTAACGCTGAATTTAGCATGGTAACTATGATCAATAATTATCTTGGTGTTTATGATCGCGTTATGCGTTTGGTAAAAGTGAAATGAACTGTTAAGAACAATTTTGCTTGGGAGTTGAAGCTCGAATTCGAGGACTTAAATGAGGCTGCCGGTGCGTCTGTAATGTTACTTATACTGCATGCAGATGCGTTCTATAAATTAGATTGACTCTGTCTGCCCTTACTGAACCTGACTGCTTGAAGGTGTAAGTTCATTAGTTCATTTTAGTCTGACTTGACCTCAACGGATGAACTTGTTGTACCATCAGGCCATTTTCTAAACGGAAAGGGACGCTGTTCATTATTAAACGATAGGAATTGAACAATCTGGTATATATAAACACTCAAACTTTGCGAAAATTTGAGTATTTGTTCGTTTGGTTTTTCAGTGAGTAAGATAGCAGCGAGCTGGAAGAACATAATGCCAATGATGAGAAATTTTGAAATGCTGTAGATCACAAGAAAAAATAGCATAAAAAGTCCACGAATCAAAATTTCATTTCTTTGTAAAGATTGCTTAAGTTCTTTTCTCATCAGATTCCTTCAAAAAACCATATTCAAATTTGTGTTCTTCTCTTTCTGTCCTAACGTAATCGACAAAATCTGTAACGAGCAATAATGACAGATTATCGCCTAAACATAAGTGCCACCACCTTAATAGAGTGTTAACAAAGCTCGGATAAATAGTATTCCTGTTGTATTGATGTGTGCTTGTTTATATTAGAATCGGGATTAATCCTGGTTTCATTGGATTTAGTGTGGTTTTGGACGCAAAAATGCAAAGCTATTTAATGAAGCCAAGAAAACGTCTATCAATATCATGAATAAAGGCGTCGAAAAATGTAAAAAACTCGGTTTTACCGAAAAAGAAGGAATGTATGTCAGGATGACTCACATTGTCGTGATGAAAATTCTAAAAAGCAAGACCGGGGAGATAAAAAACACTAATCTGTGCATTAAATAAGTACAAAATCATACTCTTACAGATTTCCAGTATTTGGCCTTCCAGTATACGTTATCCAGATGCGATATTGTAACGCCTTTTTTTTGAGAAACATGTAGAAATTTGTTTTTTTCTATATAAATCCCAACATGTTTTGATGTTGGACCGGTCCGAAAAAAAACAAGGTCACCTGCCTTTAATTCATGTCTGTGAATTTCTTTCCCTAATCTTGATTGTTGACGTGTTGTTCTTGGCAGTTGCATGCCAAGTTTAGATTTGTAGGTTAAATGAACAAATCCCGAGCAATCAATGCCTGATTTACTCAGGCCACCCAATTGATAACGCACACCTTCCCATTTTTTATGTTGATAATACAATTTGTGGATGATAGCTTTATTGGCGGGATATTTTTCTAGCTGTTTAGATTGAGCTTGATAATTACTCGCTTTTTTATCGGGTAGAGAACCACATCCGACGATTAGTATCGAACACAGGATACATATCAAAAAAACATATATTTTTTTTGCATACTGCATAATCTATGTTAAATCTATTGATAATTAGCTGAATCATACCAAATCAATCGAGAAAATCAACCAATTGATATTCTTAATAGATTTAAGGGTGCTTCGATATTAATGGTAATCCCCCCGATAAATAACCGAAGTCAAAAGTAGAATTTTCTTGTAATTTATAGACAGGAAAATTATCCGCATAATTAAATTCCACCATTCATGCTGTCATTTCGTGTTTTTTTATGACAGGAAATTGTTTTTTAAAGCTATTATTTAACCGTAAACGCCAGTACTACTTTCTGTTTGTCGTCAAATGGGTTTAATCTATCTGAAACACATGCTGCTGCAAATATTTTAAACACGAACAGCCTGTACGCCTATGCTGGTAGCTTTTGATAACACTTTTCTTGCCATATCCTGCAGTGGAATAATTTCATCCACACCACCCGCCATCACGGCTTCCTTCGGCATGCCATAAACAACACAAGTGGCTTCATCCTGTGCAAAATTATAAGCGCCGGCCTTGTGCATTTCTAACATCCCTTGAGCGCCATCTTTACCCATGCCAGTCATAATCACGCCTATGGAATTTTTTCCGGCAATTTTTGCTGCTGAACGAAAAAGAACATCGACCGATGGCCTGTGTCGATTCACAGGTTCTCCTCGACTTAACTCAGTCATATAATTGGCACCGCTTCTCTTAAGAAGAAGATGAGAATGTCCGGGTGCGATAAAAGCATGCCCAGGCAATACACGTTCATCGCCTTGTGCTTCGGCAACACTGATTCTACATAACTTGTCAAGCCGATCTGCAAATGATTTGGTAAATGTTTCAGGCATATGTTGGGCGATAAGAATACCCGGGCAATCGGGTGGCAATTGTATGAGAAAATCTTTTAATGCTTCAGTACCACCTGTCGATGCACCAACAATGATCAATTTTTCGGTTGAGCTAATTCGCTTAGGCAGTATTGGGGATGCTTCATTTCTTGTTACGGTATTTGGCTGCGTGACGAAACTATGGCGTGTGATTCGAGCCTGTTTAGCTATTCGAAGCTTATTTGCTATTTGATCGGTGTATGCCTGCAGACCGGATACAATATCAATTTTAGGTTTTGCTACAAAGTCAACTGCGCCTAATTCAAGCGCACGAAAGGTTACATCGGAGCTTCTCTCGGTTAAAGTGGAAATCATTAATACAGGCATTGGCCTTAAACGCATTAACTTTTCCAGAAAATCAAGGCCATCCATTTTTGGCATTTCAACATCCAGCGTTAATACGTCAGGATTCAGTTCGCGTATCATTTCTCTGGCGATCAGGGGATCCGGTGCTGCGCCAATGACTTCCATATCCGCTTGACTGTTGATAATCTCTGTTAACATTTTGCGTACAAGCGCTGAATCATCTACTACCAAAACTCGAATTTTGTGCATATCTAGCTCCGCACCATAGAAGGTTGAATACAAAGTTAAGAAAAAAGCTCCACTTCACCCCCTTTACTAGTGGAATTGTTCAGCTGTTTGCTATAGTCTTTTTCGCGCTCTGTAATTGTATTATTACGAACGCTCTTCAATTTCTTGACTAAAACCTTATTTGATTTTGGGAAGAAATAAACTTTTCGGGGATAGATATCTACCAGATCTTGTGCAGTTACGGGAATTTTCTCGGTTTCTAGGAAATTTAGAACAAAATCAGCATTGCGTTGGCCTACATTTGCCATGGTAAGCCCGCTTATGACATTACCGCCACCAAAGACTTTGGCTTCCAGATTTGTGCGTAGTGCGCCGAGCCTTAATAACCGATTGATCAGAATCTCCATTGCATAGGTTCCATATCGCGCAGAAGGATTTAGAGGCAGATCTGAACTTGAACCATTTTCAGGTAACATGAAATGATTCATGCCACCCAGGCCGCTCTGCCTGTCACGGATACATGCAGCAACACACGAACCAAGTACCGTGACCAAAAGTATGTCTTTTTTTGTTACATAATATTCGCCAGGTAAGAGTTTAACCGCTTGAGTATTAAAATATTTATCAAAATATAAGTTGGTTGCCGTATGATCATCAAAGATTTCAGCCATGCATACTCCGGATTCCGTTATTTTTTAACCAGTTCGTAAACTGTTTTTTCACGTAGTTTAATTAAATCAGCTGCATGCTGGAAACTTTCAGAGTGCCCTGCAAATAACAATCCATCTTGGGAAAGTAACGGCACAAACTTTTTCAAAATTTTGTACTGTGTATTTTTGTCAAAATAAATCATTACGTTGCGACAAAAAATCGCATCAAACGGCCCTCGAATTGGCCATGTATCATCTAATAAATTCAATTGCCGGAAAGTAATCAAATCACGTAACTCCGGCCTAACTTTTGCAGTGCCTGTATTTGTACCTTTGCCTTTTAGAAAAAATTTTTTAAGCTTATCTTTGGGCAACTTTTCTAATCGTTCTAGCGGGTAGATGCCTGACTCAGCTTTTGATAACACATTGGTATCTAGGTCTGTTGCAAGTATGTGCACGGGTGGTGAAAACGTTTTGAAAACTTGTACCATGGTCATAGCCATTGAATAAGGCTCTTCACCTGTTGATGAGGCGCTGCACCAGAGGTGAATTTTATTTTGATTTTTGCGATTTTTTACATGCTGCTCAAGAATAGGAAAGTGATGCTGTTCCCGAAAAAATGAAGTCAGGTTGGTTGTTAATGCATTGGTAAATCCTTCCCATTCTGAGGAATTTACACGTTCCAGAAAATTCAGATATTCTTTGAAAGTATTGCATCCATTGATACGAAGGCGCCGGCAAAGCCGACTGTACACCATATTATATTTACTGGATGACAGTGTTATACCCGCCCGCTTATATATCAGATTCTTTATGCGTTCAAAATCAAGCAATGTGAATTCGTATTCATGCTCAGCATTCCTTTGATCTTTTGCACTGCCAACCAGTATCTTGTTCATAAAACACTCAATTTATTGATACATGCTGTCATTGATATAAGTCAGAATTCAATTCTTCATCTAGGTTGATGGTGATAAAAAGACACGTTGTGTTTGTAAATTGCTTCATGTTTTTCTTTAATTCAGTATTAAGATCATAATGAGAAATTAAAGATTCGTTATTTAAATCGATAATTATTATAATAATAACAATTTGTTATGTGATTCATGTGGCATGAGTACTTATTGCGAAAAACTGTTATCCGGTTTATGTAGCAACGAAATTATGAGTGAAATCAACCAATCACTTGCGCGAGCATAATATTTAAGTGACATTATTTAGTATTTTATTGTTGTTAAGATATTCTATGCTTGTATGTTGTAACCAATTCTACGGTATTGTATTCAGCAGAAAGCAAAGCGAAAGGGCTTCTGTCGAATTCTCAGGAGTTCATCCACTGTTTACAATCTTTTTATTCTCCGAATTCTGTTGGTCCAATATGACAAAAATTGATGCAGAATTTTTCTTTTTGGAGGGTGCTGGCTGAGCTATTGCCGTATTGAGATTGTGAGCAGTTTTTCCAACTTTGAAAATTGAAATTGCGCTGGTTACTTCATGAGCCTGATCTTCCACAAATTCGGCAGAGGCAACAGTCTTTTCAACAACCGTTACATTTCGTTGCATCTCTCCATCCATTTGTGTGACTGCCTGATTGATTAGTTTGATACCTAAGCACTGTTGTCGCGAAGTAGCAGTGATATCAGACATAATCTCAGTAACGTTATTAATCGAAGGCACTATTACTTTTAGATGTTTCCTCAAGTGATGACGCTTGATCTTCTGTGCGTTGAGATAAATTTTGATTGCCTGAAGCAACTTTGCTGGCCGTTTGACGCACCGTTTCATCACAGTTTCACACTTCCAGAATAGTGGCATTCAAATTGATGCTCATTTTGTTGTATGCTTGGAATAGTCCACTAAGTTCATCACTATACATTGTAGAGAGTTGGGCATTTAAATCGCCTGAAGCTAGAAAATTCGTCAGATTAATGGCTTCCTGCAAAGGTTTCAGTACATGCTTGAGTGATGCTATAGATCCTGAAGCTTATTACTAACCCCGCGCCAATGGTTGCTACCGATATGAAATTATTTAGCCACGGAGCAACTATAGACGGAATACAGTTCCACCAACCAGCAAGAGCAACGCTGAATAACAGGAGCATCGGTAAAAAGAGTGCTTTTGCAATATGTTTGCCGATAGTCATCCGAAGCAGCGTTTGAATCTTCCTCATAAAATCCGTGAGAACGATGTCGCCATTATTGCGTCGATTTTTAATTAAATCAGTCCAGGACTTTCTGTCCTTAAGTGTTTTCCATAAATATGTGAAAGTTTCGGGTCGCCTTTCAGGACGATGCTCAATATTGTGTGCTTTACCCAATAATTCATCATTGGTGACTCCACTCACCTCAATAGATTGTTGATTGACATAAGTGATAGCCTTCTTAGCATCAGTCGTAGACAATATTAATTTGTCGTTGATAAGACTATATTCAATATTGCTGACAGGTGGCTTGGCTTTCATAACCTTTATTTTTACAAATTTTCTGAAAATTATGGAAAGTAAAATTTAAACAGGACGATTTCAGATTAATGCAGAATGAATGGAAGTTCTCACCCGTAGCTCTGAGGAATATATGCGCATTTTTTATATCATCCTCAAAGCTACGGGTAATTACTTGTTAGTTCCTATTGTCTTCTTAGAACTCTTCCCAAGAATCTTCGCCGCCCCCCGATGCTGCTCTGCGAGGCCTGGGCGAACCTGAGATAAGTTGAGTATCTTTGTCTTTGCTAATTACAATGTTAGTTGGTTTTCCACGATTTGGTAATTTGGTTACAGTTGCCTGGCGGTTATTTCTTCTGACAGGTGCAGACTCCATACCACCGCTCAGTTTAAATAAAGATACGGCCTGGAGCAGGTTCTGTGCCTGTTCCTGCATGGATTCTGCCGCGGCAGCCGCTTCTTCAACCAATGCGGCATTTTGTTGCGTTACTTCATCCATTTGCGTCACAGCCTGATTTACCTCTTCAATACCTGAACTTTGCTCTTGTGATGCTGCAGAAATTTCAGCCATGATATCTGTCACGCGCTTGACCGCATTAACAATTTCATTCATTGTGGCACCTGCCTCATCGACAAGCTTGGTACCATCTTCAACTTTGCTGACAGAGTCGCTGATTAATTCTTTGATTTCCTTGGCAGCTGCAGCAGAGCGTTGTGCCAATGTACGTACTTCGGTAGCCACAACAGCAAAGCCCCGACCTTGTTCGCCTGCACGAGCTGCTTCAACAGCTGCGTTTAATGCCAGAATATTTGTCTGAAATGCAATGCCGTCAATAACACTGATGATATCAACGATTTTCTTGGAGCTGTCATTGATTGCACTCATGGTTTGTACAACTTGTCCAACCACAGCACCACCTTTTACCGCAACTTCGGATGCGCCCGAAGCCAGTTGATTGGCCTGGCGTGCATTGTCAGCATTCTGCCTGACAGTAGAAGTCAATTCTTCCATGGAAGAGGCCGTTTCCTCCAAGCTAGATGCCTGTTCTTCAGTACGCTGACTCAGATCCGAATTGCCAGATGCAATTTCACTTGATGCAGTGAAGATAGAATCTGTGCCTGTACGTACTTTTCCTACCAGCTCTACTAAATTATCGTTCATTTGTTTCAGTGCATGCATTAAACGGCCTGTCTCATTGTTTGAGCTCACTTCAATGCGACTGGTCAAATCACCCGATGCAACTGCATTGGCAACTGAAACTGCTTCATTGATTGATCCGACAATTGTGCGGATCAGCATTATGCCGATCACAACTGCCAGAATGACGCCCATTACAATCGACACGCTGGATATCATGAAAATGTTGTTAAAGTTATCTTGCGCCTGTGCATATTCCTGTGCAGCTACGCGTCCTTGTAACGTTATCAAATCGAATATGGTTTCATGCACAGCGTCAAACTTCGGTGCGGCATCTCCGTTGGCGTTTTCGATGGCTGCATCAAAATTACCCGCCATTGCATGCATCATAGTCCGGTCGCGTGATTCTTTATACACTTCCCATTGTCGAGTAAAAGTATTGGCAAATTTTTCCTCTTCAGCAGTCAATGTTGTAACAATGTATTTTTTCCATACATTGTCGATTTCCGCATCACGTTCCATTGTCATTTGAGTGCGTTCTTTGGCCGCAGCGTCACTTCTCAAATTAGCGGCCACCACTGCATTGAGACGGGTTCGCTGCATTCGATCGAGTACGGTGGCCAAATCCACCGCTGGAACTGTCCGATCCTCATAGACTGTCTTTAGTCCTTGATTTGACTGATCTATACCATACAGACCTATGCCGCCAATACTGACCAGCAGTAATGACAGTGTGCCTATCATCATTATCAAGCGTGACTTTATTGTCATATTGTCAAACATCCAACTTCTCCTTTAATCTATCTAATCAATGATAATAAGAAATGCTAATTCAACGTTTGATCAACCAATCCCATGTCTTCACTTGTCATCAACTTTTCGATATCGACCAGAATTAGCATGCGTTCATCCGCTGTGCCCAGACCCATGATGTATTTAGTATCTATGACTGAACCAAAATCAGGTGTGGCTCGCACCTGATCTATGTCAAGATTGATTACATCTGAAACACCGTCAACTACAATTCCCATAACGCGTCCAGAAACATTCAGAATAATCACAACTGTAAATTGATCGTATTCAGCCACTCCAAGTTTGAATTTAATGCGCATATCAATAATCGGAACAATAATACCCCGAAGATTTACGACACCTTTGATGAATTCGGGCGAGTTAGCAATTTGTGTAATTGCATCATAGCCCCGAATTTCCTGAACTTTAAGTATGTCAATTCCATATTCTTCATTTCCCAAGCGAAAAGTCAGGAATTCATTCAGTACTTGGTTTGCAGCTGAGCTTACTGAATCGATTGATGTTACAGTTTGTTGTAGCGACATGCTGTATCTTCCTCCTTTAATTTTTTCCATAGTAAATTTGATCTTAATATTTCGAATTATAATGAGTCTTTATGTGATGCCATTACCAAGCCGGTAGTATCGAGAATGAGCGCTACTTTTCCATCTCCCATAATTGTGGCTCCCGAAACGCCCATTACTCTTCGGTAGTTGTTTTCTAAGCTCTTGATCACTACCTGATGCTGTCCAATCAGTGCATCAACAAACATTGCGGCCTTGTGTCCTTCTGCGTCCAGAATGATAAGAATGCCGTCTTCGATTCTTGTGGCATTGGGCTTGATATTAAAGATTTCGTGTAAGGCAATAACCGGCAAATAGTCTCCACGTACGTGTACTACGCGGCCGACACCGTTCACTGTTTTGATGTCTGTATTCTTGATTTGCAGTGATTCGGTGATATAGGTTAGCGGCACAATAAACATCTGATCACCGACAGCGACAGATAATCCGTCTAGAATTGCGAGTGTGAGCGGCAAGCGGATTGTAATACGGGTTCCAACACCTTGTACCGAGTCAATTTCAATACGCCCACCCATATCCTTAATGTTACGTTTCACAACATCCATGCCGACTCCACGCCCTGAAACATCTGTCACTTTTTCGGCTGTTGAGAAACCGGGTTCAAAGATGAGCATCCAGACTTCTTGATCAGACATTCCCTCGTGAATCGATATGCCTCGCTCTGTTGCTTTTGCCATAATTTTTTCACGGTTTAAGCCAGCACCATCATCTCCGACTTCAATCACGATACTGCCGCCTTGATGAAATGCCCGTAATGTGATGGTTCCTTTTGCCACCTTACCAGTTGCGATTCTTTTTTCAGGTAGCTCAATACCGTGATCAAGGCTGTTTCTAACCAGGTGTGTCAATGGATCTGCTATTTTTTCAATTAGACCTTTGTCCAGTTCAGTGCCTTCGCCGACTGTTTTTAACTCAACTTTTTTATCGAGTTTGGATGCCAAATCGTGCACTACTCTTGGGTAACGGCTAAAGACAAAGCTGATTGGCAACATACGTATCGACATTACCGCTTCTTGCAGGTTACGTGTATTACGTTCTAACTGATTCATTCCATTATTAAGTTTTTCATAAATTACCGGATCAACTTCAGAAGCGGTCTGTGCAAGCATCGCCTGGGTAATAACCAGTTCCCCTACAAGATTGATCATTTGATCCACTTTCTCAATACTGACTCGAATGGAAGTTGTTTCAGTTGTCGGCGCATTTGGTTTTGATTGCTTTTGGATCGGTAAAGAATTAATTGTGTCCGTAGGAAAGCTCTTTTCTTCCAAAATGTTTTGTTCAACTGAAGGATCTGAATGTGATTCGGTTTTTACTTTTTTTTCAGTTTCGATGGGTGCGGCAGGCGCGCCAGAGAAAAAACCATAAGGCTCGCAAGCACTGTTTTCTGTTTCCACCGCCGTCTTACTTGGTTTGTCTGAAGTTATTTCGTCTATTTGGATTGAGCTGGAAACGTCAAGTTTTGTGGATGTGTGGGCCTCGGTTTGGGACGCTTTTTCTATCTTTAGTTGAGAGGGGTTTACAACAAAAGCCAATGCTTCCCAAATATTTTCTTCACAGGTATAGGTTGTGAGTCTTAATTTGCAATTCTGCTCTTTATCCGAGACCAGAAGCTTCTCGAACTTTCCAAGGTCACTCAAGTTGGAAAACAGGTTTTCTAGTGATTTCGAATTAATGCCACTACTTGAAAACTCAATATTAAAACTCACTTGTTCAGTTTTTGAGGTAGCAGGCAGGGATTCTACAACAACATTTTTCGCTTCATTAGGCTTGTGATCTGGTTGTTCTGTAGTCGATGACGTTGACTCTTTATCGATATTAAGCGCTTCAGTAGTTTCTTCGGAAAATTGCTTCAATTCATTACTGACCTCTGCCGCCGCAGCTTCATCGGCTGCACCGTCGCCTCTGTGCGCAGCTAACTGTCCTTTGATAATATCGCCTGCCCTAAGAAAGGTGTCGATCATCTCGCTGCGAATTTCAATTTCACCTTTACGTAACTTGTCAAGCAATGACTCCAGCATATGCGTCATCTCCGTCATGTCTGTAAAACCAAATGTGCCTGCACCACCCTTGATAGAATGTGCGGCACGGAAGATAGCATTTAAATCCTCTGGGTCTGGGGAACTAAGATCCAGTCCAAGCAAGCACGCTTCCATTTCTGCAAGTAATTCTGAGGATTCTTCAAAAAATACCTCATAAAATTGCTCAAGCTCTGTACTCATTTTTAAATTTATTTTGTAACCTGGCTAATGATTTCCAGTAGACTTTTGGGATTGAACGGCTTAACCAACCACCCGGTTGCTCCGGCATCTCTGCCTCTGGCTTTCATCTCACTGCAAGACTCAGTTGTTAACATTAGGATTGGTATGGTTTTGTAAGGCGTTAAGCCTCTCAGTTTCTCAAGCAATTTCAGTCCGTCCATGCGAGGCATGTTGATATCGGTTAATACAAGATTAAAAGTTTCACGTTGGGCTTTATCCAGCGCGTCTTGACCGTCAACTGCTTCTGTTACTTCATAGCCTGCACCTTTTAAAGTGAATGAAATCATTTGGCGAATTGAAACCGAATCATCCACAGTCAGAATTGTCTTGCCCATATTTATCTACTTGCTCCTTGTGCTAATTAAATGAATATAGCTTGAAATCTAAAAATTAAAATCTCAATGTAAACGATTAAAATAGCTCTATTTCGCCTTTTTGTACTTCATGCTGCACGACTGGCTTATTTGTTTTTTTTGTTACAGCCAGTTGCACTGCCATAGAAATTTCATTGTTGTTTCCCTGTTTATATTTCTCGCTATCACTTGTGTTTCTAATATAATCAATATGTTGCAAAGTATTTTTTAATGTGTCAATTTGCTTTGTCGTGTGCGCAAGTAGTTGAGAAACTAAATCGCCAAACTGCAAAGCGGTCAGTACAGATTGAAGTTCTTGCTCATTTTTATCGGTAATCACTATTTGCTTATTAAGTAACTCCAGAACCGATTTGTTATTCCTGGATGCCGATAGTTTTTTAATGTCCAGAATTGCTTCATGTTGAGATTTTGATAGTTCATTGATATATTCAAAATTGATCATTAGATGCGTGACTGCGTCGTTTACTAGTCGATCAATCTGATTCAATTCACTTTTGATATTTAAAAAGTATTCATCTACCGCTACGTTATAGATTCTGTTGTTAACGTCAGTCTCAAGCTCGGTACCTGAATGCAAACTCAACTCATCATTTTCGGGCGCTTTGTCTGTCATGTTTTACCAGTAGGTTTTTATCAATCTTCATTGCTTCTGCTAATTAGTTGCCTCGCCAATCCTGTTCACCCAGCCTAATGCTTCAAGTTCCAGGTTGGTTAATTCACCCAGATCTAAGAATCCCAATTCTTTCAATAGCGATCGAATAATGGTTACTTCGCCAGTTTCATTGGCCTCAATCAATTTTAGTTCCTGACCCAGACGACCTTCCCGGCTCAGTAATGCTTGGCTCATATCTTCCGGTATGCCTAATTTATTGATAATTTGTTGCATGTCTATTCCGAGAACTGTATCTAATAAAGACAAAATACCGACCATGAAAGCTCTTTCCTGATGATTTTTGTCGTGCGGGCGTTCAACCGTTGCAATAAGTTCCATCAGCTTTCCACGTGCTGCGGCGGTTTGCAGCAGTGCATTTGCCATACTGTCACTGTTGCTGGAACTTTCGGTTGTATAAAGTAGAAGCTGAATCCAGCGCTGCAATTGTTTGCGTCCCAGCAACATGATTGACTGCTTAATGGAATTGACTTTTTGCGGCAATCCGCAGGCAACAGAATTCACCATGCGCATCAGGTTGTAGCTTAGTCCAGGTTGACGTTTGAACTCTTTATCAATTTCCTCTATATCACTGTCACTCATTACAAGTGTTAACAATTTCAAAAGTGATAACTTGGCGGGATCAGCACGCTTTCCTGAAATTTTTTCAGGTTTTGCGTAGAAATAACCTTGAAACATCTCAAAGCCGAGCTCCATGCATTGATTAGCCAACTCATGAGTTTCCACTTTTTCTGCAAGCAGCAGGACAGGCCAACGTTTAAAATGATTAACAAGGTTAACCAGTTCTTTTTCTGCTAAATTCGAAACATCAATTTTTATAATATTGATAACTGGCAGAATACGTTGAAGGTCTTCATTCAGTGAAACCACACCATCAAGTGCGAATTGATGGCCAGCTTTTTTTAATTCGGTACATTGTGCTATGAGTTCATTATCTAATTGTTTTGAGCTATCTATCTCTAAAACAACATGCTTATTGGGTAACAAGCCTATAACATCACTCATTATGAATTCTTTATTTACATTGATGAATCCGCGTTGTTGACCTAGGACATTTTGTATGCCCAAATTACCATAAGCATTCACAATGACATTTGCTGTGGCAGACAAATCATCCTCAAAATCAGCAGTTTCTGCCGTTTCATTTGTTCTGAAAAGTAATTCAAATGCAACTAGATTTTTATTCCTGTCAAGTATGGGTTGTTTACCAAGAAAAATTTTCTCCATTCAGATCTCCGTCATAGGTCATCGGTTTTTTATGCAAGCAAACATATGCTATTGATTATCGGCCAGGAAATGTGTTTCTTAAGCTGCTCGCTTTGATGCCAATTGAAAAAACAGAACAATAATTTCTGACTGCCAAACTAAAGGAGAGCGCGTGTATTAGCAATTGATAGAATGTGTAATGATTTGTGAAATATGTACTGCCGAAATGAGGATGCATAATTACAAACACTGACTTCCAATGAAAAATATTTTATATGGACAATCATGAAGCCATACTGGCAACACAGGCGATATTAATGGGAATATCATGGGCCAGTGGCATTAATTCATATGCTGTTTTATTGCTGTTGGGTCTAGGAGGAGTGGCGGGTTATTTTAATTTGCCTCCAGAATTTCGGCACTTGAAAGTCCACTGGTGACTGGTGCGGCGGGATAATATATTTCGTTGAATTCTTCGTCGACAAAATACCTGGTGTCGATTCTTTTTGGTATGCTGTTCGCACTTTCATCCGTATACTTGTTCAT
Organism: Nitrosomonas aestuarii; assembly: GCF_003046585.1. Taxonomy (GTDB): domain Bacteria; phylum Pseudomonadota; class Gammaproteobacteria; order Burkholderiales; family Nitrosomonadaceae; genus Nitrosomonas; species Nitrosomonas aestuarii. The sequence goes on along the minus strand of NZ_QAAE01000010.1, from coordinate 66,556 downwards.
GTCATGTTGGCTGCAGGTACAATAGGGGTAGTGTTACGCCAGTATTGGTAGTTGCAGCAAGGGTTTCGTGAGGAACTATTGCCGTGACAAGTCACTAGTTATTCCAGCGCAAGATTACTTGCTAACGCTTCATCAAAGCCTGTAACGAATTGGTATGCGTCCATATCTGAGGATATTCTGGTAACAGGTGGCTTATGGTAAGTCCTGAATTATTCATTGCAATCATATTGTTGTGTCGGTATAAGCAAGGCGCTTTTATTCGGAATGGCAATTCGCTAAAATCCGAGGAAACGATTGAAGAGAGTAGTCACTTGGCAGTACCTCAACGATTGCTGCGGTTACAGCAATTTCGGTAAAACAGGATACTCATGGAAACAGAACTTCTTAAACGGAAGAACAAGCTGTTTAAGAGGTGACTAAATATAAATTTGTAAAAAATTAAATTTAATAAAGATTGCCGGTAAATACTTGTGCACCGTCATTTCTCAGTTGACTGAGTATTAAGCTGGCAAGACTGGCTCTCTGATATCTATCTGTGTTTTCTATAATTTGTTTTTGGTATAGATTAAAAAGATGTTTACTAAGAGAACTTTTTTTACTTTTTTCAGCACATTTGTAAGAACTGAAAATTATTCATACAGGTCATTGCAACAAAATTTAAGAAGTATTGATTTTAAGATGATACTTATTTGTGTGATTACCGTTTTCGTGCTTACTTTTGCATACTATTTCGGGGATTACAAATTTGTTGTTTCAATTCTCCGTGATCTGGGTTTTATTGATCAGGCTCAGCAGTTTCAGAGAATCATGACAACCCATTCAGATGCCGGGTTTTATCGACCACTTTACTGGGCGTCTGTGGTGATTTTTTTCTATCTTATTTTGCCGGCAATTTGTATCAAGTGGATATTTAGAGAAAGTTTCTCAGACTACGGCATGTGTTTTAAAGATGCATTTAAGTACTATCGGCTGTATGTTTTGATGCTGGTTGTCATGTTGCCATTAGTTATTTATTTTTCTGCGACAGAAAGTTTCCTGAAAATGTATCCATTTTATAAAGTTGCGCCGGGTGACAGTTTATTTCCAAAATTCTTTATCTGGGAGTTTTTTTATTTTCTGCAGTTTATTGCCTTGGAGTTCCTTTTTCGAGGATTTATTTTGCATGGTACCAAGCATAGATTCGGTTTTTACGCCATTTTCTTCATGATGGTACCCTACTGTATGATTCATTTTGGTAAACCAATGCCGGAAACCGTCGCGGCCATTATTGCAGGTTTGGTTTTGGGTTATATGAGTCTGAAAAGTCGCAATATATGGATGGGCGTATTTGTTCATTGCAGCGTTGCGTTTATGATGGACATTTCCGCCTTATATCGTAAAGGCGCTTTGGGCGGGCACAATGATATGTTGTGATGAATTCTGGACAACGCATAATAAGTTGTTTATTTGAAAAGTATATATGCTTACAGGCTGAATTCAATTCCGTTTTGCATTAAGCCAATGAGATCAATATTATCTGCATTGAAAGAAGTATTTGCTGCAAATAGAGTCAATTCGACAGCTGAAAAGTTGTTACTGTTGAGGAGATTAACATAAGGTTGTTTTTCTTCAGTTGTCGGGTCATTGCCGAATAAATTGCGCCATAGCAGTGTTACAGTCGAATCATGGCTATGCACGCCAGCAGCATCAAGCGCGGCAGAGGTGAGTTGCTCACTGCTTATGCCGTTATCAATGAGAGATAGGCCAATTTTTACAAAATGCTTATCGTTCACTGATGAAGCGCCAAAAACAACACCCAAGAGCTTGGCAATTTGTCCTGAAGAACCATCTAGATCAAGTGCAAGGCCCATGTCATCGAAAGATAAACGTTCAATACTGATCAGCTTATCAAGACCATTATTTCCCGTCAGATGTTGAATGGAGAATTCTTCATCATTCTTTTTTATTGTATAGTCGCTGAGCTTTCCATCAAATAAAGCTTCGTCAATTCCAGCACCCCCCATTATGATATCGTTACCTTCCAGGCCCATAAAAGTATCATTGCCATCATTACCTGATAGAGAGTTGTCATATTGATTGCCAAAAAGAACATCATTATTTTGGCCACCGCTGGCATTCTCAATCACTGTGTCATAAGCAATCCAGATATTGGGGACGATAGCACTGTCTAATCTGCTGGTGGCATGAATAGAATGGCCAATGTATGATCCTTGACTTTCTTCTAATTGGATGAATGCTGCTTGGTTACCCGTGTAACTGATTGAGTCTGTTCCGGCGCTGTCCCATATTGTCTGGTGGTATGTGCTGTCATCCGTATAGTGGTAGATGTCGTTGCCGATATGAAAGGCCTGGTTTGCTCCGTATAGATGTTGGATGGCCTTTATATCCAGCGGCATAGGTGTGGTAGGATAAAAATCAAAAATAGAATTTTGATTTCCCGGTAAGGCAGAATAACTCATGATAGTGGCAGACATAGTATCTTCTGCGATTGAAAAACTTGAGTCTTCAAATGGGTGCTGAAGACCGAGTGCGTGTCCAATTTCATGTAATACGGTCAAAAAAGAAAAATCACCTCTGGTCCATTCATTGACGGCGCTGTTACCTGATTTGTTGATCCAGATGTCGCCACTCCAAACACCGTTAGCAGGCAAATAGGCCCAAGCTTCAGCATTATCAAGTTCTCTGACTTCAGTATAGGCTATTCGAATATCGCCAACAGAATTATCAGACTCATCGATAAAATTGAAATCAATATTTGCGACATTTTCCCATTGCTGCAGTGCGATGAGGAAGTCGGATTGATTGGAAAATGAAAGTGGTGTATAGGAAGCGCTCCACGGTTCCTCTCCAGGGCCGTAGCCTGTAAATGGATCAGCAGACCATCTGGCATCGTTATCAGGAAAACTAAAAGAAATTACTGGATTCTTCCAACGAAACCCCAATATAAGTGAATTGACAGAATTTGAGTCCGACAGGCTGGCAAGGGAAATTTCACTGAAACTGAAGGGCGTGGGCATGATCACAAACCAGAAGGACAAGCTGATGTTTCAATTGCATTTTATTTTTCCATTTTCCCGGGAATTATTCAAATTAACTTGATCTGTCTAATTCTAGACATGTGCTTTTTATTGAAGGTTCATCAGTGTTTTGTGGCGTGCTGTAGCGTCCCGACTCATATGCCCAGTCCAGATTGCCTCTCATCCATGATCGCAGTACCGCAACATATTTGTTTATATCGCGACTGGATGATTCAGGAAATTCGGGTAACTGCTTTTCATGTGCTTGAAATTGTTGAATCTGTGCATCAATCAGTTTTTTGACTAGATTCAGCGATTCTTGCAAGCTAATATTCAACTCATGTTGCATAACCATCACCATATTATGCATGTCGCCATGTGCTTTTTCTTTAGCTAACGAAATAATATCGTTGGACCAGCAAACCACATTGTTGGTAAGATTTGCGAGTTCTGTCAGGCGTGGATGCGCGCGTGCGATACAGGGTATATTAATCTCTTCGGCAATTTCTATTAATTCAATATCAGTATAAAGACCACCGCTAAAAGGGCGCATCAGGATATAAGAGTCTGTATCTGGCCAACGATTATGGAAGCGATTCTGTGATTCCCAGAAAGTCGCTTCAAAATATTCAGACGCACTTTTGGCAAACCGTATCATCCAGGCTTGCGATGAAACCGGGTTAAGTCGATTGTAAATATCATGAAGTGCATGGATTAACGGGATATCTTCAAATTTGAGTTGATGACCGGAAAGAATTTCGAGGCATCGGTTGTGTAACGCTGAAAGCTGATCAGGAAGTTTTCCGAGTCCACTTTCATCACATTGATCATCAATAACAAATAACCAGGTATTCCAGTCAGAAATGATTTCTAGCCGATCCAGAGCTGCATCAGGGTAGGCCCGTGCGGCCAATCGACCAAATTTGGATAATCGCAGCCGCTCATAGGCCCTTTCTTCTGTTACAAGCTTATAATCTTTGACCCATTCAAGTGTATGTTCATGAACTTGATCGGCATAAGGACTTATTTTCTCTGGAAATGGACAGGTAAGGTGTGGGAGGGTTATTTTTTCATTTGTCATAATTAGAACCTCATGTTTTATCGTGATATTAGGTGATGAACAGATGTGTCAACACAGTGTATCAGCCAATAGTATATTGAAATTATTGAAAAAACACAGAATAGGCTTTTTGTTTATGTTATAGAGGTTTCAACGCAGACTCAGGAAAAAACGTTGCGGCAGGTTATTTTCAACTTCCGCACTTTTTTATAACAGGTTATTTATGTCAAAAACGATAAGAAAACATGACGGTAATTAAGTCCCAATTGGCGTCCCCCTCTGAGCCCTGAAATAGTTGAGGGTTGTCTGTTGGCGACAACCAGCCGGTTCCGTGTATTCTGTGATAGTCGGCGGCAACCAGGAAATTACGGGCGAATTCCCACCGTAGACCAAAAGTAATATCTTTTGCAAAAAAATTGTGCTTTGGAAGACCTGTTAGTTGAGCTGATTTTTTTCCGCTTCGATCATGTATATTAGCAAAAAAAGCATCAAATCTTAGCAGTGCAGTCCAGGCAGGCGCGAAACGATATTCTGATTGCACATAAAAACTTTCAGAAGTATTTTTAAAGGCAGCACCATCAGGAGTTAGTGATTCGCTACGTTCCAAGATGACTTGTCCGTATTCTGCGGTGAAGCTCCATTTTTCCAGGTTAAGCTGTGCTGAAGCGAGTGGGTAGAGTGTTTTGATGCTTCCAGAGGAAACTGCGGGCGAGGATGATTTGAAATCACGATCAAGATCAACGATGCTGAAAAGTAAGCGAAAGCGGCCTTCTTTCCATTGATAACCAGCGCGGCCAACAAAAAGAGGCCGACCAGTCATTTTTCCAGGAGCGTTTGCATGGCCTGTTAAAAATTCGGATGCTCCGCCGGTATTATCAAGAGGATTGGCAGTAACGAATTCTGCGTTGAAAGCATGTTCGCCAATAGCATGGCGGCCATAAATCAATCCTCCATCAGATGATATCATGGCTTGACGTAATGCCAGCGCGTCGAAATAGACCGATTGAGGTAATGTGACACCGGGACGAGTCCAGATAACATCACGTGTGTCATTATATAAACCAAAAGGATTTTTTATTCTTCCTAGACGAATGCCGACGGTACTCTTATTGTTCAGTGGTAACTGGTAGTCAAGATTAGCAAAATCCAAGCGGAAATTATCTGTGTCAGAACCGCCTGCATTGCGATAGAGCCCCTGAGCGGCAATGAGTAAATTTGGATATACATGCCCCATGACATTAATACCGATTTCTCTGAAATCAAAGCTGCCGTCTTTTTGGCTGTTGCCGAAAAAATTGTTTCCTGTCGTGTAAGTGTAACCTTGACTTGCAAAACCGTGTGCCCGCCAGTCGCCTACACCAAGATCGAGTGAATAAGCGTCTCGACCAAATAGCAGGCATAAACCCGCTATTATGAATGTCGATAAGCAATTTAATATTGTTATTTTTTGCATTTTTTCACTCCGCGAAATAACCTATGGCACCTGGTGTAAATTGAATTTTGTCGCGCATGTCTTCAATATTATTTACTGTGATAGGTGGCGAGCCAGTACCTGAATACATCATTCGATCCCAGGCAGACCTGAGTTGATAGGGATAAACGCCAAGAATTTCTTTTGAAAACCGTATGTGAAGCGGGTGTTTATCTGGCAGGACAAAAGCGCGAATTGGAGTTCCATCAGACCAATGCGTTTGTCTTGTGAAAAAAATCCTGCGTAATTGCTCTTGGTTTAGTTGTGTATTCTGTGAATAATCACTATTTGTATGGTTATTGACTTTAATTACTATTTCAGATGCAATGGCCGCGTTAGTCAGTAACAGGAATAGTGTGATTTTAATAAAAAAATTTTTTTCAATTGATCTCATACTACATGAATCCGGGTGCCAGAATATGATCGTAATTTTCTCATAGATAAAGTGTTTTTATTTTCATTTTATTTGTCGTCTAATCAAAGAGATATGACCCGCAAGTATCCAGAGTAAAGATTTCAGAAAAGTGTATTCGGCATTTTATTTTAAGTATGTAGCTATTTAGCCATATTAGAATGCAGAATTGTAAAAAATCCATGCGCTGCAGAACTGAGACAAAACATTGTAAATCCGCAGTATGATTCGTTATGTAGCTTCAACACAAGGAAAAGTAAGTAGCAACTCACCAATTGGAACTGGAAATTGTTTGACTGATTGGTCGAGCGTAAGCGTACTCTAAACTACAATAATATGAGTTAGTTCCTTATTTTAGGAGAGATATGGGGTATTTATATCTTGCTATGGCAATAATTGCAGAAGTCATAGCTACAAGTGCACTGAAATCGTCTGAAGAATTCACAAGACTGATTCCAAGTATTGTTGTGGTGTTAGGTTACGGCACTGCGTTTTATTTATTATCACTAGTATTAAAAACAATTCCTGTAGGTATCGCCTATGCAATATGGGCGGGGATGGGAATCGTGTTGGTTGCAATAGTTGCAGCGATAATGTTTAAACAAGTGCCTGATTTGCCGGCAATTGTTGGGATGATGCTAATTGTGTTGGGTGTGATAGTGATCCATGTTTTTTCTAACACCGCCAGTCATTAATTTCGCAAGGTAGGGCGTTATCTTGATTACGTTAATTAATCTAATGGTGTGGCGCTTCATTAATAAGTGGTGGCTTGCAAGTTATCTGATTTGTTGTATTTAGATTTTGTACGGAAAACGTTATCATCCTGGAGCATGAACGTAAAGAATCAAAACATCGCACAAAAATCACCAGAAAGAAATATGCAAGATCAATGCCGCCACCCGGCTAAAAGCAGTATTCAGCTTCTATTGTTAAGGCGTTTTCTGTGGATTTCAACTGTTGCGCTGCTGGCAATCATGAGTGTGCCTTTTTTGAAGTCGGTCTATCAAACAATTACCGGTCATGAATCAACAGCAGGCAGGATTTCCATGCACCCCGATGAGATGTTACTGCCTGAACTTGTATTGATTCCGGCTGGATCTTTTTATATGGGTGAACAAAACGAATCATTTATAAAGAATTTAAGCGCGGACGAAAAAAAATACTTCGGTGTTCCAGGAAAGCATGTTGAGATTGACAGGCCTTTTTACATCAGTAAGTATGAGATCACCAACGCACAATATGATAGCTATGTTAAGGCACAACAATTCAATATTCCGATGGAAAAGAACTCAATCATACTGCCAGACGTTAAACAAGATAAATATGACAACTATCCGGTCGCGGAAGTCAGTTGGCGCAGGGCGATGGCCTACGCAGTCTGGTTGGGTGAGCAGAAGCAGTTCAGCTGCCGTTTGCCAACTGAGGCGGAATGGGAATACGCCGCCCGGGCCGGTCTTAATAACGCCTACCCGTGGGGTGATGAGATTGGCGTCAATAATGCCCATTGTCGTGAATGCGGTAGTCAGTGGGATAAACAGCAAGCGGCACCGGTTGGACAGTTCAAAGCGAATCTTTATGGTTTATATGATACGTCTGGCAATGTTTGGGAATGGACCTGCTCGGCGTGGCGAGATCAATACGAAGGGCAGGAACAACAGTGCGCCCGTATGGAAGAATTCGGTACGCGCGCGGTGCGTGGTGGCTCCTGGGCCTATGATACAAAATACATAAGATCATCCGTGCGCGGTGAATTTGATGCAAGCATCCGGTACAGCGGATTTGGTTTCCGAGTCATGTGTCTGTTTTCTGTCGAGTAGTGCTGTATTTTACAAGACAGATATCAGGGTGCTTAAACTTCGGTAACCGGTAAACAGTCAGAACGGTTTATTCACATCGGACATTGTTGATGAAGCGGATAGGGTGATGGTGTATAGTTGAGTAGTGGCGCTTAAACAAATTTTTTCGATACGAAAGGAGAAAAGACAATGGCAACCATAACTTTCGAGGTCAAAACATACGAAGTAAAAATTGCACGCGAATTAAATGCCTCGGCAGACGGATTGAGTCTTAAATTTCCCGCTTATATCTTGTGTCGGGGCGATAAGTATCATGTCGTGGTTTATATTCTTGATGATGCGAGTCCAGTGCCTGCCAACACATTTATACCGACACGCAACCGGGGGACTATTTTTGTTCCACGATGGCAATTTGAGTGGTTCGTTGATCTGTTACGCAATGAAAAACCAGTTTTTTGCTATTTGAACAGTGACTCACCGAACTGGAATGCGCTATACACCGGACAAGAGCCTGTAGGAGAACATGAGCTGTAATTTCTTATACCTAAAAAAGCATCATTTGTGCACATGAATGCGCTGTGCTTCTGATCCAGGGCATTGAGCTTACAGTTCCGTTTAATATGCAAGGTGCATTATGATCCATGTGCGTATTCAAATTTATGAATCTAACAGGTGTGATTGCGATGACACGATTAGCTGCCTTGTGTAACTGGCAGCATTTATTACGTTTTGCATGGTGTACTTTCCTTACAAATCACAATTTCTATATAAAAAATTAAAAGATGACAACGATATTTATGGTATTGGGATTGGAAATGAGCTTGTTTGACGCTGCAACGGCAACGCATGTGGTTTTTCGACAGCATGTATGATATTCCCCGACTAAAATTTTTGTCCTATAACCACGGTGGATAATTGTTAAAGGAAGAGACTGATGAAAGTAGAAGTAACAGTTGAGTTAGATATTAATTTATCCAAAGCCAGCATTGCGGATATCAAAAAATTGTTGGAAGAAATGATGAATCCTAAAAAATTCGACGCTTTAGAAGCGATTAGCATCAAAGATATCAGCATAGGGAAATAGCATCTGTAATGTAACTGGATGAAAAATATTGGTAGTCTGCATTTTGTAGACGCACTTGTTATCATATTCATAATAGAAAAACATTACAGTTAAGAATATTATCGGCAGTAGTATAGAAGTTTTCTCCTGCGAATCGGTCGCTGGAGAATATATTCAAACTGGGGGATGTAGGGTAATAATAGTTGAGAAGCGGTTTATATCGAATAAATGGTGCTTTTGAGTCTGATTCTAACGCCATCGTGACACATTGTAGATGGTTTTTAACATCGCGCCAGGAGATAATACGTTGATTGAAGTGGCAGGAATTGATCATATTGTGTTGAGAACAACAAGATTACAGGACATGTTGAATTTTTATTGCATGGTGCTGGGTTGTGTGATTGAAAGAGAAACTGCCGTTGAAACAGGATTAACTCAATTGCGTGCGGGAGACGCCTTGATTGATCTGGTCACCGTAGATAGTCGTCTGGGCAGATTAGGTGGCGGGGCGCCGAAAAGAACCGGAAACAATGTCGATCATTTTTGCCTGCAACTCAAGCCCGTTTCGGAAACGGAAATAAAAAAACACTTGAAGATGCATGGTGTCGAGGTAGGAGAGTTTGGTGAACGGTATGGCGCGCAAGGTGTCGGTAGTTCAATCTACATTCTTGACCCAGAAGGCAATACGGTCGAGTTGCGCTCGCAAATATAACTTTTATCACAATTTTTTAAGTGAAAATTTTCTAGAGAGATCCTCGCTGTAAGATAATGCTCGCAACACGCTGCGGAGCGATTTGGAAAGTGGGCGCGAGCACGGAACAGGTTGTGGCTTTTGTTTGAAATCGAAAATACATTGAAAGGTAAACCACGAATTAATTTATTCGCTCAATATGCAGGTGGTGTTTCTTCTAAAACACAGAATTATCAAAATCATATCTGAGCACGTCAATTCGATAATCGCAAACAATAGGTGGAATACGAACCGTCTGCAAGAGTTATTAGTCCGGCATTAACTTTGTTCATCTATACCATTTCAGAAAACGCGGCTTGAATGAGAATAGCAATGACTTTGTGTGACGTGTTCTTCCACAGAAGAAAGCATTAACAGAGTTGATTGAGGGCCCAGTGCTACAGACGAATGAAAACGTCAATTGTCAATCGAGAAAAGTGCTTGGCTAGCGTGCCACAGACGATGTATTCTTTGGCGTACAAAATATTTACATTAAACCTTCCGGTGGTGATGTTGCACTCCGAGGTTGAATCCACGAGAGATATAAAGAAAGGAATACAATCGTTCCCATGATTAACACTTCGGAACTTCCTAATTACAGGATACATTTATCCCAGCTTCTGCACCAAGCTTTCGATAAAGTTATGGCTGCCGAGACCACCGACATTGATTTGCGTATTGAAATGACACGCACTAAACAGGCAAACCATGGCGATTATTCCTGTAATCTTGCCATGCAGTTGGCTAAGCCGCTACGTAAAAATCCACGCGAGATTGCGAATATGTTGATTGAAGCGATTGCATTATCGCCTTATCTGGATAAGATTGAGATCGCCGGAGCGGGATTTATCAATTTTTTTATTAAAAATACAGCTAAACAGGCATATCTTTTTCATGTTCTGCAAAAAGGTGATTCGTTTGGCGCCAGCGATTTCGGCAAAAATGAGAAAATTCAAGTGGAATTCGTGTCAGCCAATCCAACAGGTCCGCTGCATGTCGGACACGGCCGCGGTGCGGCGTTTGGCGCAAGTCTTGCCAATGTGCTTTCTGCGGCAGGTTTTTCTGTAACGCGTGAATTTTATGTCAATGATGCAGGCCGACAGATGGATATTCTGGCGCTGTCGACCTGGCTACGGTATTTGGCGTTAAACGATATACACGTTCCTTTTCCAGAAAATGCCTACCAAGGTGAATATGTAAAGATTATGGCGCAGCTGATCTGTCAGGCACATGCTGATCGCTATGTGCGCCAGCCTGAGAAGCTTCTGGACGGATTACATGAAACAGCGCATGATAAAGCGGTAAATACTGATGAAGATTTGGATCAACTCATCGCTAACGCGAAAAGAATATTAGATCAAGACTATGCTTATATCCATAACTTTGTATTGACTGAGCAGCTCGGTGATTGCCGTAATGATTTGATGGAGTTTGGCGTTGAATTTGATACCTGGTTCTCGGAACAATCACTTTTTGATAATGGACGGGTCGCGCATGCTGTTCAGTTACTCGATGAAAAAAAACATCTCTATCGTCAGGATGGTGCGGTCTGGTTCCGTTCAACCGATTTTGGCGACGAAAAAGATCGGGTGGTGCAAAGAGAAAATGGTCAGTTTACCTACTTTGCTTCGGATATTGCTTATCATCTAAATAAGTTTGAACGTGGTTTTGAAAAGATTATTAATATCTGGGGGGCGGATCATCATGGGTATATTCCGCGTGTAAAAGGTGCATTGCAGGCATTGCAACTGGATCCGGATAAACTAAAAATTGCATTGGTGCAGTTTGCGGTTTTATACCGGAACGGGAAGAAGGCGTCCATGTCAACCCGCTCGGGGGAATTCGTAACGTTACGCGAATTGCGTCATGAAGTTGGCAAAGATGCGGCACGTTTCTTTTATGTGATGCGCAAAAGTGACCAGCACCTCGATTTTGATCTTGATCTCGCAAAGTCTCAAAGTAATGAAAATCCGGTCTATTATATCCAGTATGCGCATGCACGGATTTGTAGTGTATTGGCGCAATGGGATGGGGATATTGCAACATTGGCTGAGGTTGATGCGAGTGTGCTGACAAGCGCATCTGAGTTGGCGTTGTTACAGCGGTTAATTGATTTTCCGGACATGGTCGAAGCGGCCGCGCTAGAGTTTTCTCCGCATTTGATCGCTTTTTACTTGCGAGAACTGGCCAGTGAGTTCCATAGTTACTATAATTCAAGTCATATTCTGGTGCCAGAAATTCCACTTATGCAAGCACGGCTAACGCTGATTGCAGCGATTCGGCATGTACTGAAAAATGGATTGGAATTATTGGGCGTCAGTGCGCCAGAAAAAATGTAGGTCGCTATTTTAGAGGATATGGAATTTTCATGAGCCGCGATTATAAATCCCGTAAGCCCGCAGCATCGAGGGGCGGTAAAGGTGTTTTGATGTTGGGCGTTTTTATTGGTTATACATTAGGTATTGTGAGTGCTATCGGAATATGGTTTTATCTGGAGCAAGCACCAAGCCCTTTTCTATCGGAAGAACAGATTTCCGGATACGATCAGTTGGTTAAGCGTTCTGATAATAACAAGCAGACCGAGGGAGCTGATGCTGCTGCGGAACATGGAAATGTGGCTAAAGTGGAGGAGAAAGCACAGTTTGATTTTTATAAAATTTTATCCAATGCAGATGAGCCGACCATAGATTATGAAACTTCGCAGCATGTTGAAGAATCCGTCAACGTGGAGAAGCCGCGCACAGTTGAAAAGCCCAAACCGAATCCACCGCCGGCTTTATCTTCAATTCAGAGAACAAAGCAGACTGAGCCAGTTCATATAGCAACAGAGACATATTATCTTCAAGTCGGATCGTTTCGCAACAACGCTGATGCGGATAACCTTAAAGCAAAGCTTGCGTTGCTAGGCGTGATTGCTTCAGTGCAATCGGCCGATTTGTCTGAAAAGGGCATCTGGTATCGTGTCAGAGTCGGCCCATTTACGCAAAAGCCCCGGGTGGATCAAGTACATCATACATTGCGGGAAAACGGTATAGAGGCTCAATTTATCAAGACGCGATAAATCTGTCATAGAGAGTTTAAATTTTCTGGATGATTTAATTCAAAATTACTTTATATAAGGCGAGCGCACATATGAGCAAATTAATTGCAATTGTAATCGTTGTTATAGGAACAGGATTGTTTGGTATGACAAGTGCTCATGCTGAAATTGTTGAAGGGAGGGATTATAAAGTACTGGAGAATCAACAACCTGTGCGGAGCGATGATCGTATCGAAGTGATTGAGTTTTTCTGGTATGGCTGCCAATACTGCAACAGCTTGCACCCACATATTAAGGAATGGCTGAAGAATAAGCCGAGTGATGTTGATTTTCGATATGTGCCGGCAATTTTCAGAGATAACTGGATACCGGGCGCTAAAGCGTTTTATACGATAGAAACCCTGGATATCATGGAAACAATACATGACAAAATCTATGATGCAATTCATCAAGACAAAATCAACTTGACGGACGAGTCGGTTTTGTTTGGGTGGGTTGAGAAGCAGGGTGTTGATAAAGAAAAGTTTGTCAATATATACAACTCATTTACAATTCAAAATCAAGTTGCCAGATCGAACCAAATGACACGTCAGTATCAGTTAACAGGAGTGCCTGCGCTTGTGATAGAAGGCAAATATGTCACCAGTGGTCGGCAGGGCGGGACGCCTCAGCTTACAATACGCATACTTGATGAAATTATAGATATGGTTCGAAAATCTAAAGAATGAGGCACTGTCAATTTTTTAATGTATTTAGAAGTGATTGTCATAAGAATCTGATTAAATATAAATTTATTTATGTCAATAGAAAAAATTATTTTTGGTGCCGGTTGTTTTTGGGGTGTAGAATCAACATTCTGTAGAATTGACGGCGTAAGGAATACAACTTGTGGTTATTCAGGAGGTGATGTGGCACACCCTACCTATGAAATGGTGTGTAAAGGTAAAACTGGGCATGCTGAAGTTGTATTGGTTGAATATGACACTTCAGCAGTTTCACTCGATGAATTACTTGATGTGTTCTGGCAGTGCCACGATCCCACAACTAAAGACCGGCAGGGTGTGGATATTGGTACGCAGTATCGTTCTACTATTTATTTTTTTACTCCGGAACAGGAAGCGGCTGCCAAGTTGTCGTGCAGTAGAATACAGCAAAGCGGTCGCTGGCAATCGCCTGTTGTAACTGAAATTCTACCTGTCAATACATTTTATCCTGCAGAAAAATACCATCAGCGCTATTTCGAAAAACGTGGCATTCTTTGATTTATTGTCATTTAAAATGCCGATGTTTCAATCTATCCGTTGTGATTAAAAAAAATTGGCGTATTATTTTATACGCAGATTGAGAATGGGGGCACCTGAAGGTGTGTCATCTGAAGAAATGCGTTTTATCAGAATCTTCAAACTCAAGTATTACTTGAGTCCGAGAATTGTTTAATCTGTATAACACAAAAAAATGGCTATAAAGACCGGTTGCTTGTTTATTATCAGTGCGCCTTCAGGTGCAGGGAAAACCAGTCTGGTTAAAGCGTTACTTAAAAAAGATTCACGTATCAGTTTGTCAATTTCATACACTTCACGTCCGCAGCGTACCGGTGAAACGAACGGATGTGACTATCATTTTGTCGATGAGGAAGCTTTCAGGCGAATGCAGGTTCGCGGGGAATTTATGGAAAGTGCCGAAGTCTATGGTAACTTGTATGGAACCTCGCAAAAATGGATAAATGATACGATTGCATCAGGGCAGGATATCTTGCTTGAAATTGATTGCCAAGGCGCCAAACAGGTGCGCCGTTTTTTTGCACATGCAATCGGTATTTTTATATTGCCACCATCCAATATTGTATTGGAAGAACGTTTGATAGCACGGGATCAGGATACTGCTGAGGTCATCCGAAAAAGGCTTGCCGCTGCACGTGAAGAAGTGAGTCATGTAAATGAGTTTGACTATGTTATTATTAACGATGAGTTAGAAAATGCAGTAAATGATATAGTTAGTATAGTCAATGCAGAACGTTTGAAAAGAGAAAAGCAAATAATAAAATATCAGGCATTGATTGCTCAGCTTACTCGAAATTGTAATTCCAGCAACCCCAACTCGTAACTTCTTTTAATTAATAAATTGAAATAAATAAAATGGCACGCATTACTGTAGATGACTGTTTAGCGAGAATACCGAACCGTTTTGATATGACACTGGTTGCGACCACCCGTGCGAGGCAACTAGCTATGGGCGCTTCGCCGATGATTGAATCAGCGCGGGACAAGCCGACGGTAATTGCATTGCGTGAGCTTTCGCAAGGAAAAGTCGATATGGATATCTTAAATCCTAAGAATTTGTAGTGTAGGAAACAATCGTATGCAAGAATAATCTGCGCATTTGTTGTTTACTGTTTCTCAATAGAGCGTTTATCTCTGGATAATGTCTTTGTAACTTAACGCCATTTATTTGAGTATTTACGTCAATGCCTGAAGCTGAATTTCTGTTTTCTGAAGTTGCTCAATACCTGAGATCGGAAGATGTCACTCAGCTTAAAAATGCGTATTCTTTCGGTCAGGGTGCACATTCCGGTCAGTATCGAAAGTCAGGCGAGCCTTATATATCCCATCCGCTGGCTGTTGCCAGAATTTTGGGTAAACTCCATATGGATGCACCGACGCTGACAGCCGCATTGTTGCATGATGTCGTTGAAGATACGCATATTTCCAAGGAAGAGATCAGCGAAAGATTCGGTGAATCGGTGGCCGAGCTGGTTGACGGTGTTTCAAAGCTTGAGAAAATTAAATTCCAAACGCAGGCAGAGGCGCAAGCTGAGAATTTCCGTAAAATGTTGCTGGCCATGGCGCGTGATGTACGTGTCATTCTGATAAAATTAGCCGACAGACTGCATAATATGCAGACGCTTGATGTCATGCGACCTGAAAAACAACGCAGTATCGCACGCGAAACATTGGAGATTTATGCGCCCATTGCACATCGTCTGGGGCTCAACAATATTTATCAGGAATTACAGGAATTGGGTTTTTGTTATTCCTATCCATTACGCTACCGTGTTCTGGTAAAGGCAACAAAAGCGGCGCGAGGTAATCGGCGTGAAATTGTTGGAAAAATTCAGGACGCGATTATTAATAAATTAAAAGAAGCAGGCTTGGATGCACAAGTCAATGGTCGTGAGAAGCATATCTATAGTATTTACAAAAAAATGGCGGAAAAGCAGTTGTCATTTTCCGAGGTACTTGATATTTATGGCTTTCGTGTAATTGTGAAAGATGCTCCAGCATGCTATGTGGCACTAGGTGCATTGCATAGCCTGTATAGACCTATTCCGGGCAAATTTAAAGATTACATTGCTATACCTAAGGCAAACGGTTATCAGTCGCTGCATAGTACCTTACTAGGGCCTTTTGGTATTCCCATGGAAATGCAGATCCGTACGCGAGAGATGCATCGTATTGCTGAAAATGGAGTGGCTTCTCACTGGCTTTATAAAAGCACTGATGCAAATCTGAATGATCTGCATATGAAGACAAACCAATGGCTGCAAAGCCTGCTGGAAACATTAAGCGATTCCACTGACTCTATGGAATTCCTGGAACACATGAAAATTGATTTGTTTCCGGGTGATGTTTATGTATTTACCCCGCAAGGAAAAATTTTGACGCTACCCAGACGGTCAACCGCGGTAGATTTTGCATATGCCATTCATTCCGATATCGGAAATTGCTGTGTGGCCGCTAAAATCAATGGTGAGAATGCACCGTTGCGCAGTGAACTTAAGAGTGGTGATCGGGTGGAAATTGTGACGGCACCTTATGCTAAACCCAATCCATCTTGGTTAAGTTATGTGGTTACAGGCAGGGCGCGCTCTCATATACGCCGTTTTCTTAAGACTATTCAATATGATGAGTCCGTTGAGTTGGGTGAACGGATGCTGAATCAGGCATTACTGACTTTAAACATTGATCCAGCCATGATTAATGAAGTGCAATGGGAAAAATTGGTGCGAGACAGTGGCGCCGGTTCCAAGAAAGCGCTGCTGGCGGATATGGCTTTGGGAAAGCAATTGCCAGCTGTCATTGCCAAACGATTGATTTCTCCACTTGAGTCGGTCAAAAGTGAACAGGTGTCCAGTGACCCCATTACAATTCTGGGTACTGAGGGTTTAACTGTGCAGTTTGCCAAATGCTGTCATCCCATACCGGGAGATGTTATCGTCGGGTTGATTAAAAAAGAGCATGGGCTTATTATTCATACGCATAATTGTCCAACTATTACACAAAGCCAGAAACACTCCGAGAATTATCTGGATGTTGCTTGGGGCAAAGACATTACAAGAACATTCGAAGTTAAAATAAAAGTTATAGCAGCAAACAAACATGGTGTTCTTGCAAGAATTGCGGCTGCTATTGCTAAAACTGAATCCAATATTGATGACGTTGCTATGGAAAGTGAAAAGGACTATACAGCGATGGGTTTTATTTTTCAGATTAGAAACAGGCATCACTTGGCACAGGTGATGCGAGATTTGCGACGCATTAAAGATGTTGCGAAAATCACGCGTGTTTGAGAATAACTGCTAATATAATGCAGCTCTGTGTTTTGTTTACATTTCGAAATAATCAGTGAAAATATCGGTCATTTCTTGACAGAGATGAATAATAGAACGGAACTGACCGATGAACATGGGGTACTTTGTGCCAACTATTTCTGCTTCAAGAGCAGGTTTATGTAGGCGGAATTGAAACATGTCGTCGTTTTTTTGAATGCAGTGCTGCAGATAATGCGTGGTGGCGCACAATAGCGTTTATTTCCCCAGTCATTGGGAAAGTGGGATTCAGTTTTTAAGCGTTTCTCGCGTTGCTGCATGGCAACGGCCAGATTAATGATCTTTTTACGGCTGTCTTTTGTGATGTAACCGGCTGTGGCAAAGAGTTTGTAGCGGAGCGTTTTGAGCGTATGCTGAATGTCGGGCTTGCCTGATACGGCACCACTTTTCAATACGCCCTGACGAAACAGGCTTATCAAATTGTAAATCAGCATAACCGTCAGCAAAGTCGTTTCAGAGGCTCAAAAATTTTTTAAGATTAAAGCTCTCGCCACCAAACTCATATTTGAGTTCCTTGATGCGATTCTCACCAATCTGCACGGCCACGGTATAAACGCCAAAGTGCTGCGCCGGTAAATCCATATCTGTGACCAGCGTGCTACAGCGGTAACAAGAAAAAGCAGGATCATCGGCAAGTAAGACAGTTGCCTGCCTTTTGCATTCGTGCGTTCATCTGTTATTTGACGAATACCCACCAATCTGTTTCATCAACCATCGCCCTTTGTAATGGCTGGTTGATCTATAGTTTAATCAAATAATGCATGTCACGCTGATCCAGGTCATTCAGACGATTCGTACCACACCATACTGACAGTATGAATTGCAACATCAGTTGAATTGGCGCATAGCTTCGGTTATTACTAACCGGTTGCGGTAATCCACATGCTGACACTGCCGGCTGAAAACCTATCCGGTCAGGCATCCGTTCATCAGCCCCATACCACCTCAGGCAGTGATTTCTTTTGCGAAAATCAAAACCCAAAACCCAAAACCCAAAACCCAAAACCCAAAACCCAAAACCCAAAACCCAAAACCCAAAACCCAAAACCCAAAACCCAAAACCCAAAACCCATATATATCTCCCGGAAGAAAAATATGCATTTCCCAAACAGCGCTAATTTGCCAAAACATCATTATTCTTAACAAGTTATTCTATTGGTTTTCATTAGAAGGCTAAGATAATGGAAAATCTGAGTTGAACACTACAGAAGAGTATTCTCACAGTATGAGAAAATGACCAGAAATTACATCAAGTTTACATGACCTGCTTCAGCATTGATTTGGCTTCCGTAAAGTGTCAGCAGTAGCTAGTCAAAAATCAGAAACTTACCCAGCGTTTTGCAGGATCCTGCCGGTAAAATAGTACAAGCTGTTCATAAACGGCGGTGAAATACTGCTGGATAATCAGTGGAGACTCAAAAAAACCTTCGCTCAATACGGCAAAAAATTCTGCCGGACTCTCGGCTGCATAGAGATCAATAATCGGATCGGGTCGTGTTTCTATCTGACGACAAAAATCTGCATAAGCTTGATTGAATACATCATGCCAAGTATGCGCGCTCATATTGGCATGTAAGGGTGGGCAACCGTTTGCGCCTTCGTGCAGCATATCCAGTTTGTGCGCACATTCATGTATGATGACGTTATGGGCATATTGAGTTTGTGATTGTGTTGCAATCTGTTGCCATGAAAGAATGACTGGACCTGCAAACCAGGCTTCTCCAGAGGCAATGTTGTAGGCATGATGCACTACACCAATTTCATCTGCATACTTATAATCCAGTATAAACTCTTCTGGATATACGATGATTTCAATCCAATCATCATAATAATCCAGGTTAAGGTTCAGAAGCAGAATACAGGCTTGTATAGCTACTGTTGTACGCATTTCATCAGTAATCACCAAATTATGTGCGCCATTGATTACCTTGGCATGCAAGAATAACAAAACAAGCTCATGTAGTCGCTTTAGTTCGTCCGGACTCAAGCCTTTCAGGCAGCGTAGGCTGGTTACTTTTTTCCAGATAGTAGCCGGAATTTCTTCATGTTGAAGTATCCGGTTACGTCGCCAGTGATTTAAACCCCATGACATAGTGATCTAAAGATAAAACTGCCTTGTATGAATATTAATTCTTTACATTATAATAACGTATACAGGGCAAAGAATCATCGTTAATCATTTTAAATGGATAGAATAATAATCGTATTTTTTGATGAACAAAGGTTAAAAATAGAGTGACCAATACAAAAAGAGCGCGGGATATTCAAGTGAGAAGCACCCATCTAGAAGTTGATGATATTATTTCAAAATTAAGAGCTTTACGTGTCGCGTCTCTGGAAAGTCGCAAGCGACATGACAGGCCACCCAAACTGCCATCGCGGAAAATACTTGCAAATGTTGCAGAAGGCTTGAGCGCTGCGTTATTTCCGAATCGTCTGGGATCCTCGGAACTTGCAGACGAAGGTATCGACCATTATGTGGGTCATATCCTCAATGTGACATTGCGCGATTTGATGGTGCAAATTCAGCATGAATTGCACTATAACTCAAACCTGGAAACACTTAGTTGCGAGGATCAGAAAAAATCAATAGTGATTACGCAAGCGTTTGCCAAGCGTTTGCCGGAAATTCGGGTTTTGCTGGATAGTGATATTATTGCTGCCTATGAAGGCGATCCGGCCGCGCGTAATGTTGATGAAGTATTGGTTTGCTATCCGGGTATTATGGCGATTACGCATTATCGGCTGGCGCATGAATTACATAATCTTGGTGTGCCGTTAATTGCGCGTATGATCTCGGAAATTGCACATTCGGTTACAGGTATAGAAATTCACCCAGGTGCTCAAATAGGCGGTAGCTTCTTTATAGATCATGGAACCGGTGTGGTGATCGGTGAGACAACCATTATCGGCCAAAATGTGCGCCTTTATCAGGCAGTGACACTGGGCGCCAAGCGTTTTCCTGTCGATGAGAACGGTGCCCTGGTGAAAGGTAATTTACGCCACCCAATTGTGGAAGATGATGTCGTGATTTATGCGGGGGCAACCATTCTGGGCAGGATCACTATCGGGCGTGGTTCAACGATTGGTGGTAATGTCTGGTTGACGCATAGTGTGCCGCCTGGCAGTAATATATCGCAGGCTCCAACACCTCACAAAAAATCAATGTGATACGCAATTTTGCAGGGCAGATGTAAGTAGTGCTTGCTCTGAAATCCAGCCCGCAACGCTGTGTTGCCAAACGACGGCCTCTGAATAATTAATCTAAGCGAGCAGCTTGCTTCTAGAAATGGATTGAACTTACGGTTTGCTGATGCTGATAATGCGAGCATCACAGTGTTGAGGGTGAATTTTATACATTTTATACTGCCGATTGTGCCAGTGTAGAAACGCTTATAAGCAGGACGGTGTTCTTTGTTGTTTAGTAAACGTTTATGCTTAACTAAGCTGGTGTTGGCTTTTTTTGGTATGTGTATTCAGTTTCACGGCTCTAATGATTTTAAGGTTTAAAAAAATGAATTATTAGAAATGCTATAAAAAGTAGTGCACCCATTAAGCTAAGAATTGCATATATACGAAATTTTTTTGCTAATATTTTCTGACTAAATGTTGATAAAATAAAAGGGTGTTGCTTGTGAATTGTGTTGCTAAGTGTATAAACCGTCGGCATTTTAGATAAATGTTGGCGGCGCTTTTCGGCTTCCTGACTGGCTGCTGCGCGCACTGCCTCCCATTCAAGTATGTCTATTTTCCCGTTTTTGTCTTGGTCAAAGTGATTCAGGACTTGATTGTAATCTTGTTTCCATTCTCGGATTACTTGTCCGGTCATTTGATGATTACTTGGTACATCGCGACCGCCCCCGCTTGTTTTGAAATTGCCGAGCGCATAGATTAGATCGTGTACATAAATAAACTTTTCTATATAACGATAACGTCGGCCACTAATGACGTTGAAAAAATTATTCGTGTTTTTTGTTTGTTTTGGCTTTTCTGTGTTGCCGTACCAGGTGCGCGAATGTTCTGTCAGGATTTCTGCACCTTCCGGGTTAATTACGCAAATTCCAGTGTTGTCTTGTATTAAAAAGGACTTGTTACTTGTTCCTTCTTCAACTGTAGACCAATGGCTGTTTTTTCCAGAACGTTGATAACGCTGTATTTTGTAGGTATACCAGACGCAAGAATTTCCAGAAAGAGGTGCAATCAGTTCCTTATTTTCGCCATATGAGACGGTGCCTTTGATTTCCACATGGCCTTGGGCGGCAGAGCGTATTTTTGAAGTGGGCGTGTCTTCGATCAACCGTGCACGCTTTAGATAACGAAAAGTCAACCAGAAACAGATCAATGCCATCGAAGAGGAGAAAACCAGTAAGAAAAACTGATTTTCACTCTGCAGCAATGAATTTCCATGTGCAAGTATCATTGGAATAATACACTCATATTGATATCTGCTTTGTCAGTTTCTGAAAATTCAAGTAAATCAAATGACTTGAAACCAAAGCTTTTTGCAACTATTACATCGGGAAACTGTTCAATGCGAACATTGTTTAAGTTGGTGGATTCGTTATAAAATTCACGTCGATCTGCAATGTCATGTTCTAAGGCGGTAATACGTGTTTGCAAATGCTGGAATGCATCATTTGCCTTGAGCTCTGGGTAAGATTCCGCAAGTGCAAATAAGTTACCAAGCCCTAAGCGAAGCTGGGTTTCAGCTGCGCCCAGTGCCTTCACGTTAGAATTTTGTTGCGCATTTGCGACAGCAGAACGTGCTTTTATAATTGCTTCCAGCGCATCTTTTTCATAGCCCATGTATTTTTTGCAGGTTTCTACGAGCTTAGGTAATTCGTCGTGACGTTGTTTCAGTAAAACATCTATGTTTGACCAGGCTTTGGAGACATTATGCTTAAGTCTGATGAGATTGTTGTATATAAGTACTAAATAAACAATGAGTAGACATAAAATTACCAAGGCCACTATTGTAGAAATTTCCACTATTTTTTCCTCATAAGAATTAATAAAATATATAGATCACCTGTTGTAACAAATAATGCTACATTTAATGTATCTGACTGAATCGGATTGTTATGGGATAAATTTAAATGATTAATTGACTATCATTATTAAATTACATCGTGTACAAATAAAATTAAGAGAATGCGTATTTTAAATACAAAGAAAAGTGGAAGTTTTCTTGCATTATTTTAAACGTGTTGCTAGCATTTGATTTTTATATGGTTTTATAGAAACGTTATATTGAATTAGTAGTGTTTTGTCTTTTAAGGTGCAGATATTCTGACTAAAGTTTTGATCTAGGGTGTCGATGAAGCATTCAATCAAAATAAATCATAAGGAAGTTAAATTGAAAATCGATAATTCAATACAATCAGTACCAAGTGTTTCAGCCAATGATGGTAAAAAACGTACTGATACATCGCCTGTTGGCGCAGGCCAAGAAAACGCAAGCAATGCCGTTCATATTAGTCCGCGGGCATCGAGCTTGCAATCAATTGATAGCGGCTCGGTAAGTGGTTCAGTTGTTGACATATCGCGTGTACAGGAAATTAAACAAGCAATTAGCGATGGTGCTTTCAAGGTCAATCCTGAGGTTGTTGCCGATCGCTTACTTGAAACTGTTAAAGAGCTAATTAAGTCTAAAGAAGGTCATTCCCAGTGATTAAAATGAAAGCTCATGAGGAGTTCGTTGCCGCCATTAATATTGAAATAAATACAGTTAAAGTATTTGTGAAATTACTTGAGAAAGAAGAAGATGCATTAATTCATGGGCGGATAGACGAACTTGATATGCTTGCCTCTGACAAAGTCCGGCTGGTTGAAAAACTTGAGAATCTGGCTAAACAACGTATTCAGTATCTATCGTTTCTGGGTCTGTCCTCGGATAAAGATGGTATGCAGCTATGGCTGTCAAAGCAGGCGGATGATGGAGTGCAAACAATTTGGGATGAGTTGGTTAGGCTTGCTTTAGTAGCCCAGCAAATCAATAAGACAAATGGAGAGATTATCTCGGCACAGTTACAACATAGCCAACGCGCATACATGGCATTACAAGGAGCGGCTGGAAATATTTCTCTATATGGCCCCAATGGACAGGCTTTTATCTGATATACTTTCTGTCTTAGGTGTTTAGATAAAGGTCAAGGGACAAAAGTGAATTTGTTAATATACTAAATTCTGCAAAATCCAAAATTTCATGGTGTCGATACCGTGATGTTTTAAACCAATCTTTCCTTTCTGTTTTACCATTTCCTTTCATAGCGCTAATAATTCGTAGCTTTAGTTATTTTTTGGTCAATAATGTCGTTGGAGGTTAATTGGCTAATAAAAAATAAGAGCATAAACCGCGCCAAGTAGGCCCTTCTAGTCCTTCAGCTTAGAAGTGAAAGATGTGGCATTCTCCATGATGGTTTTCGTTGCAAGGTGCGATGTGCAGGGAATGCTCGCATAACCTTGCCAATGAAAATCAGTCTTGCCAGTGATGCTAATAAGCTAACTGAGTTCATCATTTCTAAGTTGATGGAGTATAGGATTGCTATATATAAATGTTATGGATCGAATGATTACTCGTTGATTTGGTGGCGACTGTAAAATTCATTTAAGAATATGTTTTTTAATATAAAAATATCTTATTTAATTGCGATTTATTACTGCGTGGGTTTTTAAGATGTTGGTGATTTGGTATAATCTTTAGCTTTTTAACAATTAAGGTTAATTATGAGTAATTATCTTTTTACATCCGAATCAGTATCAGAGGGCCATCCAGATAAAGTGTCCGATCAGATTTCTGATGCGGTTCTTGATGCTATTTTAAGTCAAGATGCAAGTGCAAGAGTTGCATGCGAAACGATGTGTAGCACTGGTCTTATAGTGCTATCCGGAGAAATTACAACAAATGCAACTGTTGATTATAATGTTATTGCACGTGAGACTGTGCGTAATATTGGATATACTAGTTCGGATATAGGATTTGACTCAACAACCTGCGCTGTTTTAACCGCTTTTAACAAACAATCGCCTGATATCGCGCAAGGCGTCAATCGCACAAAGGAAGAAGAGATGGATCAAGGTGCGGGCGACCAAGGATTAATGTTTGGTTATGCATGTGATGAGACGCCACAGCTAATGCCGATGCCCATTTTTTATGCACATCGTTTGGTTGAGCGGCAGGCGGCCTTGCGGAAGAGTGGGAAGCTGGCATGGTTGCGACCAGACGCCAAATCACAGGTGTCAGTTAGATATGAAAATGGAAAGCCTAAGTATATTGAAACAGTTGTAATTTCAACGCAACATGATCCAGAAATTACGCATGAAGCTTTAACGGAATCTGTTGTGGAAGAAATTATCAAGCCAGTTCTTCCTCAGGAAATGTTAAATAACCAAACCCAGTTTCTTGTGAATCCAACCGGGCGCTTTGTCGTGGGTGGGCCAATGGGTGATTGTGGTTTGACGGGCCGTAAAATTATCGTTGATTCCTACGGCGGTATGGCGCGTCATGGTGGTGGCGCTTTTTCTGGCAAAGATCCATCAAAAGTTGATCGTTCAGCGACCTATGCAGGCCGATATGTTGCTAAAAATATTGTGGCGGCTGGCCTTGCGAATCAATGTGAAGTGCAGGTTGCCTATGCGATTGGTGTGGCTAAGCCGGTTTCACTCATGGTTAATACCTTTGGTACAGGAAAGATTTCGGATGATAAGATTATCCAGTTGGTTGATAAACATTTTGACTTGCGTCCGCGTGCAATTATTCATACTTTGAATCTGTTGCGTCCGATTTATGCTAAAACAGCTGCCTATGGTCATTTTGGGCGAGAAGAAGCCGAATTTACTTGGGAAGCAACCGATAAAGCTGAGCTGCTGCGCACAGAGGCCGGTATCTGATTTTGTCAGTTTCGTTTCTAGTGAAAAACTGATCCATTTTTCCCACTATACTGAGGGGCGCTGCAACGGAATTTCCGTGAGGCTCGGTTGAGTGGTGATTGTTACAACGGCGCTCGTTCCATGTTATAGGAGAAAGACTATGAACGCTGTGCTTAATCCAGATGGCAGTAATTTTGCCGATTATAAAGTCGCAGATATTTCTTTGGCTGAGTGGGGTCGCAAGGAGATTGCGATTGCAGAGACTGAGATGCCAGGTTTGATGGCAGTGCGTAAAGAATACGCTGATCAGAAGCCACTAGCAGGCGCACGAATTGCAGGCTCTTTGCATATGACTATTCAAACTGCTGTGCTGATTGAAACACTGGTGGCATTGGGTGCTGAAGTTCGATGGGCATCATGTAATATTTATTCAACTCAGGATCATGCTGCTGCTGCGATCGCAGCTAAAGGGATCCCGGTATTTGCTTACAAAGGTGAATCTTTGGATGATTACTGGGATTATGCACACCAGATTTTTGAATGGACGGTAAGTGGTCATCCTGATGACGCAAATATGATTCTGGATGATGGTGGTGATGCTACGTTGTTGTTAATACTGGGTAGCAAAGCCGAAAAGGATATCTCGGTGATTGCCAGTCCATCCAATGAAGAAGAGCAGGCTTTGTTTGCTTCAATTAAAAAGAAACTGTCCGATGAATCCAATTGGTATTCAAAGAAACTTGCCAGCATTCATGGCGTAACCGAAGAGACTACAACAGGCGTACATCGTTTATATGAAATGCAAAAGAATGGAGAGTTGCCATTCCCGGCATTCAATGTAAATGACTCAGTCACTAAGTCCAAATTTGATAATCTATACGGTTGTCGCGAATCTCTGGTTGATGGTATCAAGCGCGCGACCGATGTGATGATTGCAGGGAAAATTGCGCTGGTATGCGGGTACGGTGATGTCGGTAAAGGGTGTGCGCAGTCATTACGCGGTTTGGGGGCTACCGTTTGGGTCTCAGAAATCGACCCAATCTGTGCATTGCAGGCCGCGATGGAAGGCTATCGAGTGGTAACAATGGATGACGCCTGTGATAAAGCTGACATCTTTGTAACAGCAACGGGTAATCTGAGAGTGATTACTCATGATCATATGTTTAAGATGAAAGATCAATCCATTGTTTGTAATATCGGTCACTTTGATTCCGAGATAGATATTGCCTCAGTGCAAAAATATCAATGGGAAAATATTAAACCGCAAGTTGACCATGTGATTTTCCCAACTGGACGAAGAATTATTGTACTGGCGCAAGGAAGACTGGTTAATCTGGGCTGTGCTACCGGCCATCCTTCATTCGTGATGTCTAATTCATTTACCAATCAGGTGTTGGCGCAGATCGAGCTCTGGCGTAATGGCGACAACTATCATAAAGAAGTTTACGTGTTGCCTAAGCATCTTGATGAAAAAGTTGCCAGACTCCACTTGGATAAAATTGGCGTAAAACTGACTGAATTGACGGATGAGCAGGCATTATACTTGGGGCTTGATAAAAACGGTCCATATAAACCTGAGATGTATCGCTATTAAAGTAACCGTTTGGATATGTTAGATACCTGCAAAAAAGCTTATATTTGTTTTGCAGGTATTATTATTTTTAATCAGTATGTTTATAAGCGAATAACTTATAGCAAGGCTGACCACAAAACCCGGATAACAGTCATCTACCTGTTTTTTCTGCATTCTGCCAGATTTAAAAGTAGCATTACTTGTTCGGGAATCCATAATGCATGGTTCTGACAATCAATCAAGATGGAATCACAAAAAAAGTTTACACCCACTTTCAGTTTTGAACTTTTCCCGCCGCAATCAGAGCAAGGTATCGAGAACCTTCGGCTTACTCGAAAAAAATTGGTGCGGCTAAACCCTAAATATTTTTCAGTTACTTTTGGCGCAGGTGGCTCAACACGTGAACATACGCTTGAAACAGTGCTCGAAATGCAGTCTGAAGGCTATGTAGTTGCGCCGCATATTTCCTGTATTGGTTCTACTAAGCAAAAGATTCATGCAATTTTAGAGAAATATCAGGAAGCAGGCATACAACAGCTTGTCGCCTTGCGTGGAGATATGCCCTCAGGTATGGCACGGGCTGGTGAGTTTCGTTATGCAAGTGAACTGGTTGCATATATTCGAGAGGCTTTTGGGCAAATATTTCATATTGAAGTTGCGGCTTATCCTGAGTACCATCCACAGGCGCGCTCAGCACAGGCAGATCTGGAAAACTTTAAACGTAAAATAGATGCTGGCGCTGATTCAGCTATTACCCAGTATTTTTATAATGCAGATGCCTATTTTCACTTTGTTGATTCATGCGAATCAATGGGTATCTCAGTTCCAATAGTACCCGGAATTATGCCAATTAATAAGTTTTCACAACTGGTAAGATTTTCTGATACCTGCGGAGCAGAAATTCCACGTTGGATCCGCAAGAAACTGGAAGGATTTGGTGATGATAGTGCGTCCATCCATGCATTTGGGCTGGATGTGGTAACAGAAATGTGCGAACGATTGCTCAAGGAAGGTGCGCCTGGTTTACACTTCTATACAATGAACAGAGCTAATTTGACATCCAGAATCTGGAGTCGGTTGGGTATTTAACGATATTCTGTGAGGTATTCCAAGTTTGATTACTTTCGAGTTGATATGAACTTTTTTCAGATTACGCAAGCAGGTATATAATGCTGAAAATATTTAAAGTCATCAAAAATATATAAGGTGTTTTTCAAAATGGAAGAGAAAAAGAATGACCCTGAAGTAAAAACTGAAAAAGTATCTATTCCAGATATATCGCCAGTTGATGCGTGTATAGACCATGGACGTGACATTCTGGCTACCCAGCTAGGCTTTGTGAAAGATAAAAACTACGATTTTGCGCCCGAGTTCAGAGATATGACCACACAGCTATATTTGTTTGGTGTCATGTGGAAACATGCAGAAGAGCTCGATAATGTTGAGAGCGCTCGAGAAACGGCTTTTGAAGCCTTGGACACCATGTTTGTTCGGGATAATATGAAACCCAAAGATGCCGCTAAACGGGTTGAGTTTTTGAAAAAAATGTCCAAAATGGAAGACGGAAGTAATGCACTGGCTGTTGCCATCGGTTATGGTTCCCGGCCTGATGATCATAGTCTGGTGGAAGTTTTTGAGCATTATACCGATGATATTCAGGTTTCTGGTGCTTTCTGGAGACTTTACGACCGCAGCAGAAAAACAATGTTGTATGGCGGACTTTTTGTCGCTTTTGTGGTTATCTGGTTTGTAACGTTATTCATGCCGGGTAACAGTACGTTGGCCATACTTGCCGCGGGGCTGATATCAGCTGCATTATTTGTTATTCCAGTGTTCTTGGTAGGGTTGTTAATTTATCATCTAAAAATCAAGAAGGCCAAACAATCTACTTGAACTGCAAAATAATAAACAACTGGAGAGCATGAGCGCACAGATCATTGACGGTAAACTGCTTGCACATAATGTGCGTGAGGAATGGAGAATTCGCGCATCCAGACTGACAGAGCAGGGAAAAAGACCGGGACTTGCTGTTATTATGGTCGGTGATAATCCGGCTTCAGAGATTTATGTACGCAACAAAGTCAAAGCGTGTAGTGAGATTGGCATACATTCCGAGGTGCACCATTTTTCAAGCAGTACGCAACAGGATGAGGTGTTGGATTGTATTAGAATTCTCAATCAGAATAAGCATGTCCACGGTATTCTGGTGCAACTGCCACTGCCGGAACATTTTGAAAATAATAAAGTCATAACTTCGATTGCGATAGAGAAAGATGTTGATGGCTTTCATTTATATAATGTGGGCGCATTAGTTACCGGGAATACCAATTTTGTCCCATGTACACCTTATGGTGTGATGGTTATGCTGGAAAAGTATCAAATTGCAATTGAGAGTAAGCATGTTGTTGTTGTTGGGCGCAGTAATATTGTTGGCAAGCCGATGGCGATGATGTTACTGGAGCGAAGTGCGACTGTGACAATATGCACATCGAAAACACGAGACTTGACGCAGTTTACCCGTACAGCTGATATTCTGGTGGTGGCTACCGGCAAACCTCTAATGATTACAGCAGAAATGGTTAAACCAGGTGCTACGGTTATTGATGTTGGTATCAATCGGTTACCAAGCGGTAAGCTTTGTGGTGATGTTGAGTTTTCCTCAGTGAAAGAAGTTGCGGGGTATATCACGCCGGTTCCTGGCGGCGTGGGGCCCATGACAATTACCATGTTATTGTGCAATACCATACTGGCTGCTGAACGTGTATAAATAATTGGCATAAATAAAAATATACACGGTTTACAGCGAGGCATGCATACAATTCTGTTTAATATAATGGGATCCGAACATAATGGAATCACAACCTGATATAGACCCGCAAGAGACTCAGGAATGGCTGGATGCACTGGAGTCTGTATTAGTCAATGAGGGCCCTGAGCGCGCCCATTTTTTATTGGAAAGGTTAGTTGAAAAAGCCCGTCGTTCAGGTACTTATCTCCCTTATAGTGCAAATACCGCTTATATTAATACCATTCCGACCGGCAAGGAAGAGCGCTCTCCGGGTGATAACGCCATAGAACACCGCATTCGTTCGTATGTGCGTTGGAATGCCATGGCAATGGTATTGAGAGCCAACAGATCAACCAATGTAGGTGGACATATTGCTAGTTTTGCGTCAGCTGCTACGCTTTATGATATCGGTTACAATCATTTCTGGCATTCTCCCAGTGAGAATAACGGTGGTGATCTGGTTTATGTGCAGGGTCACTCATCACCTGGTATTTATGCATATGCTTTTCTTGCCGGAGAATTGACGGAAGAGCAACTAAACAATTTTCGTCAAGAAGCAGGTGGTAATGGTCTGTCTTCCTATCCACATCCCTGGCTTATGCCTTCATTCTGGCAATTCCCAACTGTATCCATGGGTCTTGGACCTATAATGGCCCTTTATCAGGCCCGTTTTATGAAATATCTGGGAAGCCGCGGTCTGGTAAATACTGAAGGTCGCAAAATATGGGCATTTATGGGCGACGGAGAAATGGATGAACCTGAATCACTGGGTGCTATTACGCTGGCATCGCGCGAGAAACTGGATAATCTGATTTTTGTGGTCAATTGCAATCTGCAGCGTCTTGATGGTCCGGTCAGGGGTAACGGCAAGGTTATTCAAGAGTTGGAAGCGGCGTTCCGGGGAGCGGGTTGGAATGTAATTAAAGTGATATGGGGTTCATATTGGGATCCATTGTTGGCGAAGGATACCAAAGGATTGTTGCAAAAACGTATGATGGAATGCGTTGATGGCGAATATCAGAATTTCAAATCCCGCGATGGTGCTTACGTGCGTAAGCATTTTTTCGGTAAATATCCTGAATTGCTGGAAATGGTTGCCAATATGTCAGACGATGATATCTGGCGTCTGAACAGGGGAGGCCATGATCCGTACAAAGTTTATGCTGCCTACGCCGAGGCGGTGAAGCATAAAGGACAGCCAACGGTTATTCTGGCCAAGACGATTAAAGGTTATGGCATGGGCGAGGCCGGTGAAGCGCAGAATATTACGCATCAGCAGAAGAAAATGGGAACCACCTCGTTAAAGGCGTTTCGTAATCGGTTTGGTCTGGATATACCTGATGACAAGATTGATGATATCCCTTACTTGACCTTTGACAAGGATGCGCCTGAATATGTTTATATGCAGGAACGCCGTGAGGCATTGGGTGGCTTCTATCATCGTCGCAGACGACAGGCTGATCCGTTGCAAATACCACCATTGAAAGCTTTTGAACCCATGATGAAGGCAAGTGGTGAAGGCCGTGAATCTTCAACAACGATGGCTTACGTGCGTATCCTGGGTACATTGGTTAAGGATAAGCAGATTGGTAAACATGTTGTGCCGATTGTTGCCGATGAGTCACGCACTTTTGGCATGGAAGGCATGTTCCGTCAGTTGGGTATTTGGTCATCCGTTGGACAACTTTATACGCCACAAGATGCAGATCAGTTGATGTACTACAAAGAAGACAAACATGGCCAGATTTTGCAGGAAGGCATAAACGAAGCGGGTGCTTTGTCATCATGGATAGCTGCTGCAACGGCATACAGTACGCATGGCATACAAATGATTCCTTTTTTTATTTTTTATTCCATGTTTGGTTTTCAGCGTGTAGGAGATCTGATTTGGGCGGCAGGAGACATGCGGTGCCGTGGTTTTCTGATGGGTGGAACTGCCGGACGTACTACGCTCAATGGTGAAGGATTGCAGCATGAAGATGGTCATAGTCATGTTGTTGCTTCTACTATACCGAATTGTATTTCTTATGATCCGACCTTCGCCTACGAGTTGGCTGTGATCATTCAAGATGGCCTGCGCCGTATGTATCAGGACCAGCAAGATGTTTTTTATTACATCACTGTAATGAACGAAAATTATCCGCATCCGGAAATGCCCAAGGGTGTTGAGCAGCATATTTTGAAAGGCATGTATCTCTACAGTGAGGTTGGTAAGCGCAGTAAAGGTCCTCGCGTGCAATTGCTGGGGTCAGGCACAATCCTGCGTGAAGTGATAGCGGCTGGCGAAATCCTGAAAAAAAACTATGGTGTGAATGCGGATGTCTGGAGTGTCACAAGTTTCACTGAATTAAGACGCGAAGCCCTGCGTGTAAACAGATGGAATATGCTGCATCCTGAAAAAAAGGCGAAGACGTCGCATGTTGAAGACTGTTTGCAACAACGTACTGGTCCTGTGATTGCTGCAACTGACTATATGAAAATTTATGCCGATCAGATCCGTGAATTTGTGCCGGGTTGTTATCGCGTACTGGGTACAGATGGCTTTGGGCGTTCTGATACCCGCAATAAGCTGCGTCAATTCTTTGAAATTGATCGTTACTATATAACCATTGCTGCACTCAAAGCTTTGGCGGATGATGAGAAGATACCTAAAGATAAGGTAACGCAGGCAATTAAACAATTTGGTATCGATCCGGAAAAACCAGATCCGGTCACATTATAATCATTTGATATTTGAATTGTATAATCAAGTTTAAGAGAGATATAACAACTTTGGGTACATTAAAATTGCTTTTCCGTGTTTTTATCATTTAAGGAATGCATGTGGGAGAACTTAAAACAGTATTCATTCCGGATATTGGAGACTTTGAGGATGTGCCTGTTATCGAAGTGTTTATTAAAGCAGGAAGTCAGGTTAATGCGGAAGATCCCTTGATTGCACTGGAATCTGACAAGGCGACGATCGATATCCCGGCGCCGTTTTCAGGTGTGGTCAAAGAAATCAAAGTTAAGTCTGGAGACAAGGTTTCAGAAGGTACAGCCATAGCAATTATGGAACTGACGGAAAAAGCGACGGATGAAGCAGAGGCGGTAGAGGAATCTAAAGATGTTGAACCATCGAACAAACCGGAGAATAGTGAGGAAGTAGTACTAGACAAAGATTCCGAAGAGCAGGCTCAATCTCAATCTCAGTTGCAACCAGCCAAAAATACGACAACAGCTGAGTCCATAGCAGAAGCAGAACAAAAAAAGATTCCACAAACCGATTCGTCAGTTATTGCAGCATGCGATGAAACCGTTTCTTCCAAAGCACACGCGGGTCCGTCAGTACGCCGTTTTGCCCGTGAATTGGGTGTTAACCTGGATCTGATTACAGGAAGCGGCCCCAAGCAACGTATTCTGAAAGAAGATGTTCAGGCGTTTGTGAAAGCCAAATTATCACAAGTACAAATGGACAGCAAAAATACAGGAATGGCTGCAGCACTTGATTTGTTGCCCTGGCCCCAAGTCGATTTTGCAAAGCACGGACCTGTCGAAATAAAGTCTTTGTCACGAATTAAACAAATTGCCGGCGCAAATTTGTATCGCAACTGGATCATGATTCCGCATGTGACGCAATTTGATGAAGCGGATATTACCGACCTGGAGGCATTGCGTAAAGAGTCAAACACAACGGAAAAGAAGGACGCAGTCAAATTAACACTGTTATCATTTTTAATGAAAGCGTTGATTGCATCACTCAAAAAATTTCCAGAATTTAATGCATCGTTGGATAAGAACGCCAACGGAGAAACTAATCTGGTTATCAAACGCTATTATCACATCGGTTTTGCTGTAGACACTGCCAATGGTCTTGTTGTACCCGTTATCCGGGACGTTGATCAGAAAGGTGTCGTAGCAATAGCGCGCGAATTAGGTGAACTGGCAGCTTTCGCGCGCGAAGGCAAACTTAAACCCACTCAAATGCAGGGTGCCAGTTTTACAATATCCAGTTTAGGTGGTGTTGGTGGTACAGCTTTTACGCCGATTATTAATGCGCCTGAGGTTGCCATCCTAGGTGTTTCCAAGGCTGTTTATAAACCGATTTATCGAGAAAACCAATTTGTGCCGCGATTGGTGCTGCCACTTTCATTGTCCTATGATCACCGAGTGATTGATGGTGCAGCTGCAGCACGATTTACTTCACATCTGGCAGAAGTATTGACGGATATGCGGCTGGCACTGTTGTAAAGCACCGTACATGTTAATTTGGATTACGTTATAAATTGATTATGACTGACTACTCTCTGGTCGGTATTTACGGCGGAACATTCGATCCAATTCATTACGGTCATTTGCGCGTGGCTGAAGAGCTTGCTGATACCATTGCGTTCGACCAGTTTTTTTTTGTGCCTGCAGGTGAACCGCGTTTGCGTAAAGCACCGATTGCATCGAAATACCACCGCGCTAGAATGGTGGCACTTTCCATACAGAATAATTCGAGGTTTTCTCTGGATGAGCGCGAAATAAAACGCGCTGGCGTGAGTACTACAGTGGAATCATTGAGGGAATATCATGCGGGGTATAGTGGAAAGGCTGCACTCTGTTTTATCATGGGGGTCGATACTTTTTTAAAGATTCACCGCTGGCATCATTGGCTTGAAATATTTCAGCTATGCCATTTGGTTATTGTGGATCGTCCCGGCAGCATGCGGATGATGGATCGGAGCGATTTTCCGCCAATAATACAAGATGCATGTGCATCGCGCTGGATAACCTGCCCCACTGATCTGGCAAACCAATTCAGTGGTATGATTTATATCGCGCGTACAACGCTGCTGGATATTTCTGCAACACGAATACGTAAGCTTGTTGCGGCTGATAAAAGCACACGCTATTTATTACCCGAAGCTGTTTCAGATTATATTAAAACTCACCACCTGTATTCAGGAGAAAATGGATTCAAATAAACTGGTAAAAATTACGGTTGATGCACTGGAAGAAATCAAAGCATTTGATATTAAAGTCTTGGATGTGGCTAAACTTACGTCAATGTTTGACTATATCGTCATAGCGAGCGCAAGCTCTTCCCGCCAGACAAAAGCGCTTGCCAGTAATGTGCAGGAAAAAGTAAAAAATGCGGGCGGCTGCATATTCAGTCTTGAAGGAGAACAAACAGGTGAATGGTTATTGGTTGATCTTGGTGGGGTCATTGTACATATCATGCAGCCGGAGGCACGTGATTATTACAATTTAGAGGCGCTATGGACAGGATGATCGAAATAAAAACCAATTAACCTCACTTTTTGTAAAGAAGTATTTGCAGTTGTCATGATATAAATCCGGTGATAATCAAGTTTGAGAGTGGATCATGACAAATCAAGGCAGTAAGGAACTAAACGCATGGGTTTATTTTTTGAGCCAGGTCGAAATTCCTGTGCTAAAACAGACTGCTCGTAGATTGTCAGTATTGTGTGAGCAGCCAGAAAATCTAAGTGCCCGCAACATCGCTCAGATTATTAAAAGCGACCCCTTGATGGTTGTCAAACTTATGCGCTATCTGCAACATCGTAAACAACGCGCTCAGGATCATGAAATCATGGAAGTAGAGCAAGTATTGATGATGCTCGGAATAGAAAGCGCTTTGAAGAAAGTGCCTGTCACGCCGCTGGTTGAGGAAGTAATGGGGCGTGAACATATGGGTGCATTGCTATCTTTGTTGAAAGTCACGCATCGTGCCAAGGTGGCTTCAAATTATGCATTTGATTGGGCGGTTCGCTTGCAAGATTTGCATTATGAAGAAGTACGCATTGCCGCATTATTGCATGATATTGCAGAAATACTGATGTGGTGTTTCTCTCCAAAGGAAATGCAATTTATCAAATCGTTACAAATAAAAGACAAAACAATGCGTAGTCATAACGCCCAAGAGCAGGTGCTTGGATTTACACTGCATGCACTGCAGCACGCACTGGCAAAAAAATGGGCGCTACCCGGATTGCTGATTACACTGATGGATGGAGACCTTACCAGTCAGCAGCGTGTTCAAAATGTTTTTCTGGCCGTGAATCTGGCCAGGCATTCTGCAAATGGCTGGGATGATGCGGCACTACCAGATGATTATAAAGAAATTGGAAGTTTATTGCATTTGCAGCCGGAAGATGTGATGAAGATTGTAGGCGCGAATAAACAACCAAGTGCATAATTAGTAATTTCTATACTGCTCGCAACCGTACAGAATGTATCAAACATGCGCTAATCGTCACTCAGGGGCTTGGATTGGGATGGTCAAGATGAATCGTTTCAATTGCATCCAGCACTTCTGCTGATAGCTCCGTTTTTATGCTGTCAATGTTCATTTTGAGTTGCTGCATTGTCGTGGCACCGATAACTGTGCTGGTCAAAAAAGGGCGGCTGTTAACGTAGGCCAGTGCCATTTGCGCTGGATCAAGTTTATACTTGTTTGCCAGCGAAATATATTGTCTGATTGCATTTGTCGCGTGAGAATTGCTGTAACGTGTATAGTGTGGGAATAAATTCAATCGCGATCCTGCTGGTTTTTTGTCCCCGAGATATTTGCCCGAGAGCGTGCCAAAACCCAGTGGGGAATAAGCCAATAACCCGACTTTTTCGCGCCATGAAACTTCTGCCAGCCCGACTTCATAACTGCGATTCAGCAAATTATAGGGATTCTGAATGCTGACGACACGGGGGAGATTGTGTTGTTTGGAAAGCTGCAGGAAACGCATAACGCCCCAGGGTGTTTCATTCGACAGACCGATGAAGCGAATTTTTCCGACTTGTACCTGTTGATCGAGCGCTTGAAGTGTTTCAATAAATGACGTTTGCTGCGTCTCGTCTTCCGGCATAAATCCCAGTTGTCCAAAATAATTGGTTTTACGTTCCGGCCAATGCAGCTGATAAAGATCGATATAATCGGTTTGTAAGCGTTTTAGACTGTCATCCAGTGCTGACTGAATATATTTTCGGTTGAAAGTTGTCTGGCCCTGACGGATATGCGGTATCCAGTCAGCGCCAGGGCCGGCAATTTTACTGGCCAGAATGACCTTGTCGCGCTGACCGCGTGATTTTAACCATTCACCGATAATTATCTCAGTAAGACCATAAGTTTCTGATTTCGGCGGTATCGAATAGAGTTCAGCCGTGTCAAAGAAATTAACGCCTTCATCAAGTGCGTAATCCATCTGCTTGAAAGCTTCCGAGCGGGTATTCTGCTGACCCCAAGTCATGGTGCCCAAACAGATGACGCTGACTTTTGTATGGGTGTTTCCAAGATTTCTATAATGCATCATATCAGTTTATTTCGGGCTATATTAACGATTGCGGGATATGTGTTCGCTATCTGTGGCGACATGATTCAATATCTATGATACCCGTCTGTCACTGGTATGCTTAAATATTTGCAGAAATGATAAAAGAATGTCAAATAGGCTGGACTGGAAAAGTGATTAATTTTCGCGTATTTATCGCATTCTTGGCATGATTTTGTGACCCAGGAAGCCACTTAAAGCGCCACCAAGAATGATCATTCCCATGCCCAGCCACGCAATTGGCGGCAGTATTTCATTCCAGATGAATATGCCCCAGATACCTGCAAACAACACGGTACTATATCCCAGTGAACTGACGATCAGTGTCGTTCCGGTGCGGTAGGCGCGTGTCATCGCCAGTTGTGCCAGCGTTGCAGTGAGGCCGATACCAATTAGCAAATGAAAATTCTGTTGTGTAACCGGATTGAAGGCGGTGAGCAGTAACCAGACACCGGTTATCAATGTGCTGATCAGGGTAAAATAAAAAACGATACGCCATTCTGACTCGCCCAGATTACCCAGTTGTTTTACATTCATGTAAGCAATGGCGGCAAAGAAACCGGATGCCAGTCCCAGCAATGCAGCTATCCAATGCTCGTCATGCAAGGTGGGGCGCAAAAGGAAAATGATGCCGGCAAAACCTAAAGCGATGGCAAAAACCATTGACCAATGCAGTTGTTCTCTGAGAATAAAGGTAGAAAAGATGGCCATAAAAAGTGGCCAGGTATAGTTGAGTGAAATAGCCGTGGCTAACGGTAATTCGGTGATGCAATAAAAAAACATGAGCAGACTGCCGAGTCCTGCCAGACCGCGGCTGCAATGGGTTTTCCAATGATTGGTCCTGAGCGGGAGACGCTGATAGCGCACAAAAATGTAGATTACAGCAACACCTGTTAAGGAGCGGTAAAAAACCAGTTCGATACTTGTAAAATGATCAGTACTGAGCTTGACCAATACGCCCATGCAGGCGAATAAAAAGGCGGCTACCAGCATCCAGAGTGAACGCATTTTAATGCTCAATTTGACATGAGAAACTACAGACGTGGTGCAATTTGGCGTTGCAGGAATTGGTGGAAGTGTACCATGCCCGCTTCCATTGGCATTTGATAGGGGCCGGTTTCATTGATCGATTGCTCGTAGAGTGCACGACGGCCTTCAGTCATGCGCATACAGATTTTTTCATCTTCAACAGCGGTTTCCATATATGCGGCTTGTTCGGCTTCAATAAATTCACGTTCGAAAAGTGCAATTTCTTCCGGATAGTAAAATTCAACAATGTTAATGCAACTTTCAACACCGGTTGGCACAATAGTACTGATAACAAGTGTGTGTGGATACCATTCGAGCATGATATTCGGAAAATAAAGCAACCATACTGCACCATGTGGTGGCAGTTTGCCATCATTCCGCAGTAAAACCTGCTTTTGCCATTTTGCGTACACCGATGTGCCTGAACGTTCCAGATGCCCGTTGTTGACGCCCACTGTCTGTACGCTGTACCAGTCGCCAAATTCCCAGATGAGATCCTCGGTGCAGACAAAATTACCGAGACCGGGGTGGAAAGGATTGACATGATAATCTTCAAGATAAACTTCTATAAACGTTTTCCAGTTACAGTTGTAGTGGTCAAGCCGTATACGATCCAATAGATAGCCGGAGAAGTCGAAGTCTTTCAATACACCCAGGTTGGCCATGTCCTTGGAGACTGATCGCTTTCCGTTAAACAGAAGGCCGTTCCAGTTTTGCACCGGTGTTTTTTCCAAGTGCATGCAGGGATTCTTGTCAAAATGTGGCGCACCCAGTAACTTGCCATCCAGCGCATAAGTCCAGCGATGTAATGGACAGACTATACTTTTTGTGTTGCCCCTGCCTTCGAGGATGCGTGCTTGTCGGTGACGACAGATATTGGAAATCAATTCAATGCCTTGTTCATTGTGTACTAATAATTTGGCATTTTTCATTGATTCGAGCACATAGTAATCACCCACCTGAGGCACCATAATTTCATGGCCTACATAACCCGGACCGTTATCAAACAGCAGTTCTTTTTCAATGTCCAGTATTTTTGGATTCAAGTACCACTCAATCGGTAACTGGACTGATGACTTAGCCAGTTGCGAGATTTCCGCCATATCAGCCATGTTTAACACCTTATTTGCTTATTTTGTATCCGTGCCCAATAGTAATCCAAAAAATATTGATGACGGAAAAAATCAAAAATATGTAATTTTAAAGCTAAATTATCGAGATAAGAAGAACCAAAATAGAGTGGCTTGGCTATAATAGTAGGCGTGGAAGAAAAATTTCATTATCCTTCTAACAGTTAACACACAAAAATATTTTTGCTTGTGTGAGAGCAAAAATATTCAATTGACTAATTTTTTAAATGAAAGAGAGTATTTTGATGAAACTAAATCAAAAAATCAGAAGAAATCCATGGATTTATTTAGCGCCTGTCGCATTGGCCGTGGGCCTTGCATCCTGTGGTGGTGGCGACAGTAGCGGTGGAAGTGGCGCCGATGAGGCTTCAACAGTTAACCGCACGATGCCCACAGGTGCCGCGACAGGTGTCTTGATGAACAGTCCCGTGTCTGGCGTTTCCTATAACGCGTCTTCCGGTAAAAAGGGAATTACCAATGAAGCTGGTCATTTTGACTTTAATTATGGCGATACCGTTGAGTTTAAACTCGGTGGCTTAACACTGGGTAAAGTTAATGGGGCGCCGGTGGTGACCCCTATAGACTTGGCTGAAGGAAATGACAAGAAACTGGCTAATTTGCTCGTCCTATTACAGTCACTTGATGCAGATGGTGATCCGTCAAATGGCATTGTCATAACTGCTGCAGCAGCGTCCGCTGTGGGTAATTCAATCAAGCTCAACAGCGACCCTGAAGTGTTTGCTGCCTCGTCTGAACTACAAAGTATTCTGGATACGGCTGGTATTGAGCATGCGGCAAAAACAGTCGAAGAGGCCAGTGAACATTTTATGGTTTCTGGTGTTACCACGCTCGGGACCCAAATCTGGGTAAATTATAATGACCGCAGCGCGTCTGTTTTACGAGTGGCTGCTGATGGTAGTAACGAATATCTACAAGGGCAGGCATCACCGGACGATTCTTGCGATGAAAACCGTGTTTGTGGCGGCCGCACCATTATTCAGGCAGGTCTGGAACATGGCGTAGCTAAAGCGATTGAGTTCGATACACGTGGTTTCAAGGTCATTGGAGAAACAACCATTGATACCAATCTGAAAGCCGGTCTATCTGATCCGGGTCCAACGCGGCGTATCCGTACAGATGGTCTGGATATGATTAATTCCGACATTGTTACGGTGCAACGAGAGAGGGAACAGAAAAGCGTATTCGGTGAAATGTTTCATATCGCTAAACCGATTGAATTGAGTGATGAGAACGAAGTAGTTGAAAAAGAAATTAAGGAAACCCGTTTCTCGAAAATTGAAAATGATCCTGACGGTATAGTCGGCGCCTGGGCATATGATGCGGATGCAATCAATACCAAGATGCTGGTTTTTTTTGCTAACAATCGCTTTATGTCGATTGATCCAATTGGTGAAGCGTCACGCGAAGATCAGGTCAGATGTGCCAAACCGGGTGTGGAGTTTGCAAACTTTGATTATAACAAAGGTGCCAATCAACTGAAAATATCAAATTTTACCTATAATACGGATGGCTGTATCGGTTTTTCAGGAGGCGACACCAATGCGCCGCATAGTTTTTCCATTAGCTCGGATGGCAATACAGCCAAGCTTGAGAAAAAAGGAGAAGAACCGATTACGGTTTATCGTGTTTCCGGTTAGGTGGGGGTTCAATTAGGTTTATTTGCTTCAAAAATTGCGGGTTCACTGGAAATGGTGCGGTTTCCAGTGGGCTCGGATTAGTCATCCAGCCAACGATTAAAAGGCTGAAATGTTCGCGCCACATTCGTCTCTTCAAAAATGCCTATTCTGCGTGTCGCACTGAATATTCCACTCGACACATTATTTGATTACATTGCCCCTGATGCTTGTGAGGCCGATATTGGCCTGCGAGTATGTGTTCCATTCGGTAAAAAAAAATTGACCGGCGTCATTCTGGAAGTTTGTTCGGACACTGCGGTGCCACCTGAAAAATTAAAATCAGTTATCTGTATTTTCCGGGAAACACCGCCATTGTCAGCTGAATTGCTGGCGTTATTTTCATTTTGTAGTGATTATTATCACCATCCATTAGGAATGGTTGTGATGAACAGCTTGCCTGGAAAATTGCGTAACAATAAACCGGTCAGTTTGAAAGTGCATGTTAATCGCGATCAATTTGTATTGTCTGCGGCAGGCAAGCAAGTGGATACTTCGACCATTCCGGCACGAAATACATTGATGCATCGCTTGCTGGCAACCCTGAAAAGCACGCCATCACTGAACGCTCGGGATGTTAGAAAAATTTCGCCACGTGCTGGCCATATATTGCAAGACTGGGTGCGAAAAGGCTGGGTTGATATTATTCCTGAAACAGATCCCGCGGTAGCAACCCCGGCTATTCCAAAGTTAACGTCCGAGCAATCGACAGCGGTTGGCGCGATTGCTGAGAAACTTGATCGATTCGATACCTGGGTTTTGCATGGTGTGACCGGCAGCGGCAAAACCGAAGTATATTTGCGATTAATAGCGCAAACCTTGTCAAAAGGAAAGCAAGCGCTGGTTTTAATTCCGGAAATAAGCTTAACGCCGCAGTTGGAATCCGTTTTTCGGGAGCGTTTCACAATGACGCGGATTGTCAGTCTGCATAGCGGTTTGAATGATAGCGAGCGATTGTCCGGTTGGTTGCAGGCACAGCAGGGGGAGGCCGGTGTTGTTCTGGGAACGCGGCTTGCGGTATTCACACCGTTGCCAAAGCTGGGGCTGATCATTGTAGATGAGGAGCAGGATAGTTCATTCAAGCAGCAGGATGGTTTGCGTTATTCAGCACGGGACCTGGCTATTTTTCGCGCCAGTCAAGCGCATATTCCTGCTGTGCTGGGATCGGCGACACCGTCGCTTGAAAGTTACTATAATGTCTTGAATGACCGGTATCACTATTTGCGCTTAAAAAACAGGGCCATTAAAAACGCAGTATTGCCGCAGGTGAAATGCATCGATTTGCGCTCTGAGAAACCATTGAATGGCTTATCCATTCCGCTTATCAAAGCAATTGACGTCTGTCTGGCGCATCGGCAACAATGTTTGATTTTTATCAACCGGCGTGGTTATGCGCCTGTTTTATTGTGTAAATCTTGTGGATGGACGGCGGTTTGTCAGCGTTGCACCAGTCGACTGGTCGTTCATTTACAGGATAAAAAGTTGTCCTGTCATCACTGTGGATATCTGGAATCTTTTCCACATGCGTGCCCACAGTGCGGTGATCAGGATATGATGCCATTTGGTCGCGGTACGCAACGGGTGGAAGAATCATTGGCGATGCGGTTTCCGTCGGCACGCATTCTGCGGATTGATCGGGATAGCACACGCCGCAAGAATGCCTGGCAGGCTATTTTGCGATCTGTTCATCAGCATGAAGTGGACATTTTGGTCGGGACACAACTGCTGGCAAAAGGGCATGATTTTCCGAATCTATCTTTAGTCGGTATTCTCGGTTCAGATATTTCTTTGTATAGTACTGATTTCAGAGCGGGAGAGCGTCTTTTTACGCAGCTTATGCAAGTTGCTGGTCGGGCCGGACGTGCGAAAATTTCTGGGTCTGTGTTGATCCAGACCGAATTTCCGAATCACCCGCTCTATCAAGCATTGCAGCGGCATGATTATGACGTGCTGGCCAAAACCATACTGGCGGAAAGAAAAATGGCCGGTTTCCCACCTTATGTTTATCAGGCGCTACTTCGCGCCGAAGCACACAGTCTGAAGAAAGTGCTGGATTTCCTGGATACAGCGCACAAACTGACACAATCACTTACAGGTATTGAAGTTTTTGATCCAGTACCCGCTCATATGGCTCGTTTGAAAGGTATGGAGCGGGCGCATCTGCTTGTACAATCTGGTTCGCGCAAGAAATTGCAGATTTTTTTGGCACAGTGGTATAAGCAATTGAGTGCTTTGACAGCACATAAGGTGCGCTGGTCGCTTGACGTGGATCCTATTGAATTTTAATCAAAGAGTAGAATGGTAAAGCACGTGTATGCTTCATAAAACTATTGATAGAAATCGCATCAATCCTGAATTTATCCATGCCATTGTCTGACATGTCCCGTGTCGATATGAATAAATTCAGATTTTGGATAATAACCAACGCCTCCCGCTTGCATTGACAAGGCAGCTTTATGCAGGTCAGAAAGTGCATGCCCGGGCAGCCGGATATCGATTGCTTTTCCTTGCATATGGAGGCTTCGTTTTGCAACCCCGCTGCTGTTTGCATTTAACTGTGCATTGGTTGCGGGTGAACGATAACCTGAAATAACGTGGAATTCATTTTGGGACGTCATTTTATATTGTACAAGTTGCAGCATATCCAGAAGATTTCGGTCCATTTCATAGGTTTCGCCTGTGCGATGATCGCGCAGAACTTTTTCAATAGCCGTTAAACCTTCCGATAAGTATTGGCCTTGCGCCCAGTAGGTGGTATTGACGCGCTCGCCTGTATGCAGATTTAAAAAAGCCAGCTTTCTTTCATTCATAGTAAATGAACTTGCTTGTGTTTGCGGTAATGCGAGCAATGTACACGCGCCAATACCTGTTTTCAGGAAATGACGGCGATTAATATGGTGTCTGGTATTTATTTTGGATGAAACGCGTTGATTTTGAGAAAAAGTACAAATTGACATTCAATATCCTCCTT
Source organism: Nitrosomonas aestuarii (assembly GCF_003046585.1). Taxonomy (GTDB): domain Bacteria; phylum Pseudomonadota; class Gammaproteobacteria; order Burkholderiales; family Nitrosomonadaceae; genus Nitrosomonas; species Nitrosomonas aestuarii. Next base: position 22,997 of record NZ_QAAE01000010.1, on the reverse strand, counting down.
AAACAGGTGTACGCACCCTAGCATGATTTTTCTTTGGTAACAACAACTATGATGCAATTACCAGCGTGCAAACTTTAATGCATGTCTGTCTCTCCCATAAGAATCTGGGGAATAATGAATAGTATGTTGACTATCAACCCATGCGGTCAGGTAAACAATATACGTGGGTAGTGGCTCGGGCAAATTGATCTGTACGGTTCTTCCGGTATTGATTTGTTCGTTGATTTTCCCGGCTGAAGTTGAGGTGCGCAAGGCAAATTCAGCCAGCAATAATGGTTTTTCTAACCGAATACATCCCGAGCTGAATGTGCGGATTTCTCTGTTAAAAAGTGCTTTCGAAGGCGTGTCATGCAGATAAATGCTGAAATGATTCGGGAGCATGAATTTAATGGACCCTAGTGCATTTAGTATTCCGGGTTCCTGACGTAATGCATATGGGAAACGGTTTTTGATTGCGCGCCAGTCGATGGTATTTGGATCTATTGGAGCTGAGCTATAATTGTAATCAGGGTAAACTCTGATTTTCTGGCTGTTGAAATAGCCTGGGTCTTGTTGTTGTTTGGGCAATAGATCTTTGCGGGCAATGCTGGCGGGAATATTCCAGTAGGGATTGACGATCATATGTGTGATACGACTATGAAAACTGGGTGTGGACCGGTAATTACGGCCGACAATAATGCGCATATCAAGAATATTCTGATCATTTTCTACAGCAGCAAGTTGGAATCCCGCAATGTTGACAAGAAGATACCTGCCACCCAAATCGCGGGGCAGCCAGCGCAGGCGTTCCATGCTAATACGCAATTGCTGGATTTTTTCTGAAGGTGTTTTGTTGAGTGCATTTAATGTATTTTTGCCGATAATACCGTCTGCATTTAAGCCATGCTGTAACTGAAATGCTTTAATTGCGCGTACCAGATTGATATCGTACCGATTGCTTTTATCGCTTTCTTCTGACGAAACTAAATGATATTCAATTTTGCCGTGTGTTTCGTAGGCCTGAGCAATACGTGTGCGGATAATCGGAATAACCGGATGAGAATCGCCTGGTCGTAGAAGTGATACATTTGGAATTTGTTGCCATGAAATCTGATTATTGACCAGTTCGCGATACTTTGCCAGTGCTTTTTTAAATAATTGATAGCTGGGAATATTGGGCGCAAGACTTTCTAATGACTGCAGTAAATTATTTGAGCTGGCTGTTCTTAATAAGAAATCGACAAAATCGAAATCCGGTTGTGGAATATGCCAGTCTGGATCTATTTCAGAAGCAGTAAATCTTCCGCGGTATAAATCGTGCGCATATTGCAACAGGGCTAAAGTGGTGCGGAATTCCAGTTCATAGCGCGAAAGCGATGAATGTTCTGTAGCTAATAGCAGCAGCTGTTGCAATCGGTAATTATGGCTATCCAGACCTTCGTCATCCGCAGACGCTATAAAAGACAGAATGGTCTCTATGCGAGATTGCTGCGAGGATGAATTGATCCAAGCCGGCTGATAATTACGGGTCACATAAAATTGTTGTAAAGCTGCTAACTGATGCTTTTCAGTATCATCGTTTGTAGCATGCTGGGATAAAAAATTTTCGAGTTCCTGGCTCAGTGTTCGCGAATTAGGTGTGAGTGCAAATGCTGAGGCAGTGAATAGTAAAAAATACAAGCCAGAGAAAAAAGGTAAAAATCGTATAAATTGCTTCATGCCTTGTCGTGATCGAACAGTGACTTTTGGTTATCGGTTATTTAGGTATGTCTTAGTGTATATAACTGTTAATAAGTATCCTGTATTGTAGTTTACGCTGAGAATTAAAACCGACAAAAATCGAATAAACGTGTTTTTCATAACATATTCTTTTCTGTTTCTGAAGAGAGAGGTATATTTTTGGAAGCGTCCTGCATGATGATGCCTCGGATATAAAATATCTGCACCATAATCATGGGAAACAAATGAAGACGATAAAGTATAAGGCACGATAAAAGGAATTCGTGGTTGAGCGGCTGCTTGTTATTTTGATTGAAAACTTTGAATGAAATAAACAGTCCATATGGAAGGGAAGGTATTATAAAAGAAAGATGTGGAATTTTTATGATCTGAATAGGGTTTTTTGTTAGATATAAAATTGAAAATCCACTTTATAAACAGGGGAATATTGCTATAAAAATCATGATTTTCCCTTGTTAGAGGTGTTGCGGCGTGCTAGAATTTCCCTTCAATTTTGTAGTATTTGAGCGTTATCCTCAATCAAGGAAATTTAAGTTGTGGATAATAAAAAAATTCGGCCAAATTAAAGTAATTGTCGTCGATTGTAGTGTGGTTATTTTTTTTACAAGATGAGATTCCGGTACAGCATCTTCGTGCGCTGACTGAGCAAAAAATGATCAGCTTTGTAACGAAAATGGGTGTGCCTGAGTTCAACAAATTAGTAATAATCATGTGGGGGAAAATATGAGAAGTAAATCAGTAACAACCCTGGCGGGAGTAGCCGCTCTTGCTTTGTATTCAAGCATGGCGGTGGGGTCTAAATACAACTTTCCCGAGCCGCAGAGTGTGATTGCGCAAGAAATTTATGATCAGCATATTATGCTTTTGTGGGTTTGTCTGGTTATTTTTGTCGGAGTGTTCGGCGTTATGTTTTATTCTATTTTAAAACATCGTAAATCGTTGGGCCACAAAGCAGCTAATTTTCATCACAGTATGACTGCTGAAGTAATCTGGACAATTATTCCATGCATAATTCTTGTGGTAATGGCATGGCCGGCAACAAAAACTGTCATTGCAATGAAGGACACTTCCAGCCCGGATATGACCATCAAAGCGACAGGCTATCAATGGATGTGGGGGTATGATTACCTGCAGGGTGAGGGTGAAGGCATTAGCTTTTTCAGCAAACTATCCACACCTAGAGACCAGTTGTATAACAAAGCACCTAAAGGTGAGAACTATCTTCTTGAAGTAGATAATCACGTGGTTGTGCCGGTTGGCAAGAAAGTGCGCATGATCCTGACAGCAAATGACGTGATCCACGCATGGTGGGTGCCTGCGCTGGGTGTCAAGCAGGATGCAATTCCTGGATTCATTCGTGATTCGTGGTTTACAGCGGATAAGCCGGGTATATATCGTGGGCAGTGTGCAGAGTTGTGTGGTAAGGATCACGGTTATATGCCGATCGTCGTAGAGGTTCTTGAGGAAGAGGCATATGCACAATGGGTTGCTGAAAAACTGGCTGGGTCAGCTGATGCTGTTAATCTGGCTGCAGCAAAAACTGATATGGTAGCCGAAGTCGACGAGGCAATCGAGGCTGCTGATAATGCAATTTCAGAAAATAATTAAGAGGAGATAAACTTATGGCAGCAGTACATGGTGATGTACATGGTCACGGTCACGATGACCACCATCCAACTGGCATAATGCGGTGGATTACAACTACCAACCACAAAGATATCGGGTCGATGTATCTGTGGTTTAGTTTAACAATGTTTTTTACAGGCGGTTTCTTGGCAATGGGTATTCGGGCTGAGCTGTTTCAGCCGGGTATTCAGATTCTGGAGCCTGAACTTTTTAACGCATTTACTACTCTGCATGGTTTGATTATGGTGTTTGGCGCCATCATGCCGGCATTTGTGGGTTTTGCTAACTGGCAGGTGCCGATGATGATTGGTGCGCCGGATATGGCCTTTGCCCGTATGAATAACTGGAGCTTCTGGTTGTTGCCTGTGGCAGCGTCGCTGTTGATTGCCTCCTTTTTTGTACCGGGTGGTGCAGCAGCAGGTGGTTGGACATTCTACCCGCCGCTGTCTACACAGGGCGGTTTGGGAGTTGATATGATGATTTTTGCAATCCATATTCTGGGGGCCTCTTCAATTATGGGTGCAATCAATATCATTACAACCATTTTGAATATGCGTGCACCGGGCATGACTTTGATGAAAATGCCTTTGTTCGTTTGGACCTGGCTGATTACCGCGTATTTGTTGGTCTTGGTTATGCCTGTTTTGGCAGGTGTAGTAACCATGTTGCTGACAGATCGTCATTTTGGTACAAGCTTCTTTAATGCAGCGGGTGGTGGTGATCCTGTAATGTTCCAGCATATATTCTGGTTCTTTGGGCACCCGGAAGTGTACATCATGATCTTGCCTGCTTTTGGTATTGTGTCTGAAATTATTCCTACATTTGCACGTAAACCACTGTTTGGTTATGCGTCAATGGTTTATGCGACAGCATCAATTGCAATTTTATCTTGTGTAGTATGGGCGCATCACATGTTTACTGCGGGTATGCCAGCGGTAGGTCAGTTATTCTTTATGTATGCAACCATGTTGATCGCAGTGCCAACAGCGGTGAAAGTGTTTAACTGGACTGCAACAATGTGGCGCGGGTCTATGACATTTGAAACGCCGATGCTGTTTGCAATTGGGTTTATTTTTCTGTTTGTGATTGGCGGCTTTAGTGGCGTGATTTGTGCGATTGTGCCAATTGACGTTCAAGTACAGGATACTTACTACGTGATTGCGCATTTCCATTATGTACTGGTGTCTGGCGCTTTGTTTAGTTTGTTTGCGGGTGCATATTACTGGCTTCCAAAATGGACAGGACAGATGTACGACGAGACTCTGGGTAAAGTGCATTTCTGGTTATCCATGATCTTCTTTAACGTGACATTTTTTGTTCAGCATTTTCTTGGCTTAGCTGGAATGCCGCGTAGAATCCCTGATTATGCGTTGCAGTTTGCTGATTTCAATATGATTTCAAGCATCGGTGCATTTGGTTTTGGATTGAGTCAATTGTTGTTCGTCTATATTGTGATTAAATGTATACGTAGCAAAGAACCAGCTCCTGAAAAACCTTGGGATGGTGCAACGACACTGGAATGGACGCATTTACCAACACCAGCGCCATATCATAGTTTTGAAAAGCCTCCAGTCGTTAAATAAAAACAGAATAGATAGAGATACGTATGTCAGATGAAACGGATTTGAAACGTAAGAAACTGAAGACAGCATTGATTTTGTTAATTACGGTTATTGCAATTTATATTGGCGCATTCTTTTTTAATGATGTTTAGCATCAGTAAATATATGGAAAAATTAGGCTGATAATCATTGCAGTATGAGTTTTACAAAGAATCTGTGGATTACGGCTGTAGCAATTTGTTAATGGATAATAAGTAGAATGGCTAACGATAAAAAAACACTAAGCAATCTCACAATGATGAAAAAATTGTTGATTTTTTCAGTTGTTATGTTTGTGTTTGGTTATGCGATGGTGCCATTCTACGAAAAGTTCTGTGAGGTTACAGGTATTAATAATCTGCTGCAGCCAGACAAACTGGCAAAAGACATGGAAGTTGATACAGAGCGCTGGGTGACCATTGAGTTTGACGCAAATACTAGGGGTTTGCCCTGGGATTTTAAACCAATGCAACGCAGCGTGCGTATTCATCCTGGGGAGCCAGTCGAAGTGATGTACGAGATCACAAATAACTCGGAACGTGAAATTAGTGGACAGGCTATACCGAGTTATAGTCCACGTTTTTTAGATCAACATCTACGAAAATTCGAATGTTTTTGTTTTACGAAGCAGGAATTAAAACCAAATGAAGTGAGGCAGATGCCGGTGCAATTTGTAATTGAACCTAGTTTGCCAAAGGAAATTCATACAGTGACAATTTCATATACTTTTTTTGAATTGCCTGCCGGTTCATCATCGATCAGCGAAAAATAGGAATCAGAATGAGCAATCATGAAAAAGCTCCAGAGCCAACTGTTTTTCAGATAGCAAAGGCAGTGATGTCAGCATTCATAGGCATTAGAAAAAAAAGTGATCTTGAAAATGATGCAGCGAATTTAAAACCAGCACATGTAATTATTGGTGGACTTATCGGTGCAATGCTTTTCGTAGTCAGCATTTTGTTACTTGTCAAAATAGTTGTTAAATGAAATTAAAAATTTAAAAGTAGGAGGGTGAGAATGAGTCAGGAATCGGGTCACTATTATGTACCAGCTCCGTCAACATATCCGATTATCGGATCGTCAGCGTTGTTGTTCTTGGGTTTTGGTGCGGCATTGTCGATGAATAGAATTGAGCTTGGCTATGGTATGTTGGCCATTGGCTTTGCAATTTTATTTTATATGTGTTTTCGCTGGTTTGGGACAGTAGCTGCAGAAAGTGAAAGTGGCAAATATGGCATGGATGTTGATAAATCATTCCGCTGGGGGATGACATGGTTCATATTTTCAGAAGTTATGTTTTTTGCAGCATTCTTCGGCGCGCTGTTCTATATGCGCAACTTGTCAATACCTTGGCTGGTGGAAGAAAGCGAGGTTCTGGGCCAAGCGTTTTGGGGTGCTTATGAAGGTGGCTGGCCAACAACAGGTCCCGGTGAATTTGAAGAGTATACCGCAATGGGTCCTTGGGGATTGCCGGCGATCAATACATTGATATTGCTAACTTCAGGTGTAACGATTACGTATGCGCATTGGGCGATTAAAGAAAATCGGCGTGATGCACTTAAAAAATGGATGTTGGCAACAATTGCCCTTGGTGCACTGTTCTTAGGCTTGCAAGCTTATGAGTATGTACATGCTTACCAGGATCTGAATTTGAAATTGGATACAGGTGCATATGGATCAACCTTCTTCATGCTGACAGGCTTCCATGGATTCCATGTGACACTCGGCACAATCATGCTGATCGTAATATATTTCCGTTGCGCAGCAGGACATTTTACTCCGGAAAAACACTTCGGCTTTGAAGGGGTCGCCTGGTATTGGCACTTTGTTGACGTGGTTTGGTTAGGTCTCTTTATTTTCGTGTACTTGCTATAACGAAATAAAGAAAATAGTCTTATAGAGATTCCAGCTTTTGCATTGCAGTAGTCGTTTAACTGAGATTGATTCATGTAAAAGACTGGAATCTTTTTTACAATAGTCATTGTATCCAGAATGAACGATATAACCACAGCAGAAAACAGCGTATTACTATGACTTTGGCAGGTTATCAATTTAGACCGAAGTTATGGGCCGTAGCGATTACAATCTGTATGGTGTGGATCTTTCTGGAGCTGGGTAAATGGCAATTGTCACGCGCTGACGAAAGAAAATCTCGTCATGAGCAGCTTGAACAATTGTCACTAGAGCCCGTGGTGACGGTTCCAGGCAGTTTAATCAGGTTAGAAGATTTTCAATATCGACAAGTCGATGCGAGAGGGAAATATCGATCTGAATATACGATTTTCTTGGATAATAAGACTTATAAAGGTCGCGCCGGTTATCACGTGCTCACGCCGCTGCAAATCGCCAATAGTCAATGGTATGTCATTATTAACAGAGGTTGGGTGCCGGTTGGTTATGATCGCTCCATTCTCCCGGAAATACCGACTGTAGCTGATGAAACGCTTGTTACTGGCACCGTTGTTTCACCTGAATTAAAAATGCTTGAATTATCAGATCATACGGTGTCCGGCGTTGTATGGGATAGTTTTAATTTGGAACGCTATAAAGAAATGACGGGATTCGATTTGCAACCGATAATGATTTTACAAAAAAACAAAGTAGAGGACGGCTTAATTCGCGATTGGGATAGACCTGATTCAGGTGCATCAAAAAATATCGGGTACGCAATTCAGTGGTTCACCTTGGCTATAACAACTATCATTATTTTCCTGGTGTTAAATGTCAAACGAAGAAGTAAATAAAAAATCCAACAGGCGCAAGCTGATAATTATGTTGGTGTTGTTGCTTTCACCGGTTGTGATTTCATATACCCTTTTTTTTATGGGTTATCGTCCCGGTAGCATTAATTATGGCGAACTTTTAGATGTGCAGAAATTATCAGGTTCAGGGGTTACGCAAAAAACTAACATTATTTTCAGGATAAAAGATTTGCACGGTAAATGGATAATGTTGACGGTTGATTCTGGTCAATGTGATGAGTCCTGTCGTTCAAAGCTCTATTATATGCGCCAGATTCGTACAATGCAGAACAAAGAAATGCACCGGATAGAGCGTTTATGGCTGGTAGATGATAATGTGCCAGTTGAAGACGAATTATGGAACGAATACGATGGCACTATTATTGTGAATGCGCGCGATAGTGAGTTGCTTGACCTGATCCCAACCAAAGAAATACAACGTAATCATATCTATTTGATTGATCCACTCGGAAATTTAATGATGCGCTTTCCTGAAAATATTGAACCCAGAAAATTGAGCGATGATATTAAACGACTGTTACATGTGTCCCAACTAGAACACTGATTAAATATTGACAAAACGGATTAAGATACCTAGTAATTAACTGTCTGAATTGAAAGTAATTCATAAAAGAAATGTAGGAGGTGATTAGAATGGCAACGAGTTTAGTATGGCATGAAACAGCATCACGTATAAACCAGTTTTATCGATTAACAAAACCAAGAGTAGTCTCGTTGATCGTGTTTACAGCGGTGATTGGAATGTTTTTGTCGGTGCCGGGTGCGGTACCCATTGATGTACTGTTTTTTGGCACTTTAGGTATTGCGCTGGTTGCGGGTGCGGCAGCTGCACTCAATTGTCTGGTTGAACAGAAATTGGACGCCGTCATGGCCAGAACGAAAGGCCGCCCGTTACCACAAGGTAAAGTGAACGTACCTGAAACCACGTTATTTTTACTGCTTATCGGCGGCTTTGGTTTGTTTATTCTTTATGAATGGATTAATCCACTGACGATGTGGCTGACCTTAGGTACTTTTGTAGGTTATGCAATTATCTATACTGTCATATTAAAACCACTGACGCCACAAAACATAGTAATAGGCGGTGCTTCTGGAGCGATGCCGCCAGTATTGGGCTGGACTGCTGTGACAGGTGAGATTACTGCAGATGCACTACTGTTATTTTTGATTATTTTTGCCTGGACACCGCCTCATTTCTGGGCATTGGCGCTATATCGTAAAAAAGAATACGCTTCCATTGGAATGCCCATGCTTCCCGTGACGCATGGTGATCAGTTTACAAAGTTACATGTACTGCTGTATACAGTTATTCTGTGTATCATTACGATATTTCCTTATCTGACGCAAATGAGCGGTCTTATATATATAGCGAGTGCAGCTGTATTGAACGCAGTATTTATGTATTACGCAGTCGAGATATATCGTAATTACAGTGACCAGTTGGCACGAAAGGCATTTCGCTACTCGATTTTATATCTTGCATTGCTATTTGTGGCATTATTGGTTGATCATTATTATTATTTTTGACCTATTGATTTTCAGAACTTTGTAAGTGAATAATTAAAAAAGCCCGGTAGAGAAATCATAATGCCGGGCTTTCGCTTGTCGAATGGAATATCTTCTGAGTGACATCTACTTAACCGGGACGCTATGAATGGCGGGTCAAGGCTCTGGCGGTAATGTGCTTGCGGCAATTTGCAGTTTCCTCATACCTGGCTTGGGTCAATTGGTACAGGGGAGAGCGTTACCTGCCTTGTTATTTTTTCTCGTTGTGAGTACAAATTATTTTTTTGCTGTGTTGATTATACCGGCGGTCATCGGAGGCGTAATTCACCTATGGTCGGTTCTGGATGCTGCAAGGTTTAGAGAACTTGGTTAATTGTACAAACTAGTTAAACGATTAATTCGATTCTTGTATAGTTTCTTGTATCAATTGAAATAACGACCGATAGCTTTTAGGTGGTTTGTCACTAACTTTCTCCTTAAACGTATTCCTTGTCAGTGAACGGATCTGCTTGATATCAGCAGTTGGATATTGCTTGATAAACTCTGTTAATGCGTTTGCATCATTTAAGAGCCGTTCACGCCAGCGCTCTATCTGATGCAATTGAACCTTCTGAGCGAAGGGAATCTGTTGCCAGGTGTTAAGCTTTTCCTGAATCGGCAATATGTCAATTTTTCGCATTAATTTTCCGATATATTGCATCTGACGTTGACGTGCGCCAAATTTATTGATCCGACGCGCCTCAAAAATTGCTTCGAGTAACATTTCCTGTAAATTTAATTCTTCAAGCTGCCTGTCATTAAGCTCAACCAGTTGTTCGCCCATTTTTTGTAACTTATGCATCGCTTGCTTACGCTGCGTTTTGCTTGGCTTATTGGCGTTATCGTTGTCTTCAAATTTTTTATCGGGGTTATTTTGCACGGCCATTTGGGTTAGGTAGAATTGATAAGAATGATCATAACGTTTCGGTTGGGATTTAACCAGTTAATAATGAAAGCGTCTGCAGCAAAAATTTAACCATAACGGCTTTTTCCACTTTTGCGTAGATTACGATTTTAAGTAACCATACGATGTGCTATTCATAAGCTGTTATCATAGCGCTTTTTTATGTATTGTAATTTAACACGCTATGCGCATCTTGCAAGGCGGTTTTCTGACAAAGTTAATGATTTTATGAATAAGTTATCGACAACGAACACATATACCCGTTTTTCATATCCTTTTTCCAGACTCCAGGAAATCGCACGCGACATCCTGGAACAAGCCAGACGAAGCGGTGCCAATGCGTGCGAAACGCATGTGTCCGATGGTTTTGGACAGACTGTGACTGTGCGCAAAAGCGAAGTGGAAACAATAGAATATAATCGTGATAAAGGGCTTTCAGTAACCGTTTACATTGGCCACAAGCGCGGAAATGCCAGTACATCCGATTTTTCACCTCAGGCGATTAGTGATACGGTTTCTGCTGCGTTGTCGATTGCACGCCATACAGCTGAAGATGAATGTTCAGGATTAGCAGATGCGACGCTTCTGGCGCAGACTTTCCAGGATCTGGATTTGTATCATCCCTGGGATTTGTCTGTGGAGGAAGCGATAGCACTTGCACGCGACTGCGAGCAAACTGCATTTGCTGTAGATAAACGTATTACCAATTCTGAAGGTGCCAGTATATCGGTTGATGAATCGCAATTTGTGTATGCCAATAGCCTGGGTTTTCTTGGAGGATATCCGTATTCGCGACACAGTGCCAGTTGTGTGGCGATCGCAGAGCAGGGCGATTCGAAACAAAGAGATTATTGGTACAGCGTTGCACGTGATACCCGTGATCTTGAATCAATTGGCCAAATAGGCCGAAAAGCCGGGGAGCGAACCGTTGCCCGGCTGGGTGCGCGCAAAATAGCAACCTGTGACGTGCCGGTATTATTTGAAGCGCCTGTGGCATCAAGCGTGATTGGACATTTTGCCTCTGCAGTCAGTGGTAGTAGTCTTTATCGTAAATCTTCTTTTTTATCGAATAGCATTGGTCAGCAGGTTTTTGCAGATAATATCAATATACGTGAATTGCCACATTTACCAAAAGGCCTGGCCAGCGGTTTCTTTGATGACGAAGGTGTGGCGACTGTTGAACGTGATGTTGTTTCAAACGGCATAGTGAACGGTTACTTTCTGAGTAGTTATTCTGCACGTAAACTTGGCATGCAAACGACAGGAAATGCCGGTGGTGCTCATAATCTGATTATCGACGACGGGAAGCCGATGGCTTTTGCAGCCATGCTTAGAAAAATGAACAAAGGGTTGTTGGTTACTGAATTGATGGGTCATGGGGTGAATTCGGTTACAGGTGATTATTCACGCGGTGCATCCGGTTACTGGGTAGAAAATGGTGAGATCTGTTACCCCGTTGAAGAAATTACAATCGCGGGGAATCTGAAAGAAATGTTCCGCGGTATTTCAGCGATCGGTGACGATGTTGTTGTCCGCGGCTCCAAACAAAGTGGTTCCATCTTGATAGATCATATGACAATTGCGGGCGGCTAAATTTGCGCTGACTATGGAAGCCTTGCGCAAATTCGAGTGTGCAGTAGGCCGATTGTCCGGCGCTTTTGGCTGGCTGGCGGGTTGGTTGTGCATTTTGATGGTCGCTGTCGTTTTTATAGATGTCATTGCACGTTATCTGTTTGACTCCGGGTCAATCGCAATGCAGGAAATGGAATGGCATTTGTTCGCTGCCGTTTTTCTGTTAGGCGCGGCATATACCATGCGTGAAAACGCGAATGTACGGGTCGATGTCTGGTACGAAAAAATGTCGACCCGCAACAAAGCTGTGATTGATGTCTTTGGTACAGTATTTTTTGTGATACCCATGTGTACATTGATTTTGTACAGTTCGTTCGATTTTGTTGCCTATTCGTATGAAGTTCAGGAAGTATCAAACGATCCGGGCGGACTGTCTTATCGTTTTGTATTCAAAGCGTTGCTTCCACTCGGTTATTTTCTTGTATTAATTCAGTCATGTGCTTTTGTTTCCCGTAATATCCGTTTGCTGGCGGGTGATACAGCGATGCCGGCCAAGAGTAACAAGTCGTATCAAGAAAAATTATGATCGCACTGATCATGTTCATCGTCTGTCTGCTGATGCTGACATTGGGTTATCCCGTTGCATTTACATTTGGTGGTGTGGCGGTATTGTTCGGGTTATATACACAAGGACTTGATCTTTTTCTGTTGGTAGCATACCGCCTGCATGCAATTATGACCAATGTCACCCTGATGGCGGTACCGCTTTTTATTTTCATGGGACTGATCCTCGAAAAATCGGGTATTGCAGAAAGAATGCTTGAGTCCATGGGATTATTGTTCGGACATGTGCGGGGTGGTCTGGCTGTTTCCACAGTTGTGGTTGGTATGTTGCTGGCGGCATCGACCGGTGTAGTAGGCGCTTCGGTTGTTACCATGGGTTTGATTGCCTTGCCGGTGATGCTGAAATACAGCTATGACAAAAAGTTGGCCAGCGGTGTGATCTGCGCTTCGGGTACGCTTGGGCAGATTATTCCGCCTTCCATCGTGCTTATCATTCTTGGCGATGTCTTGCAACAGCCTGTAGGTGATTTTTACCGTGCTGCACTGCTGCCCGGTCTGTTGCTGGTCGTGTTGTATATCATTGTATGTCTGGTTGCTGCCTATTTAAAGAAAGATTTCGCACCCCCGATACCACGCAGCTCCGCTTTGAGCACCGTTCATTATTGGCAGGTATTTAAAGCGATCGTACCTGCACTGGCACTGATTATGGTAGTACTGGGCACTGTTATTGCCGGTGTTGCTACACCGACAGAATCAGCAGCCATGGGAGCAGTGGGGGCGATTATTCTGGCGCTGCCAGGTGGCCGCTTCCGGTTCTCCATGCTGCACCAGGTCGCGATGGAAACGACTAAAATCAGCGCAATGGTGTTTACCATTCTGGCGGGCGCTACGTTCTTTTCGATGGTATTTACCTATACCGGCGGCGATGAGGCCGTTGAGGAAATCATGCAATATATTCCTGGTGGTCAATGGGGGTTTGTTATATTAATGATGCTCGTCATTTTTTTGCTTGGCTTCTTTATCGATTTTGTCGAAATCGCCTATATTTTTGTACCCATGATTGCGCCTGTACTGCTAAAACTGGACATTGATCCACTTTGGTTTGGCATCCTTATCGCCTTAAATTTGCAGGCGTCATTTTTGACGCCTCCTTTCGGGTTTTCACTGTTCTATCTGCGAGGAGTAGCACCCGCATCGGTCAGTACCCTGGAGATCTATCGTGGTGTTATTCCTTTTATTTTTCTGCAGCTGATTGCATTGGCGATTGTGATGGTGTTTCCAGGAATTGTCCGTGTGTTTTGATGCATGCACTATAGCTGTTTTTAGCAAACAAATCTCTTAAATAGAAGGCATAAACTTTGCTTAAATGAGCAATGGTGTTTGCTTGTACTCGGTTAGACTGCCACATATTATGAATACAGTTCAGGCAATAAGCATACTGAATTACACTGGGTGTATTGGTTCGTTCTGGGTGTAGGGTGTAAGGAATCACTTCGCGATACAGGATCATGGGTATACAGGGTCAAATATGAAGGACGTCTTTCTTGGCAGGCTGCCAATACTTGACAGCAAGCAGAATATAGCGGCATTTGAATTGTTGTTTCGTGATAACCAACAAAATGAAGTCAGTGTCACGGATAATCGGGCAGCCTCGGCAAGTGTCATTATTGATACCTACGGACAGCTGGGTATTGAAAATGTCATGGGGAGGCGGCGCGGTTTTATAAAAGTGGACGCCAAATTTTTATTAAGTGATGCGGTTTTTCTACTTCCAAAAAATCATATAGTTTTTGAAATACTCAGAAGTGTTGAAATTAATGATGAGATTATTCAGCGCTGTTCAGAGTTAAGCCGTAAAGGCTATCAGATCGCACTTTCCAGTGTAGTTCGTATAGATAAGCAGTTTGAGCGTCTGTTGCCATTGGTCAATGTCGTTAAAATAAATGTCAACGCGTTAAATGAAAAGGAATTAACCTGTCTGATTAATAATTTAAAACGATGGCCGGTTTTACTGCTCGCTGAGAAAGTTGAAAACCGTAAAACTGCAAAAAAGTGCATAGCCCTGGGCTTCAATATGTTGCAGGGTTTTTATTTTGCAAAACCGGAGATTATTTCCGGCAAGCGGATCGACCCTTCCAAATTGTCATTGCTGAAATTACTTCTGCTCATTGTCAAAGATGGCGATGTTACTGAAATTGAGAATGAATTCAAATATCAGCCTGGCTTAAGCTATAATCTGCTGCGCATGGTCAATTCTGCGGCCACAGGTATGCCCAAAACGATTAATTCAATTAAACGGGCCATCATGATACTGGGCCGGAAACAGCTACAGAGGTGGGTGCAGATATTGCTGTATACCGCCAAACAAAAGGATGGCAGTTCGTCCGATGCATTAGTTCAGACAGCCTCAGTTCGTGGCAAATTGTTAGAACTTATTGCAATTGCAGATCGCCCTCATGATAAAAATCATCACGACCGCGCCTTTATGGTGGGTGTTTTATCGTTACTTGATGCCCTGCTGGACATGGAAATGTCCGAACTTGTGGAAACGCTCAGTATACAAAAGGATATGGGTGATGCGTTATTGTCACGACGTGGATATCTAGGTCGTCAACTGGCATTAATTGAGGCGCATGAGCAAGGTGAATTTGAAACAGTGCTAACGGCGCTGACAGAGCTGGGTTTTATCAGCATGAGTGAATTTACCGTAATGGAGCTCGAGGCCCTGGCCTGGGCAAACCGTATCAGCGAAATGGTAAATTCGCCGGATTAATTGAATCATGGTTGAAGAGAGGTTATGCTTCCGGGATTTCCAAGTCCTCAAGCGCTTTTAATTCATTATTGGTAAAGCCTGCTTTTTGCCTGGCTTCAAAATGAAAAGGACCGGATATTTTTCCCGTAAAATACTGGTTCAGCAAACTGCGGAATGTCTGTTCAGAGTTCAGACCGCGTTGATTGCAAAAATATTTAAACCAGTGTGAACCTATTTTTACATGGCCGATTTCGTCTTGCATAATAATTTCCAGTAGAGCAACTGTTTTGTCTTCACCTGCGTTGCGTAAGCGTTTTATAATGCCGGGTGTTACATCCAGCCCTCTGGCTTCCAGGACACGTGGGACAAGCGCCATGCGTACCATCGGATCAAAAGCGGTTTTCCTGGTCATCTCCCATAAACCGTTGTGAGCGGGAAAGTCGCCGTAGTCATGCCCGAGTTCATTGAGGCGTTCGCGCAGTAATTGAAAATGGTAGGCTTCTTCGTGGGCTACGTGCAACCAGTCGCCGTAAAATTGCTTTGGTAGACCACGGAAACGATATACAGCATCCCAGGCAAGATGAATGGCGTTGAACTCGATATGTGTCACCGCATGAATCAGTGCGGCCAGCCCTGCTTTTGTCCCCAAGCGCCGCTTGGGGACATCTCCGGGCATCACCAGAACAGGCTTGTCTGGGCGTCCTGGTTCGCTGATCGGTTCAGGTTTGCACGTTGGTTCAAGCGATAATAATCCTTGTTGCCAGGCCTGTGAAGCTTCTTGTGTCAAATATAGCTTTTCTTCGATCTTACGGGATTTCAAACAGCGTTCGGCTGCTTCAAACAGGGAATTCATAACGACCTACAAATACAGATATGTCAAAAAAATGTATTGTCGCGTGTTTTTCAGGTAAAAGCCATTAGCGATAATCCATGCGCCTTCTCAATTGGCGGGTATGCATATATCAATCTGGTGAATTTTGCAACAGATACGCGATAATACCACTTGAAATCTACCGCTTCCCAATCAAGATGCATGGTGTCCATCAGGCGCTCGAATCCGGTTAATATTGCAATGGGCAGTTGCTTGGCGCATTCGATTTTACGGTTGCGTGTTTTCCGGTAGTCGACGGTATCGGCGTTAATAAAGAATCCAAAATAGCTTCTGTCCAGTCGATAGATACGCAGATAGATTCTGTGGAGTTCTGGCTGGATAATTGCCGGACTGGCTGCAGTGCCCGCGGGGAACGCGATTTGGTCCCGAAGCGTTTGGACAAGCTCATAATATCGCCGCCGGGGACGGGTTTGGTGATCATTTTAACTTCCACGCTAAGCGCATCGATAAGATAGCAATCATTGGTAACCTGAGTGGTCGGCACCTGAAGACCGGCGGATTTGGCAAAATGCAGTACTTCCAGTTTATTGGTGTGCCGGCCGATTTAATTGCGATTCAGTGTGCACATTTGCGGGGAAGTGGCCAGCCAGTCGTTAAGCATAGTAAACCAGGACAGGGAACGGTAATTGGTATCGGTGTCACCGGTGCGAAACTCATGCCGGTCATCAAATAAAGTGGCCCGTCCGTGTATCGCATGCCCAGCCTGTCATGTAAGTTTTTCCAGCATGTGCTATTGTAGAATACTCCATGAATTGTGTCAGGTTGTGTAATTAAAATGAAAATGAAATCTGCTCAGAACAATATATTTGTGTTTGGTGCAGATCAATTTAATTTAGCCCAAATGCAGGCACTGGATTCTGCAGCGAATTACCGTTTTCATGAGCTTTTCAGTTTTCGTCAGGTAAAGTCAGGTCTCGAATTTCCCGTCAAGGCTTTATATGAAGGCGCGCTTGAGCAATTGAAACGGTTTCCCGGTTCTGTAGACGCCATTGTAGGATACTGGGATTTTCCGGTCAGTATCATGTTGCCATTGTTGCGAAAACCCTATGGCCTGGCGTCGCCCAGTTATGAAGCGGTGCTTAAGTGCGAGCATAAATACTGGTGCCGTCTGGAGCAAAAAAAAATCGTGCCGGAATATATCCCCGATTTTTGTGCGGTCAACCCTTTTGCAGATGAGCCTGGCCAGTCGATTACAGTTGCTTATCCTTTCTGGATAAAACCGGTCAAAGCAGCTTCCTCGCATTTGGGCTTCAAGGTGCGTAATGATGCCGAGCTTAAACAGGCGATCCAGACCATTCGCAGAAAGATTTTCCGTTTTGCCAATCCATTCAACTATATGCTGCAATTTGCCCGGTTGCCGGATGAAGTGGCAAACGTGGATGGGAATTATTGCATAGTTGAGAGCATTATATCCCGGGGGCGGCAATGCACACTTGAGGGCTATGTTTATCAGGGTGAGGTTACTGTTTACGGTGTTGTTGATTCAATCCGCGAGGGTCAGCACCGTTGCAGTTTTGCGCGATATCAATACCCGTCGATGATTCCACAGCGTATTCAGCAGGAAATGACCGCGGTTACCCGACATTTTCTCGAGTATATCGATTTTGATAATGGGCCTTTCAATATCGAATATTATTGGGAGCACCATCAGCATGCGGAGGACAAAATCTGGTTGTTGGAGATTAATACGCGCATTTCCAAGTCACACTGCCCGCTGTTTCGTGATGTGGACGGCGCTACGCATCAAAAAGTCATGCTGGAACTCGCACTGGGACAGAAACCTGATTTTCCATACCGTCAGGGCAACTATAAAGTAGCCGCTAAATTCATGTGGCGGATTTACAAAGACGCTTATGTTAGACATGTGCCGACAGCGAACGATTTGTCAGTCCTCAAACGGCAGTTTCCAGAGGCAGATATTCAACTGCATATACACAGCGGTATGTATTTGTCGGAACTCAAGGATCAGGACAGTTACAGTTATGAAATCGCGGTCATCTTTCTGGGGGGTAACACTCAGAAAGAATTACTTCAGAAATACCGTGATGTACAACAGGCAATGCGTATCGAACTTGAGCCCGTCGATCGGCAGATATCCAATTAAGGTATTCATATGAAAATCGTTAGCGATTTTCCGCACAGGATTCGGCATATCGAGCATCTTTGGATTGCGATGCCCGATGGTATAAGGTTAGCCGCGCGTATCTGGATGCCTGAAAGTGCCGAAGCCAGTCCTGTTCCGGCCATACTCGAATATATTCCTTACCGTAAACGCGATGGCGTGCGTTTGCGCGATGAAACAATGCACCCGTACTTTGCTGGTCATGGTTATGCCTGTATACGTGTGGATATACGTGGCAGCGGTGATTCAGAAGGCGTATTGTGTGACGAGTATCTGCAGCAGGAACTCAATGATGGCGTCGCGGTAATTAAGTGGCTGGTACAGCAATCATGGTGCAATGGTAATGTAGGTATGATAGGCATTTCCTGGGGTGGTTTTAATGGACTGCAGATTGCAGCAATGCAGCCACCGGCGCTTAAAGCAGTTGTCAGCGTGTGTTCCACGGATGATCGTTATGCGGATGATGTACATTATATGGGCGGATGCCTGCTCGGAGACAATCTTTCCTGGGCTTCGACCATGTTTGCTTATAACTCACTGCCGCCAGACCCGGCTATCGTCGGGGGCAAGTGGCGCGATATGTGGTTTGAACGGTTACAGGGCAGTGGCCTCTGGCTGGAAATCTGGCTGCAGCATCAGCATCGCGGTGAATACTGGCGGCATGGTTCTATTTGTGAGGATTATTCCAGAGTGAATATCCCTGTGATGGCGGTCAGTGGCTGGGCTGATGGTTATTCCAATGCCGTATTTCGCTTGCTGGCAAATTTATCGGGCCCCCGTTTAGGATTGATTGGACCCTGGAGTCATAAATATCCGCACTTGGGCGTGCCCGGACCGGCAATCGGTTTTTTGCAGGAATGTCTTCGCTGGTGGGATAAATGGCTCAAGAACCAGGAAACGGACATCATGGGTGAACCCATGCTGCGCGCATGGATGCTCGACAGCATGCCGCCGTCGACATTTTATCATCAACGCTATGGCCGCTGGATAAGTGAGTCATGCTGGCCTTCTCCCAATATCATGCCGCGTATATACAAACTGGATGAATACCGCCTGGTCGATGAAGATAATAATGTGGCAGCGCATGCTCTGACACTGCAATCACCGCTGAGTAACGGTTTATTCGCTGGTAAATGGTGCTCGTACAGTGCAACGCCGGATTTGCCACATGATCAACGAGAAGAAGATGGTGGTGCATTGTTGTTTACCACCACACCATTGCTGGAAACACTTGAAATACTGGGTGCGCCGGTGCTTGAACTGGAGCTGTCGGCGAACCGGCCAGTGGCGATGATCGCTGTTCGCTTATCCGATATGCGCCCGGACAACAAAGTAACTCGTATCACTTATGGTATGCTGAATTTAACTCATCGTGACAGTCATGCCGATCCG
This sequence comes from Nitrosomonas aestuarii, assembly GCF_003046585.1. GTDB lineage: Bacteria > Pseudomonadota > Gammaproteobacteria > Burkholderiales > Nitrosomonadaceae > Nitrosomonas > Nitrosomonas aestuarii. Next base: position 3,546 of record NZ_QAAE01000010.1, on the reverse strand, counting down.
TCATCCTTGCAACCAGACAAGGTGTATCCGGTTCGTGTGCAGTTAAATGATGTGGCGCAGAGTCTGCCAAAAGGACACCGTATTCGTATCGCAATTTCTTCATCCTATTTCCCTTTAGCCTGGCCGCCGCCACAGTCTGCACAATTGAAAATCCATATTGGCAGTAGCCGTTTGATACTGCCGGTACGCACGCCAAGAGAAGAATGTATCAATTTCCCTGATGCCGAAGCATCCGTCAGTAGCCAGCAGCGGCAGATCAAGGAAGGGCATCATAACTGGCGTGTTATCCGGGAGCTGGATCAGGATATCTCAACGCTCGAAGTAATTAATGATAACGGGCTGTATCAACTTGAAGATATTGATCTGAAGGTGCAGCGTAAAACCGAAGAATGGTATTCCTACCAGGGTGATGACTTTAGCTCAGCGAAGGGTGAAACGCTGTGGACGAGAAGTTTTGAACGTGGAGACTGGCAGGTTAAAACAATTACACGTACGGTGTTGCGCTGTGATGAAAATTATTTTTACCTGGATGCCGAACTCGATGCTTATGAAGCAGGCAAACGGGTTTTTTCAAAAAACTGGAATCGCCGTATAAGGCGGAAGCTTGTTTGATGGATGCGCTTTAGAAGATACCCGGTAAGCGCATCAGCATATATTTGCCAAATCTGAAACGTTCCTTTAAATTATCGCCAAATCAATTCAACAGGTCATGCAAATGTCGAATCTACCGCAACAAAAACATATTTATCAGAACCACCATATGGACAGTACACGCTGGGATTATTTTGTACCGCGCGATGATGATATAGTCATTGCCACGTCGTATAAGGCGGGGACGACATGGACGCAGGCAATCGTTGCGCATCTGCTCTTTCCAGATGGCTGTTTCCCCGCAGCGCCCTTTGAAATGTCACCGTGGCTCGACATGCGCATTATGCCGCTCGAAATTGTGTTGAACAAATTAAAAGCGCAGCAGCATCGCCGTTTTATCAAAACACACCTGCCGCTGGATGGCCTGTCTTATAACGCAAACATCAAATATCTCTATATCGCCCGCGATCCGCGCGATGTGTTTATGTCTTTATGGAATCATTACACCAAGATGAAGGACGAGACGCGCATGCTGATGAATATACTGTCCGGCCGGGAAGGTGATGAACTGCCGCCCCCACCGGATGATATTCATGATTTCTGGCGCGGCTGGATAACACGTGGCGCATTTGCATGGGAACATGACGGCTGGCCGTACTGGTCGCATCTGTCAAACGTGCGATCCTGGTGGGATTTTCGTCATTTGCCCAATATCGAACTGTTTAACTATGGCGATATGCTCACAGATACCGAAGGGGAGATTCGGCGCATGGCGGCGTTTCTTGAGATAGAGATACCCGAAAATGCCTGGAGCGGCATTGTCAAAGCAGTTTCGTTTGCTGAAATGAAAAATCAGGGTGAACTGTATGCACCCGGAGGCGGAGAATTATGGAAGGGCGGCGCAAAAACTTTTCTGCACAAAGGGACCAATGGGCGCTGGCGTGATGTGCTCTCTAATGATGAGCTGGCGCAATACGATGCTGCTTGTGATCGTGTATTGAACAAGGAATGCCGTGCGTGGCTTGAGAATGGCGTCCTTTAACAGGTCGTTGAAAAAGGTTTTCGAGATGGCCGATGCGAGGTAATAGCAGGCGGGAAACGAAGCTTATTTATAGTAAATGAGCATTTTGAACCTGTTTATAATGTAACAGCAGCATCGCAACGACAAACTGGATAGATCATCGATAATGCAAAAAACAACAACCAGTGACGCGGCACTGCATGTTTCACTGCCAGAAGAGCAGCCCGTATTGCGTATGGTGCCGACATCATCAGATACGAATTATGCCGGCGATATTTTCGGTGGCTGGATCATGTCGCAGGTCGATATCGCAGGCAGTATTCCGGCCATCCGACGCGCACGCGGCCGGGCTGTCACCGTGGCCGTGAACTCGTTCGTATTCAAACAACCGGTGCTGGTGGGCGATCTTGTCAGTTTCTATGCAGACATTGTCGGGGTAGGACGAACATCGATTACTGTAGATGTGGCGGTATACGCCCAGCGCGGTGCGCGGGAAGGCGGCGAGGAAATATGTATTAAAGTGACCGAAGCGGTATTGACTTATGTTGCCATCGACAACGACCGGCGACCAAGGGAAGTGCCGAAGGCATGAACAGAGGCTTTTGCACGGCAAGCAGCATGGTTGTACTGCAATAATGCTATAATACCGTTTTCAATCAGTTGGTTATAGGAATGGGCATGAGTTTCTCAGACTGCTATGTCACGCACCGCACCCGCAAAGGCAACTTTTGATTTAAATTCCGGTGAATGATTTCTACGTTTCTTGCTCATTTTCTGTACTCCTTTTATTTATAAAAATAATCATACAGAAAATAACTCCTTAACTTACCCCCTCCCGGTGTCCAAATAACCGGGGCCACTTCACAATGGCCTGGTGTCAGTGATAGAAACTATCGCTGCCAATGCGCATGATAGTAAACCGATGTTGGCATTGCTTGATAAAGCTGCGATCAAAGCAGGTTCGCGGCTGCATGGTGACAAGGCCTATTGTAGTCAGAAGCACCATGAAGCTTTAAAGACGCGTGGGATCAAAAACGGCATCCAGCATAAAGCGGTGAAGAACAAACCGCTGACCCGGCGACAATTACAACGTAATCGCCTCATTACCAAATCCCGGTATGTCGTGGAGCGTACTTTTGGCAGTCAGGCACGTTGGTTCGGCAGCAAAATACTACGTTATCAGGGGCTGGATAAAGCACATGCCTGGCATGTGCTGCTTGCTGTGGCATATAAGCTGAAAAGGTTACCTAAGCGCTATATACAAAGTTTAACGGTACAGGAGAAATGCGCCTTTTAAATAGGAAACAGCGATAATAAGCCAATGATCATGTCACTCTACGGGTCTGAATGGTTCAAGGTGAGTCAAATTGCATAAAAATAGCTGTAGCTAAAATATGGAATTCTGAAACCCTGGTTTTGTAAAGATCTCTAAGTGTCGAAATTGTTTACACTAAGGATGGTTATTGAAATTACTATAATTTTCGTATTTTTTTAGCAACACCCAATCCTCATAAATACTTCAACCGTATGTTTATTAGACTATTATTTATTTATCATGAGGCGGATCACACACAGCCATTTGTCTTTTGTCATCAAATAATACAAAAAATATTTGTTCTGGTCATCAAAAAACTGTAAAGAATACCTTACACTTACTATAGGAATCCCTCTATATTTACACAAATTGTGTCTTATAAACTACTAGCCCTATCAATCAATTATCCCATCATTTTTTACTCACCAATAATACCATTATAATACAGCATGTTATGCCAGGTCATTTGTCAATATAAAGTATTGGCATTATATGTGCTTTTGATTAATTGAAGAGCAAATTGGTTCCTTTTTCCTTGTGGGCAGGTTGAAGGCTTGCTCTGAACAGCTATTTATTAAAATGTTTTTACCTAAAAGAAACAAAAACTTTGGAGTATTAC
>NZ_QAAE01000009.1 GCF_003046585.1 Nitrosomonas aestuarii | reverse complement strand
TTCTGCCTTCAACAATTTTAGCAATTATATCAACGGTGAGTTGAGCTTTAGAATCCATCACAATCATCCTCAACATGCCTCCAGTATTCAAAAAAAGAACACTAACAAACATGTAAAAAAGAGACCGACAGTTTCCCTTGGTAATTAGCGATTACGACAGAATCGCCTGGTAATTAAGATACGACAAAGTCGCTTGGTGTTAACACGATTAGGTGTACTAGCTCAGACCTGATCTGACAGTTACCCGTTTTTTTAAGGTGTCTGTCAGTTTAGATTTGAGCTAGTACAGAAAAATCGACCACATCACGTCTTTTCTATGTCCTTAACAATAGCCAGATAAAGCGAACGCAAAGAAGGATACATTCTGCTAATGCTGCTACTGATTCGTACCATTGAGGGGACACGTTTTCCACGATGTTCGATTGATTTTCCAATTAATTGAATATCAAACCCTAGCTTACCAAAATGATGCGCCAATCTTTCTTCCGTAAGTACAAACAAATATTCAATGCCATTTTTTTGCGCCAACCGAATTGTTGCCAGATACAGGCTAACCGGTATATAGGGGAATCGCCGCTCTTCGTTTTCAGTAGTGAAATCAGCATTTGTTATGCTAATTGCACTCTTGCTGTCACTCTTACGTCTACGATAATTTGCAACGACCGCAAGACGTGACACTTCAGCCATTTCGTTGCGTGGTATTTTTTTTAGATCAATTATGGTGTTATCGATTGAACCAGCACAAATCTTCTCAATGGGTAATTGATATTCAGGGGCATTCAAACGCGGACAAATAATTCGCGTGCAACCGATAAATTCACCCGACTTTTTACTGCGCAGCAATAAATGCATAGAATCGGAATCATATTCATCGGTTTCACGTTTATCCTCATGTGACGACTCATACTTTAATTCTTCACAATAAACCTGATGACGTATGCGAAAAGCATCGTTTTTCTGCTCATCAGATTTCACATGAACCATTTCAAAATACTTTTGGAAATTCTCTCCCAATTGAACTACGCTTTCATTCATAATAGCCTCATCTTAGAGCTTAAATTTTAAACACTTTGCAAAGCACAAATTAACCCACAAAGAATAATAGTTAACATTACTGATAATTTGACAATGCAACATAAAAAGCGTTAGCACGTGCAATATAACTACCTGTACTAACGGTTATTTAAAAGATATCTCTAGAGAATTTTGTTAAACTTCACCTGTGAAAGCTGCAAATACAACAAAAAGGCATTCCAGCATCTTACGCATGTTGCGTAAGCAATATTTTGGCAACTATTCCTGCTCCTAACAAACCGTCAAAAACGGTTTCAGGGCAATCGACACCAGGCAAAAATACAGTTCGCCACACTAGATTAAACTCAGAGATTCGGGACATGAATAATACAAAACCGCACCATTCAGAGGATAATAGTGTGACAAACAAATTCAGAGTAAAAAATTATCAACCTGAACAGATGAGTTCGTTTTAAACTTTAGTTACTTGTTTGACGCATCAAAAATGGATTTATAAAATTTTTGAACGATCATCAACTGACAAGGAAAGCACATATGACTGTCAATGCTGATACTGCCGATTTTTTAATAAATACTGAACACCCAATATCGTCAAAGCACCAACGATACCCTAAGTCTTTTTTAAAGCTTATTTTGCTGGGGTTTTCACTTGTTGGCGCACCCTTGATCGCAGCTTTAATCTATAGTGCAATCACTATTGACAGTCTCGCTGAGCGCAGCCACGAAACAATTTACCAAGCGACAGAAATTACCCATGGTAACCGGGTACTAGCTGACGAGGTTTTAGCGATGGAAAGAAGTCTGAGGCAGGCAGTAATACTGAGTGATCTGTCTTTACTCGAAGGGTATATTCATTCACATGAAAAATTTGAGAAAACGGCAGAAAATTTCACCAAGCTACCCCTACACGCCGAGCACCAGCTTTTACTGGAGAAAATGCGTTTATCCGAACTCATTATTTATAGAGAAATACTAAAAATCAAAGATTCTCCAGATAGTCTGACAATCTTACAAACCCAGATTGAAAGCTTCACGAAGCTGCTCGCTGCAGTTGAAGATTTCAAAAATTTAGGCAACATTCTGATTAACCGCTACGCTAACGAAATGCTTGAAACCGCCAATCAGGTGCGTTCAAATATCGAAATACAATTACTTGCCGTCATTCCCTTTGTTATCTTTTTAGCAGTTATGTTCTCAATACTCATTACGCGCCCAATCAAACAAATTGACGAAGCGATCTACAGTTTAGGTCAGGGAGAGTTATTAAAACCAATTAATGTAACAGGCCCTCAAAATCTAAAACAACTTGGGAAGCGCCTTGATTGGCTGCGTCGCCGCCTGTTAAAACTGGAAAAACAGAAAAATCAGTTTCTAAGACATATCTCGCATGAACTTAAAACGCCGCTTACGGCCATCCGTGAAGGCGCAGATCTGCTTGCAGAAGGTGTCACCGGGAATTTATCCAAAAAACAACAACTCATTGCAGATATACTACATAGCAGCAGCTTGCAATTGCAGAAACGAATTGAGGACTTATTAAGCTATAGTGCCATCCAAGCCGCAGAAGCCGCACTTGTAAAACAGCCTATCAGCCTCTCCAAAATTTTAGAAGACACATTACTAAACCAGAATTTATCGATTATGAGCAAAAAGTTAAAGATTATTCGTAATCACCAGGATATAGTTTATGAATGCGATGCTGAAAAAATACAAACTATTATTGATAATCTTTTGTCGAATGCCATAAAATTTTCACCGCCTTGTAGCAATATTGAAATAAAAATCAGTCACGATAAAAAATGTGTGAAATTAGACATTAAAGATTCTGGCGCGGGTATACATAAGTTAGATAGGGACAAAATTTTTGAACCTTTTTATCAAGGCCAATCTATTCCCGACACACATGTAAAAGGAACGGGGCTAGGTTTATCCATTGCCCAGGAATTTGCACTTGCGCACGGTGGGCGCATCTTTTTAATGAACTTTCCAGAGCCCGGCAGCTATTTCCGACTTGTCTTGCCCATGCAAAATAATTAAACACTGCTATGAAGCATATATATAACATCATAATATATATCATCATTGTTATAGCTATTTTATCAATAACCGGGTGCACTACTATAGAAAAAAAACAAGCCATCATAAAACCGGATGAATTGATTTCAAGAGAACTGTTTGAAAATCAATTAAGTGACCTTATGCATGATTATGCAAGCCTGGAAAAGAAAAATAATACAGAACTAGAAGCAATATTCAATAATGTAAAGGAGAAATTTGAAAACGACAATAACAGCATTAATCGTATCAGATATATATTGCTGTTAACTTTACCCGGTCAAAAATTCTATGATACAAACATAGCACTTTCTTTACTCAAGAACTGGCCTGAAACCGAGCGTCAACCATCATCCTTCGAAAGTTTTAGAAATCTTCTGATCATGCGATTGGAAGAAGAATTGCGATTAAAAAGAATGGCAAAACAACTATTTCATCAACTGGCAAATGAGAAGCTTAAATCTGAGATGTTACAGAAGAAAATAGAAGACATTAAGGATATGGAAAAATCGCTTATCAGAAGAAGCATGCCCTAGGATTATCAATGGAAACAAACTCGAAAATATTACTTGTCGATGACGATCAAGACCTGCTTGAACTACTGTCCATTCGATTGAATGCTGCCGGTTATGAAATTGATACCGTCAATAGTGCCGAATCGGCCATCAATTATCTTGATCTTGAACGGCCGCAACTTGTTATCAGCGATATACAAATGAGCGGCATGAACGGCATGGCATTATTTGAGCATATACATACAAAATTTCCTGCTCTACCGGTCATTATTCTAACCGCCCATGGCACCATACCGGATGCTGTATCGGCAGTGCAACGCGGCGTTTTTGGTTACTTAACAAAACCATACGACAGCAAGACCTTGCTAGCTCAAGTTCAGAAAGCACTTAAGAATTCCCCCCATGCCCAAGAGACTGAAAACGCAAATCCTTCATGGTGTAAAGATATCATTACACAAAGTGCTGACATGAAAGATATACTTAACAAAGCGGAACTGGTCGCCAGAGGCGATGCCAGTGTATTACTTTACGGTGAAAGTGGTGTCGGCAAAGAATTATTTGCGCGGGCTATCCACAGTGCATCAAGTCGTTATGATAAACCTTTCATAGCGGTTAATTGTTCAGCTATTCCAGAACAGTTATTGGAAACAGAGCTTTTTGGTCATGTGAAAGGTGCTTTTACCGGCGCGATACGTGATCACCAAGGTCTATTTCAGCTCGCTGAAGGAGGAACATTATTTCTCGATGAAATTGGCGATATGCCATTATTTTTGCAGGTTAAATTACTACGCGCCCTCCAAGAAAAGCAAATACGGCCGGTAGGTAGTGCAAATACCATCACAATAAATGTGCGGTTTATTTCAGCGACTCATCGCGACCTTAGAGAAGAAATTGCAAAGGGCAGCTTCCGGGAAGATTTATACTATCGTTTAGACGTTATCTCACTGAAAATACCGTCATTATCCCAAAGAAGAGAAGATATACCGTTGTTAGCAAATTATTTTCTTGAGCTATTTGCTAACAGATATCACAGGAATATTAATGGAATCTCTCCGGATGCCATGCAGACGCTGGTCACCGCACCCTGGCCCGGCAATGTAAGGCAACTGATGAATGTTGTCGAACAGTGCATTGTTCTAAGCACTACTTCCTTGATTCCACTCACACTTGTTTATGATGCGATAAATATGGAAACCTCCCAACTTGCATCATTTGAAGAGGCTAAAAAACAATTTGAACGAGATTATCTCGTTCGCGTTCTAAAAATAACCTCAGGCAATGTCACCCAAGCTGCACGCATTGCTAAGCGCAATCGAACTGAATTTTATAAGTTACTGCAAAGGTATCAAATAGATTTCTCTATTTATAAAACCAGAGTGTTAGAGCCTCACAAAGAACAAATCAGCACAAAAAACTGAGATATAGTCATATCTCTGGCGGGTTAATCAACATGCAAGCATTGTCAGAAATAAATCAGAATCAACACTGAGTATTTTTCATCAAATTTAATAAATGAATCGGTAATTCCCCAAATGGCGGTTGGGTACGCCTGGACTCAATCAAGGCTGGAGAAATGAAAATCCTGGCATCCTGGGCCAGGGATCATTATTCCTCTGGTAATCGCTTCATGGGAAAAGATCATAACGAAAAATCTCATTGGATTCCACAGTAGCAACGGGTATGGCGATACAAGCACTATTAGTCGAAAGAAATAGCGAGAAACGACTTTATGTCGTCACCGAAGAAACACCGCCTGAACATAACTGGACGCATGATCAATGACCCAGATTAGCTCGACTGAATAAAATAGTCAAAAAATTGCTAAAGTAATTTCTTGACTGGCCGATATGTAAGTTGTAGACAGTAAGAAGTCTACAAAAATGATGATGTTTCATATCAAACCGCCTAGGGAATTTCTCCCGTTATTGATTCCCTGGGCACCTTAAAACAAAGCCTCCCTGATCGCCAGAATAGCCTGGTTCTTGAATTGTTAGTGTTTCCTGTTGACATCCATTAAAAACAATAAAATTAATGAATATCTTTGAGGGTGCTATTCGCCGACACTGTATATGCATTTTGGATAAGTATTAATCAACGTGCAAAATTACCAGGAAAAGATCTGAATTAACACTGAAAGTTCTCCATCAAATTCAATGAAAAGTATAGAATACAAATCTTTAATTCTTTTTACCGGAAGCTGTCGGATGTTAATAAGTGGTAAATTTTGGTTGTTGATTGACACAACCTGGATTAAATTTGCCTGCAATTCAACTAAAAGGAAAATGAAATGAACGAAAAAACAATGAAAAAGCAATTGCAAACTGAACTGGAAAACTTGCAATCAATAGTCGATGAAGTCAAGTTACAAATGCACCTGGGAGCAAAAGAAGCGCAGGATAACATTCAACCACATCTTGATGAGCTCGAACAGGAATTGAGGCAGGCAAAGGAGAAATGGAACCAATTTGAGAACAGCTCAGAAAGTGCTTGGAAAGACATTCAAAATGGACTGAGTTTATCCCTGAAATCTATGCAACAAGCCTTCGAAAAGGCAAAAAAACATTTTCCAGAACAAGATAAAAAATGATTATTTGTCTTTAGAATTTGAACTGGATGTAATCAGTGCTAGTGTTACTCAACATGCAAAATTATCGCGAGAAAAATCATAATCAACACTAAACATTTTATATCAGATTCAATAAATCATATAATACAATCTGTTAACTGACAGTTTTACCGTGTTGAACCACACCGTGAGGACAAGACTATTATTGTTTTTCAGCAGGGTTGGTTTTTTCCAACTGATGGCGAAATTCATCCAATTGCCGTATAAGTTGATCACTAAAGGATCTAATTTGGTTTTCAAAAAACGGCATTTGTTGCTCTAACTTCTCGTTAATAACATCGCCAATTGCCCGTAAGCTATTAATAACATCACCGAAAGGCAGGATTGAAAAGTTGTTGAGCGTTTGCCGATAATCCACTTTCCATACATCGTTTTCTTTTAATAAAACAGTATCGAAAGATAAGAGCTGATTGCTTTCGGGATTTTTCGGCATTATGACAGTCGCAACCTTAGCATTAAGACCATCGATAACGATCACGCCAGTCTCTAGTGACGCTCCCATAATATTTTCTTGTTTAGTCACAAGATATTGAGTCTCCTGGGTCGTGTATTTTTTTGCGGACTCGAGATCGCCATTCGCCATCGCTTTCCAGAATGTAGTGGTGGCCTGTTCGGGGGTTAGTATCGTCTGGCAACCGCTGAGTATGAATAATAGACTGAAAATTCCTGTCAATCTTGACACCCTGTGTTTTGTGTAACTCTGGTAAAAGATCTGTAATAAGTTTTTATATGTCATCATTGGCCTCTCCAGGGTTATCCAAACTATAATCATAATCCTACAATTTCATTGTCTTCATGTTTCCCGAATATTTTAGAACATCGATTTTAGTTGATCTTAACAGTACAGCATAAAAATGTCTGTCCCATTTTATTACATCCAGTAAAACTCCAAATGTTTGGTAGATGTATGGCGTCAAAACTGTCAATCGGCATGCAAAACTTACCAGAAATTTCGGTAAATCGGCGTTGAAAAGTTTTCACCCATGATTGTTAAATACCCGACATTTAGTCAGAAAAATCTGGAGTGATAACGATGGATATAATAGCCGAAATAAGAAGGCGTCATTTTGACTTTTCCATCATTTAGAAAAGATTACGGGTAATTATTGGGTTATAGTTGATAAGGCAGCCTTAGAGCCAAGAGCCCTGATATTGCTACCCGAAGATGTAAAAAAATTAGCCAAATTCAATGAAAAAGACAGTAAAATTAGTACCAGAAACAGTTTGGGGCGCATGGCGTAAAATAGGTAATGGTAGCGAAAAATACCTAACTGCATATCAGCTATTAGTCCATTATGTGTGGCTGTACTCAATATCAAAAACACAAAATCAACTTCCCCCAGCCTGATGCCTGCTTACCCGTTTTGCTGCGTCATGGCAATGTAACCTAGGGTAACTTGGGACAATCGCAAGAATGAAGGGAATCAAGATTTTCCGAATGGCGGCTGGGTACGTCTGGATTCGATCAAGACTGGTAAGTGGAAGCCCTGGCATCCAAGACCGGTGATCATTTCTACTGATAGTTTCATGGAAAAAAATCACGATGAAAAATATCATTGGTTCTCATTGGCAACGGGCATGGCCATTCAGGCGCTACTGGCTGAAAGAAAAGGTGAGAAACGCCTTTATGTGATCACTGAAGAAACACCACATGAACACCACTGCATACATGGCCGATGGTCGAGACTGGCTCGGCTGAAAAAAATAATTAAAAATTGCTAAAGTAATTTTCTTGACTGGCCGATATGCAAATTGTAGACAATAAGAAGTCTACAAAAACGATGATGTTTCATATCAAACCGCCCGGGGAATTGCTCCTGTTCTTGATTCCCTGGGCCATCCAAGTAGACCTTTCCTGAATGATTTATTTCTTTTTTGTATCCTTTTTAGATTTGGCTGCACGTACGAGTTTAACAGCAGCTGTTGCATCAGAGAGGGTCTTGCCAGCTTTGAATTTAACAACCTTTTTAGCAGGAATTGTCATGGTTTTACCCGTTGCCGGGTTACGGCCTTCACGACTTGCACGCTGTGTTACTGAAAAAGTGCCGAATCCCACTAATTGAACATTATTTCCACCGGCCAATGTTTTTTGAACAACTTCTAGCATCCCGTTAAGTATTTCAGCTGTTTGAGCCTTGGTAGTTTTAGAACGTGTTGCGATTGCTTCAATCAACTCAGTCTTGTTCATAGGAAGCGCTCCTGATAGTGGTTTAAGAAGTAATTGGTAATTTATCAGGATATAATGCACAAAATCAATAGCTTTCAATCATTTTGTAACATTTGGCGTTGGAAATATTTTTTATTTGTAAAAATAAGACATATTTGAATTCCATGTGCCGATGGGGCTGCACCTCAAATCACCACAAACATTTACATCAAAATGAAATCAACTTGATCGTCCTACCTATAACGTTCTTGAATTGTTAATGCTTCCTGTTGATATCCATAATAAACCAGTTAAATTAACAAATATCTCTAAGGGTACTATTCGCAGGCACTGGATATGCAAAAGCTGATATGGCAACACGTCAAAAAACTGGCGCTGACAAAGAATTTTCTAGAAATATATGTTAATCAGAAACGGTATTCCGTAAGCGATAAGGACATTTCCCAGACTATCTGCAACACTGCGCCAACCACTGTAAACAGAATATACGCCAGTGCATACAGGACACTATTGAGAAATCCTATTTGAGACATGTAGTCGAATGCCTTCTGCATGCCTGCCTGAGTGTTTTTACCAAACAAAATATTCCACCAGCTACATTGTTTATGAATTAGGCGATTCTCCGACCAGATGAAACCTGGTTACGTTTTACACGGTTACGTCTTTGTTTTGTCATGTGGATTTCCTGTGGCTGGTGGATATGCGGTTATAAATGCAGAGATGTTTGGTGAAAGCTGCAAAGATGAGCCGTCAGGACCTATGAAGATTGATGCCGTTTGAATCTTCCAGCACAACCTGATTAACGATTGAACTGGTGTACTACGGTGAAGACCCGGAGGATTGCTCCAGGATTGTGGGATGAAAGGCATCTGGAGTGACTCAAAGTTAGCTTTCACCTTTTCCCTGGTGATTGTTGCATCTTGATTAACACATTAAGCCCTAAGATTTTAAAGATCCTGGCCGATTACCAAAACAAAAGATTTTATTCTCTCAATCTGATCACTGGGATTCTCTATGCGCTATCAAGGCAGAATAACAAACTGGAAAGATGATCAAGGCTTCGGCTTTATCACTATGAATGGCTGTGAGAATCAGGTTTTTGTTCACATTAATGCATTCAAAAACAAAAAACGGCGCCCAGTCGGAAATGAGATTGTGACCTACGATGTTAATCAGCGTTGAAGTTTTGCCAGTTTATTTCAAGAAACAGCGTGCATATTTACCAGATGAATTTTATATCTCATTGCCTTATAAGGTTTAATTACTGGAAGAACTGATGCTGATACTGGAAAATATTGGAAGCTGATTTACACCTTCGAACGTCCAGACAGTTTTGTGAAAAGCTAGGTTTCAAATTTATTGTTGGGCCTGTTGGCCCAGAACCTGTTGCAATAATGGAACATCCATCTGGTGTAAATATCAATTTCATTCTAAATTCTACGGATGAGACACCTAGTAATGTCTTAATGGACATTACAGATAAACACACGGGTTACACTCATATCGCTTTAGAGATTACAAATACCAATGCTGTAGAGGAACAGCTTTTAAGCCATGGAATCGCTATTACGGAAAAAGTAGAATTTGAAGGAGCGAAATTCTTTTTCATAAGAGACCCGGATGAAAATGTCATCGAATTTCATAAACCTGCCCAACAATTGTGTTAACTCTGTTAAAAATGAATTTTGCTGTACTATCTCACCGTTTGCTTTGGGTCGCTTTCCGGCAATCAACAGTCAGTCACCAGTTTCCAGTGAACGACTGGTCAATCTTGAAAAGCGGAAGTTCGGTTCCTTGCATCTATGCTTCCGCTCTACGGCCATTCCGGTCGTTCGTATCCTCCCCGCTGCGAATAATCAATTTTCGGCAAGTAAGCCGCTCAACTGAAACCCAATAGACCCGCTGAGGATCTTCGACATCATCGCTTCATAAATCCCCCCTGTCGATCGAATCTCCAATCATTCTCAACTGTTGATCGCTAAGGTGGCGATCAATCAACCCTCGTAACTCAATAGCAAGATATCACTGAGATTAAGAGTCCTTACCCAACCTCCTCACTCTGATGATCAAAACTAAGTGGCGAGAAGTTAGAATGATTCTATTTTTTTTGCGCGTAACGGATACTAATCAGCTAATCTAAAATTCTAAATTTTTTCAACGAAGTCTTTAAAACTCACGCCCAGGGGCGAAGTTGTCGTGCCTGTTTAGTGTAAAGCGGAATTAAAAAATCCTTTCGCAGCAAATATATTGGGTAATTTTATAATTACAAATAAAATTAAGCATATTGCTTATTCTTTATATAGATAACATCGTGTATTTTATTTATGAAAACCGATGAAGAATAAATTAATCGGCGTTTACTTAATCCTTTGTGGGGGTTCCAATGCTTAAAATCCTCAAATTATTTTCGGGAGTAATTATAATATTCTCCTTATCAACGCAAGTAGCGGTAGCGCACAAATATCCCGCCCAGGTCGGTGAAAAACTTGGCTATGGAATTGCAAATGTGGTTACTGGTGTTGCGGAGATTCCTAAAACCATGATTGTAACCGGGCGCGAAAAGGGAGCGGCCTATGGCGTAACAGCCGGATTTTTTACGGGCATAATACATATGGTTGGGCGTATGTTTACGGGCGCGCTTGATATTGCAACATTTATGGTGCCAACCACAACAATCCCACAGCCACCCGTTATTTGGGACGATTTTGACAAAGAGACTGAATACGGACCTTGGAAAATGCGCTAGGATTCTTGCAATGGTTCTGTCGCATTAGGCGAGGTCATCGATACCTTCGTGTAGACTGTTGACATCAAAAAATGGTGTGCATACATGCTGGCTGTAAAAGGAATGCGCTTTCCGATTGAAGTGATTCTGGATTGCATCCGCTGGTACGCGGCGTATCCGTTAAGTTGTCGGCACCGGGAAGAAATGATGGAGATGTCATTGAATTGATAAAATCGTATGGTTATCTGGTTTGCTCCCTTCTTGATTCCCCGGGATCTCAAATTCATTTCTTCTTTGCTTTTACACTCTATTTAACCGGTTTACAGTTTTTGTTGCCGGGTTGATCGTGTAAGTGTGAGTTTGTGTCCAGACATGGCTCATGTTAGAGCTTGTCGTGACCAGGCAATATTATAGCCGCTAAAAATGGTGAAAGCAGCACTACGATCACAAAGCATCCAAGATAAGCAAAGATGGAAGAACTGGCAACAAAATGAAAAAAAAGACTGGCTATAAAAAATATAGCGATGAACAAGAGTATGACACCTAACGCGAACCTGATACCATCTTTCCCTTCTTTGGTGGCGTAATAACTATCCATAAAGATGACAGCAGGCCAAAGGAACCATGTAGTCAATATGCCTTTTAATTTTCCTTCCAATATATAAGTTTTTTTATGCGCTGGTGGCGCAGCGAAATCATATCCGATAAGAGCAATGCCTGTTGCCAGGTAGGCGATTATAAAAATCACAGTTGTCCCCTCATTTTTTACGATTTTAGCGAATTATTATGCAGGACATATACCATACATTCGGAAAAGTAACAAAGAAATCGTGCCCGGGATTTAAATGCGGGTGGGCATTCCTGGTACTTTATCAATATCAAGTTGAAGGAGTACCAGCAAAGAAATTCTCGAAACGGTTTGGCGGGATTAAGCTTATAGATCCGGAATAAATCTGGAATTGAGTAAGTCTTGACGGTTGGTTTTATTGAAATATCCACTTTGGGTCGCAAGCAGGCCGTCGAATTTATCCAATTCATAAAATTGATGAAGCTGCACTCCTACCTGTCGATATGGAAATTGTGGGTATTGAAGCCCACGAAATGATGATGTTTCACAACCAACCGCCCAGGGAATCGCTCCCGTTCTTGATTCCCTGGGCACCTTCCAAATATGGTCGAATTGTTTTTCTGCGGTCTTCCTGAATTTGGTCGAACCTGTGGGTTTTCATGCCGCCGCCGCGTTCGACAACATCCTATTTTTTGAATTCTGAATTGTAAATGTCTTCCGGTGAATACCGGGAAAAATGCAGTTAAATTAATGGATACGCTCACAAGTGGCGTTATTTTTGATCTCAAAATCCATGAGAATGTCACTTCAGAATTATTGTTGCTGCGGACTCCGGAAAGGAGCGAAGACTTTTACTGGAAAAACAGTGAGATCAGAAACGGCAATCCGAAAACAATGAGAACAAGTATCCAGACTATCTGCAGCGCAGTGCCGACCACCGCAATCAGGAGATATACAAGCGCATACTTGATGCTGTTGAGAAGCCCAATTTGCGGCATATAGTCGAATGCTTTCTTCATGCCCGATTGCGCGGTGGTTGAAAGGCGAAACATGCTATCGGCCGTTTTGGTTGTGAATTTGGCGATTTCTCGACCCTCTGTGGTCAGATTGCGAACTTTACGATTTCCGATGCTGCGTTTGTGTCTTGGCATGGGGTTTCCTTTGGTTGTGGTGTGGTTGCGGAGGAAAGGTTCTGCGTGGGCCGACGTAAAAAGCCTGGGCTTCAACCTGGGGGGTTCGACAGTTTCAACAGATCGGTGGGCCGCCTGTTACACTCTGGCGCGAATTGCGTTGGGCACAGTGCGGTTTTCCTCTAGAATTAATTATCGCAATCTGTCTGCCGTTAATGTTTTCTGGGTATTTCTATATTTCTTCAGCAAAACTTATCGCCTATGAAATTTATCACCTTGTTATTCCTGGCATTAATTCCGGCAATATCTATTGCTCAAAATTCTCTAATCAATAGCAATAAGTTGTTTAATTTTGCTGAAGCTGCATATCCTGAATTATTTAGTTCTGCCGGGGTAGAGACCACTACCCTGGATGAATATCTGGTTCGTTACTATCCCAACTCCGATACCTACATCGGTACTAAAGGTGAAGAAGTTTATGTTTATGGGAATGTTTTCGGTGGCTTATTAAGAGCAGGAAAAATTACTGATTACATTGAATTGGAAGCCGATAGTGATGAATTATTAACCCAACTATTTGCCAGTGCGCAAAGTAATGTTCAGGCCTATGGGACAGGCACTGTGATTTCAATTCTATCAGATGACCTAAATGGAAGTCGTCATCAGAGATTCATCATTGAATTGAAATCAAAACAAACGCTACTGATTGCACACAATATTGATTTGGCACCAAGAATAGATACCTTGGCAGTGAATGACAAGATTGAATTTTTTGGTGAATATGAATGGAATGATAAAGGTGGAGTTATCCACTGGACACATCATGACCCTGAAGAAATTCATGTGAATGGCTGGCTTTTTCATAGTAATGTGATCTATCAATGATCTTGTGCTGACAGTAACAATATTGAAAATCGGCTTTGAGTGCCTCAAACCGACTCAAAACTGATAAGTCCGACGATCAATGATTTCAGCGATAAGTGTAAGAAAAGTATGGCTCGCCAAAACGGACAAATCTGGTAACTGGAATTTAGTTATATTTATTCCATGGTATTGCTTAGATATAACAACCTGCATTTGATGTGATAATTTCAGAATCATGATTTCCTGATTTGTAGGTCGTTCTTTTTAAGAATGATATGCAGTTAGCAAATTGAGCTGCATCGCAAATTAAAAACCACAATGGAAATTTCGCTCGCAAGTTCACTTTTATAGCTTCATTGATAATAAGTTTTTGGTTGCTTGACTATCAATATGATGTTGCTATGAATATGAATTTTTTAGAACAGTTACGAATGAATGGCAATGGCCTTACGCTTAGCGTTTGAAAGTATGAGTGCAGAATTTTTGCAGCCATAAAACGGTTAAGTTCAAGAATCACTGACCCGTAGCTATTGTAATGCGCACTGTTTCAACCTGTGCAGTCGAGATGCACAAGTTGAAAACAGCATGAGATTGCTTCTATGGTTTACTGGACACGATAGGGCTAGCGTTTAGGAAACCCCAGATGAAGTCCGTTTGCATCACCATCATGTTTGGCCGACTGTTGTTATCGTTGTAGAACCAGAACGGATCAGGAATACCATGATGACTGCGTGCATAGCCAAAGTCTGTCAGATTGCGTTCAAACACTGAGAGTGCGAGGAAATTAGCTGAGCCGTCTCCATTCAGTGCCGCACCAGCTCTAGCGTGACAACTAATGCAGCTCGAACCATCCATAAACCCTGCCTCGGTTACCGAATTACCCAATAGCGTCGATTGACCAATCGAGTTAACAAACTCCACTTGCGAGCCTTTGAGGCGAAAGTTACGCCATGCAATATCCTCTGGGTCAGGTTCAACCTGACTCGTGCTACTACCGCTACCAATATTTAATTGAGTTAGCAGCTTATCCCATTCCGAACGAATCATTTCCTGCGGATAACCTTTGTCTGAATTGAAAACGATACTGGGCGAATTCAACTGATCGCTATGTTGATTGGGTTTGACGTAATTATCTGCAGTGCCAGCCGGGCGACTCTTATCACTGCTTGCATAACCGTAAGCATCATTGCAACCGGTGATATCGCAGCGACCGGGCAGGCTAATATGCTCGAAGGTTGTCCATACCCAATTAGGAATATCTTTAGAGGAAATATGGAATGCCACTAGGTGATGAATGCCTTCCAGATTGCAAGTGAGCGGTGGTTTGCTGATACCCAGCGCCTGCAAATCGATCTGTGTCTGCAGCAATTTGCTAATGTACTGCTTGGGGTCACCCGGCAATCCCAGAGCGACAGCAAGATCATGATGCAGCCAGTTACTCTTGATCATGATGGCATCCGGCGGCAAATCTACGCGAGACAACACACCAGGTTTCCCACCCTGAGATGAATGATTGGCAAGATGATAGGGCGCTTCTGTTTTCAGATTTTTCTGATTGACCTTAAATACGTCTATTACACCGTTGGCATTGTACAAATTATTAATGAACAGGTAATCATGGAATACCTTGTTGCGAACGGTCAGTTCAGCATTTGTCTGACGAATGACGCGACCTGTACTTTCTGCATCGGATGGATTAAATTTTTTTATGATATCTGGTACCAGATCCTTAGTTTTACCATCGACAGATACCGCAGAACAGGAAGATATTGGTGTGTCTGCAGCCTTCTTCATAGACTGCAATTTATTCATGCGGCTAAGGGGGTTAAGCGCGTCATGGAATGGTAGACGGGTATGACGCTGCAAGGCAGGATCGCGCGCCTGCACCTGCGCTTCTTCTGTCAAAGCATCAGTCAGACTTTTGAGTTTTATGGCGTGCTGCATCCCTGGATAAACTGGACAATGATTGAGATCGTTGTTTGTGGACCCAGGTTGACAACAATGATCTTTGCCAGGTGTTTGTCCAGACTGGCAGAGCGCATATGGCTGTGCTGGCCAGTTGTCATTCTCATCAGCCCAGTTTGACCAGAATCTAGCCTGAACTGCATCGGCAAATAGCTTCCAGGAAAACATATCCGGGCAAGTCATGGCAGCATTGCTTAGTACCTTGCCTGTATTGCTATTGATAGTAACTAAGTCACCGTCTTTAACAGTCATCGAACAGTATTCAGCATCCTTTATGGCAGCCTGAAAATACAAAATAGAATCAATGCTTGTAGGTTTATAACCATCCGCATGAACAGGTAGCATGCTACTTAAGATAATGCCAATCAGAATATTAAACAATAAACGAGAGCGTAGGATCATAGTGTTTCTTCCAATTGAAATGTGGGGATAAAAAGTTACTGACGGATCGTAAAAGAAAATCTATAACGATACCTCTCCGAAAATAACGTTTTAAATGGTCTTAATCACTACTACTCTCATCGGAGAATGTGCTAAGGCATACTATGATGTGGTTCAATAGACCCGGACACTCCAGTTAAGAGAAAATATTCTTAACTGGAGGAAGAGATGGTAACGAGGAAGCAATATTCGAAGGAATTCAAATTAGACGCAATCAGTCTGGTTCAGGATCAGGGATTTACGATAGCAGAAGCAGCCCGAAGCCTGGAAATTAACACCAACATGCTCAGACGATGGATCAAGGAGTTTCAGGCTGGCTTGATAGTCCATTCGGATCGCGGTTCACAATATGCCAGCAAGGCATACCGGAGATTATTGAAATCTCATGGCTATATCGGCAGCATGAGCCGTTTGGGGAACTGCTGGAATAATTCAGTTGCTGAAAGCTTCTTTGGTAGTCTTAAACAGGAACGCTGCCAGTGGCGGCACTATCAAACCCGATACGCGGCACAACAGTGTTAATCAGCGTTGAAGTTTTGCCAGTTTATTTCAAGAAACAGCGTGCATATTTACCAGATGAATTTTATATCTCATTGCCTTATAAGGTTTAATTACTGGAAGAACTGATGCTGATACTGGAAAATATGGAAGCTGATTTACAGCGGATAATCGTTTCGAAGCCCCGCCCATGGCCAATATTTCAATACCGAGCCGGAAAAATAAAAAGCGCTCGGTCCATGACGAACTAAGCGCTTGTTTTATTTGGTAGGCCGTGTGAGACTCGAACTCACGACCAACGGATTAAAAGTTCTAATAATGGCCTTTTTTAAGGCTTCTTATTTTCCCTTAACAAGCCTTAAATTGTTTTAATTAAATAATAACTATCTATTATTAAAGTGTTTTAATAGTTGTCCCCTCTTTTAATCATCCCACATAACTTTGACGTTGTTTTATCTTTCTGGTCTACTATACGGCTACTAATTTTTATTAGTAGCTTTTTGCCTGGATTAGTAGACTGCGAGAATAGTCATGTCACAGAAGCTTATCAAAACATTTATCGATTCCATTCCTCACCCTGAAAAAGGACAGAAATTTTATCGCGACAGCGAAATAAAAGGCTTTGGTTTGCGAGTCGGCACAACCAGCAAAGTCTACATCGCTGAAAGCAAAATTAACGGCAAAACCATCAGGGTAACCATCGGCAAGCATGGCATTTTTACGGCTGAGCAAGCTCGTAATCAAGCGCGGGAAGTATTGCTTAAAATGGCAAAGGGCATCAATCCCAATGATGAAGCCAAAGAGCAAAAAGCACGAAGCATGACATTACAAAATGTTTTCCAGGATTTTCTAGCAGCGCGTAAAGCACTGAAACATAGAACAATCTATGATTACAAACGCATCATGAGTACCTATCTTGCCGACTGGAACAGCAAAGCTATTGCTGGCATAACGAAAGATATGATTGCCAAGCGGCATGCAGAGCTTGGAAAAACCAGCAAAGCACAAGCCAACCTCACCATGCGTTTTTTACGCGCGTTATTCAATTTTGCTGCCGGGCAGTACGAAGACAGCAAAGGACAATCATTAATCCTGGGTAATCCGGTCAAACGCCTGTCACAAACCCGCGCATGGTATCGAGTGCAACGTCGACAGACTGTTATCAAACCCCACGAACTTGAACCGTGGTTCCAGGCAGCCATGAGCTTAAAAAACGATGGTCTCAGTCAGAACCGTGAAACAATCCGGGATTATTTACTGCTGATACTGCTTACCGGACTCAGAAGAGAAGAAGCCGCCGGCTTGACCTGGAACAATATCGACTTGAAATCCAAAACCTTAAAAGTCATCAATACTAAAAACCATCTGGATCACACCCTGCCCTTGTCTGATTTTCTTTATGATCTCTTACAGGAAAGGAAAACACATGCTATCAACGAATATGTATTTCCTAAAGTAAGTGGAAATGGCTATATCGTGGAGCCACGCAAACAAATGGCTAAAATTATTGAGCAATCCGGCGTTACCTTCACCATTCATGATTTGCGCCGCACCTTCATGACTGTTGCAGAAAGTCTGGATATTTCAGCCTATGCTGTAAAACGGCTCGCGAATCATAAAATGAACAATGATATTACTGCTGGCTATATCGTAGCTGACGCTGAACGGTTGAGAAAACCCATGCAAAAAATCACCGACTATATCCTCAAGTGCGCCGGTTATAAACCAACAACGACAACAGCTGATTTACCAGCAGGAACTTTACAAAACGATGCTTAAATATATACGTCATTGACGGATTAACAAAACGTGCTTACTATAGTCGAAACTGAAGCTTTTGAACGTCTATGGCCATATTACTGGACGGAACAAATACATGATGAATTTATAGCATTCATCACCGAAAATCCGGAATCTGGTGACGTCGTTAGCGGTTCCGGCGGCATGCGAAAAATCCGCTGGAGTCGATCAGGCTCTGGAAAATCTGGGGGCGTGCGGGTGATTTATTTCAATCGCATGGCAAATGGTGAAATCTGGCTGGTTTTCATTTATTCAAAAAGCAAACAGGAATCGATAAACGCCAAAAGTTTGAAGGAAATAAAACATGAAATCGAAAAAACCATTGACTGACCAAGAATTGGAAGCATGGGAAAACACTCGCGATCTAAATGCTGAACTACTTGAATCTGTACGCCAAATGAAGGCAGGAAAAGGACGCATCGTCATGTCGCCCATTATATATGCCCGCAAAAAATCAGGGCTTTCCCAGATTGAATTTGCCAAGCTCCTGGGCGTATCTGTACGGACATTGCAAGAATGGGAACAAGGCCGCCGCCAACCCAGCGGCGCAGCTAAAAAACTGATCGCCATTGCTGAACGCCACCCTGATGTATTAAAAGAAATCGCAGACTAGCTACCACTAACAACTAAATTTTAAACAAATTGCCACCGCGTAGCGGCCTGCCCTTGACAGGCTGCCACCGCTCAAGACAATAACCGAACAGAAAGGATTGAAACGCAGCCATTTTAATCCACTACTCGACCACGCCTAAAACAAAGCTGCTTTACCCCACAACCCGATCACAAGAAACCAATCCTTCATACAAAGCCGAACTTCTGAGCGGCGGCAGCCTGTCAAGGGTGGCAACCCAATCGGCCAGGCCAGAAGTCTATTCCACTCAAGACCGCAATCAATTGGCCGTCAATTATTTCATTACTTGATGA
This sequence comes from Nitrosomonas aestuarii, assembly GCF_003046585.1. Taxonomy (GTDB): domain Bacteria; phylum Pseudomonadota; class Gammaproteobacteria; order Burkholderiales; family Nitrosomonadaceae; genus Nitrosomonas; species Nitrosomonas aestuarii. Next base: position 115,390 of record NZ_QAAE01000009.1, on the reverse strand, counting down.
CCATAAATAATTTGCTATGCATATTAAAGAAAATCCTGATTTTAAAACTGTCTGGCAACTGGCACATGACTGGACAGGCGAAGAAGCCGACAAAACCGATGCTAGTGCAATTTCTCCTGAACTGAGAATTGCTATTGATCGCCTGATACGTGCAATCGGCGGCAAGGAAATTTCTGGCAGGTGGAAAGGTTATCGCATTTTTTTCGATGAGTCTTTCATTTCATTTATTTTTGACTTCAGGCACGTCATACGGTTTTATCGATTCATCATGCATAACAACATCAGCAAAGATTACCTGGATAATCTGTATGTAAAACGAAATGAAGTAATCCATTGGTGCGAAAAAGTAGCTTTGCTTAATCCCCCGCCTTGCTGGTCACTGAATCAAATAACAGACACTGCTCAAACCACTGATACAACAGCAAAGAAAGATGATGAGAACCAAAATTGGTATTACGAACTGACCGATAGACGCAGACAAATAACGGGCTGCCTTGAACTTGCCAAAAAGTTATGGGAAGAAAATCCAAACCAAACTTATGATGAAATTCGCTCCCATACCGTCATGCAACAATATGGAAACCCCTCTGTTTTTACTCCGGAATCATTCCGAAATTGGGCAAAAAACATTGCTTCCGACCAAGCCAAGAAAGGTGGAAGAAGAAAGAAATCATCAGGTTAATAAAAATAAAACCCTTTTTAAAAAAATAATTACCTATCTCTTTTTTTAGCCTCTTTTTATAACATGTAGATTGCTGCAAATTGTCTCCATCAATTTCAATGAAATGGAGTCAATTATGCAAGATCAGCTACTCAACACCAAACAAGCAGCACAGATTTTAGGCGTCAGCGTCGCCTTTCTGGAACGGGATCGCTGGGCAGGTGCGCGCGTACCATTCATCAAAATCGGCAGCCGGGCAGTTCGCTATCGCTATAGCGATCTGCTCGCCTATATTGATTCGTGCTCGTTTCATTCCACCAGTCAGTACTGAGGTGAGCTATGCACACGTCAGTACGATGCAGCGGAAAACTGCTTTCCCCTAGCGAACTCATTGCTGAAACCATCCTGGAATTACTTGATGAACCCGATGCCAGTGACCGGCATTGGCGTGCGCCGCTATTCAGTCAACTACCCGCGCGCTTTGCTGAAGAAGTCGCTTATGCCTACAAGGAAACCTATATCTTCGATGGCAGGCGTGAAGCTAACCTTTCCTTGCTCAAATCATTGGGCCCAGTCTCAGCAAACAGTATTCCGCTGGATGCGAGTGACGATGACCTGACTGAACTTGCTAAACGCATCGTCAGGGAAATGCAAAGCGTCAGCCGCATCTATACCAACCAGGAAATTGCTGTTGCCAGCATGTTAAAACGTGCACTGAAATATCCGGTTAAATTACCTACGTTGGATAATCCAAATATAACCATCAGAGGCATCTTCACCCGATTGACAGACACATTCTGGTGGTTGCATGCTTTACGCAGAATTCATGCAAGAATGCTGGAACAGCAAGCCATTGATTTAGGCTTTGTACATAAACATGCAAATGCCTATGTCAGTGACGAAACACTGGCACGACGCAGGGAACAAAAAAAACGTCATCGCCGCATTCTTGATGGCCTGCTGGCCACTAACGAACTCGGTCAAAACTTTACACTCAGTGAATTAGCGGAAAAAGGAATGGCCAATCCACGTATTCGGCGCAGTGAGTTAATGGTGCGTATCTTTGGCTTTGAAGCAATTGCCAATGAACTGAAGCATCCCGGGGAGTTTTATACCATCACCTGTCCATCCCGCATGCATGCGCGTCTATCTGTCAGTGGTCAGGTAAACCCAAAATATGACGGAACCACACCAGATAAGGCTCAAAAGTATCTCAATACTGTCTGGGCAAGAATCCGGGCAAAATTAAAACGGGAAAAGTTGGTTGTGTATGGCTTGCGCATTGCAGAACCGCAACATGATGGCACACCACATTGTCATTTTCTACTTTTTATGGCACCCGAGCATGTCTCAGGAGTGCGTGAAATCATGCGCCATTATGCACTGCAAACCGATGGCGATGAAAAAGGCGCTGCTGAACATCGTTTTGCCGCTATTGCCATCGACAAAAACAAAGGCACGGCTATTGGCTATATCGCCAAATACATATCCAAAAATATTGATGGTTTTGGCTTGGAACATGACCTGGAAGGCAATCCCGCACAAGCTGCCACTGAACGTGTAGAAGCTTGGGCCTCAACCTGGGGGATTCGGCAGTTTCAACAGATCGGTGGGCCACCTGTATCAATCTGGCGTGAACTACGCCGTGCACAGTGCGATTTCCCCTTGCCTATACAGCAATTCATTCATGCAGCAGATAAAGGCAAGTGGTCACAGTTTATCCGGCTCATGGGTGGCGTTAATGCCAAACGGCAGGATCACCCCGTTAAGCTGATGAAAGAAGACAGCGAAGAACTGGGTAAGTATGGCGACCCAATCAAACAGAGAATAAGCGGCGTGATGACCGAAGACACGAAACTATATACACGTTGCTTACGCTGGAAAATTGAAAAATGTGTTGTTGATAAATCGTCAACTAATCTGGACAAAGTTAAATTCCCGAATGGGAGCGACGGCGGATGCGACCGCGAAGGCGACTTTGCGGCGCAGCCGCCTTGGAGTTCTGTTAATAACTGTACGAAATATTTCAAAAATTAGTCTGTGTAAAGATATATTGTTGACTAACAAGGTATTTATTTAATTTAATATGATTGAAATTCTCAGGTAAGATTGAGCGTGCAAATCAATTTGCCACGAATTCATAAACTGCATAACTTGCTATTGTTAAGTGATATACAGTTAAAAAAAGAGCTAACATCATAATTTCTTTACTTCCTTTCTGAAGGTATGGTAGATACGTACAAGCTAAATAATTACTTGTTAGTCTTATAAATTGATATTAACAATTATGAATAAGACAAAATCATTTCATGACATATGATTTACTGCGGAAGTCCTCAAAGAAGCGGCTGGCATGTTTCGTGAACAAGCAAATACGAGCGATAGTGATATAGTCATCAATCAATTTACTGTTGAACATGATGATTCTGTGTGGAAATACGATTCCATTGATGAATTTTTAGCGGATTATCGCAAGTTCAATGGTTTTGCTTTGTTCTCAATCTATAGCGGCTCTGACTACGAATTAACCGTTCACGCATATTCTAGGTATGTAAATATTTCTGTAGCAGCTCCAACAAGAATTGCAATTGAACGTGTTTTTGAAGAGTTTGAGAAATCTGCGGAAAAATGTCAGTTAATTTCTCTGCCAGAAGCAGGTACGTCCAAATATGAGCCTTTCATATTCATAGGCCATGGAAGAAGCTCTCAATGGCGCGATTTAAAAGATCATCTTCAAGATAAACATGACATAAAAATAAATGCCTATGAAACTGGTGCTAGAGCAGGTCATTCTATAAGAGATATTCTCGAAGACATGGCAAATAAGAGCTCATTTGCACTTTTGGTGTTTACGGGGGAGGATGAGCAAGGTGATGGTAAACTGCGAGCGAGGCAAAATGTAGTTCATGAAGCCGGGATATTACAAGGTCGCCTTGGTTTCTCTCGCGCAATAATGCTTGTTGAGGAAGGGTTGGATGATTTTTCTAACGTATATGGCATACAACAAATTAGATTTTCAAAAGGAAATATAAAAGAAACATACGGGGAAGTATTAGCGACAACTCGACGAGAATTTACATAATAGCTAAGAAAATATTTGCAATCGTATACTATGGTTTGTAAATGTAGATCTAAATAAGCAATCTAGAATTCTGTACTGTAATACACTCTCTATATCTTTTAAGTTAAAAATTAATTGGGATACTCTTTCTGAACCCCGACCATAAATAGTCACTGAATTAAATCAATGCAAAATTTGATACGTATCTTAGGTGTTATTCCTGAGTACATTTGTAAAATACAAAAAATATCACATTTGAAAAGGCAACGTAATGCAAACCATTTCTGAGGCATTAGGGCGAATAGCAAGTTACCTTGATGAATACAAAAAAACAAATAAAGCAAACGACGCTAGAAAAATAGGTGAAGCAATATGCCGGGTAATTCTTTTAAATTCTGAGAACAAATCTACAAATGAACTGAGTAATAAAACCAAATACCAAGAACTGATAGAATCCATTAGCAAGAGCAATCTGAAAGAAGATGAGAATCATTTAAAGAAGATCAAAACCGATCTTAGAATCATACAAGACCTAGGAAACATAGATTCACATGATAATCATGCGGAGCTAACTATAAGTGATTTAGAATCAATTAACAGATCAGTTAAGAACCTTCTTAGAAATGTATTTGACAGCAAAGAATATATTGACATAGATGAAAAAATTCCTTTATCGATATATACGTATATAGAAAAATCAATAACAGAAAATGAGAACTGGAGATGCGATAAAATAATATCGCTTGTATACCCCAATAGAGATATAGTAAAGATTAAAGAACATAAAGATTTTCAGTTTTATACAATACCAGATGTAAACCATAAAAAAGTTGGATTTGTATTTCTCGGTAGAAATATAAGCTTTTCTGAATCGTTACACGATCTTTTTACAAATAATGAATCAGCAATTAACGATTTGATTAGCCTGACATTCTTATTCCCCAAAGAAATTAGTAGAACAACAGGAAATGAAGTAAAAAACAGAAAAAGAAATATTAAGTCTAAATGTGAAAGGTTTATTACTAGCTCTCATCCAAAAGTTGCATTTACATGCGAATTTATTGAGGATTACATATGGGATCATTGCCTTATTAATTCACTTAAAGCAGCTAGTAATGTAACTACAGAGCAGTTTTTTATTGATCAATGGTTATATAAAGAAAACACAGAAAAACTTAGCTTAGATTTCATAGATGACATAATTAAAAATACATCAAACGATGAAAAACCCATATATATAATAATTGGCGATGGTGGTGTTGGAAAAACCACCTTTTGTGCTCAAGCCGTTCAAAAGATTGATCAACTTCTAGCTCAAGGAGCAAAAAAGAAAGCACTGCTTTTATCATCTTTTGACTTACCCGAAGAACTAAATAATTCGGATGAAGCTATCGACTCAATTCAATCCTTATATAGGGTTTTGCAAGATGATCCAGACAAAACTTTGAATTCACAGAACTTGGGCCTAAACATAAGCTCAGGAAATATCTTAATCATTATTGATGGTCTTGACGAGATAGAGTCTAAACTCAAGGAAAGATTTAACCTTGAATCATTTATCAATTCAGTAATTGAACTGAACGATACTTATCTGAATTGCGCAGTAATAATAACCTCAAGAGATAATAATTCTGAGAAGTTTGATCGAAAGAAAGTCAATGTCTATCAACTCTTAGGCTTTGATAACCAACTAATTGAAAAGTATTTAAAAACTAGATATGACCACAAGAGCAAACACGTAGGAAAGGGATATGATGCGAAAGTTTTAAGCTACATTTCAAGTCTTTCTCTGGATAACAATAAAAAAGTCACACCTCTAATAATGCGCTTACTTTGCGAATTAGTAGAATCTCAAGGAGATAATCAATCAATAAAAGATAGTGATGAAAGTCAATACTTTCAAATGAACAGTGCCCTAGACAAAGTAGTCTATCAAATAATTAATAGGGACATAATAAAGCAAGAGATTGATATCCCATGTGATGAATATTTTATGGTCATGAAAGAGATTGTCTTTGATAACAACTGTCTTATTTCAAAAAACGATTTCGATGAGTTAATAGAATTATCGTTAATAAACGGATCTAATAATAAATCAAATGGGAACAACAAAAAAAACTATACCAATTTTTATGTCTCACCTTTATTTCAAAGGGTGGGCGATAACTTTAAAATAAAATACGATTCTTTGGAGTTCTGGATTAAGGCTAGATATATAATTCACCAAATTCAAACACAAGATCGAGAAGTAAGTAATAATGTTATAAATTTGATCTCTAAAGAATGTTATCAAGGAGGAGCTTTAGTTAAAGAAATTAACTCCTATATAAAATCAAGCAAATATGACTACTTCAAGTCAATCATACAAGATATTTCTAAAGAACTGCTTAAATCGAATATTAATATAAGTTCGAATATTGACATATCTAAAGCTCGGAAAACAATTTCTAGCATACTTTATCTAGCAATGTCAAGCGAAAATTCTACAAAAGAAGAGCTTACAAGTATTTTGCATTCTCTATTTGGGACAAAACCTGGAGAAAGAATAAAATTCTTATCTATTTTCGGAGACTTTTTTCCACTTGATTTTAGAAATTTTTCTGTGGTTGATGGCTATTTTAGTGGATATACAAATCTCGCAAAATCTATAATACCTGAGGATAAAACAGTTTTTATTGATTGCGAATTTAGAAACTTAGATGAATCAAATTTCGGCAAGAATTTACTCTCTAACGTTAATTTTAATAACTGTGTATTACCTGATGGTATAAAAAACGTTATAAATTCAGGTGAGCAATCAAAACAAGAACAAATCTTTAATATCAGATCAGATTTAGTAAAGATTTTCAAGGTTGGTTTTAAACAGAGTTCATTTGTATGGAAGTCCGAGGGATTATATAAGCAGCAATGCGCATCCCTAAAGCACAATCTTATTTTATCAAGATACTTAACCTTTCTGGAAAATGAAAACTATCTTCACAAAGAGCCTTCTAAAGGGTCAGCAGGTACCGGATTCAGACTATGCAGTAACAAAGAAAATGAAGTTAAGGACTTTGTTACTCAAGGTATTATAAGCACTTCTATTCAATCTTTAATAGATAAGCTTGTTCGCTAGAATTGTTTGAATCGTACCGGGTTTATAGGAAACTCTATTTCTTGAGAGGATAGAGTAAAACAAGCAAAAAGAACAAAAGTGTCAGTATGCTATTCAGTCTAATGAAATTAATTTATAACTGAAAAATATATTATACTATTTTTGAGTAATTGCAAGCTAATGATAATAAGCCTAGTCTATCAATCATCAGAAAAAGACCCGCTTTGCAGTAAACTTTTAAACATCTACTTATATGACGAGAGCTTGGGTCTTGTGCAAGTAAATTAATAATTAATATTTTTTTGCTTGCTGCGTAAGTCCTGCAGGTACCAAAGCACACAAATTCTTTTCTGGTCTAAATTCCTTCTACTTGTCGTCTACACAAATAGGATATTTTTCATTATTTTATGTAGCCTATTGAAATTATGATATTTTTGCGCGTAATATAACCGTGTACCTACTGATTACGAATTAATTGACACTCTGTTTCTAAACTCAGCAACCCGACTTCCTGTCTTGCGTAAGAGTAAAGTTTTTATTGACGCTTCGAAAATCGATACCAGATTCAGAAGAATGCCGCAGGTTAAACCCGGCAGTTTTTTATTTTATAGCCTACTATGGGGCTACTAATTTCTCGGAACAGTGACTCACATTTCTGTAAGTCACTGTTTTATTTGGTAGGCCGTGTGAGACTCGAACTCACGACCAACGGATTAAAAGTCCGCTGCTCTACCAACTGAGCTAACGACCCAAAACAAAGTCGGGAATTATACCTGATTTGAGCACTAATACCAAAATGGTTTGTAATCAAATTTTTGAAAATTCTGCATTGACAGCTACACTTGCTTAAATTTTCGGTGTTATCCCGACAACAAGTTGTTAAAATTCTATTGTATAGATAAAGTGGACATTAAGAATCAATCCGGCATGCGTATTTTCTTTCTTGAAATGCAGTGGTTACTAATTGTTGCTAAAACTTGCCATATTCAAGCGTACCGTAGTTTTAAAGCGATCAATTAGAGAGAACTGGTATCGTTTTGTAATTTATTACGGGTCATCTGAGAGCACATCCCGATTTCGCCTAACAAGCTTTCATGAAAAAGAAGAAAAATAAAACAACTCGAAGAATATATAGAAATAGCAAGACAAGCTTCATTGGCCGGTGGTTTTGGCGGATGTTATTGTTGGTTATTTATGCATTGTTTTTATATCAGCTTTGGTTGTTGAGTCACGTACTTTATTGGAAACACAACAATCCACCGAGTAGTGCATTTATGCAAAGTCAGCTGCAAAGTCTGCGTGAAAAAGATCCGGCAGCCACACTACGGCATACTTGGCTGCCTTACCGGAAAATTTCATACGAGATGAAGCGTGCCATTATTGTTGCTGAAGATAGCAAATTCCTTCACCACAATGGTTTTGATTATGCGTCGATTCAGAGTGCTTTTAAAAAGAATCTGGCGCAAGGAAAAATAACAGCCGGCGGATCAACCATCAGTCAACAATTGGCTAAAAATCTTTTTCTGTCAGAACAAAAATCACTTTGGCGCAAATTTCAGGAAGCCATTATCACCGTGATGCTGGAAACAATCATGTCAAAAAAGCGTATATTGGAAATTTACCTGAATGTGATCGAATGGGGAAACGGTGTTTTCGGTGTTGAAGCAGCGGCACAGCATTATTATGGACATTCTGCTGTGTCATTGACGCAACACCAGGCAACCTTACTGGCAGCAATGGTGACTAATCCGCGTTTTTATGATGATAATCGAGACTCGCAACACTTGTTTAAAAAAAGACAAGTACTGCTCAATCGATTACATTCTGCGAATGTACCCTGATATTCTGGTGGCACATGCTGACACTTCTTCTGTAATATCGTACCAGCCGAATAGTTATTTCACCGCACATCATTCTATTTCAGAGTAGCTTCCCGGGAGTATGTTTGTTGTTTCGATTATTACATTTGCTTGATCTACATCTACCGGTTTATGCTAGTAACATTAATTCGGCGAATAAATAACCCAGCCGCAACAGCAGCTTTGCTCTTTTTGTAGTTGTCTAAAGCCAGTTTCTAATACGATTATAAACAGTCAATCATGAGTGAAGAAAAAAATAACAAAGAAGTAAATGAAAAACTGCGCACACAGTTGCAGCGTGTCATTACGCTATTAAATAAATACAAGCTACTGGAAGGCTTTGTCAACTTGCAAGACGAGATGAACAAAGCACTTGCTGAATCATCTGTACAAAAAGAAAATCTAGATGAGTTGCGGGTATTGCTGGATAACCTGCACCCGGCTGATATCGCAGATCTTCTTGAAGCTTTGCCGTTGGAAGACCGGTTGTTAATCTGGGGATTGGTCAAGTCGGAATATGACGGTGAAGTATTGCTGGAAGCATCCGATGCAGTCCGGGAAACACTGATTACCGACATGGGTACGCATGAACTGGTCGCGGCAGCCGAGCAGCTGGATGCTGATGAAATCGCTGACCTTGCACCCGATTTGCCACAGCATGTAATGGAAGATGTGTTCCGTTCGCTGCCGATCGCCGAACGCGAGCATTTGCGCGCCGCCATGTCGTACCCGGAAGACTCAGTGGGCGCATTGATGGATTTCGATGTAATCACCATTCGTGAAGATGTGCGCCTAGAGGTTGTGTTGCGCTATTTGCGCCGACTGGATGAATTACCAGACCATACGGATCAGTTGTTTGTGGTGGACAGGGACGAACATCTAAAAGGCGTATTGCTCATCAACCGCGTACTGGTGAGCGATCCCGACATGTTGGTCAGTGATGTGATGACCAAGGAAATGATAACGCTTCACCCAGATGACAATGCTGAAGATGCTGCGCATGCGTTTGAACGCTACGACCTGGTTTCCGCCTCCGTTATTGATCAGAATAAAAAACTGTTTGGGCGCGTCACTGTCAACACGGTGATTGATTTTATACGCGAAAAAGCAGAGAGCGAAGCATTGAATCTGGCCGGCCTGCGTGAAGAAGAAGATCTTTTTGCGCCAGTACTGAAAAGTGTTAGAAACCGCTGGGTCTGGCTTGCCATTAATCTGGTGACTGCTTTTATAGCCTCCCGCGTAATTGGCATATTCGAAGATTCCATCGAAAAACTGGTGGCGCTGGCGGCACTGATGCCGATAATCGCCGGTATCGGTGGAAATTCCGGCAATCAGACCATTACCATGATTGTGCGTGCGCTCGCACTGGAGCAAATCAATACAGGCAGCGCATGGAAGCTGATCACCAAGGAAATTGGCGTGAGCGCCGTCAATGGCCTGATTTGGGGCGCGGTTGTCGGCATGTTTACCTTTGCTATATATCAGAATGTCGAACTTGGTTTCGTCATGATGATGGCAATGTTACTGAATCTGCTGCTCGCAGCTTTGCTGGGGGTACTGATCCCCCTTACTCTGCGCAAACTCGGACGTGATCCCGCATTGGGATCGAGTGTCATGATTACCGCGGTAACCGACAGCGGCGGATTTTTTATTTTCCTGAGTCTGGCCACACTTTTTTTACTATAAGAATTGCTTGAAACCGACTCTGCATCGTGGATAAGTGGTTATTGGTGAATGGCACCAAGGATTTTTTTGCGGACCAGAATTAATCACTTTGTTCGCTGAGCACGCTTGCCTCTTGACGCGCATTGCTTGTCTGACTAACATAACGATGGAAAACAGACTTATGTCAAGTTGTTTTCCATGCTTTTCATTAACCACATTAACCATTTAAAGGGCTTTATTTATGTCAAAGTTTAAAAAAACTTTATTATGCGGTATAGCTCCACTACTGTTAACCAGTATGTTAGGTTTGACAACACAAGCAGTGGCCTCTGATGAAAGATTATACGGCCGATTCACGAAAGATAACGAACTGTATACCCCTAGAAATTATCGTGAATGGGTCTTTATTGGTTCAAGTGTAACACCTAATGATATGAATGACGGTGCAGCCGCCTTCCCTGAATTCCACAATGTTTATATTGATCCAGGCAGCTTCGCACATTGGAAAAAAACCGGCGAATTCCGTAATAATACTGTGATCGTGAAAGAACTTGTCGGCATTCGCGGCAAAGAATCGCCCAGTGGAAACGGTTATTTTCCGGGTGAATTTAATGGCATTGCTGCAATGGTCAAGAGTGAAAAGCGCTATCCCAACAGACCTGGAAACTGGGCATACTTTGGCTTTGATGGTGAATCCAGACATGGCGCAATCCAGGAAGACTCAGCATGTTCCGCATGCCATCAACAACATGCAGAACAGGATCAGGTGTTCACCCAGGGCTATCCAGTATTACGTGCAGCCAAACCATAAGCCTGTAACGATTTAGACCATCAATCGTTATTCGATTAATAATAACAAATAAAAAAGCGGGTATCCGGAACACAACCGGTTCCCCGCTTTAAATTGTAATTTGCTTCCCCACTGATTTTCTTAAATTTCTAAAAATTGTTTTTCCATTCGCGCAATGTGGCAAATACCTCTACCGGCTGTTCCAGTTTCTTTTTTGCATAAAGACGGGCAATTCGGTTAATTTCCGGCAAATGACAACGCAGAAACGGGTTGCAGGATTTTTCCCTGGCAATACTGGTGGGAAGCGTAGGTATATTTTCGCTACGTAATTGTTTTGCGCGATGTTCCTCTCTCTGCAAATCAACGTTGCTGGGCTCCACAGTCCTGGCAAAGTTGATATTACCCAATGTATATTCATGCGTGCAATAAACCAGTGTATCATCGGGCAAATCTGCAAGCTTTTGCAATGAGCGATACATTTGTTGCGGCGTTCCCTCAAAAACGCGCCCACAACCGCTTGCAAATAATGTATCACCGCAAAACAAAATGTTTTTTCCGTGCGACGCCGGTAACGATCCAAAATAAGCAATATGTCCGTGCGTGTGGCCTGGTATGTCAATTACTTCTAGTATGAGCGGTAACGTTGCAAGATGAACTTTGTCACCCTCTCGAACCGGATGCGTTACCGTTGCAATATTTTCCTGTTCCGGACCATAAACAGGCACGTTAAACTTGGCAATCAATGTCGGGTTACCGCCAGTATGGTCACTATGATGATGTGTGATCAGGATTGCGTGAAGCTCTAGTTTATGGGATTGCAGATAGTCAAGGACGGGGGAAGCATCTCCCGGGTCAACGACTACCGCATGCTCGGTATTATGGATAATCCAGATATAATTGTCTCTGAATGCCGGTATCGGGTGGATTTGTAATGCCATCATGCAGTTTTATTAATGTAGAATTGAATCATGCAGCTTAGCTTAAATTAAAAATTTTTTTCTGACCATCGTTACAATAACACTTTTTTATCTGCAGGCATGGCCATACAAACAGATCAACAATGGTTTTCAACGTCTTTGGGACAGTATATTGTCGACCATGAGTTTCAATATTTTGATCAAGTTGTCGCCAATATTTTTGGCTACAACGCTATGCAAATGGGTATGCCACAATATGATTTTCTAAGAACAAACCGCATGCCGTTACGTTTCACTGCAGGTACTGAACACGATAACACTTTGCGATCCGCGTGTAATCACCTGCCCATTACCGGTGAAACCATTGATTTGATAATTGTGCCACATGTGCTTGAATTTAATAAAGATCCGCATCAAATTCTCCGAGAGGTTTATCGCATATTGATACCGGAAGGCCACATCGTCATTTCAGGTTTTAATCCTATCAGTTTGTGGGGTCTGCATCATCACTTTGTATCGAATAAAAATGAATTTCCCTGGAATGGACATTTTATCGCATTGCCGCGGTTAAAGGATTGGTTGAAATTGTTAAACTTTGAAATAAAAGGTGGCAAGCTGTGTTGCTATGCGCCACCTTTCGAAGAAGAAAACTGGCGCCAGCGATTCAATTTCATGGAAGATGCAGGCGACCGTTGGTGGCCTATCTCCGGCGGCGTCTATTTTTTGCATGCAATAAAGCATAAATGCGGCATGCATATTATTAAGCCTGGCTGGAAAACCAGCCTGGTCGGCAAGAAAAAAATAGCTGCAGCAACGCAAAGAATCAAACGATAGTTACAATTTATCTAAGGTGGATTGATTGATTTTTTTATTATAACTCTTCCACATTATCAGAAAGTATGACGAAAGAAAATAAAGAAAATATTGTCGAAATTTATACTGATGGTGCATGCAAAGGTAATCCCGGTGTCGGTGGCTGGGGTGCATTATTAAAATATAGCGGCCGTGAACAGGAAATTTTTGGCGGCGAGAAACATACCACCAACAATCGAATGGAACTGCTTGCCGCTATCCGTGCACTGGAACTGTTAAAACGTCCCTGCAAAGTTCATTTATATACGGACTCACAGTATGTGCATAAAGGTATCAGCCAGTGGATGCACGCCTGGAAAGTACGCAACTGGAAAACAGCCAATAAAAAACCAGTCAAGAATGAAGATTTGTGGCGACTGTTGGATGAATTGTCGCAACAACATGAGATTGAATGGCTGTGGATACGCGGACATGCCGGTCATACGGAAAATGAACGGGCGGATCTGCTGGCAAACTACGGTGTAGAAAAAATTGTTGCCGAGAATCAGACAGAATAAAACACCGGATTTTTAAATATGCGACAAATTGTACTGGATACTGAAACAACCGGGTTGGAATACAAACTTGGACACCGCATTGTCGAAATAGCCGCAGTAGAATTATGTAACCGGCAATTAACGGGAAATCATTTTCACCATTATCTGAATCCGGAGCGTGAAAGCGACGAAGGTGCGCTGCAGGTGCATGGGTTAACGCGGACTTTTCTTGAAGACAAACCTAAATTTCGGGAAATTTCGAGAGATTTTCTCGATTTCGTCTATGATGCCGAATTGATTATTCATAATGCACCATTTGATGTAGGCTTTTTGAATCATGAATTGGGTCTCGTAAAGCTGTTAACGCTGGATACTTATTGTCTACAAATAACCGACACACTAAAACTGGCAAAAGACCTTCATCCTGGTAAACGTAATAATCTCGATGCCTTGTGTGATCGCTATAAAATTGACAATTCTAAAAGAACATTGCATGGCGCGTTACTTGATGCTGAACTATTAGCTGAAGTCTATCTGGCCATGACGCGCGGTCAAGAAAGCCTGTTGATGGACCTTGACGTCATTAATCCGGTCGACGGGAGCACAGTTTGTGATATCAAAGATTTGACCTTGCGTGTTTTACCTGCAACCGCGGCAGAACTTGAACAGCACACCCGGCAGTTAGAATGTATTTCGAAAGAAAGTAATAATCAATGTATCTGGAAAAATCTGAACGACTGAATCTAAGAATCGAAAAGATCTATAAGATTATATTAATGCCACATCACTAATGAAGCCCTGCTGAAATACGATAATATATCTGCCTAAGAAAGATCCCGTTTCTGTAGATGTTTCGATATTTAATCTCATCAGGATGAATGAGCATCTGCTTCAGATTATCACCTTCCCGAATTTGCTCAAGATGAACGGGTTTCATTCCAACCTGTATGATCGGTCGATTTATAGGATATTGTACTGGAAACCAGAAATTGTACATCGCACCACTGTCTCCAAACAGATTACGTGAACGAATATCCAGATTGCCGCGCGCATGGTTGTAGAAATAAAGACTGCTGGCGATTGACCATTTACTCATACCGACAATAACAGGCTCCTGTCCCGTCAGCTGGCGGACTTCTTCGGCAATTTGTTCTACCTCACGTGTTGTTTCACGCCAGAAATAATGTTCGGTAAACAGGTGATAGGGAGCGCCGGGTATTCCCAGTACGACATAGTGCAAGGTAAACGCATAAGCAAACAGACATGCGACAATGGTTGGCCGCCATGCTTTTTGTAACCATTTGGTAAATTTCTCCAGATTACCGGTTTGTCCAATCATCCAGGCAATTGTAGGCAACACCGCCAGCCAGACAGGTCCGGTCCAATGAAATTTGGGGTGGTCGAATATACTGAATACCAGAAAGATAAAAAACGGCACGCCGGTGACAATCTGTACAAATAAGCGTTTCCTGTCTTTTAACATATGCTGCGATACACCCATATCGCGATAATTTCTTGAAAAGAAAAACTGCATAACGGCAATAAAACCGACGGGTGTCAACAGAATCATGATATAAATCAACAGATAATGAACCGAGAATTGACTGTCATTCGTTACATGTCGTGTCGATTGAAACATGAAGGAGACCCATTCATGCTGAAAATTCCAGATAAGAACGGGTGAAAAAATAAACAACGCCAGGGTGGCCGCCAGATAAGGATGCGGGCGCCAAATCCAACGTCGCGCGCCCGCATCAATGATGACAAAAACCAGCGCAGCCAGCCCCAGTAAACTCAGCGTATATTTGGATAGCAATCCTAGACCAAATGCAACTCCCATTCCCAGCCATGCGGATCGCTGACCCGCAACCAAAGCACGTTCCATAAAATAAAGCGTGGCAATCCAGGCAGCTACCAGTGGCGCATCCGGTGTCATGAAAAATCCGGATGCAAAACCCAGCGGCAATACCGAAAATATCATCAGTGTGCGGAGTGCAGTTGCTTTGTCGTGTAAATTTTTTGCATAAGCATAAAGATAGCCCATGGCAATGAGACTGCATATAAATGCACCCGCACGGACACCTGCTTCATTATCGCCCAGTATTGCAGTACCCAGCCAAATAAGCCAAGCAACCATCGGTGGATGATCATAAAAACTCAGATCCATATGTTGTGCATATTGCCAGTAATAAGCTTCATCCGGAATCAATTGTGCAAGCCCCAGATAGATCAACCGTAACAATATGCAAAACAAAACAACGCCCAGTGCTGCAACCCGCCAGCGCATATTGCTTGAAGGCGGATTCTTCTCTGCGGGGAAAACATAAAAAGCTGAGCCAAGATAATTGATAAAGGCGGTTGCAATAATGGCAGGAAAAATTGCCAAAGAAGGCGGCATATGACCTATATAAACAAACAATGCCAACACGCCTCCGCGCAGCAACAGTGCCAGCGCGCCAACAGTTAGAAAACGGCTGAATTGAAGCCATTGTAGATGACCGGTATGGTGCTCGTTGAAAGCCCACTTTGAATTCAATGCATAGTTCACACTCACTGCGAGAAAAAAACTGACAAAATGCGCCAGCGCAAGTCCGGCATCGCGACTGATCATCCACTGAAAAGCGAGAGCATCAACCACCACGCCCAATAATCCGACTATAGCAAAACGTCCTGCAGTATTCCTGGACACCGTGCCGCCGGCCAATGTCAATAGTCGCTGCAAATAAGCCAGTTGATGCGGAAATGAAAGTTTTGAAGTTCCGTACGCACGGTCGCGAAAACAAATCGGAATTTCTTTGATCCGTAGCGTGCCATTATTGGCCATCAAGATTTCGAGCAGAATCTTGTAACCATGCGCCTGTTCAGAAACAGTCGCGGCCAATTCCCGACGAAATGCAAAAAAACCTGAGGTCGCATCACTGACATCACAAAACGGGCGAGCAAGCCACCCACCCACCCGGGACAACAAGCGCCTATAAAAAGGCCAGTCAAGCGTACGACCGCCTTTAATATAGCGACTGCCAATGACAACATCATATTGATCTTTTAAAATGGGGATCACCAGAGCGTTCAGCTGCTCATGCGGATGGCTCAAATCAGCATCCATTACGACAATGATATCGCTGCGCGCAGCTCCGGCACCCTGCAAAATGGAAGTTGCCAGATCCGGTTTTCCATGTCTTTCAATGAGATGTATATTGCTATATTTCTGCCAAGTGCGTATTTTCTCGGGTGTACCGTCATTTGAACCGTCATCAACAAAGATGACCTCAAACTTATCGAACGGAATGTTCAGTGCAAAAATTCGGGTTAACAGTAAATCAATATTTTCTGATTCATTTAATGTGGGTACTACGATCGAAAATTGTGTCATGCAGATTTGTTGACTTTTATTTTATGTTTTCTTTGAAAAACACGATTAATTTTTCTGCCGTTTCTGGTATTTGGCAACTGCACGATTATGATCTGCAAGATTAGTCGAAAATTTTGATTCCCCATTACCTTTAGCTACGAAATATAAAGCATCAGTTGCTACAGGGTTCAACGCCGCGTGTATAGATGCAAGACCCGGCATAGCAATCGGAGTAGGTGGCAATCCGGCTCGGGTATAGGTATTGTAATCCTGGTCAGTCTGCAGATCTTTTTTGCGTAAATTGCCGTCAAATCGATCTCCCATTCCATAAATCACTGTCGGATCCGTTTGCAGACGCATACCCAATCGCAAGCGATTGATAAAAACACCGGCAATTTCGCCACGGTCACTTTCCAGACCGGTTTCTTTCTCGACAATAGAAGCCAGAATAAGTGCTTCATAAGGCGAAGCAAGCGGCAAGGATTCCATTCGCTCCAACCAGGCTGTTTTTATGTGGTTCTGCATGGTTTGGTAAGCGCGTTGCAGAATCTCAATGTCGGTAGTATTTTTTATAAAATAATAGGTATCAGGAAAAAACAGGCCTTCAGCAGACTTTTCGTTGGCGTCGATAATCTGCAGTATTTCCTCCTCGCTCATCTCAACAGTCGTATTGCGTATGTCCGGGTGATCATATAACGCTTTTCTGTATTGAGAAAAAGTCCAACCTTCCACAAACCTGATTTCATTTTGCCGGATATCGCCTTTGATCAGATACTCAAGTAAAGAAATCTGTGAAAGATTTTCGGTTAGACGATAATCGCCCGCTTTGAGCGCCGATTCTTTGCCTAGATAGCGCGATAATAGTACAAAAGACCAGGAATCGGGAAGAATGCCCTTGTCAACCAATTGCCGTGTAATTTGTTTTAAATTACTGCCCGGTTCAATTGAAAATTCATAAGGCGTAGTAGGTAGAACGATATCGCGATGATAGTGATGATAGAGCCATCCTGCACCCAGGATGGCCGTTAGAAAGAAAATCAGAAAAATGACAAAAAGGCGTTTTAGCGTAAGCATGCGCCGTCAATTAATAATTACACTTTACGAAACACTAGCGTTCCATTGGTACCGCCAAATCCAAAAGAATTAGATAATGCAACATTAATATCCATTTTTCTCGCTTCGTTTGGAACATAATCGAGATCACATTGTGGATCCTGATTTTCAAGGTTGATCGTTGGCGGCGAAATCTGATGATAGATAGCCAATGTGGAAAAAATAGCTTCCACTCCGCCCGCAGCGCCCAGTAAATGTCCTGTCATGGATTTAGTCGAATTCACTACAAGCTTACTGGCATGTTCACCAAAACAACGTTTAACCGCAGTTGTTTCTGCAATGTCACCCAAAGGTGTTGATGTACCATGCGCATTGACATAATCAACTTCAGAGGGGTTAATTTTTGCATTCTTGAGTGCATTTGACATACAACGCGCTGCACCTTCACCATCTTCACTCGGTGCTGTCATATGATAAGCATCCGCACTCATACCAAAACCCACCAATTCAGCATAAATAGTTGCCCCTCTGCGCTTGGCGTGCTCCATTTCCTCGAGCACCAGTACGCCGGCACCCTCACCAAGTACAAAACCATCTCGTGCCAAATCCCAAGGCCGACTGGCTGCTGCAGGGTTATCATTGTTCACCGACAAAGCCTTGGCAGCCGCAAAACCACCAATCGCCAACGGGGTAACGCATGATTCTGCACCCCCACAAATCATGATGTCCGCATCGCCATATTCAATCATTCGTGCGGAGTTACCGATACTGTGCGTTGCTGTTGTACAGGCGGTGACTATTGCCAGATTGGGCCCTTTAAAGCCATATTTAATGGATAAATTGCCCGAAATCATATTAATGATTGTGCTGGGTATAAAAAATGGGGAAATTTTTCGAGGACCACCTTTATGATAAACGTCGTCCATATGCTCAATCATGGGCAATCCACCAATACCCGAACCGATATTAACACCTATGCGCTCGGCCTCCAGGCCGGAGATATCTTCTATACCGGCGTCTTTAATGGATTGCGTGGCAGCGGCCATGCCGTAATGTATAAAAACATCCATTCGACGCGCCTCTTTGACAGGAAGATATTCGCTGATATCAAAATCTTCCACTTCTCCCGCTATTTGCGAAGAAAATGCTGATGCATCAAAACGGGTAATACGGGTAATACCGGTCTTGCCTGCTACGATATTATCCCATGCTTTTGAAACTGTATTTCCAACGGGTGAGACAATTCCCATCCCGGTAACAACCACCCTGCGTTTGGACAAAATAACTCCAATGAATTAATTGAAATGACTAATTGCCTGCATTTGAATTAACATAATCAATCGCTTCCTGGACGGTATTTATTTTTTCAGCTTGCTCGTCTGGAATTTCGCATTCAAATTCTTCTTCTAGCGCCATCACTAACTCCACTGTATCCAGCGAATCCGCTCCCAAATCGTTCACAAATGATGATTCGTTTTTGACTTCCTCTTCTTTTACACCAAGTTGCTCAGCTACGATTTTCTTAATGCGCTGTTCTATGTTTTCCATTTAAATGCTTCCTTCAAAGGTAAGAAAAAGGTTTATATATTAACAAATTTTAAAAATCTGCAAAACAATAATATTTTGCTTCATAATCCTTGCAACCAGGTATTTTTGCAGGGATTTCATAAAAAAAGATTGTCTAAATTCAATTTCTCAACAATCAATTAATCCATGTACATTCCACCATTCACATGCAATGTCGATCCGGTGATATAACCCGCGGCGGATGACGCAAGAAAAGCAACCGCTGAGGCGACTTCTTCGGACCGTCCCAACCTTCCCAAAGGAACATGCTGGATCAGACTTTGTTGCTGATCGTCACTGAGCGCCCGAGTCATGTCCGTATCGATGAATCCGGGAGCAATACAGTTGACCGTGATATTACGGCTCCCGACTTCACGTGCCAATGATTTACTAAAACCAAACATACCCGCCTTGGCGGCAGCATAATTTGCTTGCCCTATGTTTCCGATTACGCCAACTACAGAAGAAATATTAATAATACGTCCATAACGCGCTTTCATCATGGCACGAAGAACTGCACGGCTTAAACGAAAGGCCGACTTAAGATTGGTTTCCATAATATCGTCCCATTCCTCATCTTTCATGCGCACCAGGAGATTATCACGGGTTATACCCGCATTGTTAACCAGAATCTCAATTTCACCATATTTTTCGCGAATGCTCGCAATAACACTGTTTATTTGGTCAGTGTCATTTACATTGAGAACAATACCCATGCCCTGTATGTTTGCTTTGCTGAGGTACTGATTAATCGCTTCTGCACCATGTTGCATAGTCGCCGTTCCAATTACAATCGCACCATGTTGCCCCAGTTTCTGTGCAATCGCCTGACCGATACCACGGCTGGCACCCGTTACTAATGCTATTTTGTTATCCAATTATGCCTCCATGAAACGAATCACGGCTTCGCGTGTGTTGATACGACATTTATTCA
Organism: Nitrosomonas aestuarii; assembly: GCF_003046585.1. GTDB lineage: Bacteria > Pseudomonadota > Gammaproteobacteria > Burkholderiales > Nitrosomonadaceae > Nitrosomonas > Nitrosomonas aestuarii. The sequence goes on along the minus strand of NZ_QAAE01000009.1, from coordinate 95,089 downwards.
TCCGCTTATTTTAAAATTGCAAGTGCCTCTCGGATTGCATCACTATTGGTAAACGACAAGTACTGCAAATTACGATCAATTCGTTTATTGAGCCCGGTTAAAATATTTCCCGGTCCGCACTCAGCAATATGTGTAATATCATCTGCCGCAAAAGCACGTATTGTATCAACCCAGTGTACGGGGCTGAATAGCTGCCTAGCCAGAATTTCTTTAATCGAATCTATATCATCATGAACCTGTGCATCAACATTATGCACAACAGGAATTTCGGGCATTTGTAGTATTGTTTGTGCAAACTGTTGTCGCATTTTCTCGGCGGCCGGTTTCATGAGTCGGCAATGTGACGGAATACTCATAGGCAGTATCACAGCACGTTTTGCACCTCTCTCCTTAGCCAGTTCGATGCCTTTTAATACTGCATTTCTATGTCCGGCGATAACAACCTGACCGGGTGAATTAAAGTTAGCAGGCTCAAGAGATTCCTGATCGTTTAATGCATCAACCTCCTGGCATATTGTCGTTATGACAGCATCATCCAGTCCAAGGATAGCCGCCATGCCGCCTGTGCCGTCAGGTACTGCCTGTTGCATAATCTGTGCACGAAAACGCACCAACTTAAGTGCATCTGCAAAACTGAGTGCACCCGATGCTACCAGTGCCGTATATTCACCCAGACTGTGGCCCGCCAGACGCGCAGGCATATTGCCACCCAGATTTTTCCAGGCTCGATATACGGCCACCCCGCCTATAAGCATCAACGGTTGCGTATTGATAGTAAGATTTAGATCGTCAGCAGGCCCATCGCTCACCATTGACCAGAAATTTTGTCCAAGGATATCGGACGCTTCAGCAAACGTTTCCCGAACAACAGGGAGGTCATCATAACCCGCCATCATCCCTATTGATTGTGAACCCTGCCCGGGAAATACAAACGCAAACTTCATAAATTACCAGCGGAGTAGTACCGCTCCCCAAGTGAAACCGCCGCCAACACCTTCCAGCAGTACGAGTTGATCTTTCTGGATACGTCCGTCCCTGACCGCAAGATCCAACGCCAGCGGAATTGATGCCGCCGAAGTGTTGCCATGTTTATCAACAGTAACCACAACTTTTTCCAAAGGTATACCCAGTTTTTGGGCTGTTGAACGGATAATGCGAATATTCGCCTGATGCGGAATCAGCCAGTCTATGTCCGTAGTTTTTAGTTGGCTTTCAGTTACTGCTTCCTGCGCAACATCTTCCAAAACTTTTACTGCAAACTTGAAAACTGTCCCACCTTCCATACTGATAAAAGGATTACCCTGGACAACTCCGCCACCAATACTGCCCGGAACCGAAAGAACGTCCTTATAACTGCCGTTGGCATGCAAATGGCTCGATAAAATACCAGGCGTCTCGCTTTGAGAAAGCACGACAGCCCCTGCGCCATCCCCAAACAAAACACAGGTACTGCGATCATTCCAATCCACTATTTTCGAATAAATTTCACTGCCCACAACCAATGCATTTCTGCATTTCCCAGAGCTAACAAACATATCTGCGGTAGCCAATGCGTAAACAAAGCCACTGCAGACCGCCTGCACATCAAATGCGGGACAGTTCTCAACACCCAGTTTGTCTTGCAGGATACAGGCAGTGCTCGGAAACACCATATCCGGTGTTGTCGTCGCAACAATAATAAGATCAATATCTTTACTGGTAACACCGGCCGCTTTCATTGCATTCTGGCTGGCATGAAAAGCCAGGTCGCTTGCTGCCTGGTCTGAGTGCGCAATATGACGCTGGGTTATTCCAGTACGTGTCCGTATCCAATCATCACTTGTTTCCACCATTTTTTCCAGGTCTTGATTGGTAAGAACTTTTTCCGGCAAATAGCTGCCTGTTCCGGCGATTCTTGAGTACATTATTATTTAACAGTTATCTTTAGTGTCATTCGTAATTACTTGGAAAGATCGGAGACTCGCTCACTGATACGACGCAACATACCGCCACGCACTTCGTCTGCAGCACGTTTAATGGCTGATTTAAATGCAAAAACATCAGCAGATCCATGACTTTTAATCACAATACCTTTTAAGCCCAAAAAGCTTGCACCATTATACTGACGGTGATCTACACGGCGTTTAAATGCATTGATCACCGGCATCGCAAAAACACCCGCAAGTCTTGTAAGTAAATTGCGCTTGAATTCTTCGCGCAAATAAGTTGCAAGCATTTGTGCTAATCCTTCGGATGTTTTGAGGGTAACATTCCCAACGAAACCATCACAGACAACTACATCTGTAGTGCCTTTATAGATATCATTACCTTCCACATTACCATAAAAATTAAGCCCGCTGCCACGAAGCAGGTCGGATGCTTTTTTGACGACTTCATTGCCTTTGATGTCCTCTTCGCCAATATTCAGCAAACCCACGCTAGGTGCATTCTTATTTTCCACAGAAGCTACCAGCGATGCGCCCATCACACCAAACTGCAACAGATGCTCAGCTGTGCAATTGACATTGGCACCCAAATCAAGCACATAGGTATGCCCCGCAATGGTGGGGAGAATTACGGCCAGAGCCGGTCTATCTATTCCGGGAATTGTTTTCAAAACGAAACGTGAAGTAGCCAGTAAAGCCCCGGTATTTCCGGCACTGATACAGGCCTGCGCCTCTCCTGTTTTGACAAGATTAATCGAAACACGCATGGACGAGTCTTTTTTATTGCGTAATGCCAGTGCGGGTGATTCATCCATGCCGACAACTTCACTGGCAGGATGAATTCGGATTCGAGTGCTAGATTTGAATTTTACAGCTTGCAATTCCGCTTCAATAGCGTCTGGAATACCGACTAAAATAATATTAGCTTCAGGATCTTGGCGAAGATAATCAATCGCCGAGGGCACAGTCACATGAGGGCCATGGTCCCCCCCCATGCAATCTATCGCTACAGTGATATCCAATTTCGAGGCCTTTTTGGCATGTCGTTTATCAACACTTAAAACGTAAAGCAGACCATGAATTACCGCAAAAATTATTTAATCGTCAGACTTCGTGTCAACAACCTTTTTGCCTCGATAATAACCATTTGGACTGATGTGGTGGCGCAAATGAACTTCCCCTGTGCTGGGCTCAATTGCTAACGGTGGATTCTTTAAAGCATCATGTGATCGATGCATGCCTCTTTTTGAGGGTGATTTTTTATTTTGTTGAACGGCCATATTCTTTTACTCCTTAATCAATGCTGTGTCTTTTTTAGCGTTTTTAAAACTGCAAATGGATTTTTTTTAGAACTTGAAATTTCTGTAGGCTGATAATATTCTGGTTTATGTATTTCACATTCACCTTCATTATGGCGCGATGATATTGATAAACTCAGTATAATCTCATCTTCAACTAACTTCAGCACATCCATGTCTACGGTCGCCAAAATAGCATCAACACTATCATCTGTATCAGTTTGTATCAGTTCACTTTCATTTTCAACCACTAACAAGGATGTTTTGATATCCAGCGTATGCGGCAGACTTCCGAGACAACGCTGGCAACAAAGACGTAATTCACCTTCTACTTGTATATGCAGGCAATGTTTATCCTCCTGATCAATGATGCCATTGATCCAATAAAAAACTTCACCTTCGTTTTCATATAGAAAGTCCTGTATGCGCGCAAGATCTGAGAGCGGTATTTTACCATGATGCCTTCCCGCTTTGCGCACAAAATCAAGAAGGTCTATTACAAATCGTACAGACATAAGGCGCGCATGTTATATTTTTTATCTTTCAGTGTCAAAAAATGCAAAAAAGAATTTTGAAAATACCGAAAATTACTCAAAAAATTGTCCTCGGTTCCAGCTCAATTTATCGCCAGGAATTATTACGGCGATTACAAGTTCCATTTGAAACAGCCAGTCCACAAGCTGACGAATCGGCTTTATTGAACGAACTGCCCGAGAAAACCGCTCAACGCCTGGCCGAAGCAAAAGCACGTTCTGTGGCGAAGACATATTCACAAGCTCTGATTATCGGCTCTGATCAGGTTGCAGCACTCGATGGTATCCGTCTGGGCAAACCCTTGACACATGCCAATGCTGTCAAGCAACTGCAACTGATACGTGGCAGAGAAGTTACATTCTTTACGGCTTTGTGTCTATTAAACAGCTACACAGACCAGTTGCAAACTCAGATGGTTCCTTATCATGTTAAGTTTCGTCAATTGAGTGATCAACAAATTGAAAATTATCTGGCCAAAGAACAACCCTATCACTGTGCCGGAAGTGCCAAATCTGAAGGCCTGGGTATTGCGCTCATTGAGCGCATGCAGGGTGATGACCCCAATGCATTAATTGGCTTACCGCTGATCGCGCTCATCGAAATGTTTGAAAATGAAGGCGTTGAAGTGGTCTAAGAGATTATAGAATAGCACTTTTTTAACTTATCATGAATCTTGCAAGGATTCGCACATGAATTTTAATGGATTGCTGACAGGATTATTGTTGCGACGCAACTTAAATGGACTACTTGCAATGATGACACTGGCTTTTGGACTGGTTGCAATTTCAAAAGCTGAGAACGCAATACCCAGCGCCTTTTCGCAACCACCCTTACATAGTAACGCCGTCATTTTCCTGCCTGCAGAGGAAAAGGCGCTTTCATTGCACCACGCAATCGGGCTGGCATTACAACACAATCCCGAACTGGCTTCTTTTGCAAAGGAGGCACGCGCCTTACAGGGCCTGACAATTCAGGCCGGATTGTTGCCCAACCCTGTCATCCAGTATGACAGCGAAGACGTCAGTTCCCGATCCAACGGACCCGGTGCAAGATTTGAATCTATTCGTATCAGCCAGTTATTCGAAACGGGTGGAAAGCGACCTGCACGCCAGCACGCTGCATTACTTGGACAAGAAAGTGCCGAACAGGATTACATGGCAAGGCAATTGGACTTGATAGCGACCGTCGCCAATGTTTTTTTGGATGTGCTGGCCGGCCAGGAACGCATGCGACTTGCGCTGGCTGGTCAGGAATTGGCGCAAAAAGTGGTTAATACGGCAGCAAAAAGAGTAAAGGCAGGAAAAGCCCCGCCTATTGAAGAAACACGTGCAAACGTAGCTTTAGCCACTGCAGATATCGAAGTCAAGCAGGCACAGCGCAGCCTGGCATCATTTCGCAAACAACTGGCTTTGTTATGGGGAAACCCCAAACCGTTCTATGAAAGCGTTCTCGGGAATTTAGAAACATTTATTACAATACCCGATTTTCAATCACTTGAAGTACGCATACAACAAAACCCTTTGGCATTACGCAGCGTAAAAAACCTGGAACAGCGTCAGGCATTACTAACACTTGAAAAAGCACGCCGGATTCCTGATGTCACTGTCAGCGCAGGTATTCGGCGATATGGTCATGACATACCTAACGACACCACTGCATTGGTAGGTCTTTCGATTCCTTTGCCCTTGTTTGATCGTAACCAGGGCAATCTCATGGCGGCGCAGCAGCGCATGAACAAAGCTATGGATGAACAGGCCGCAATTGATTTGCAGTTGAGAGCTTTGTTGACGCAAGCTTACGAATCATTAGTTGCCGCGGACACCGAAATCAGCATATTGCGTGATGAAATATTACCTGGCGCCAGAGAAGCATTCAGAATGGCCAGCAGAGGTTATGCCCTTGGCAGATTCGGCTTTCTGGAATTGCTAGATGCACAGCGCACATTATTTCAAAACCAGACACTCTATTTACAAGCGTTAACTAACTACCAGCGACTGATTAATGAAATAGAGCGCTTGATTGCCGAGCCCATTGAAAATATCAGCAAACCATAAAATAACCACTGCCGTATGGATTAAGGAGTCAATAGTGAGCAAAACCAATCTGAAGCCGATTATTCTTGTGATCATCATTGGCATAATTCTGGCCGGATTAATTCTGAACCTTGAAAAAACAAGCTTCTCTGAAGAAGCAGAACATAACGCATCTGGAACCGACATCGGCGATGATCATATGGAAGACGAAATCGGCCCGAAAGGCGGCAAGATTTTTACTACCGGCAATTTCAGTGTCGAGGTCACTATTTTTGAAAAAGGCGTTGAACCGCAATTCCGCCTGTACCTTTATGAAAATGGCAAACCGATTCCTCCGGCTGACGCTAAAGCAGCTATTACTTTATCGCGCCTTGGCAGGCCCGCCCAATTATTTTCATTCAACCCATTGGGCGACTATCTGCTCGGCGATCAGGTAGTAGAAGAACCGCATTCATTTGACGCCGCAATCGCCGTAGAATGGCGGGACAAAGTGTTTCATTGGGGATATAGCCAGATTGAAGCGCGTATCGAGATGACAGAAGACACCCTGGCCAGCACCGGTATTCAAATTCAAACTGCAGGGCCAGCCACCCTCAAACCCAAAGTTCAATTACCCGGTATCATTGTGTTTAACCACCACAATATCGTACGGGTTGTACCCCGGGCGCCGGGTATCGTCATTGAAGTACCGCGCCATCTGGGCGAGCATGTTGAAGAAGGCACTGTTCTGGCAGTCGTTGAGAGTCAGTTGCTGGCTGATTTACGCAGCCAGTATCTGGCTGCACAAAAACGTTTGGCATTAGCAAACGCCAATTTTATACGTGAAAAAAAGCTCTGGGAAGAAAAAATCACCGCGAAACAAGAATACCTCACCACACAACAATTACAAAGCGAAGCAGAAATTGCATTAGAACTATCCGCTGCAAAGTTGCACGCAATTGGCGAACAACCTGAAGCAACCGGTCCATTTAAAAATCTGACACGTTATGAAATCCGGTCACCTATTTCAGGCCTGATTACGACCAAATCCATTGCGCGAGGCCAGGTTATCAAGGAAGATGCAGAAATTTTTACCGTAGTTGACACCTCCACCATGTACGCTGAGTTAACGGTTTATCCAAGAGATCTTGACATTATCCGGCTCGGGCAAAAAGCTGTGATCAAATCAACAGCAACCAACATTGAAGGCACCGGCAAAATTACTTATATCAGTGCCATGTTAAATGCGCAGACACGTACAGCTATGGCACGTATCACGTTGGATAACACCTCGGGGCTTTGGCGTGACGGCATGTTTGTAAATGGCGCTGTCAGTACCGAAGAAATCGAAGTGCCAGTGGCGGTGAGGATGGATGCATTGCAAACGCTTTTTGACTGGACGGTTGTTTTTGGTCGTTACGACAATTACTTTGAGGCGCGCCCACTTGAACTGGGACGTAACGATGGTGAAATAGTCGAAGTACTTGATGGTTTATCTGTCGGCGAACAATATGCCGCAGGCAACAGCTTCGCCGTCAAAGCGGAATTAGGCAAATCCGGTGCTGAACATGATCATTAGCCCGGTTTACCGACTGACGCACAGATCGTTCAGATAAGCACGCGCGGATAATTTAAATACTAATACATGAGATCACGCTTTGTTTGAACGTATTTTACAAGTTTCCATACATTATCGCGGCCTGGTTATGGTGGCAGTTTTTGCCATGGCCTTACTCGGTATCTACAGTTATCAGAAAGTACCGATTGATGCCGTACCGGACATTACCAATGTACAAGTGCAGATCAACACAGAAGCGCCGGGTTATTCACCCCTGGAAGCCGAGCAGCGACTCACATTTCCGATTGAAACCATTATGATGGGACTTCCCCATCTAGACTACACGCGCTCGCTTTCCCGCTATGGTCTTTCACAAGTGACCGTGGTATTTAAAGACGGCACCGATATTTATTTTGCACGTCAATTAGTGAGCCAGCGCATTCAGGAGGTAATAGGACGATTGCCTGCCGGTATAGAACCGCGCATGGGTCCGATTTCAACCGGTCTGGGTGAAATTTTCATGTGGACAGTGGATGCGCAAAAGGGTGCCAGAAAACCAGACGGTACTGCTTATACGACAACGGATCTGCGGGAAATCCAGGACTGGATTATTCGCCCGCAGTTACTGACAGTCAGAGGTGTAACAGAAGTCAATTCGGTCGGCGGCTATGTCAAGCAGTTTCACGTCACACCTTATCCAGAGAAACTGATTTCTGTGGGCTTGACCATACAGGACGTGGTTGCAGCGTTAGCGCGCAACAATCTGAATATTGGCGCCGGCTACATTGAAAAAAGCGGCGAACAATATCTGGTCAGAGTGCCTGGTCAAGTAGTTAACCTGGCTGAAATCGGAGAAATTATTCTGGGAAACCGGCAGGGCGTGCCCATACGCATTAAAGATGTCGCTGACGTAATTATCGGCAAGGAACTGCGTAACGGTGCCGCAACGCAAGACGGCAAGGAAGTAGTGCTCGGCACCGTTCACATGCTGATCGGCGAAAACAGCCAGATCGTTTCTGAAGCCGCTGCACAGAAACTACAGGAAATCAATCGCTATCTTCCGGAAGGTATTGTTGCCATACCCGTCTATAATCGTACAACGCTGGTCGACAAAACCATTCAAACCGTTGCATCCAATCTGACCGAAGGCGCGATTCTGGTCATTGTGGTACTGTTTTTGTTCCTCGGCAATCTACGGGCAGCATTGATCACTGCACTCGTGATTCCGCTGTCCATGCTGTTCACCCTGACCGGCATGGTCGCCAATAACGTCAGTGCGAACCTGATGAGTCTTGGTGCACTGGACTTCGGTATTATTGTTGACGGCGCAATTGTTATTATCGAAAACTGTATCCGCCTTCTGGCCCAGGAACAAAAACGGCTCGGCAGACGTTTGATGCTAAAAGAACGATTGGACATTACCTTTTCAGCCAGCAAAGAAACCCGGCGCGCACTGTTATTTGGCCAACTCATTATTATGATTGTCTACATCCCGATTTTTGCGCTCTCGGGGGTAGAAGGGAAAATGTTCCACCCGATGGCATTTACCGTGGTCATGGCACTACTCGGCGCGATTATTCTTTCCATTACCTTTGTTCCGGCCGCAGTTGCACTCTTTTTAACAGGTGACATCAAGGACGAGGAAAATAAGATCGTCAAACGTTCAAAACAAATTTATTTGCCCATGCTCACTTGGACACTGCGCAATAGAGCATTGACGATCACACTGGCACTTACAGTCATCATTCTTTCGGCATTACTTGCAACTCGCTTGGGCAGTGAGTTTGTACCCAGCTTGAATGAAGGCGATATTGCACTTCATGCTATTCGTATTCCCGGTACCAGCCTGACAACAGCAATCGAAATGCAGAATAGTCTTGAAGAAAAAATCAAAACGTTTACTGAAGTCGAGCGTGTTTTCTCCAAAATTGGCACACCCGAAATTGCAACCGACCCCATGCCACCAAGTGTCGCCGATATTTTCATTATTCTCAAAGATCAGAAAGAATGGGAAGGCCCTTATCGCACCAAGGCCGAATTGATCACCGCCATGGAAAAGGCAGTCAACGATGTACCGGGTAATAACTATGAATTTACCCAACCGATACAAATGCGCTTTAACGAATTGATATCCGGTGTGCGCGCAGATGTGGCCATCAAAATCTTTGGCGATGACATGGATGTATTGCGTGATGTCGGCGATGAAATTCTTGCACTCATTGAAACAATCCCAGGTGCTGCAGATGCAAAAATTGAACAGCTTAGCGGATTGCCCATGCTGTCAATTCAAATGGACCGCGCCCAAATGGCACGTTATGGTTTAAACGTATCCGATGTACAAAATGTCATTGCAATCGCGATTGGCGGCATGCCGACCGGTTTAATTTATGAAGGTGATCGCCGCTTTAATCTGGTTGTGCGCTTACCGGAGCAATTACGCGGCGATATCGAGGCGCTCAAACGCCTGCCGGTTCAACTGCCCAACGCTGTTTTGAACATACAGCAGGGCCAGGCTACGCCGCCCGCTTATCTGACACTGGGGGATGTTGTTGATTTCAATGTCATCGAAGGACCCAACCAGATCAGCCGTGAAAACGGCAAACGAAGGGCAATTGTCAGCGCGAATGTGCGCGGCACAGACCTCGGTACTTTTGTGCATGAGGCGCAAGCACGTATTGCAGAAGAAATAAAAATTCCATCCGGCTACTGGATCGCCTGGGGTGGCCAATACGAACAGCTGGTTTCTGCAACGGAGCGCTTGGTCATTGTAGTACCCGTTGCACTGGGCCTTATTTTCATCCTGCTCTATTTGATGTTTGGGAATCTGCGGGATGGGTTACTGGTCTTTACAGGCGTACCTTTTGCACTTACGGGTGGCATTTTAGCACTGTGGCTGCGTGATATTCCGTTCTCGATATCTGCTGCTGTCGGTTTTATTGCTTTGTCAGGTATCGCCGTATTAAATGGCTTGGTACTGTTAACATTTATTCGAAATTTAAGGGAAAAAGGTTACACACTGGACGATGCCATTAAAACAGGCGCACTGACACGCCTGCGACCGGTATTGATGACGGATCTCACTGACGCTATTGGTTTTCTGCCAATGGCTCTGGCTATCAGTATTGGCGCAGAAGTACAACGACCGTTAGCCACTGTTGTCATTGGCGGCACATTTACTTCAACAGCTTTAACGATGCTGGTGCTGCCAGTCTTGTATCAAATTACTTACCGGAAGAAGATTCTCAAAAAAGGACCGCTTGATTCACCGCGCAAGTTAAAGTATCAGAAAAATGACATACGCGAAACCTGATCAATCCATTAGCTGACGAATAACAACGCTTTGCCTAAACTGCAACCCGCTGACATAAGCAATTAATCTGTGTTTTCCCTAACACGTTTTAAAAAACAGGACAACAGGGTACGAGAATTCATTCTTTTTTTGTCGAAATAATTTACACTTAACATTGCAACGATTCACGAAGGCTCTGATCTACACAATAACTAATTGTATTTATTGTATTAAAATAATTTTTCAAAATTGGCCTGAAATTTGCTTCTACTTATAGTGAAAACTAATTTCGGTATGATATCGTATCGTCAACCGAGATAACTGATAAACTTAATTACCTTGAATGAATGTTGCCGAAGTTTAACTGATCATATCAACATACTATATCAGGGCTATGCATTCTGTTATTTCGTAGCGCATAGTTGATAATGAAAGGCAAACAATTCTTTTTACCAAAGAGGTTAAATCAGCATGAGCAAAAAACCACCATTTGAGCATCATACAATTGATGCGGCGGCAAAGCAGAAAGCACCCGCAGACAACAATCTTCGTAAACAAAAAAGACGAATGCTGTTGAAAGGTACTGCTGCGTTGCCAGTAATCATGACCTTACATAGCGGCGCAGCTCTGGCCCGAACGAGCAATCTTGCCGGACCAGCGGCCCCCGGTGATGATATTGCAAAACAGAATTTAGGTGATGGACGTGGCGACCGCGTAGTTTGCATGCACCCCAATCCAGCAAAAGCTGAACAGGAATTGGGGGGCAATGCGCCTCCTTACGATCTTGGACCAGCACCCAGTGGTCATTTGGAACACAATTCATATGTCGATGCGAATGGAGATACTCAACCGTTTTCTGACATTGAACAGGCAATGAATTGTCAGACAAATAATGGCGGTATCGCAGTTTCAGCTACCGCATTTACGTCTATCTTGAGCAAAAGTGGAGCTACAATTGATACAACATGGTAGCCACATAGACAGTGAACTCAGAATAGACGTCCAATCCTGTAAACCTTCTTTTTGAAATAGCACTCGCTCATTCACTATGTCGACGCACTCTTTCTGGCAATCAAACAATTTTCAAACCTTACTGATTGAGGACTGGGGGGGTGAATATACAGTGTTTCAACCCGACTCGGGTAAAACACATTATCTTAATCAGATGAGCATGCATATACTTTCTTTCTTGAATCAACATTCGGCCTCAGTGTTCGACATCAGCAGCCATCTGGGTGAACAATTTGAACAGAATTCCGATAAAGAATTTCAACAAAACATTCAAAAAATACTCTATCATCTTGATGCATTAGGTCTCATTAAGAAGGTGAAATAGGAGTTTCAGGCATGATGGTAAATCAAATTCCATTTGAGGAATTCCACATGCTGCTTTCAAAACAAGGGCTCAGAGTAGCAGTTGGCCCCTTTAATATTTGTATTCATACAACGCATAAGCCGCTCGCTACCAAACTCTACATGCTTTACCGGCATTACCGGCTGGCACAAGATGAAATCGCAGAGTTTCATGTGCGTATTGTCATTGAGCGTTCCTTTAGCAACCCGCTAACACGAAAAGTGCGCTTTCTTCTGGATGGACAATCTCCTTTTGAAAGCTTTCCGCTGGAACAAGCACTTGCGGTATTGGAATGGGGAATCAACCTAGCCATAGCCGTGCGCGTCAATCATTTATTATTACTGCATTCTGCTGTTGTAGAAAAGAATGGTCATGTTATTTTGCTGCCCGCCTGGCCTGGAAGTGGAAAAACCACATTATGCACGGTGCTGACGCATCGAGGGTTTCGTTTGTTTTCCGATGAATTCGGGTTGATGGAACCGCATCAAGGGATTTTTTATCCGATACCTCGCTTGATGCCACTCAAAAACGAATCTATTGAAGCAATCCGGAACTATCTCCCCGAGGTCGTCATGGGCCAGCTCATACCTAATACACAGAAAGGCACGGTTGCGCACGTCTGTCCGTCGAAGGAAAGCATACAGCTGTCAAAACAAGTCGCAAAGGCCAAGTGGATTATTTTTCCTAAATGGATTGCTAATGCACCTTTGAAAATTGAAGCCTTATCTGATGCACAAGCATTTATGTTGCTGGCGAGTAACGCATTTAATTATGAAGTGCTGGGCGCCACAGCATTCCAGGCTGTAACGCATCTGATTTCAAGCTGCAATAGTTACAAACTGGTTTATTCCGATTTTGATGAAGTGATAGCAGCCCTAAAAAAATTGGTCGATGAAGTCTAATCAAATACGACATCATCAAATCTTGCAGCAGGCATTATTATATCCTGAACGCCTCATTGGTTATAGTGATGCAGAGTGGGAACTGCTTATTAGACTCGCAAGACGTGTAAAGCTGCTTGGCCGCCTGGCTTTAACGCTAAAAGCAAATGGACTTTGGGAAAAAGTACCGCCTCGAATTGCAAGCCAGCTGAAATCCGCACTTGTACAGATTAAAAAAATGCAGCAACTGGCTCATTGGGAATTAAACAGGATTTTATGGGCACTGGAGGATTTCGATACATCCATTATTGTACTCAAAGGTGCGGCTTATGGACTGGCTAACTTACCTTATTCTGAAGGACGATTATCCGTCGATCTTGACATTCTGGTGCCTAAAAATGATTTAGCTGACATTGAATCTTTACTCATGATAAAGGGCTGGCAACATCGAACACTTTCAGCATACGATGAGCACTATTATCGAGTATGGAGCCATGAAATTCCTCCACTTGTTCACGCTGAACGCGCAACCGAAGTAGACATACATCATACACTGACACCTTTGACAAGTCGTTTAAAAATTGACATCAAACTACTATTTGATGCTGCCATACCGATCAAAAACACAAGAATCAAAACGCTTTGCCCGGTTGACATGGTCATTCATTGTGCAGTCAATTTATTCCAGAATAACGAAATTGCAAACGATCTTAGAGACTTGTTGGATTTACATGATTTAATCGTTTTTTTAGGCACAAAAGAGCCTGAATTCTGGATGCAACTGACTGATCGCGCCAACCAGTTGCAATTGGGTCATATTCTTTTTTATGGCCTGTATTTCAGTCAAAATATATTCAAAACACCTGTTCCCACAGGGGTCGTTGATCGATTGCATTCCAAACCAAATTTCATGAAACGTTGGGCAATGCGCTGGCTGGTTCCACTCGCGCTATTCCCCCAGCATCCAGACAAGCCGATGGAATCAGCAGCATTAGCTCGCCACTTACTCTACCTACGCAGTCATTTCATACGCATGCCACTGTATATTTTGCTGCCACATCTGTGCTACAAAACCTTACGGGGCTTATTCATGAAAAAACACAGTATTGCGCAACAACGATAATACTGTACTTTCAAAATCCTGGTCTCCCCGACACCAAATTAATTTTTAGAACCCAATCACCTAAAAGCATTGGATCAATTACAAATTGAATTCCAGAACTGCAGTTGAGTGTTGAACGTGGCTTTGATAAGCTGCAATCCGCCATGCGGGTGAACGCAATCGCGCCCAAGTTTAAATACTCAAGCATCAATTTTTACACCCGACATATCAGGCAATGTGTCATGCACTGACTGTTAGAAAATTACCGCGTTCCTGTTCAAATTTGATTGTCAGAAAGCGTACGCCTACAGAAATATAGGCTTCATCGGATTGCTTATGCACGACTTCAACAACAGCTTGAAAATTTGGTGCATCTATTTTGAGAACGTCATCCACATTCAGTGAGACATCGGTCAGGAATCGCATACCCATCGGCGATAAATCCTGGAAAATTCCATCATAGGGCACATCCGGCCAAAACAAATAAAATCTGAATTCACCTTGTACGCTAACCCGCATGATTGCACGATGCGCTTGTTCGACTGGCTCATTGTTGGCAACAGGCAGCGGACTAGCACATTCGAGACATATATCATTCTGATAAGGGCTCAATTGCTCTGTATAAAGAGTATGACAGAAAATACAATAATGCTTGTCGGTTGTAGCATTCAGTTCAGAATAAAGTACAACCTTATCACTGACAACTGGTTTGAAGTCATTTGCATGTTCATTTACTGGAAGCAAATTTTTTGTGGAAGATAACAAGCTACCAGTTAGCAACGTATCGTAGCGACTGCGTACAACCGGATTTACAAGTACCGAATAGGCTTCGTCCAGTAACTCCAGGTCTTGGTAAGGATACTTCGTTAATGCGTGATAGCTTGCAATAATGATTGCCACAGGCGCATCAGGCTGTACCTGCAATATGCGATAATAATTTCGGCGATTCTTTTTCGCTGTTTTTCCAGACCGGTCTGGAAAGCTTTTTACTGTACCTGCAGCGAATGGCCCCAAGCTTAATTTCCTGATCGGGTAACGCTTTTGCAGTCCGCGATCATAATCAGCGCGACTTAATGGATCCTGAAGTACTGCATAAGCAGTATTCAGCACATTAGCCTGCAAATCTGCCAAACTTTGATCGGGATGCAATTTCAACTTTTGCATCAATACACGGTGATTTACTTTAATAACCGCCAGCGGTGCATCCGGTTGTGCACAGAGTGTCCGATATAAGTTGCGCCTTTCTTCCATAATGCAACCTTGCAGGCTTTTGCTTGAAATTAAAAAAAATTAATTTATAAATGAATCAATTTGTTATTGTTTTGCAATCGTTAATTGCTACCATATCTATCTTAATAGATTGTAGTAAGCAAGTAAACTGTCCAAAGGCACAGTAACCAGTGAGAAGTAGCCACAGATACTTGGACACCGGAGCGCCGGACATATTCAATACGTACCAAGGTTCCCAGTATACCAGTAAGGCCTTCACCAAGGTATCGAAGGATCACAGCATTGAACCAGCATGGATGGCAAGGGAACCCTGCAGAGACAATTGTTTGTCGAGCGTTTGTGGCGCAGCGTAAAATATGAGGAGGTTTATCTCAATGCTGATCAATGCTGATGAATCGGCATCTGGATGCCAAACACTGCGATTATTGGCAATATGAGCGAAAAGAATGACGTTAGTCAGAAAAATCCGAACTGCGCATTCATTTCAAGTCAAGATTACTGTTTTACAGTGCATAATCACACGACGAATTTCTGAACAAGCTTCGATCAATCATCTGCATTGGTCGTTACCTGATTACGCCCCTTCCTTTTTGCATCATGAAGCGCCTTATCGGCAGCTTCGCTGACACTTTTCACATCCGGGAAATGCTTAATATCCGCAATACCACAGCTAAACGTGACTTTAAATTCCCTGTTATCACTCATATGAAGCAGACGCGAAAATACTTTACGTATCTCATCGATCACTTTGGCAGCTTCTGGCGCATTGGTGTCTGTCATAATAACTGCGAATTCCTCACCGCCATAACGGCCAACTATATCTGTGCCACGCAACCGTTGTTTGAGTAATCGCGCCAAACTCTTTAGAACGCGGTCACCTGCTGCATGTCCATAAGTATCATTCACTTTCTTGAAAAAATCGACATCAATCATAGCGAATGATAACGGGGTTTTTAATCTATTCGAACGTACAATTTCTCGCCCGAGTTGCTCTTTAATCGCAGTATGATTAAACAAGCCAGTCAATCCGTCTCGTACCATTAATCCACGCAGCAAACGTGCTCTCCGCACGCGCATGGTAACAGCGGAAACCAGCCGTTTTGGATCAATAGGTTTGACCAGAAAATCATCACCCGCCAGACACATCGCTTCCAATTGCGTATTAAAATCATTTTCTGATGATAAATAAACTATCGGCACACTCAGCAGGCCATCTATCTGACGGATCACTTTCGCAAGCTCAATACCACTGCATTCAGGCATATAAACATCTATTAAAATCAAATCCGGATTAAATTCCAGCAGTGTTTTCATGACTGCATCCGTCTTTTCAACCGCTCTCACAACCATGCCAGACAGCTCAAGCACCGCAGCATGATATTCCAGGACTGTTGTGCTATCGTCGATGATCAATACACGAAAAGGTTCCTGAGTTTGCGGCACAGCAAATGAATCAAGTTGATCGATAAGCTCAGCAGAATTGATCGGTTTTGTAAGATACGCAACGCCACCTGCCCGCACCGCTTCCAAGCGTGTCGCCAAATCATCATTTGGAGAGATGAACATAACCTGTAAGGGATCAGTCATTTCCTGCTTAATTTCTTTCATGATTCTGACACCGGCCATAGGATCATCCGAAAATTCGACGTTCATTAACACAATGGCATTAGGATCTTCTTTGATCGCCGCACGGAATTTGTCCAACTGACCGAAAGCCTCAACTTCATATCCGTAATAACTCAACTGCAAAGCCAATTCCTGCGCAGCTTCCTGATCATCATCCACAACAAAAATACGACATACTTCGTCTGAGTCGGGATGACTGCTGTTAAGCTTTTCTACGATAATTTGCGTATGCTCATTCTTTGGTTTGTGAGCCCATTGGTTTAACGCCTGCAACTGCAAATGTATCTCGTTACTTTGCGGTTCATCTACAGATGCTTTATTCTGCAGCAGTATTTTTAAAGCCTGTTCCAACGTATCTGCAATCTGACTTAACTCTTCAAATCCAAAAGTCCTACTTGAACCTACCAAACCATGCACTTTGCGATGCACTATTTGCAGTGTCTCAACATTCCAATCATTTTGAAGCTGTTGCCACATTGTTTCTATATCTTCAGCCTTCTCTGGAAGTTCTTTGATAAATGCATCTGCCAACTGGTGCATTTTTTCTTGAAAGTCAGTTACAGAACTATTCATGGTAGGTTACCTAATTTGTAAAAAAATGATTATATCAATGCCTCGATCAAGCAGGCATGCCTGACACTCCATCAACTTAACAAGGATGAGCAGTTCCTTTCAGCAATACTGATGGAATACTAGTACTGCATCCAGGTTACTTAAATTACGATTACTGGTTGAAAAGTACCTTTTTTTATGACACCACTTTGAAATCTATTACATTGCATGGGAAGTTTTCCTGCGAATCAGCATGCATTAACATTCAGTTATCTATTCTTTGTTTACAAATTAAATTGTAACATTAGGACTTTCAGAATATTAGAACTATTCAAAAAGAACATGTTAAAACCCATATTCGCGTATTTTTCCGGCTTTGTGGTGCTCAGCATAATTATTGGCTTTCTTATCGGCGAGATAGTCACGGGCCCGGCTGCCACTGCGACAGAATCCTTATTGACTGACTTACCGGTACATTCAGTTAAAATCCCGTCTTCTGATGGTACATATATCTATGGCTGGCTCGTGCATGGGGAACAAGATGGCAATGGCGCAGTATTGCTCGTACATTCGATACGCAGCAACCGCGTGGAAATGCTGAGCCGTGCACGCTTCTTAACCGCACAAGGATACCACGTACTTCTTATAGATTTGCAAGCACATGGCGAAACACCCGGCGACCGAATTACATTCGGTGCCCGCGAGTCAGAAAATGTTGAAACTTCCATCAATTTTTTACGCAAAACTTTTCCCAATGAACGCATTGCCGCAATTGGCGTGTCATTAGGCGCAGCAGCCATCGTGTTAGCAAAACATGATCTGAAGCTGAGTGCAGTAGTAGTGGAATCGCTGCATCCAACAATAGAAGAAGCTGTTGAAAATCGATTGAAACTGTTTTTGGGTGAACCGGGTAAATTTTTCCTCCCTCTATTACTTGCTCAAATCTCTTTTTTTACCGATACCCCTATTGAAGAACTGAGCCCCATTAAGCGCATCAATAATCTTAATTCACCACTACTGATTATTTCCGGGACAAACGACAAGCATACGACACCCCCAGAGACCGCACGCTTGTTTGACGCCGCAAGAGAACCCAAGGAACTCTGGATTGTACCCGGAGCAGGACACTTCAATATGCACGATTATGCTGGCAGAACATACGAACAGGAAGTGCTGGACTTTCTGTCACATTATCTCAATCCACGTTGACATCCTGTCGAGGACATGAAAGACATGACACCACAAACACGCAAGTTATATAGTAGAGTATAGCCTCAGCACACATAACAGCTGAGGAAGATGGGTTGTACTATTCTTTAACACAGCATCAACAAAAATATATTCAAAGAAAAACACTATGCATGCATACAACAGGATTCTGGTTGCGATTGATTTTTCAGATTATGGAAATTTAGTTGCCAAACAGGCACAGCATTTAGCCGAAAAATTTAATGCGGAACTTAACGTGATCCATATTTTGGACAATATTCCAATGCCCGACACGCCCTATGGCACATTGATATCGCTGGATGCGCAATCCTCCGATTTATTGCTGCAGGTTGAAAAAAACAAATTCATACAAATCTGCAATGACATGAATGTTCCACCAGCCAATCGCTGGTTGGTATGGGGTACGCCGCAACAGGAAATTACTGAATTTGCTCTGCGGGAGAGAATTGATTTGATTATTGTAGGCTCACACGGCCGACACGGATTAACCGCAATAATGGGTTCGACTGCCAAGAATCTGATCTTTCATGCCGAATGCGATGTGCTTACTGTGCATCTGCAGGACAATCAATAAAGCAATTCCGATTGAAGCGCTTCAATTACCAGATTTTCCACCAGAATGGGTTTTCAGTTTCATAGATATCTTCCAGAAATTCACTTTCCGGAAAATTTAGCTTTAAAACACGCTCGGCATCATCACTCAAATCATTCATGCCTAATGCATTATACGCTTGCGCCATGATAAAAAGTGCTTCCTCGGTCGCGGGCGTGCGCGGATATTCCCTTACAGCGTATTGCGCTCGATTTGCAGCCGCAACATAAGCCTTGCGCTTCATGTAGTAACGCGCCACATGCACTTCGTTCATGGCGATCACATTTAACAAATGTGCCATGCGCTGCCTTGCATCGGCTGCATACTTACTATCAGGAAAGCGTGTTACCAGTTCTTTGAAGTCTTCAAATGATTCACGAGATGCCTTGGAATCGCGCTCGCTCATATCCTGTTTCAAAAAACCACGCATCATAAAACTCATAATACCCCAATTATCATGATAATTAGCCAGCCCCTTGATATAATAAGCATAATCAACATTGGGGTGATTAGGGTGCAGTTTGATAAAACGATCGGCCGCCGCAATTGCCGACGCTTGTTCCTGGTCCTTATAGTGCGCATAAGCAGTCTCAAGTTGCGCCTGTTGCGCATAACGGCCATAGGGATAACGTGCTTCCAGTCCCTCAAATAATTTTATGGCAGCAGCATAATTACCGCTGTTTAATTTTTCTTTCGCCTCTGCATAAAATTTATTTGCAGACCAGTTATGATTCTCCTCTTTCTGCTCGGGCAGCAAACCACATGCAGAAAGCGTTGATATCAAAACCAATACTAAAACCAGATAATGCAGCATGAATATATTTCCGCAAAAAACATGAAACAAAATGATAATTATAACGCAAAGCCCTCATTATCCACATTGAATGAAACAGACGAAGCGATTATAAATTTAGTTATTCCAACTGATTACGCCGGATTACGTCTTGACCAGGCGCTTGCCAAATTACTACCGCATTGGTCACGTAATCGTATACAGTCATGGATCGGTGAAAAACGCATCATTCTGGATGGCAATACCTGCAGCACGAAACAAAAAGTGTGGGGCAATGAACAAATTCAGGTCTCGCCCAATTTTGATTCAGCAGCTAATTCTTATACCGCTGAAGCAATTACGCTGGACATCATTTTTGAAGATAACGCACTTATCGTAATCAACAAACCAGCGGGCATGGTAGTGCATCCTGGCAGCGGTAACTGGCATGGCACGTTATTAAATGCGTTGCTACACCACGCACCACAGTTAGAAAATGTGCCTCGGGCTGGTATTGTGCATCGACTGGACAAAAACACCAGCGGATTGCTGGTTGTTGCAAAAACAATCGAAGCGCAAACACAGTTAGTACGGCAACTGCAGCAACGCACTGTTAAACGTGATTATCTCGCGCTGGTACTCGGAGAAATTACTCAGAATGGAACAGTCGATGCACCGGTTGGCCGCCATCCTGTTCATCGCACTAAAATGGCTATAACAACCAGCGGAAAAACTGCGCGCACGCACTATAAAATGCTCGAATCATTAACAGGGTGTTCACTTCTGCAATGCAGCCTTGAAACTGGTCGCACGCACCAGATTCGCGTACATATGCATGCTATTCATCACCCTCTGGTAGGCGATCCTGTTTATGGCGGAAAACCCCGAAACACAACGCCTGAAACTGTACATTTATTAATGGAGTTTCCAAGACAGGCACTCCACGCATGGCAGCTGGGGCTGATTCACCCTGAAAACGGACAAACCATGCACTGGCATACCGAATTGCCCGACGATCTTGCGCATTTACTGCAGTTGCTTCGGGAACATCCTCAGACAAACTCATAAATCCTGATCCCAATAAGGCACCTTTCCAATACGATTTAACAGAAAATCAATAAAAGAACGCACTTTAGCCGGCACATGACGACTGGGCAGATAACATGCATAGACATAGCGTTCTACGGCAATATATTCAGACAATACTGCTTGCAGCTTTCCGCTTTGCAATTCTTTCCCCACCGTAAAAGTTGGCAATAATGCAATTCCCAAACCACCCAACACTGCCTGCGACAACGCATCATCATCGTTAATTCGTAATGTTCCCGAAACAGGAACAGCGATCACGCCTTCCGGCCCGGTAAAATTCCAATAGCCTTGCTCTCCCGAAAGAGTATAGTCCAAACAGTTATATTCAATCAGATCCTCAGGTGTCTGCGGAATGCCGTGTTGTTGAAAATATTGCGGCGTGGCACAAAGCTTACGCCTTACAGGCGCTAACTTGCGTGCCACCAAATTCAGGTCAGGTTCATTGGTAACACGAATCATGACATCATAGCCCTCCCCCACCAAATCGACAGGACGATCGGTGATGGTTAAATCAATGCGGATTTCAGGATAACGCGACAAAAAATCAGCCAATGCAGGTGCGACATGAAGCGTGCCAAAAGCAACAGATGCACTGACTTTTAACATGCCTCGGGGCTCAGCTTGTAAACTACTGACAAAACGTTCCGCTTGTTCAGCCTCATCAAGTATATGTGCTGAATGTTCAGCCAGCACTGTACCCGCTTCGGTCAGACTCAAGTGCCGGGTACTGCGGTTTAATAATTGTGCGCCCAGATTTTTTTCAAGCTTGGAAATCGCTTTGCTGACCGCAGAACGTGAAATATCCATTCGACGCGCAGCTTCTGCAAAACTGCCACTCTCCACAACGCGCGCAAAAATTACAAAAAGATTGAGATCCTGCATCATCTATAAAACACAATAACATTGTTAACTATATGGAAACAACATAATTCGATTCGCGGTACTTATCGAATCAAATTTATGTCTGTATGATTCGCTCTAAAGTGAGGTTGTGAGTAGGGATTATATGATTAGTTCCCGGTAACACTCAAATTTTATTGAGGAACCAATTGTCTTTATCAACGGACAAAACGAATAATGCCTACTCTCATAAACGATTTAAACATCACCTCAATGTAATGAACAAGCTGTTCTATTGTCAACCCAATAGAACGATGAGCTTAGGTGTTTTTAACCCTTACTCTCTCTTAATTCATTTTGATAATTGTTAAGACGAGTGTTAAATGGAGACAGACTGAAAATGAAAACCGAAAAAAAGACAGACTTACTTTTGTTAAATATTATTGGCGTTGTGGCATTAATAACCGCATTTTCTTTTATGTTTTTAACGCCCGCTGCAATTCTGTAACGTTCTGACGAAACGAGAGTAGCTATAAACCCAGCGAATTAGGAATGAACTGCAGTTTGACAGACTTTTCAACTGCAGCAAAAAAGAAAAGCATTGAACGTTCAGAAAAGTTTAAGAAAATACTCTTTTTCTAACGCGTTCAAGCGTACTAATAAAATATACGATTAAACAGCTCAATTTATCGTGATTAGAATGGCCGCCAACGGTCACATGCAACAAATGCGTAAGCAGCATTAACAGGAAGAAAAAAGATTATGAAAACATAATCTCTTTTCTTCTTTTTTTAAGAAAAACAATCAAAAATTAGAAGCGGAAAATACCACTTACAGACAACATGATTTGATCGTTGTCTTTGAAATTATCAAAGGCTTTATTTTCAGTTGTACGATCGTACCTGACCTCGGGACGAATGGTAAAACCCGCTATTGGCGTATAGTTCAAACCACCTGTTACACCAATATAGTTTTCAGCAAAACTGTTCACACGCGTACCATCGTCATCGCGAAACCATTCCATACGCAACCCGGCAGCCAGGTTATGCAGAATATCATAGAACAGATATTGATTAACGCCATACCATTCGGCAGAGCTATTTGTTGACGTACCGCTTTCTACTCCTAAATCATGCTGGAGCACGTAATGCAGTCTATCGGTAATGTCATGTTCAAACACGACACTATACATAGTACGGTTGTGATCTGCGCCTGGGCTTGCTGTTTCCACACTCCCCGTGATCAAAGAAGCAGTCAATGATGTTCTCTCATCATCGGTGGTATAAGCGATACCACCCAGGAAGTTGACTGGCTGATTAAAATGCGCATCCCAGCCGGTAACGGCACCACCTCTGAGGGTAATATTATTGTTAACCGGGTAAGTCAATAATGCGCCAGAATGCGTAAACGGTTCACCATACTGCATGGTATACGCATGAGAAAAGAAGAAGTTACCGGCTGCGGGCACTACTTCATATCCAATAATCGTATAAAAATGACCAATCTGAGCAGTAACCCCATTACCTATTGGAAGAAACACGTCCAGATAAGCCTGTGGAAATGCCAGCTTACGTTGATTATCGCTGTCTAAGATATTCGTATCAAAGTTTGAGGCAGTAGTGAAACGTGCATCTGTCCCATATAACAGATCAGCACGAAAACCGAAACTGATGCTATTTGAAGTGGTGTCCACTTCGCGTTCAATAAAACCATAAACCTGATGTAATTTAAATTCATTCGGACCATCATTAAAAGTAACCGGACCATTTCCATGGGAACTCTTTGAAGTACCTGTATTACCCGCAAAACCGATTTCAGTCCAGCCACCAAATCTTATACCCAGTGCTTTCATGAACGACGATTCATTGTATTTATAGCCGGTCACGCTCTCAATCAGACCCTTATCCCCTGACGACTCAATAAGCGAGTCCACATCAATCGAAAGCGATTTTTTATCGACTGAGGTGTCAGCATGAACCAATGATGAAACAAAAAATGCGCTGCACACAGCCAGCGCCAACCCTTTCTTTTTCATTTTCCTATGAGCAACCAAAGCGTAATCCTCCATATTTGCATATTTGATAATTCTACTTCATTATTATTTTTGAGCATGGCAGGTATACATTCTGAGTAAAACCGAGGTACGCAGAGCCAAAAACCATACCTTATGCAAGGTCAAGCATACTGAACGTATACTTAACGCGCAAATAATTTCTTCATTTTTTCAACAAGATTGCCACTATCTGTTGCATAATGTTCCCACTTTATTTTTACGTGGACAAAATTTGCCACTCTCAACTACATCAGCGCGCATTGACTTTGTGCAGTAAATTTTTTAATCGCGTTAAAAACTAGGTTGAGCACACCCTGAACCACTTTTTGCTTTTAGAGCAACATCAGTCTTTCGCGCCTGACACAAAACCCTGTAAAATTCGACTAACCAATCACTATCAAAGTTGTCGCAGACCTTTCATGAACACACATACATTCCAGGAAATTATTTTTACCCTGCAGCGTTACTGGGGCAAACAGGGTTGCGCAATCCTGCAACCTTATGACATGGAAGTGGGCGCAGGCACCAGTCACACCGCAACTTTCTTGCGTGCACTCGGACCCGAGCCATGGAAAACGGCATATGTACAGCCCTCCCGCCGCCCTAAGGATGGTCGTTATGGCAACAACCCTAACCGGCTTCAGCACTATTATCAATTTCAGGTCGCACTTAAACCCGCCCCCAAAAATATCCTGGATTTATATTTTGATTCGCTACGCGAACTGGGCTTCGATTTACAGCAAAATGATGTACGCCTGGTTGAGGATGACTGGGAAAACCCGACACTGGGTGCCTGGGGTTTGGGATGGGAGGCCTGGTTAAATGGTATGGAAGTAACTCAATTCACCTACTTTCAGCAGGTAGGGGGCATTAATTGCAAGCCCATTACCGGTGAAATCACGTATGGCCTGGAACGACTGGCTATGTATCTGCAGGGCGTGGAAAATGTTTTTGATCTCGTCTGGACAGAAGGACTGACTTATTATGATGTCTATCATCAAAATGAAGTGGAACAGTCTGTTTATAACTTCGAACAAAGCGATCCCGATTATTTATTCAACGCTTTCACCAGTCATGAAACACAGGCACGGCATTTAATTGAGCAACGGCTGGCATTGCCCGCCTACGAACAGGTTTTAAAAGCTGCCCATACTTTCAATTTACTTGATGCGCGGGGCGCGATTTCAGTTACCGAACGCGCAGCCTACATCGGGCGCATCCGCAACTTGTCGCGTAACGTCGCCCACGCCTATTATGCCAGCCGCGAACATCTCGATCCGCCATTTCCACTGGCACCGCGCGAATGGGTCGCACAAATGCCCAAATCCAAAGTGCTTAAAGAATCAACAGAGACAGCATGACAACAAAAAATTTACTGGTCGAATTACTGGTAGAAGAATTACCACCCAAATCTCTCAGGCAACTGGGTAACAGTTTTGCTGAATTAATTGTAACAAACCTGCAAACGCAAGATTTGATTAACGCCGGCACACAAAAAACCGTTTTTGCTTCACCCAGACGTTTGGCAGTCTGGATTGCGAATGTCAAGACACAGGCATCGGACAAGTCTGTTTCGCAAAAACTCATGCCGGTTAAAGTCGGCCTTGATGAAAGCGGACAACCGACGCCACCGTTACTTAAAAAATTAGCCAGTCTGGGCGCAGACGCTTCCGCCATACCCAGACTCAAACGTGTACAGGACGGTAAAACAGAAACATTATTTCTGGACAGTATTGTGACCGGCACACAATTAAACGAAGGCCTGCAAAATGCACTTGATGCAGTCATTAGTCAGTTGCCGATTCCCAAAGTAATGACATATCAACTGTCCGATGGCTGGGAAAGCGTTCATTTCGTCCGCCCCGCGCATGGCCTGGTTGCCCTGCATGGCGACGATATCCTGCCGGTTCAGGCATTAGGGCTGGATTCAGGGCGTGAAACGCAGGGGCACCGCTTTGAAGCAAAAAACAGAACTATTCAGCTAAAAAATGCTGACAGCTATGCACAGCAACTAACCGATGAGGGTGCAGTAATTCCCGGTTTTGATGACCGCCGGGCCGAAATCACACGCCAACTCACTGCTGCGGCTTCCCAGGCAAACCTCACGTTACTTCAGGATGATTCCCTATTAAACGAAGTTACCGCGCTGGTTGAACTGCCCAATGTGCTGATCGGGCAGTTTGAACCCGAATTTCTTGAAGTGCCGCAGGAATGCCTGATACTGACTATGAAAGCCAATCAGAAATATTTTCCACTGATGGGTGCCAATGAAAAACTAGCGAATAAGTTTTTACTGGTCTCCAATATACGGCCATCCGACCCCGGTCTGGTAATAACCGGTAACGAACGGGTGGTGCGCTCACGTTTAGCTGACGCCAAGTTTTTCTTTGACCAGGATCGAAAAAAAACGCTGGAATCAAGACTTTCGGGACTTGATCAGGTGGTTTATCACAACAAACTCGGCACCCAGGGGGAGCGTATCCAGCGGGTGCGCGTCATTGCCCGGTCAATCGCATTATTATTGGGCGGTGAAGCGCTCGCGGATGAAGCCGGGAAGGCTACGCTATTATCAAAGACAGATTTGCTCACCGAAATGGTCGGCGAGTTTCCTGAATTGCAAGGCATTATGGGTCATTATTACGCACTCCATGACGGACACAGTGAAGCCATCGCACATGCCATTGAAGATCATTACAAGCCACGTTTTGCCGGCGATGCATTACCGCGCAACACAGTCGGTATTTGCGTCGCATTGGCCGATAAGCTTGAAACACTGACCGGATTGTTCAGCATCAATCAGATTCCAACTGGCGATAAAGACCCGTTTGCATTGCGCCGACATGCATTAGGCGTGATTCGCATGCTGATTGAAAAAGAACTGCCTTTATCGCTGGATTTTTTGCTCAAGGAAGCCCGATTGGCTTTTGATGACAAATATCCGGCTACTGCGGAATCGCCATTACAGTTTATTTACGATCGCCTATCAGGCAACCTACGCGAGCAGGGATTCCAGTTACAAGAAATCGACGCCGTATTAAGCCAGTCACCGAAAGTATTGATGGATATACCCAAAAGACTCGAAGCCGTACGTGCATTTGAAAAATTACCCGAAGCAGCCAGTCTGGCCGCCGCCAACAAACGCGTGCACAATATTCTGGAAAAAAGCGAAAACAGCGACGAACCAATTAATACCAGTTTGCTCAAAGAACCTGCAGAAGCCGCGCTTTTTGAAACGCTGCAGAGCGTAAAATCTCAGGCGGACCGCGCATTTGACACCGGTCATTATACGCAATCACTACAAACTTTAGCCGCACTCAAGGAGCCGATCGACATATTTTTCGACAACGTCATGGTCAATACCGACGATGCAAATTTACGCACAAACCGACTTAGTCTGCTTAAACTGATGCACCAGGCGATGAATCGTGTGGCGGATCTATCCAAACTGGCCGGCTGACATGAAGCTGATTATTCTCGATCATAATGGTGTCATTAACCAAAGCAGCGAAACCTTCATCAAAACGCCGAATGAATGGCAACCCATCCCCGGCAGCATAGAAGCCATCGCCCGGCTGACGCATTCCGGCTATCGCATTGTTACCGCCACCAATCAATCCGGCATCGGACGTGGACTACTCGACATGGTGACTTTCAACGCGATTAACGACAAAATGTACAAAGCAGTCGCCCAGGCGGGCGGACGTATTGACTCCATCTTTTTCTGTCCGCACACTGGCACTGACAAATGCAACTGCCGCAAACCCAAAACCGGCATGTTCGTAGAAATCATGCAGCGTTACGGTACGGAACTAAAAAACGTACCCGCGGTTGGCGATGCATTACGCGATTTACAGGCAGCCGAAGCCGTGGGCGCATTGCCGATTCTATTGTTGACCGGCAAAGGAACCATCACTCAGGAACAGAACGAACTGCCGCCACGCACGTTGGTTTTTGACGACCTGTCTGCTGCAGTTGACGCCATAGTGAGGCAGGCTTAATGATCGCTTTTCTTCGCTCTGCACTCTACATGCTGTTACTTGTCATCATCACGCCGCCTTATGCGATTTTTACCCTGGCCTGCTTCCCACTCTCGCCGCATGCACGTTATCGGGTAACTTCAACCTGGACGCACATCATACTGTTTCTATTACACCATATCTGCGGTTTGCGCTACCGGATTCTGGGCGCGGAAAATATTCCAAAAACACCAAGCATCGTATTGTCCAAACACCAGTCCGCCTGGGAAACACTCGCTTTCCAGAAGATTTTTCCGCCACAGGTATGGGTACTAAAAAAAGAACTCTTGCGCATTCCTTTCTTCGGCTGGGGGTTGGCCATGACCAGCCCCATCGCCATTGACCGCAGCGCAGGCAGGAGCGCACTGGATCAGGTTGTTGAGCAGGGACATGACCGCCTGAAGAATGGATTCTGGGTAGTCATTTTTCCGGAAGGTACGCGCATTCCACCCGGACGAAAGGGCAGGTACCGTATTGGCGGCGCCTGGCTGGCTACGCACACCAACACTTTAGTGGTACCGGTCGCACATAACGCGGGCGAACTCTGGGCCAGAAACGCTTTTACCAAAAAACCCGGCACCATCACCGTCAGTATCGGCAAACCGATTGACCCGGCAGGTATGGAAGCCAATGAACTGAACCTGCTGGTCGAAAACTGGATTGAAAACGAAGTAGCGCACATCAGCCAGCGGCAACCAGCTGAAAGAATCACCGATCCCAGCACGAATAACAACAACGCATAACCATGCTGCACCAGATCCACCTGTCAGGTAAGAATATCGACTATCAGCTCAAACGCAGCCGGCGCAGATCAATCGGTCTAAAAATCAACCACCGGGGACTGCAAGTCAGCGTCCCATTCAACCTGCCCATTACTGACATCGATTCCGTGCTGCGCAATAAAGCCGATTGGATACTCAAGAAACTCGCAACATGGCATGACAAAATACCGTTGAATTCCGTCGGCACAGAACATGTCAACGGGCCATATCTTTTGCTGGGCGGTTTCTGGAAACCGGCACTATCGGCGTGCAGGCAAATTCAAATGACACCTGCGCATGACAATGCTGCAACAATTTCATCAGACTTTGATACACTCTTTAGGCTCGAACAAATCCGGAAATGGATCATGGCCTGGTACCAGCAACAGGCGGTTACCTGTTTCAGCGAGCGCATTGCGCTTTATGCGGAGAAACTGAATGTCCCCAAACCATCCTTTAAATTATCGCAGGCCAGAACACGCTGGGGCAGTTGCAACAGCCGCAGCATAATCCGGCTGAACTGGCAGCTCATTCAACTACCCTTGTATTTGATCGACTATGTTGTCGCACATGAGCTCTGCCATCTGATCGAAATGAATCATTCAAAAGCCTTCTGGAAACTGGTCGCCAGTATTTACCCGGATTATCAGCAGGCGCGTAGTGAATTGAAGAAATATAAGTTCGTTCATCCAGTCACTACAATGTGACACAATTAATTCAGAAAATTTCGCTAAGTATGTGCACTAGCTCAAACTTAATCTGTCAAATATTTTCTAATGGCACAGAATTCTGATTCATCGCAGCAAATTCTTCGATCAGCGCTGCAATCGGCATGCCCGCTCCTACAAAATATCCCTGCACAACGTCGCAACCCAGCGCCCGCAGCCTTTCAAAAGTGGCAAGATCTTCGACGCCTTCGGCAATAACATCCAGACCGAGTTGATGACCCATGTTAATCATGGTTTCAACAATACGTTCATATGTGGGCTGATTCAGCATACCCCTGATAAACATCCTATCAATTTTAACTTCGTCCAACGGCAATTGCAGCAGACGTTCCATTGAGGAATAACCTGTTCCAAAATCGTCCATTGCGAGTTTGAATCCTATATTTTTAAGTGCATGCAATGTTTCCAAAGAACCTGGCTGATCTTCCATTATAGCGGTCTCTGTCAATTCGATCATGACATCACTAGGAGCAACGTTCCATATATTTACAGCCTGTTCAATCAGCTCAACCAGCTCAGGATCGCATAAGTCACCGGCCGACAGATTAATTGAAACACCAGCGTCTACCCCTGCCCTGCGATATTCAGCGCATTGCCTCAGTGCGGTATTAAAAACCCAGAGTGACAGCTTAATCATTAATTCCGTTCCTTCAGCAACATGCACCAATTGATCGGGGGGTATATTTCCTCTGGACGGATGACTCCACCGCAATAAGGCCTCAGTCGACCGGATTTTTCCTGTAGCAATCCATAACTGCGGCTGGTAGACCAGTTGCAGTTCGCCCGTTTCGATCGCCCGGTCAAGTTCAGACCAGATATCGATTCCGGACAGCAATAGATTTTTTTCTTTCTCGTCGAATAATCGGACAGGTGCTTTATCGCATCTTGCCTGATGAAGCGCCGAACTCGCGTTACACATCAGCTGCTGGAGTTGGTTGACATTACCGCTATTTAATGCAACTCCAATACGCGGCAACAAAGTGATGCGTCTTTTCTTAAATTGAAAGGACAAAGCAAAAATCCGAAGGATTTTATGTGCGGCCAATAAAGCGTGGTTATCTGTTAACAGATCGGTAAGCAGGCAACAAACCTGATAACGCCCGGACGGACCGACTATGTCTGTTGCATTCAAAGCCTGGCTCAGTTGCTGAACCAGCTGGTCCAGAATCGCGTCAACTTCTGAGTAGCCAAGAATGCCGTCAAGTTCAGGCAATCCTTCAAGATTCACTACAAGTAAAGCGCTATGCGCGTTGACGCTATTTGCATCTAATAACGCGACTGAAGCGGTTTGCAGAAAATTCTGATAACTATGCATTGTCATCGATTAATTGATTGAAAAATTCACAGGTAGTATTTCTTAACATCAACACCATAAGCGCCACACGGTAAGTCCTGGGTAATTGTATAGGGAGCGCCATCAGGCCCTGGCAACAGTAATTTCAGATCTCTTGTCTCCGGTGTTTCATAAGGCTGCTTATTGGCGTCAAGCACCACCATGACAGATGGCAAAGCCCTTTTTGAGCGACTGTGCGTCAGTACAATAGCAATTTCACCTGTATTGAGCTCTACCAGGCTGCCAACAGGAAAAACGCCGACACAATGAGCAAACTGTTCAACCAGTGTTGCATTCAGGCCGCAACGGGACAGTTCCTTGAGCTGATTAAATATCTGAAACGTTCTTGTTGCCGGTGAGTGTGGTTGCAATCTGGCAAGCTCCTGGTAGCTGTCAACAATTGCAGCCATTCGTGAATAAGTATTCAGCTGATTGGCATTCAATCCGCGCGGATAGCCGCTGCCGTCCTCACGTTCATGATGCTGCGAAACAATATCAAATACTGTTGCAGGAATATCACCTGATTGTTTGATAATTTCTTCACCGTATCTCACGTGTTTTTTCAAGAGATTAAGTTCTTCCGGTCCCAGAAAATCTGTTGCTGTTACTATTTCTGAAGGTATTCGTAATTTTCCGACATCCATTAACAGCCCACCCAGACCCAGCAAGGATAACTCTGCACGCGGCAGGCCAAGATGCCGCCCGAAAGCAAGTAATAGAATTGAATTATTTACAGCGCTATCGTAAAGCAATTCACCTGACGACTTGAGTTGCGCGAGTAGGAGCATCGCATCAGGGTTTCTGACAATACTGTCACTCATTGCATAGACAGCATTACGCGCATCACGCACTTCAAGCGTGTCGCTGCGTTCAAAGTTTGTTTTAATTTCTTTAATAACATCCAGTGCAATATGATGCACTTGGTTAGCAACGGGAAGCTCTTCTTCTACCGTACGCGTATCTGCATAAACCTGGCCACCATGAAACGGTGTTTTCTCGGTCACAGCTCTTGGTGTTTGATAGATGCCTTTAGCTACTTTGACTGTTTCCTGGATTTTCACAGCACCTGATGCACCGGGGCTATATTTTTTGACAATATGGGGATCACTCTTGTTGAGGTCGACATAAACGAACACACAATAACGTTCAAGCGCTAATATATCCTCCATGGTTTTAATAGAAATTCCCTGAATAGCGTAAGGTGTTTCCAACCAGGGGCGGTCAAGTTGACTGACATACATGCCAAACCTCAAATCTCGAACTCTTATTTTGAATATGGAGTTACTGTACTGCATTCAAATACCTTGTAAAATAAATCATAGCTGCTGCATTTACTTGAGAAAAAAGTTCCAACATACTGATTACTAGAAATTAAACGAATAAAGAAAAAGCATATGAATTGGCTACTCACGATGTCCGTATATGACACAGTCTCGCTTGAAGTTAGTGTATTGCAATATATGCTCCGCCGATCTGAATCGATTACCTGTATGGCGCGAGGTCAGTCAGTTTGTCCCTCAGAAAAGTTTATACATGAAACGTGCAAAAAAGAAAGCAAAGAAAAGAAGCACACAAACCTATTATTTATATACTTGCTTGATTCCAATAACTAAAAACATACACGACAACTTCTCCTGCTTTGGACTCGTATCATAAGTGCAATTTTCTGGGTTATGCGCCTGAGTGTTATATTTGATCATTTTATTCGTTTAAGCAGAATGTCAAATGAGATACACTCAACTGGCCGTATATAGCAATTACTAGATTTACAGTTCAGGAAAATCAGGGATGATCAGCATCGCTCATAAATAGTCAAAACTGTAAAAAATTTCAAAAATATATTGAATATATCCGCACCATAATATTTTACATTTGCAGAATGTTCAGACTATCGAATTTTGATTTTGATCTTAATTTAATCAATGTGCTTAGCAAAGGCATGGTTTTCCAATTCGAAATCTGGAGCACCCAGTGTCACAATTCCCAAGTACCCGTCCACCGTCAATTGTTCACCAGAACTAATGCACTTCGTTGCGCTGTGAATGCCATTGACACAAGGAATGCCAAGCTCACGCGCAATAATCGCACCGTGAATCAACATACCTCCTCGTTGTTCTACAATTGCTGAAGCCAGTAAAACCAGATGGGTCATGGTCGGCTGTATTGATTCACAAACCAAAATGTCGCCACGTTGAAAATCACGAAAATCTTCGATGCCATTCACGACACATGCAAGCCCTTCTGCCAAACCTGGAGAAGCCGGTTGCCCGATAAGCTGCCTTGGCTTATCAGTCCTGTTCGTGTAACGCTCAATGACTTCCGGTTTATCGTCGGCAAAATGAATGGGGGCGTGTTGACAATCTCGAAGTGCTTGAGCAACCAAGGATGCAGATTTCTCACCTGAATCTTTCCCGGTCAACCGTCCGGCTTTGCGTAACCGTTTGACGCCAAGGTGCAACGCTCGAAGGAACTGGCTTTCAATGCGTCCCAAAAGAATATTGTCATCGTCACGGAGACGCCAGCTTAATTGACCTAAGGCAAGGACCTCCCGGGCTTCATCCTCGCGCGACACACCTACTGCTTCCATCAATCGCCGTTGAAGCGTCTTGGCTTTGGTTTTTTCATGCTGCACCTGCACTACTCCGTTCCTCGCGATTGTCCCAACCTGACATATCAGATTGAACAAAGAATCCGGACGATCAAGGAGACGTTCACCATTGTAGGTCGTGTCCATAAAGGAAAAAAGAAATTGCTCGAAATGTACCAGAAAATCGGCTCCCCCTTGTATCTCAGAGATTTGCACTTTTAGTCTCTGCCAAGACTTGAATGAGGTACATGAACGATCTTTAGCACATTCCTCCAATTTCTTCAGAAGCGATTGGTTTTTCTGAACATGTTGTGCAAGGTTCTGCAGAGCAGTGTTCCGGCGTAAGGCAAGAAAATCCTGCCCCTTGAGAAGGATCGTAAATTCATAAGGATCTTGTGGTTGCAGCGCATCATTGTAGTAAGCACCTAAATACCGAACGCCATGAGCAAGCGGGATAAACGCTTCTCTATAGACTTCCCTCCAGTGCATGAGTGTAGTAAATCTCTTTTCGATGCAACCCGCAAGATCACAGTCACCCATCTTCTCAATGTTCTCCCTAGCCAACTGTAGTCCAAGGCGTTCAAGTTCAGGAATCAATGTTTCCAAAACTTTCTTAGCCAAACGACTAAGTTGTGGCAATTTCGGGCGAAGGGTCAAGTACCACCGACGCTCATCCGATTGAGAGGCCGAGGACAGACCAGATGTAATAGGGCGAGCCTGTAGAATTGACAACACATCACCTTGTTCTGCCCATTCCATGTCCGGTGGCCATCCAAACAATTTCTCCACTTGCCCAAGCCTGTCATGAAGCGTCTGGAGGGCGGAATCAGTCAACAGGGGCAAATCATGCTGTTCGCTATTTCGTTTACCGGCCACCCATTCAAGCACCAGACCTGAACTCCGTTGGAGTATCCAACGATCAGGTTCCAAAATACCGTCAACCAAATTCGAGCATGCACCGGGGACCGCCTCCACGATTTCTTTGTCTGCAGATTGGTTTCGTGGATCACGCCCAAATACCACTCCGGCAGTTTTGGCGGGTATCATTTCCTGAACAATGACTGCCATGCGACTCCTAATTGGATCAAGAGCCAGTTCCCTTCGATATAGCAAAGCAGCATCAGACCAAAGTGATGCCCACACCGTTTTCACCGCACGCATCACCGATTCCTCGCTTCGAACATTGGTGATAGATTCATGAAGACCTGCGAAAGAACGTTGAGCGGAATCCTCACCAGGAGCCGAAGATCTTACGGCGAGGCGAGTCTGAGGATGAAGCTGACGTAACGCCCCATAAATCGCTTGTGCAAGATCGGAGGGAAGAGGAGCATTCAAAAAAGCTGACCGGATTCGCAAAGCCGCGTCCCAAATTTCCTCCCAGCGCATTTTATCCAGCAATTTTCGTCCCAATTCAAGTTGAATAACACTTTGCAGGTCTGATTGAGCAAGAAAGTATTCATAGGCAGTTACTGTTATGCAAAAACCAGATGGAACATGAATACCCGCGGAAATCATTCTTGTAAGAGAAGCCGCTTTACCCCCAACCATCTTGACATCAAGGCCTGGAGCATCACCAAGAGAAACTATCCAGGTATTATTCTTTGAGGAATCCATTGTTGAACCTCCTGAAAACGTTCAACGTGAAAATACCTGGCGATGTCGACAGAAAAGAGAGCGACAGTGGGTGAGTGGACAAAATTGGAAAGATTGCTATGGCGAACTGTTAATAATCTTGACCAAAACTTGAACTCTTTATCGCTTTCAACTTGTTTGGCAAACCCTGTCGCCGTGACGGCTCTCACATTCATCATATTGTCATGATGCTGACATCGATTATCGATCAAAAGTGCTACCCGATCATTTTGGTTCAGAAGTTTAAATTTTCTTGTTGTGACAGGAGTGGCGAAGACAACTGCGGTCAAATCGTCAGTCATCGAATATGCCACAAGAGACCCATAGGGCTGCTGCTCTCCTTGTGTACACAACACTGCAAAGGGCTGAGAGTCCATGAGCTGTTTAATTCGAAGAGAAAGAGACGTTTCAGTTTCATTGGACGAAGAGCTCCCAACATTAAATCCAAAACCAAGAGCAGGCTCTTCGATCATGATAATTCTCTCTCAATATTTAGTTTTAGCGCCAATGGTGTCCACACCGTAAACTTAAGGAATATGAAATAGTTATCGATTTTCCTTCGAAATATTTTTACAGCACTTGGTCTGCGCAGCAATTTATCCACCTCGTCCTGGTTCAGTTCTTCCGCGGCGATCAACCGGCGCGTGCACGCTTCAAGCATCACAAACTTATCCTCCATCAGAAACAACAATTCTTTGTAACTCGCCAGCACCTTACATTCGCGATCCAACGATTTCCATGCAATATATCACCAATATCATACTGATGAGTTTCCAACAAAGATCCAATTGCCAAAAATGGATGCTAGCCCAAGTGGGTAATCATCTCGCCTGCTTCCCGGATATGAATCAGGCACTCCTCGGCCTGTGCCTGCAGCCAGGGAAGAATTGGAGTACGACTTGTAGCCATAGATCATGAAAGCATAGTGGGTACAGTCATTACACCAGTCAAGTCTGACCCAAGAATGTTGCCAAGACAAATTAACACAATTGGTTTATCAAATTCTTCATCCATTTACCTTCTCCTTAGTTCTGCCAGCTTCAAAGTTACTTCACTTGTTCTATAAATATACGCAAAATTTGAGTAACTGACTTAAAATAATTAATGTCTGTGCCGGGCAGGAAACTGTTGTCTCTAGGCCGATTGATGCCAGAACTTCCAAGACATGAGAAAAATTCAGTAGATTATTCACTCTTTTGAAAGCATTCTTCCACAGTCATTCAATGTTCATATAACATGGACACATCTAATAAGTGCAAGTTTCTGGATTAAGTGGCCAATGGTATAGGTATATTTGATTTCTTAACTCGCCAAAAGAACATATCAAATGAGATATACACAGATAATTACACTAAACAGATTTACAGTGTGTTAATAATCAAGCAATAATTGCCATGAAAATGGTGAAATCAACGTTTAAATTATTTTCACAGCAGTATATAGACACCGACAAAGCGCAACAATTTATTATCAATAAATCATGCCGTTATCGATAACCTAATTTCCAGAATTGTTAGCATATTGATAATCTTTCGATGCTGATTTGTGGAAAATCATGGCTGTAAATTAACATTAACAACACCGCAATCTATATCATTAGTTGCAATCTCATGGTTCTGTCGCAAGACGGTCACACCATCTATAATTTCAAGCCCAATAATCAATTGACTTTGTTTTGAAAATTAACGGGACAGCAGCAAATCGGGAACTAATTGAAACATGCAAATTCAAAAAAAACCTTGAAGTACAGCAAACAATATTCGAGAATATAATGACAACTAATAAAATCTGCAGAGAGACATTTATACGACTCTCTCACGAGATTGAACAACAAATCGTCGGTCAACAAGCATTGGTGCAACGTCTGCTGTTGACTTTATTATGTGATGGTCATTTGCTACTGGAAGGCGCGCCGGGATTAGCTAAAACACGTGCCATTAAAACACTGGCAAGTGGTCTTGAAGCTGATTTTCATCGTATTCAGTTTACCCCTGACTTACTACCCGCCGATTTGACCGGTAGCGATGTTTTTCGTCCGGAAACCGGTTCATTTACTTTCAATAAAGGACCACTTTTTCACAATGTCATTCTCGCCGATGAGATAAACCGCGCGCCCGCCAAAGTACAATCCGCGCTCCTGGAAGCAATGGAAGAAAGACAGATCACCGTAGGCGCGGCAAGTTATCCGTTACCACCATTGTTTCTGGTAATGGCCACGCAGAATCCGATTGAACAGGAAGGTACTTATCCGTTGCCGGAAGCACAGCTGGACCGATTTCTGTTACATGTGCGCGTAGATTACCCGGACAAAAACGCAAGCCGAAAAATCCTGCAACTGGTGCGGCAGGAAGCCCTCAATTCACTTAATCATCAAGAAGCGCCTGTCCTCACCAAGGTAACGCAAGAACAGGTCTTTACAGCCAGACGCGAAATAATGCAACTACATCTGGCTGAAGCCATAGAAGAATATATTGTCGAAATCATTGAAACAACCCGCAATCCCACGCAATATGGTCAGGAATTATCCAGCTGGATACGTTGGGGTTCCAGCCCGCGGGGTGCTATTGCAATTGAACGTGCGGCGCGCGCCACGGCATGGCTGGCAGAGCGGAATTTTGTCACTCCTGAAGACGTGCAAAAAGTCACATCAGATGCACTGCGCCACAGAATTTTGTTAAATTATGAAGCCGAAGCAGATGGCATTACTACCCAGCAATGTATCGACCAGATATTAATCAACGTACCGGCTCCATGAGCGAAGGAACTGCGCTAACTCTAAATCAATTGATTCGACTGCGCGCATCAGCGCGCGGACTGGAACTGGGCGCGCGCAGGCGTACTCTGTCCGCTCAGGCGGGCGGCTACCTGTCTGTCTACCATGGCCGCGGCATGGAATTCGATGAAGTGCGTACTTATCAGGCAGGCGATGATGCGCGCACCATCGATTGGCGCGTAACCGCACGTCGGGGACGCCCGCATACCAAGCTTTTTCGTGAAGAACGCGAGCGGCCGGTAATGTTTCTGGTTGATTTGCATCCAGGCATGTATTTTGGCAGCCGTGTACAATATAAATCGGTATTGGCAGGGCGTTTGAGCGCCTTAATGGGCTGGGCTGCCGTGCGGGCGGGCGACCGTGTCGGCGGCATTGTCCATGCCGCAGATCAACATCGCGAAATTCATCCGGCCGCACGTGATTCCGGATTATTACCAATGCTGCAGGCAATGATACAATTACAGCCCTCTGCTCCGGGCAATATCGTTATGGGGCGTATGGATCGTGCCCTTGCCCGCATGTCGCGCATGGTGCTTCCAGGCAGCATGATCGTCATCTTCAGCGATTTCAGGGAACTGGGAAATGAAGCAGAAAAGCATTTGAGTGCCATGTCACAACATAATGACGTGATCACCGCGTTTCTCTATGATCCACTGGAAACAACACCACCGCCAGCGGGATTGTATCGCCTCGGTTTCAATCAGCAGCGCTTAGCGCTTGACACACGGCACGCATCAGTCATCGAACAATGGCACACACAGTTTCATCACCATCGTGAAATAATACGCAACCTGTGTCTGCGTCATGCTGTTCATTTTATGGAAATCGCCACTACAGACCGAATGGTACAGGCGCTGCGCAACGGTTTAACCCGGCATGGCAAATCAGCATGATAGAAGACCCGCTCGCTGCATTGCGTCCGTTACATGAACCGCCGCCGGTCAGTTGGTGGCCACCCGCACCGGGTTGGTGGATTGCTCTGCTGCTCGTTGTCGCAGCAGCCATCATGATTTTTCGTTACGGACGCCGCATGGCCCCACGGCGCGCAGCGTTGCATGAACTTAAACTGCTGAAAAAAAATATGGATAAAACTGACCACCCTGTCGCCACGCTGAATCAGTTGCTAAAACGCTATGCATTAGTCTGTTGGCCTGCGGCAACAGTCGCTTCGCTGACTGGCGAAGACTGGCTCTTTTTTTTAGATGCCAGTGGCGGCAATGGAAAATTCTCCAAAGGAGCGGGCCGTCTGTTGTTATCTCACCCTTATCAAAAGCAACATACGGATTCAGATGAGATAATGCAACTCATTACACTGACCCAGCGGTGGATTAAAACCAATACACCACAAAAAAAACCCGATGTTTGATTTTGCCTGGCCCTGGATGTTTACAAGTTTGATTTTACCTTGGCTTTTCCGTCGGTTTCTCCCGCCTGCCACAGCGATCAATCAGGGGATATTATTTGCGCCTTTTATCAGTGCCTATCAGGAAAAACCGGCTACCGCGCTCAATCGCTTCCAACTGCATTCATTACGCAACTGGGGCGTATTTGTCTGTTGGATTTTGCTGGTCATCGCTGCTGCCCGGCCACAGTGGTTGGGCAAAGAAACCGAACTACCCGAAACCGGACGCAATCTGATACTGGCCGTGGATGTTTCCGGCAGTATGGAAATTGCAGACATGGGTGACGGACAACCCAACCGGATGGAAGTAGTCAAACAGGTAGCCGGTGACTTTATTCAACGGCGCGAAGGCGACCGCATTGGCCTGATTCTATTCGGCAGTGAAGCCTATCTGCAGACGCCACTGACATTTGATCATACGACAGTGGCCAATCTGCTGCAAGATACCGTGATTGGTATTGCGGGCCGCGAAACCGCCATTGGCGACGCCATTGGCATGGCGATCAAACATTTAAAGCATTTACAGCATGCCAGCGAAGACGCTGTATTGGTACTGCTTACAGACGGCGCCAATAACGCAGGTCATGTACAACCACGCAAAGCCGCCGAACTGGCCGCACAACAAGGTTTGCGAATTTATACCATTGGCGTTGGCGGTGCACCCAGGGAAATACAGAGCTTTTTTGGTATGCGGATGATCAATCCGGCATCTGATTTGGATGAAGCAACACTGAGAATGATTGCTGATCTGACTGGCGGGCGATATTTTCGTGCCACAGACCGCGACACACTCCAGGAGATTTATAATCAACTGGATAAACTCGAGCCTACCTTGAAGAACAGCCGTGTCGTACGTCCGACGACTGAACTTTTTATCTGGCCGTTGGGTCTTGGGTTGATGATCAGTTTCCTACTTGCCCTGCGTTGGTGGAGAACAGATTAAATATCAGTATTGAACATATGAGTGAGTTACATTTTTTACGTCCATTATGGTTTCTAGCATTGATACCGGCATTATGGTTGCTGATCACACTTTGGCGTAAGCAATCCTCCGGCACTGCCTGGAATGCAGTCTTTGATCAACAGCTCTTATCGCACTTATGGCTGGAATTACCAGGTCAATCGACACGCTCGCCAATAATCATGCTTGCCGCCGGCTGGCTGCTAACGATTTTTATACTCGCCGGTCCTGTGTGGGAGCGTCAGCCCGAAATCGTCTGGCATTCACAAATGTCACGTATTGTAATTCTCGATTTATCGCCGTCGATGAATGCACGCGATCTGGCGCCTTCCCGCCTGGAGCGCGCACGTTTCAAGATCATGGATATTCTGGACAGGTCTAAAGAGGGCCGCACCGGCCTTGTCGTATTCGCAGGCGAGGCGCATATTGTCACACCGTTAACCGAAGATAACAAAACCATCGAAAATCTGATCGGCGCATTGAATACGGAAATCATGCCTGTTAAAGGCAATCAGGTTACACCTGCACTGCAGATGGCCGGTAATCTGCTCGATTTAAAAGGTATTCGACAAGGTGAACTGCTGCTCATTTCCGATGGCATCGACGACCCGGCCGCCGCACTGGTACAAGCACGTAAATTACGTAAACAGGGATACACACTTTCCGTACTAGGTATCGGCACGGAACTCGGTGGCGCAATCATGCAAGACGGCATTACCGAAGTAATACGTTTTAACGCTGCACCATTACAAGAACTTGCGCGTGCCGGGGGCGGAACATTCAACAAATATACTACTGACAATCAGGACTTGAATCGGCTTCTGCCAGATATTTCAGCAGCCAGCAACTTCGATCAGATGGAAGGCAGCGCTGGCGGTGTTGAGCGCTGGGTTGAACATGGCGTCTGGTTAATACCGGTCATCGTACTACTTGCCGCCATCTCTTTTCGCCGCGGTTGGCTGTTGGGATTTGCAGTGTTATGCATAACCCCGCCACCACCCGTCTATGCATTCGGCTGGCAGGATTTATGGCTGCGTGCC
Organism: Nitrosomonas aestuarii; assembly: GCF_003046585.1. Lineage (GTDB taxonomy): Bacteria > Pseudomonadota > Gammaproteobacteria > Burkholderiales > Nitrosomonadaceae > Nitrosomonas > Nitrosomonas aestuarii. The sequence continues at coordinate 53,919 of NZ_QAAE01000009.1, read as the reverse complement.
GATCAACAAGCACAAGCAAGCTTACAGCAAGGTGATCCGCAAACTGCCGCACAGCAGTTCCGCAATCCCGACTGGCGCGGTACAGCGCTGTACGAAACGGGTGATTATGCTGCTGCCGCAGAGGCTTTCGCCGAATCGGACGACATTGAAGCCCTATACAATCAAGGCAATGCGCTCGCGCGCGCAGGTGATTTGCAGCAGGCCGTCGAAGCCTATCGCGAGGTGTTACAGCACAATCCAGCGCATGATGATGCCAAAGCCAATCTTGAATTACTGGAAAAGTTGTTGCAGGAACAACAGCAACAAAGCGATGATTCATCGCAGCAGGAAAATGAAAGTGAAGAAAATAAAAAAGACAGTGAAGATGGCACCGATTCTGAAGGCAATTTAGATCAACAACAGGATGCAGCACAATCAGAAAACGACGGTGCCACACATGACACTGACAAGCAGAATACTGAAGATACGCAGTCTGATTTACATCAAGACACCACCATGCAAGAAAAACAGGCAGATGAACAGGAACAAGTCGAGCAGCAGGAAATGACGAGTCCAGACGACATGATTAACAATGATGACCACCTGCCCAGTGAAGAAGATATCGCCCTGGAACAGTGGTTGCGTCAAATCCCCGAGGATCCGTCCGGTCTTTTGCGCCGTAAATTTATGCTGGAACACATGCAACGAAAACAACGGTGAACATGAGAAAAAAGTTTGTCTTAACATTTATCATCTGGCTGATCTGTTTTGCCGCACAGCAAACCCATGCAACAATAACTGCACAACTGGATCGTGACCGCATTACCGAAGGTGAGACCGTGCGGCTGGTCATCGAAGCCAGCGGCCAGGTGTCGGCCATGCCAGACACTCGTCCACTGGACCAGGATTTTGAAGTAACTGGCACCATGAGCGGTAGCCGCGTCAATATTATCAATGGCAACATGGATTCTCGCACAACCTGGACCATTTCGTTGATACCTAAACGCAGCGGTGAATTGACCATTCCGTCGCTCAAAGTCAACAATGACTATACCCCTGTATTAACCATACAGGTGAATGAGACATCTGCAGGCACCGAGCCCGATGCAGACACCCCGATTTTCCTGGAAACTGAAGTCGACAAAACCGATCCCTATGTACAAGGCATGGTGCGCTACACGCAGCGGGTATTTTTTGCAGTCAATCTGACCCAGGGAAGCTTGAGCGAGCCGGAACATGAAAATGTATTAGTACAAAAACTGGGTGAAGATCGCGAATTTCAGACCACACGTCATGGTAAAACATACTATGTAATTGAACGGGAATTTGTGATTTTTCCCCAAACAAGCGGTTCTCTGGTTATCCCCGGACCGGTCCTGAACGCACAAATTCCAGAAAACACACACCGGCAGGATCCATTTTTTGACCGTTTTTTTACCAGCAACCGCCCTATCCGTCTACGGGGCGAAGCCATCACACTCGATGTACGTCCACGTCCAAAGCAGAATAGATCACCGTACTGGCTTCCGGCGGAATCAATTGAATTGCTGGAAACATGGCAACCGGAAGACACCACAATCACTTTCGGCGATCCGATTACCCGTAACATAACGATTAAAGCTTTAGGCGTGACCGGCGAACAACTTCCGGAATTGAAGTTTTCTGATCCTGAAGGATTCAAACTCTATCCCGACCGCACACAATCCAGTACGAAAAATCTGTCACAAACCATACAGGGAGAGAAAATCCTGCGGCTGGCCTACATGCCTGCGCAACCGGGCAAACATACTTTGCCCGCGTTTACACTGCACTGGTGGGATACTACGACTGACAGCGAACAGACCGCCACACTACCCGCACGCACTATTGAAGTACAGCCCGCCACTGATCAGCAGCAATACACACCCGCACCAGCGCTGGATACCCCAAAAGCCGATAACACACCTCCTCAAACTGCACGGCATGAGAACATTTTCAACCTGGACGACAACAAAAAAAATGGAATAGATACACCATCCGCATTCAACCATAGTGGCTGGTTCTGGACGACCCTGCTTTTTGCCGCACTGTGGTTGCTCACATTAGGGCATCAATGGCGCAGACGTCATCATCCGCCGAAATCGATTGAAGACGACAGCACATCCAGGCTTGAATCTAAAAATGCCAGAGCTGCCAGGAAACGTTTTTTATACGCCTGCCAAGTTAACGATGCACAGAAGGCACGCCATCATCTCCTCCAATGGGCAGCCGCCCATTGGCCGCAGTCACCACCCAGGGGGCTTGAAGAACTGGCAACACGACTCAACGATCCGACCGTCAGCAAAGCATTAACAACGCTGGATCGCGTTTTGTATCAGGATTATAAAGAAAACTGGAATGGACCCCAATTAGCAGGTCTTCTCACCGAATTTTCGCAGCTTAATCACAACCGAAATAAGAACAAAAATAAAGGTACATTGCCTGAGCTGTATTCTTAAAAGCTCATTAAGTCAATACAAACAAAACATCTACTATTCAATTACTTGAAATTGCCGATGGTTTCTTGTAGGCTGTCGGTGGTAGAGATTCCGATATATTTAAATTCGCACTTAAATGGTACATATATTGGCAAAGAAACAACTAATGCAGGATTGCATATCGAAGGATTTGGTTTCGACGAAGTATCAAACACTGTCTGGGTACATTCAATCTATGCACCGGATTTTGCTTGTTCAACTTGTAACGGACAAATTGGTAATAAAGCGCATTACATCCAAAAGCCAGGCGGTTTCACCGATGTAACGCCTCCCGGGGTACTACTACCCCTATTCCAGAGCCGGCTCACTGGCTCTGTTAGGGTCTTGGATTGGCCGCATTTCAGCGTTAGACAACGCAAAACCGCCTGATTTATTCCTGGGCCACATGGCAGTCATTCTCAAAGAAACACTCAACCTGGCTGGTGGTTAAAAACGAAAACCAAAGTCAACTGACGCCCCCCCAGAAAACCTGCCTGACCTTCTATTCTGAAATTACCATCACCTCGAGATTCGCGAACAGCGTGAAATTTCTGAATCTGTCCCATAGCCCTTCAAGGCTTCCGCGACACCGAATGGCAACTGTCAGATTGATAATTTTTTTACGTTCGCCTTGTATGATGCCGCCTACTTTGACAACAAGATATTTCAGTGTTTGATGCGGCGCTGACAATCAGCACTTTTTGTAGCGGCTAATCCAGCCTCAATGCAATCAGGTACTGTAAATCATGCCGACTCAACGCATCCAGGAGCACCTGATCGCTAAAGTCAATGTAAGCTCGCAATAGCACCACCCACTCATCACCCTGATTAATCGGAATCTGTTTCAAATTATTGAAAGTATTATCTACGAATCAATGGTTTGAAATATTGATGGCACTATGAATCTGAATATTTTCATTGCAAAATACATATTAAAAGTGATCTAACATTCGCCGCCGTTTTTTAGTTTTTGAATTTCCTTGGTTTGGCAGTCACGGTGCGCGTCAAATTCCTTCTATTGTCAACAACCCTATTATTTATAAACGTCGCAAATACTTACATATCTCGCAACAAGAGCCATAATAAATTTTACAACTATATGTAATATTGAAATTTATTTAGTTGGCACGAATATTGCTTATATCCAAATAGATTGATAGTAAATTTACCTATCACACTTATAAATTTTTTGGAGAAATTAAAATGTTTAAAAAGAAAATCATTGGTATAGTGCTTGCCTCATCATTTCTAATCAGCAGTGTACATGCTGGACCATTTATTCTTGCAGGAACAGATGCAGATGACCATGGCTCCACGAGTGGGGGCGCGAATATAGACGGGTGGTTCTTCATGCAACGTGCGCTCGAGAATCTATCTACATCATCATCTCTATCAAATGGATTCAAGACAGTTGTCAACTTGGGCAGTAGCGGTAAAGCATCAAACGCCGCCTCGTCGGCTTTTAATTCATCATCATTGCCCGGCAGTGGATGGAATTTTGCTAACATAGATGGAGATGCGGCGATCACCGATTTTTTTAACGGCTCTGGCGCAACCAACATCAATAATACCGGCATCATCATGATGGACTCTGGCAGCAATGTTACCGGCGGTTCATCAACATCCGAAAGGGGTATTTTTACTACAAACGCTGTAAAAATTGATAATTTCCTGGGAGCTGGCGGCGGTTTGTTTAGTCAATCCAATGGATACGACTGGGTAACGTCATTGCTGCCAACGTTGAATATCATTTCTGGTGGTGGTTCAGGTATCAGTTTAACCGCTGCAGGGAATGCAGCATTCCCTGGATTAGTAGATAGTGATCTGTCAGCTGGTCCGCGGCATAACCGTTTTGGAAACACAGGTAGCATTCCGGTACTTGCTGTTGATAACAATGGCACAGCCGTTATTATTGGATCTGCAGGTGGTTCCGTAACAAATCCTGATCCTGATCCAATCCCTGTTCCCGCACCCGCAACACTGGCGTTACTGGGCATCGGACTAATAGGTATAGCAAGTACTTTGCGCAGAAAAAATTTTAATATGCAGTAACAGGTCGCAATCAAAACTATCTGCAAACGCCACCTCATCGATTCTTTACATGAATTCATGAGAAATCATCTAAAAGCGCCAGCGAAAATGAACATGCACATAATCAAGCCACTGATTATAGTCATATCCATTTTCGCTGGTATGCAGCACGCACTCAAAGCTTTAAATAAAATATTTTTAACAAAATAAATGCCATTCCCGAAATTATATTAGCACAACAAACTAATTTAATTAATATTACTCATAATACGTTCTAATACCCTAAACCAGGCAACCACTAGCTTTATCGGTCGGTTAGAAGTTTGACTTTCTGTTTCGAAATTATCTTCACCACTTGGAGTCTGTCAGACAAATTCAACATTTACTGAAAATGAAATCGGAAATCTAATTGCCGCTACATCACTCAACTTTTTGAAATATCAAGCAAATTCTATCCGGCAAAAGCAACAACGAAGACTGCTTGCTCAGAAAAAACAGAAATCATACGAGCGAAGTGGTTTTATTGACAATCATATGCATTGCCAATAATCGTGGTATTAGCATTACCCGACGCTTCATATCTTCCAGAATTGCTGACATGCTGAACATGCACAGCGTTTCCACCCAGTTCATATGTAGCATTTCTCAGATCATTCCTGGCACCGACCAGCAAGTTCTTGTCTGAAGTATAGGCGCCGGTAAACCAGTTTCCTTGAGAACCTGCTACTTCGCCCAGTAATCGGCACCGGTTGATATCCGGCGCATCGGATAAAATTGCAACAGACTGCGCATCAGGTTTGGCAGAAATGGCCGAACAACCGGCAAGAACACTTATTACAACAACTATCAAACAGCTCTCGCATCGAAATAAACGATTCATTGACTACTCCATCTGATTAATTGGTAAACATGAAAAATATTGATACAGCGGTTATTATATCGTCCCGCATGTTTTTGTCAGGATACTTCACGGTATAATGTACGATTCTTTGAAAAGCAAAAAAACAACACCCATGCAAGAAAAATACCACCCTCAGGAAATCGAAAGAAACGCCCAGCAGCATTGGGAAGAAACAGCCGCATTCAAAGCGGTGGAAACATCTGAAAAACCCAAATATTATTGTCTGTCCATGTTTCCTTACCCATCTGGAAAATTGCATATGGGCCACGTTCGCAATTACACAATTGGAGATGTTTTATCGCGCTATCGCCGCATGCAGGGCTATAACGTCATGCAGCCCATGGGTTGGGATGCCTTCGGTCTACCGGCTGAAAATGCAGCGATGCAGAACAATGTTTCACCGGCGACATGGACTTACGACAATATCGCCTACATGCGCATGCAGCTGAAAAGCCTGGGACTGAGCATCGACTGGGATCGTGAACTGGCCACCTGTAATCCGGATTATTATCACTGGAACCAGTGGCTTTTTCTGCGCATGTTGAAAAAAGGGCTTGCATATCAAACCACCGGGACTGTCAATTGGGATCCGGTTGACCAGACGGTTTTGGCCAATGAACAGGTCATTGACGGTTGTGGCTGGCGCACCGGCGCGCCAGTTGAGAAGCGTGAAATCCCCATGTATTACATGAAAATCACCGATTATGCCGACGAGTTGTTAGAAGCACTTGATACCTTGCCGGGGTGGCCTGAGCGGGTCAAAACCATGCAAGCCAATTGGATCGGCAAGAGCTATGGTGTAGACATAACTTTCCCTGCTGACAAAGCATCTGGCACACCGCAAGACCTGAAAGTATTCACTACTCGCGCGGACACCCTGATGGGCGCCACCTATGTTGCAGTAGCTGCAGAGCATCCGATCGCGCTCCACGCTGCCAAAGATAATCACACACTGCATAATTTCATCCAGGAGTGCAAACTGGGCGCTACCAAGGAAGCCGACCTGGCCACTCAGGAAAAAAAAGGTATGGATACCGGTCTGTTCGTCATCCACCCACTCAACGGAAAACGCTTGCCGGTATGGATCGCCAACTATGTTTTAGTGGGCTATGGCGAAGGTGCGGTCATGGCGGTTCCTGCACATGACGAACGCGATTTTGAATTCGCGCATCAATATGCGCTACCGATAAAAGCTGTAATCAAACCCGTTGACAAAGAACCGCAGCTACCGCCTAGTGAGGCCTATGTTGAATATGGTGTCACTTTTGATTCGGAAGAATTCTCCGGTCTTGAATTTCAAGCAGCTGTGGACGCCATTGCTGCAGCATTGAAGGCAAAAGGGCTCGGCAACAAACGCATACAATACCGCCTGCGGGACTGGGGCATTTCACGTCAACGCTATTGGGGTTGTCCGATTCCACTGATTCATTGCGAATCCTGCGGGGTGGTTCCTGTGCCGGATGATCAGTTGCCCGTCGTTCTGCCACAAGATCTGGTGCCAGATGGCTCCGGTAACCCATTAGGCAAAACACCAGCTTTTTACGAATGCACCTGTCCCAAATGCGGTCAACCGGCACGCCGGGAAACGGACACCATGGATACCTTTGTTGATTCTTCCTGGTATTACGCGCGCTATGCGTGTCCCGATGAGGACAAGGTCATGACCGATGAACGTGCAAATTACTGGCTGCCGGTCGATCAATACATCGGCGGCATTGAGCATGCTATTTTGCATCTATTGTATTCACGCTTCTGGAGCAAGGTTATGCGAGACATCGGCCTACTGAAAACCGACGAACCGTTTGTCAATCTGCTTACGCAAGGCATGGTGCTCAACGAAATTTTTTACCGCAAAAGCGGCAACGGGCGCATCATCTATTACAATCCTCTCGAAGTGGATATCCAGTTTAATGAAGACGGAAAACGTTGCGGTGCAATTTTACATGCGGATCAGCAACCCGTAGAATCCGGCGGCATCGGCACCATGTCAAAATCAAAAAATAACGGCGTCGACCCCCAAAAACTGGTAGAAGAATACGGTGCGGACACAGCACGATTATTCATGATGTTCGCCAGTCCGCCGACACAGACGCTCGAATGGTCAGACGCAGGTGTTGACGGTGCCTACCGTTTCCTCAAACGTCTGTGGAAACAGGTGCACACTCACGTCAAACAGGGAGTTATCGCTGTTGACCCCACCTTGTTTCAAAATCTGTCTGCGGAATGTAAAACCCTTCGCTTTCAATTGCATCACACTATTGCGAAAGTCACCGACGATCTGGAGCGGCGCCACACCTTCAACACCGCAATCGCCGCTATCATGGAATTGATGAACAATCTTGCAAAAACACAAAACACCGGCACGGCAACCCGCAATCTAATGCAGGAAGCTATGGAAAACATTGTGCTGCTGCTCTCTCCCATCGTACCGCATATCTGTCATTCGCTATGGCACGCGCTCAAACCAGGCACCGAATTGCTCAACCAGTCCTGGCCGCAAGCTGATCAATCTGCACTGGTAGAGGATGAAATCAAATTAATCGTGCAGGTGAATGGAAAACTGCGTGGACAAATTCAGATTGCCAAAGACGCGGATAAAGCTGCTATTGAGAAAGCTGCACTAGACAACGAACAGGTTCAAAAATTTGTCGAAGGCGCAATGATTAAGAAAATCATTGTCGTGAAGAATAAACTGGTGAATATTGTTCTTTAATTTTGAATTTCTTGACTAGGCATTCCGTGCACGGAACCATCAAAATCCGTCTCGAATAACGCCTCCTTGCCGCAATTACGCTCCCCGTGCAGTTCAGCTCAAATCCAGGATTGTACCTTTTTCAAGATCAGAATGGCATTCACCCCGTTAATACCCACAATGCATCTGGGTAATTGACATTAGAATTAACGAAACATGTTAAACATTGATTACTTATCTACTGAAAAATATGGCGCTGAAGAAATTAATAAAAGAATTTAACACCTATCTGGGCGAAAAAGAATCGCTGCTTGATACAGATTATCAACATGTTGCTCAAAAAATAGAACTGCATTGGGGATATGATGAGTTTTATCCTTTTATCGAAAAATTGCTGGTTGATACCAGAGATCGAAAAAGAACGGGATTCCCCATAGAGGCGATGCTGGAAATATCTGAATTACATAGAATTCATGAGCAATTATACCCACCAAAGACAAAGAGTAGATAAACGGCATCAACTGCAAGTGCGCGGTTGATCTCACAATTATGGGTGCCAGTAAAATCAAAAATTCCGACATTCTTAGTTCACTTACAGCGATTCGGTGTCGTAAGTAAAAACTGCAATCTGATTCCTGCCGCTTGCTTTTGCACGGTACAAGGCCTTATCAGCCCGGGCTAACAGCATCGTACTGATAATATTGCAATCCTGTTCATCGCGTTGTTGAAACATGTCCGCACTTCTCAGGTTAGCTATACCGATCGAAATGGATATTTGAAATTGTCTGCCCTGCACACGATGCATGGTAGAACTGGCTGTCTGGCGCAGACGCTCGGCTATTTCGTGAGCAATCGGCAATGTTGTTGCTGGCAGCGCGACGACAAACTCTTCTCCACCATAACGCGCGACGATATCACAGGCCCGCACCTGATTTTTTATCTGACTCACTAAACTTATCAATACCTGATCACCCGCTTGGTGGCCATAGGTGTCATTGATCTTTTTAAAATGATCCACGTCGAGAAACATGCATGTCAAATCATCATCCCGGCGTATGCTGCGAGCAATTTCGTCGTTCAAACGCAAATCAAAGTACCTGCGATTATAAACCTGTGTAAGCACATCCTGATAGCTGATTTCCTTGAGTCTTTGTTGATTGAGACAATTTTCTACAGCAATTGCAGTCATGGCAGACAATTTCTGCAGAAAAAGCGTGCCAACCCCTTGCGGAAATCGATTACCATCATGACTTAAAAGCAGCATCGCCCCGATAATCCTCCCGCTTCTCAATAGCGGCAAGTACGCAGCGCTTTTAATCTGATCACGAGTTATCAAACCGGTCATCATCCAGCAGTATTTTTCAAATACTGCCCTTCCCAGCAACGGCTCCTTGATGAAAGAAGCAATAACCCCGGCATCCTTGACAATATCCAGAATCAGCAGTTTTTTTTCATAATTTATGCGCGCCTCCTCATCATGTCCAAAAAAGAGACGCTCGGCATCCTGATGTCGATCAATGAGGGATAAAACAACATCCTTCAGTTGAAAACGCGTTATGAAATCTGACAAAAGCAGATTTCGTAATTCTTCAGGTGAATTTGCGCCAATAACCTCAAAACCAAAAGCTTCATATAATTCCTGTTTCTTTTCGTTATCTTTCGCCTGTTTGATCAGTTCGTTCAGTTTGTTTTGCAACAAACGATTCCTGCTATGGATCAAAGAAATCATTTTATTAACGCAGCTTTTTGAGCACTGGAATTATCAAAAAATCCAAGTCTAAAACAGAAACATGCACATGATAGAGCCGTAATAAACGGCGAAATATTGGCCTATTCTTCAAACACAGTTTTGATTGACTTCTTTTCTCAGGCTGAACCATAGAATTTTTAAAAAATCCTCAATAAACTCAATAAGCACATCCAAAAACTTAGTCTGTGCCCGGTGTTGACGACATGTGCCGCTCGCCCTTAGAAAAATTGCCTTAGTGTCGATCTGAAGAAAACTTACAAGAGTTTTCAGACCATATAGCGACGCTTTCTTGTTTTGGAAAACGGAGCAGCACATAAAATAGAAAATAAGCTGCTGCAATTTAGAATTATAATTCTTTTAATCGCTTTTAAGACCACTACTGATTCAAGGACACTCAATGATTAAATTACCTGACTTTATCAAGTACATATGCACGTTCTCAATACTGGCATTACTGCCCGTTTCGTATTCTGCCTTGGCTGCAGAATCTCGTGCCACAGCACCATGCCATCAACAATCGGCATCGACAGAACCCTGCTCGTTTGAATTGCCTGAAGAAACGATCCAAACACTCAAAATTGATGCCGGTTTTGGCTGGGGTATTTTTAATGGCAGCATATACAATGGCAACAGCGAATATACCATCACGCAGCTGGTTGTCAGTATGGAGCCGATTCATGATCACCATCCAATGGAAATGATGGGTGATGATCATGCCATGTCGCACGAAAAAAGAATTAAACAGATTAATGTGAATCTGCGTCCATTGACCAAGGGTGCGTTATCCCTTGCGCTTGACAATGATGTAGTGCATGTGCATGACTTCAAATGGGAAGTGCTCAAAGTATTTGGTCACAAAGCCCGATAGTTGCAATAACCCGTTCAATCTACAACTCGTTTCCGCTCTTATGCAGCAATCGATAAAAAATATCCGCCACATTCTGATTTATACCGCAACCGTATCATTAATTTCGCTGATTTATTTCATTTATGCCTACTCGGTTCATTCTATTCCGGAAGTGCGTGAAAACTTCCTCAGCGAAATCGGTGAGAGTTTTGGAAAAGTTGGCCTGGGTTTATTGGCGTTTATCTATTTTCGCACCTTTATGAAACTGGCGCTGGGACAGGGGAAGCTGGCTCAGCGTTTGCTGCCGGATTATGTGCCGCCCGTTAATTCTTCTGCATTATACTGCCTGCTGGTCTGGATGAACCGCACCCATGTCTACTTCGGCATTGTAGCCATAGCCGTTATTCTACTTCATATCTCACTAATGGGATTTTCCCGGTACAGCCATATCCTTTTTTTCCCGGCATTGCTTATACTGGTAATCTGGCAAGGATTATTCGGCCTGTTTTTGACCTGGCGGTATTCACCTGCGGAATTGAAGAAATTCTCTCATCTCGTGCATGCACAGTTTGTCACCGGTATTGCTATCGGTATTTTTGCATTTTTTGGCCATATTTTGATTGACGACTAAAGATCGCGCTTACAACGGCTTCTGTAACACAGTATTTTGTGCGGACGCCAACGCATCTGGATAGTCTTTGCTGAAGTGCAGTCCGCGGCTTTCATGTCTTAACATGGCACTGCGCACAATCAGGTCGGCAGTATCAACCAAATTACGCAATTCCAGCAGATCGCTGGTAACACGAAAATGCGTATAGTATTCATTGATTTCTTCGCGCAAAAGATCAATTCTGTGTTGCGCACGCTGCAAGCGTTTGGTGGTTCTGACGATACCGACATAACTCCACATAAAACGACGCAGTTCATCCCAGTTATGCGAAATGACAATTTCTTCATCAGCATCGGTTACCCGGCTCTCATCCCAGTCCGGAATTTTCAGCGCTGATACAACGGGTTGGTTGTGGATATCCTGCGCAGCAGCACGGGCAACCACCAGGCATTCGAGCAAAGAATTACTCGCCAGCCGATTCGCGCCATGTAATCCGGTATATGCTGTTTCACCAATAGCGTACAAATTATTTAAATCCGTTCGACCGCGCTGATCAGTCAGAATACCGCCACAGGTGTAGTGCGCAGCAGGTACAACGGGTATGGGCTCCTGCGTCAAATCAATACCGAGTTTCAGGCAACGCGCATAAATTGTGGGAAAATGTTGCTGCAGAAAATTAGCGGGTTTATGTGAAATATCCAGGTAAACACAATCCAGGCCACGTTTCTTCATTTCAAAGTCGATTGCGCGCGCAACGATATCACGTGGCGCCAGTTCGGCACGCTCATCATGTCTGGCCATAAAACAGCTACCATCAGGTAGTTTTAGCAACCCACCTTCACCACGGACGGCCTCACTGATCAAAAACGATTTGGCATGTGGATGATAAAGACAGGTGGGATGAAACTGAATGAATTCCATATTGGCAACCCGGCAACCCGCACGCCACCCCATAGCAATACCGTCACCCGTTGCGGTATCTGGATTGGTCGTGTACAGATATACTTTGCTTGCGCCGCCCGTCGCCAATACCGTATTTTGTGCAGTAAATGTACGCACGCGGCCTTTAGTTCTATCCAGAACATATACGCCGAGACAGCGTTTGTCCGTCTTCCCGGGAACGTCACGAACTTTATCGCTGGTAATCAAGTCGATCGCGATATGCTGTTCCAGGATCTGAATATTGGAACAGCTGCGTATTTTATCGATCAGGGTTTGTTGAACTGCTTTACCTGTTGCATCGCCGCTATGAATAATGCGCCGAGTACTATGTCCACCTTCTTTCGTCAGATGATAACCGATACCATTATTATCGTCCCGGGTAAATTCAACACCCTGATCAATGAGCCAGCGTATGGCCTCTCGCGCATGTCCGGCAACAAAACGAACCGCCCTTTCATCGCACAGCCCTGCACCGGCCACCACAGTATCTTGCACATGTTTTTCAGGCGTATCTTCCTCTGACAATGAAGCGGCAATACCACCTTGCGCCCATCCGCTGGCGCTGTCATTCAGCGTTTGTTTGGTAACAATACCTACTCGCTGACTTTGCGCCAGATTCAGGGCGAGGGTAAAACCTGCCAATCCGCTACCGATGATTAAAGTATCAAAGTGCCGGTTATGCATTCGTTTCGTTTACGCATATATGTTTATTTTTTGTTTTATGAATGTCCTATCATAACAGAACGGTGACTGCACAATCCGGAATGCTTAATCCATTAACTCTGCAAAATTTGCAGGCCTCAATGAAACTACTGGCAGGTGATTAAATTGATTGAACCACGCTGGCGAACGCCAAATACTTCCTCTTCATTATCGCGCTGCACCAGTTCAAGCGCATTCCATGTGCCACTGAGCGTTGACGGGTTCAATTTTGCTGCAAACGTTTCAGCCCAGACTTCAATGCCTTCTTCGTGGTCTGTGCTTATAATAGTCAGTTTTACACTATCACCGGCAAGGATAGCATTACCATGCGAAGCCGAGAGAGTATTTTCGTAATCCACTGAGCCAAACAGAACAAAATGTCCGCCTTCTTTTTCGTAAACGCCAAATTTGTATTTCCACCAAGGTTCATTGGATTCATTGAACACTTGCCAGCAAAACTCGCCAAGATATCTTTCCGCGATTGAATACGGTGAAATTACAGTCAGAAAAAAACTGGTTAACAACACTAAAAATCGTTTGCTCATCATTCCTTCCTTTTTTGAATAATTAAAGATAACAATCGTATCGCCAAAAAACCATCACTTCGAATGCAATAATCTGCTGCACAATGATATACAAATAATTTAAAAATCAGCTAACTGAACACTTAAAACGATTCAACACAGACACCAATCGACACTATACTCTTTCGCAACCCATTGGAGTAAAATCGCGCCCAGCATTGATTCTGACCACGGTTTACAATATCCGTGCCAGAATTCCTTGCTTAACTTAACGATGCATACTGCAACCAGTATGACTGTTGCATATGTCAACATGTTCAACATTCTTCAAAAGTAAATCAATACAAAGGAAATCTTATGACAACCAATATACCTGGATATACCTATGGCAGTGCCGAAGTTGCAAAATCCCCCTTATCTATGGATGATTTCGCCAACATTAAACAAGCCGCTTTGTTTGGCGATGAAGACGTGCGTTATTTGAAAATGTCACGCGATATCCTGAAAGACCAGGTTGAACAAATTCTGGATGTCTGGTACGGCTTTGTCGGATCCACGCCATTTCTGCTGCACTATTTTACCAACAAGTCTGATAACCAACCCAACACGGATTATCTCGGCGCTGTCCGCAAGCGTTTTGGCCAATGGATTCTGGATACTGCAAATGCCAATTATGACCAGGACTGGTTGAATTACCAGTATGAAATCGGTCTGCGACATCACAGTATCAAGAAGAATAAAACCGATAACGTAGATGCAGTGCCAATCATCAATCTGCGTTACATTCTGGCGTTGCAAGTGCCAATCACCACAACACTACGGCCATTTTTGGAAAAAGACGGCCATTCCAGTGAAGATGTCGATAAAATGCAAGATGCATGGCGTAAGTCAGTGCTCATGCAAGTGATTTTATGGTCGCAACCTTACATACACGAAGGTCAATTCTAAAAAAAAGAGCAGCATTTCTGCTGCTCTTTACCTTATCCACTTTAGACTTTTCAGAATCAGCAGCGGCCTTTCCTGGCCTGCCCTGGAGGACAATGGTAGTCAGGACTACCACTTCGCTGATGATGATATTCGTAACGTGGATCTCTGTAAGCATCTCTGTGATAGAGATCTCTTTGCGGCGCCCCATGGTGCGCGTCCCGATCAGTTGCAATATGCGCCCCAGCAGTTGCGCCCAATGCTCCGCCGATGATCGCGCCGTTACGACCACCCAGTTCATTACCGATCGCTGCTCCGACAGCACCGCCAATGCCACCACCAATTGCCGCATCCAATGTATCGTTACCCGCATTCGCGTCGATACATGCCAGCATAAGTGCCAACATGAAATATTTCCATTTCATAAATTTAACAATCCTAATCAAAATATAAGTGTATTTATTTTAGTCATTTCCTGCTGTTGAAATTTCAACATGTGACATTAAATCATTGCACAAACAATTGTAGCGTATACCGTTAGGATTCCTAAGGGTTTTTATATTTTCTCTACAACAAATTCAGCTGCATTATCAGACAGCAAAAAACGAATTCAACTCTAAAAGCATCTTTGCTATAGACGGGCGTCAACTGAGACAGTTGGAACAGATTTATGCGATTGCTTTCTTGTCAACAACAAATGCTCTTCTCTGCAACATCTTCACTATCCACCAAATCGCCAATGCCGCAATCAAATGTTTCACAGTATGTCCGCTAATGACTTGACCGAAGTCGAAAATTTGCTGATCCAGGATTTCTGCCAGTTTAGCCACGGCATAAAGTCCGATTATTTTATAAATATCGTTTCCGTGCGTGTAACGGGAAGGCAAAAGCAAGCTTAAAAGCACAACCAGTAGTAATGAATAAAATTGAATAACAATATAAAAATTTAGATTGCCGGCACCCTGTTCCTCGCCCCAATACCAATACATGACGCTACTCGCACCCATCAATACAAGCACTGGTAATGACCAAAATCCAAGTCTCGGATGGACACGCTCAGAAAGGACTGCTGCTAACAAAGCGGTGACTCCTATCGCAATCGGCAGTCTGTCCCAGAACAAACCGGTATTATCGGGATGCCAATGATAGTAGGCGGAACCAAGCGCCGTCATGGCAACACTCGTAAACAAAACCAGGTATGGGCAGTATTCTGCTGCAGTAATAAAAATCGGACGATTACCATACTTATTCGACATGCTGTATGACCGCCAGAGTAACGACAATCCCATCAATCCACTCAACAAAATCGCAAGATTGGAAACCACATTCATAAAATTAGGAATTCCCAGCATCATTCGCTGATCGGCAAACAGATGATAAGTATGCGGTTGTGAAATCGGCGGCATCGCTACCGCAGCCAGAACAATCGCTATGGAAAAAATCGCCAATAACCACAATCGCGTTTTTTCATGCACGGCTTTTGTGGACATTGCTGCTACACATTTATGATCACCCATACATATGCGCAACTGCCTCGCTGATTCTGCCGACAGCGGTAATTTCAATACCGGAAATAGCCTGCTTGGGTTTATTGGCCAGCGGAATAATCGCGCGTGTAAAACCCAGCTTGGCTGCTTCCTTCAAACGCTCCTGTCCGCGCTGCACAGGACGCACTTCACCGGCCAGGCCAATTTCACCGATCACCACCATTTTTTCTATCAGCGGTCTATTCTTTAAAGATGAAACGATCGCCAGCAGAATTGCGAGATCCGCGCCGGGTTCTGTGATTTTCACACCCCCTACCGCATTGACAAAAACATCCTGGTCAAAACAGGGGACACCGGCATGGCGATGCAAAACGGCCAGCAACATGGCCAACCGGTTCTGTTCCAGGCCGACACACAATCGCCTGGGATGCGGAGAGCGTGCTTCGTCGACCAGCGCCTGAATTTCTACCAGTAGTGGGCGCGTGCCTTCCTGAGTCACCATGACACAGGAACCCGCCACTTGCCCGTCATGATGCGACAAAAACAATGCCGATGGATTTCTGACTTCGCGCAAGCCTTTCTCACCCATGGCAAAAACGCCCAGTTCATTGACTGCACCAAACCGGTTTTTGAAAGCGCGGACCAATCGAAAACTGGAATGCATATCGCCTTCAAAATACAAAACGGTATCAACCATGTGTTCCAGCACGCGTGGCCCCGCTAATGCACCTTCTTTGGTAACATGACCAACCAGAATAATAGCAGTGCCGCTGGCTTTGGCCAGTCTCGTCAATTGTGCAGCACATTCACGTACCTGAGCCACGGAACCCGGCGCAGACTGCAACGCTTCCGAATAAATAGTCTGAATGGAATCAATGACCGCAACACGTGGTTTATGTTCGTTCAGCGCCGCTTGAATTTTTTCCAGCTGGATTTCTGCAAAAAGCGGCACCGCCTGAACATTCAACGTCAGACGTTTAGCACGTAATGCCACCTGTTGTGCTGATTCCTCTCCACTGATATACAGAACCTGTTGATATCCCGACATATGGGACAAAGCCTGCAACAACAAAGTAGACTTGCCAATCCCAGGATCTCCGCCCAAAAGCACAACGCCCCCACGAACCAAACCGCCTCCCAGCACTCGGTCCATTTCGGAAATACCAGTAGCATAGCGCGGTTCTTCAAATGCCTCGATGTCACTCAGATTCTGCACCTTGCCTGTTTCCGATACCGGGCTGAAACGTGACATCTGCTTTTCTGTCACCGTTTCAATCAGTGTATTCCAGGACTGGCAATGCGGACACTGACCTTGCCATTTCAACGTCTGCCCACCACATTCTGTGCACACATAAACCGATTTCTGTTTCATCATCAGACTATCATCTCAGAGCCTTAACAAGATATTAATTCATATAAACATCTGCCAATTCGAAGGGTTTTCCCTGCGCATCCTTGTTCGAAAGAACGGGCTGGCAATCAATGGGCCAGTCAATGGCCAGCGCTGGATCATTCCAGATAATGCATCGTTCATGTTCAGGTGCCCAGTACTCGGTTGTCTGGTACAGGAATTCGGCATATTCCGAAAGTACAACAAAACCATGCGCAAATCCGGCAGGCACCCAGAGCTGTTTATTGTTTTCGGCATTCAGAATTTCACCCACCCATTGACCAAAAGTCGGAGATGATCGGCGAATATCTACAGCCACATCATAAACTTCGCCGGCAACAACGCGTACCAGCTTACCTTGCGGTTGCTTGATCTGGTAATGCAACCCACGTAAAACATGCTTGACAGAACGGGAATGATTTCCTTGCACAAACGTGACATGCTTGCCAATTGCCTGATCGAACTGACGCTGATTAAAACTTTCAAAAAAAAATCCGCGTTCATCACCAAAAACTTTCGGCTCTAATAAAATAACTTCAGGGATTGCCAGTTGTGTTGCTTTCATAGTTAAAAAAAATCAATCAATAGGAATTTTTCTCAATACTCGCGTTTCAGTACCTGTAACAAATATTGACCATACCCATTCTTGGCAAGGGGCATTGCTAGTGCTTCAAGCTTCGCCGCATCAATCCAGCCCTGCTTAAAAGCAATTTCTTCCGGACAGGCAATTTTGAGTCCCTGCCGATGTTCAATGGTCGCCACAAAATGACTCGCTTCCAATAGTGATTCATGCGTACCGGTATCGAGCCAGGCATAACCGCGACCCATTATTTCAACATGCAGTGCCGACTGCCGCATGTAAATTCGATTAAGGTCGGTAATTTCAAGTTCATTGCGGTGTGAAGGTCGAATGCTTTTCGCATAATCAACAACATGCTGATCATAAAAATATAAACCGGTTACCGCATAGTTAGATTTGGGCTGTTGCGGCTTTTCTTCCAGATTGATGGCCCGTCCATTCGTATCAAATTCAACAACACCGTAACGCTGCGGATCGTGCACATGATAGGCGAAAATACTCGCACCTGAGGGGCGTTCCACAGCGCTTAATAACAAATGATGTAAATCATGGCCGTAGAAAATATTATCACCGAGCACAAGCGCGGAATGGTCACTGCCGATAAAGGATTCACCGATGAGGAAAGCCTGCGCCAGCCCTTCCGGTGACGGCTGGACAGCATAAGTAATATTAATACCCCATTGATGTCCATCGCCCAGCAACAGTTCATAATGTGATATATCCTGAGGTGTCGATATAATCAGCAGGTCACGAATACCTGCCAGCATCAATGTAGTGAGCGGATAATACACCATCGGTTTATCAAAAACCGGCAGCAGCTGTTTAGATATTGCCTGTGTTACAGGATAAAGACGAGTTCCAGAACCGCCAGCCAGGACAATACCCTTTTTATGACGCACTTGAGGAAGCGTATTATCTTGCTTGGACTGTATTGTCGATGTAATCACTGTCGATATTCTCTGGCTCTAGCTTCGAAGCAAAACAATTGCAGCATTTGCATTCAATTCCGAATCTGTAGTAGAAATTCTCTATAAAAAACTGTTAAAACAAAAAAACACCATTGTACTATATGCCTGCATAATTACATAAACCCCAAAAGGCACTTCTGGCTTAGAATAATGGCTAAAAGACGCGCCGACCGAATAAATTCACTCTTCACATTCTAAATATCTATCGCTAATACAGCTTTTATATTCATGATTCACAGACACTACTATAAACGTCTTATAGAAGAAATGACTTCCTGCTGGACAGTCATCCTCTGGGCATTTCTATTTTTTTTGATCATAGCGGTCACCCTGTCAATACTTCCCATTCTGATCCAACAGATACTCCTTGCTTCTTTTGTAGAAAAAAATGCCGCAGCCATACAAACAGGCATGTTAACAATGATGATGTTATTGATTACTTGCAGCCTCGCCGATTATGGCGGTCATTATCTAATGCGAAAAGCAGGCAATCGTCTCTGCATGCAACTTAACTGCGCTCTGTTTGACAAACTGCTTAACTTACCACACCAATATTATCAAAATCTGAATAAACATCACGCAATTGATACTGTGTTGATCAGCATCAAACAAACTTCCCGCTCGACGGTGCAGATCATTACCATACTTGTCCGAAATACGCTTATTGTCATCAGCCTGGTATTATGCCTGGCATGGCTAGACCAGAATTTTGCATTACTAGTACTGCTTTTGATTCCGTTTGCCGTCATCATGCTGCAAATCGTTCAGAATCAAAAAGATGTAAAATCACATACTCACGCACCGGCTGTCAACAAACTTACCAGCCACTTGCAGAGATCCATTGAAAACTATCGGCTGATCAGATTATATGGAGGTCAGCAACAAGAATGTCAGCGTCTGAAAAACGACGCGCAGTCAATACAGAATAATGACATGCAACAAATCAACTACATAGCCTTCGTTGCCACGTTGTGCCAGCTTGTCATGATGCTCATTGTCGTGGCGATCACCTATTTAATCACTCAGCAGATTTTGAAAGGCGCATTTACACTGGAACAAACAGGCGCTTTTATTACGGCATTGCTGTTATTGATTACGCCCATCAGGCGGCTGGCAAGTATTCCCCGTGCATTACAGGTTGCGCAAAAATATCTGGAACAGGTATTCTCGCTACTTGATCAGCACACTGTTTCTGATGATAGCGACAAGACATTACCCAAATCACAAGGCAAACTGACTTTTGATCATATCAGTTTTTTCGACCAGAAACTGGAGAAGCCGATGTTGCAGAGGGTTAATCTGGAAATCAGGTCCGGTGAAACTGTTGCCATAATTTGCAAAACAAAACATCTACGATCACAAATCGTCGACTTGATGCTTGGTTTTTATCAACCAACAACAGGCAAAATGCTACTGGACGACAACCCATTTACTGAAATCAAGCATGCTGATTTACTCGCTCAATTTGCCCTGATTTCAAGTGAATCGCTTATTCTGAATGACAGAATCGCGGGCAACATTGCTTATGGCTCAACCGAATGTGCCGATGAAGCAAGCATCACAGCCGCCGCCTACAGCGCCCGGGCTTCGACTTTTATACGTGAAATGCCGGACGGGTTCCAAACCCGGGTTGATGAAAAAGGCACGAACCTGACCCTTCAACAATGGCAACACATTGCAATCGCGCGTGCAATGCTTAAAAAGCCATCCATTTTGATTATTGACGACTTATGGCTGCAATCTGACCAAACGTCATTGAATGAGATACTCGCCAAACTTACGCAAAATCGTACTACAATCATTTTGATGCATGCAATGCCCAGAACTATAGATCATATCGATCGTATTTTCCTGCTGGAAAATGGCGTCATAGCTGAAAAAATCTAGAAAAATAAATCAATGCACACTCTCACCGTTCGGTGAATACTCAGGCACCCACCGCGCCAGTTCTTTGCGCGCCTCTTCATCGCCGAGTGTTTTAATATTTTCAAAACGCGTTACGAATGCAACCAGCCACTGTGCATTGACTTCGGGCGCCTGCGCAATACTTAATTTCGTATGCGGCGTTGGTACTGTGTTTTCATTTGCAGATAACAATTCTTCGTGCAATTTTTCCCCGGGACGCAATCCGGTGTAAATGATACGCATATCATCTTCTCCCAATCCGGATAAACGAATCAAATCACTGGCGAGCTCCGTAATTTTGACGGGATCGCCCATATCCATCACGAATATCTCTCCACCACCTTTCGAACCACCCATCAGGCCCGCCTGCAAAACCAATTGTGCGGCCTCTGGAATCGACATAAAATATCGGGTCATTTCAGGATGCGTAACTGTGATTGGCCCCCCACTGGCAATTTGTTTGCGGAATTTTGGAATAACACTGCCCGCACTGCCTAATACATTGCCAAAGCGCACCATTACGAAACAGGTAATCTGTTCATGATTTTTTATCGATTGCTGCATTGCCTGACATACCATTTCCGCCAGACGTTTGCTCGCACCCATAATGTTAACGGGATTAACTGCCTTATCGGTTGAAACCAGCACAAACTTCTCTACTTTGTGACGAATAGCTGTACTGGCAAGAACGTAAGTACCCATGACATTATTGAGAACCGCCTGCCAGGCATTTTCATTTTCCATCAGCGGCACATGTTTATAAGCTGCGGCATGAAAGACAACGGACGGGGAAAACTGTATAAACAGCTGTTCAAGTCGTGCGCTATCTTTGATGTCTCCAATTACAAAGGACATGGACGTATCGGGAAATTCCTCCTGAAACTCCTCCTGCACACAATAGAGCGCATATTCATTGAGTTCGAACAAAACAAGATGCACCGGTTCAAATGCGATAATCTGACGGCATAATTCAGCACCGATTGAACCTCCCGCGCCTGTTACAAGTATCGTTTTTCCAGTTAGAAAACCATGCAGTCCTTCGTCATCCAGGACAACTGGCGCTCTACCCAAAAGGTCATCCAGCTGGATTTCTCGAATTTGTGACACGGTCGTTTTACCACTAATGAGATCCTGGTAGGAAGGCACAATCATGGCTTTGATTCCCATTTCTGAGCACATTTCCAATACATGTCTGTGCACGCGATGCGAAAGCGATGGCATGGCAATAATGACATGACCCACATTCAATTTATGCACCCAGTGCGGTAAGTCATCAATTACGCCCAACACGCGCACACCACGCAAACGTGTACCCAGCTTTCTTGGATCATCATCCAACATGCCAACCACATGCCAATCTCGGCTGCTTGCCAGGTCTTTAACAAGATTAACCGCTGTGCTTCCTGCACCCAGTATCAGCACCAGTTTACCTTCATAATTTTCGAGACTATAAAGTCGCCGCTCTTTCCATGCACGATAAACCAGGCGACTCCCCCCCATGATCAGCAACAATAAAATCGGCGCAAGCACGTTAATCGAATACGGTATGACGCCCAGCAACCCCAGATTCCAAAAAACGATTGTACTTAAGACCCCGCTAAGCAATACTGCTACCGTGATACGTTTCAGATCAGGGAGGCTGGCATAACGCCACAATCCCCTGTACAACCCTAGCCATAAAAAAATAACTGCCTGTGTCGGCAGAATCCAAGGCATTGAATCCAACAGTAGAACAAAGGGCGTAACGGAGATATTGAAATCTGCATAAAACAGGAAGGCAAGTAACCAGGATAAAACCACAGCAACCAGATCATGGGAAAATGCAATAACTGAACGTATTCCGTACTTGTTTCCAAACATCTTATATATCACCCGAGTAAGGCTTCTTACCCAAATCTGCCATCAACATTAACCCCAGATAAATAAATCCCCAAATGGCTGCAGCCATAAACTGAATATTCATATCCTGATTATTCACCCATAGAGCACATGCCCCTACAATGAGCATGAGACCATAGCCCAGCAACGCCGTGTTACGATGCCCGAAACCACTTTGCACCATCCGTTGATAATAATGTTCGCGATGCGCCATCCAGATTTTCTCACCGCGGAAACTCCGTTTAATAAGTGTAGCTGTCGCATCGGCAATGAAGGGTGAAAAAATTAATAACGGCAGCCATAGCGACCACAAATCGTTTATCCATCCCAGCAACCCCATCACGGCCGCGAAATAACCTAGCGGAACAGCGCCGACATCACCTAGAAAAATTCGCGCCGGATAAAAATTATGAAACAAAAATCCAAGTGACGCTGCAGCAAGCGAAAAATTGACCAAGGCAAAATTGACATTTCCGGACAGATAGGCCGCCAATCCGTAATAACCAAATCCGACTAACACCATTCCACCCGCCAGCCCATCCGATCCATCCATAAAATTAAACAGGTTTGATGTCCATATCACCGCCAGTGCACAGATCATCACCGGTAACCATCCATATGCATCAAGCAGTAGAGTGATGCAAAACCCAAGTGCAGTCAGAGTATGCACAAATAACCGGTACCCAACAGGCATTGACCAGATATCGTCGGCAAAAGATATAACCGACAGCGCAATAATGCCCAGCCACACTGGGACAGGAAGCACTGCCGAAAAAGCAATCCATACTGACAGCGCGCCAAATAACAATCCAACACCGCCAACACGTGATACCGGAACAGTATGCAGCGATCTCGAATTAGGATAATCCAGAACCGATGCGTTCTTCCTTTTGATCAGCCATACAATTGAAAAATAGGATACAAAAAATGCTAACAGTGATGCAGCAACAATGGAAAGAGGAAAATCCAGAAGCATGATGAACGGATCATCCCAGGTTAGTTATTTAAGCGCCGCTCTTCCGCTTAGTAGAATCAAAAGCAGAAAAGCGGCCTAGACTTTATGTTACGCAAAGACAAACTTCAAAAAACACAAGTACGCCTTTCCAGAAAATGAAGCCTTAAGACATCGGATTCGCTGCATAGCTCTGATGCGCAGCTGCTTCCGCAGCTCCACGCTTCAGATTCATACCCATATCCGACAATACAACCTCTAATGCATTCAGACATGTCAGTACATTCTCGACCCTGCTGGATGTACCCATCAAACCAAAACGCCAGACTTTTCCAGCAAAGTCACCGAGTCCGGCGCCAATTTCCAGACTGTATTCATCGAGCAATCTGGCACGAACAACTTTATCATCAATACCGTCCGGAATAAAAACCGAGTTCAGTTGTGGCAACCGATATTTTTCATCAACCACATATTGTATACCCATCGTCTCAAAACCTGCCTTCAATGCCTCATGATTACGTTTATGCCGTGCCCATGAATGTTCCAGTCCTTCTTCAGACAGCATCACCAGAGATTCATGCAACGCATAAAGCGCATTGGTTGGTGCGGTATGGTGATATGTACGTGTAGATGATCCCCAATAGCCCAGCAACAGGTTTATATCCATAAACCAGCTGTGCACCTTCACTTTACGTTTTTTTACAAAATCAGTCACGCGCTCGGAAAAGCTGACCGGTGACAATCCAGGCGGACATGAAAGACATTTCTGGCTGCCGGAATAAATCGCGTCAATTCCCCATTCGTCCACCTTGATTGGCGACCCGGCGAGTGATGTCACCGTATCTACAATTGTCATACAATCGTGACGACGCGCAATTTCACAAAGTGTTTTGGCATCCGACAATACGCCCGTCGAAGTTTCAGCATGAACAAAAGCCAGAATTTTGGCATCAGGATGTTGTTTAAGAGTGTCTTCCACTTTTTGCGGATCGACAGGCTCACCCCATTTGTCATCCACGACTACGGCCACACCACCATGACGTTCAACATTCTCAACCATACGCGGACCGAACACACCATTACGGCATACAACCACTTTGTCACCCGGTTCAATCATGTTGACAAAACACATTTCCATACCGACTGAGCCGGGAGCTGAAACTGAGAACGTCATTTTGTTTTTGGTCAAAAATGCATAGCGTAGCAGTTCTTTGATCTCTTCCATCATAATTACAAAAACCGGATCAAGATGGCCGAGCGTCGGGCGTGCCATGGCGGATAAAACACGATGATGCGTATCAGATGGACCTGGACCCATTAACATGCGCTGGGGTGGATAAAATGTTGTTATTTTTTTAGAAGGACGAAAATCTTCGATAGTCATGGACAATCCTAGTATTATTGTTAAGTAAAATGTTTTTATAAACGTTAAGGTCGCAATTTTAACAAGTGATTGGAAAGTTTACTATAAACACGATAGCATTCAGTCAATTTTATTTACTGAAATAACATGAAAAAGATCACGGCACTTCGACTCAACCCATTGAACCGGCCCTATCACAGCTTGTCTCAGTGTACAAAGCTTGGAAGCAGTTCAAAACCAACCATCGTAGCAAAACGCACTATTTTGAAACAATTTTTTGATGCATTAAAGCGAATAGCTGTTTTATTTTATTTGCTGACAACAGCCCAGCCATGGTTTATAAAAAAATTAATAATAAAACAATTCACCCGGATTCAAATACAAATATGCAGACATCAGCGCTAAACAGGCCATTGAAATTCGTCATGCGCGTATTTTCAAGACGCAGTCTGGAGAAAGGACCGAATTCACAGGGTGTTGATGCGCATTATGAATCAGTTGTTTACACCGAAACTTCAGGCGCCATAGAATGTCACCAGCCTGCTGGCCATTTCTATCCTGCCACTCTGGCACTTTGTTTGCACGATACTCCTTAAACCCGACTCAATTTATACGCATGTTTATTCGCAACACAAAACCTATTGTTATCATTGCGCTATTACTTATTCCGATTACCACCTACTGGTATATGCGAGATGACAATGTAGCCAAAATCAACCCTTACCTGACGCGCACAATTGATCGTGGCGATATCATCCAAACCATTTCCGCTAACGGCACGCTGACCCCGGTCGTACTTGTCAATGTAGGCACACAGGTTTCCGGCACCGTGGCCAAACTGCACGCCGATTTCAACGACCAGGTCGAAACCGGCCAGATTCTGGCTGAACTGGACCCTGCCTTACTACAGGCACAACTACAGCAATCCAGAGCCAATCTGCTCAGTGCACAAACACAATACAATATTGCTGACAGCAAACTAAGGCGCCATCGCACCTTACATGAAACGGGTTTTATCTCTTCTGAAGCGCTGGACATTGTCAGACAGGAATTGGATGCGGCCCGCGCACTGCTGGCGGTCAGCCGGGCGCAGGTTGAACGGGATCGCGCCAATCTGAATTACAGCATTATCAAGTCACCGATTTCAGGCGTTGTTATTGCACGCGATGTTGATATCGGTCAAACTGTTGCGGCGAATTTTCAGACGCCCATTCTGTTCCAGATTGCCAAAGACTTACGTGAAATGCAGATCAACATCAGTGTCGCCGAAGCGGATATCGGACTATTACGTATAGACCAACCGATCAATTTTACCGTAGATGCCTACCAGAACAGTACATTTAACGGCACAGTCAAACAAGTCCGCCTCAATCCAACCATACAGGAAAACGTAGTTACCTACAATGTTGTCGCCATGGTCAATAACGATGAAGGCATACTCTTACCGGGCATGACCGCCAACATCCACTTTGTCGTTGATCAACGGCAAAATGTACTGCGCGCATCCAACGCCGCATTACGCTATCAACCTAAAGATCCGGCAGCAAGTGACAGTCAGCAGCCAGGCAGACAAAATAATGAGTCCACACTCTATCGCCTGATTGATGGCAAACCTGTCGCAACCCCTGTTATCACCGGCATCACCGATGGCAATTTTACTGAAATCGTTACCGGCACCGTCAAGGCAGGGGATTCGGTTATTATTCGGGAGAAAAGTGAGAAAAAAGATTCGGAAACTAAATTCAGATTCAGAATGTTCTGATGTTAACACCTCAATCCAGCGCCGCGTCATCAGCCTTAATCCGTATCGATCATCTGTACAAAAGCTATAATCTTATTGATGCTAGTGGAAAAACGATTCAGAACCCTGTGTTGCAAAACATCAACTTAAACATCGAAAAAGGTGAGTTTGTCGCCATTATGGGTCATTCCGGCTCAGGAAAGTCAACACTAATGAATATTCTGGGTTGTCTTGACACACCCACCAGCGGTGATTATTGGCTGGAAGGCCAGAATGTTGCGACGCTATCCAATGATGCACTGGCACGCATTCGGAATCGTTATATTGGATTCGTTTTTCAGGGCTTTAATCTGCTAAGCCGGATGACCGCACTGGACAATGTCGCCGTACCGCTGCTCTACGCAGGCGAGAACCGCGTCACAAGCCGTAAAAAAGCGCTTGAACAGCTACGCCGCACCGGACTGGAGAAATTTGCCATGCACCACCCCAATCAGTTGTCAGGCGGCCAGCAGCAGCGCGTGGCCATCAGTCGCGCGCTCATCAACCACCCCCCATTGATACTCGCTGATGAACCCACAGGCAATCTTGACACGCAAACAAGCGAAGAAATTATGGCATTATTCGAACAGCTCAACCGTGAGAGAGGCATGACTATTGTACTGGTGACACATGAAAATGAAATCGCTGCTTATTCGAGACGACTGATTCGGATCAGGGACGGAAGCATTGTATATGACGGAAAACAAGCGCTTACACACAACTCAGGTACGGACATATGATTGATTGACAGGTTGTCCAAATATTTAACAGATTGTCGAGAAACGTTCTCAAAGCAGTCAATGCAGGACAACAACCCATGATAAAACTACTGCAAGCAGATTTTGAACAACTGAAAACTGGCCTGAAGGGTGAGGCACATAATATGCAGAATAAAAAGCGGAGTTATGCATCTATGATTCGTATAATAAGTGGCCATTTTGAGTCTGTTTTTACGGAACAGTGGCAACACAGATAGCTTTTCAACAACCTTTTACCTGAAAAAACAAAGGCAACAACATAATCTAACTGATATATTTAACAACTTAATCAGATGAATCTTGTCACCATCATTGGAGAAGCTTTGCGTGCTTTGCGCATGAACCGATTACGCACCGGACTGACCATGCTTGGCATGATTATCGGTGTAGCGGCCGTCGTCCTCATGCTCTCAATAGGGCAAGGCGCACAAACCAAAATTAATCAATCTATTGAAACGATGGGCAGCAATCTATTTATTGTGCTGCCGGGCGCAACTTCATCGGGTGGTTTGAGTTTCGGCAGCGGCAGCGTCAAAACCCTGACTGTCAATGACTCCAGAGCAATTGATGAATTACCGTCAATCAACGCCACCGGCCCCGTAATCAGCGGTACGGCTCAACTGAATTTCGGTGCAAAGAACTGGAGCACAACGATTACCGGCACCACGCCGGACTATTTCTCCGTTGGCAACTGGGTAATCGAAGATGGCACAATATTTTCTGAATCTGATGTCAGGTCAGCTACACGGGTTGCCGTCCTCGGTTCCGTAACAGCCAGCAACCTGTTTGGCACAGTCAATCCTGTTGGCAGAACCATCCGCATCACCAACCGCCCCTTTCTCGTTGTGGGCGTTCTGGCCGCTAAAGGACAAAGCCTGAGCGGGCGCGATCAGGATGACAATGTTTTTATTCCCATTACGACCAGCGAGCGTCAAATCACCGGCAACCAATTCCCAGGGTCCATTCGCTATATGTTGGTTCAGGGGAAATCGGCCGCACTCATGGAAGAAGCTGAAATTGAAATCACGCAACTTTTGCGACAACGTCATCGCATCTCCGACGGTATGGAAAATGATTTTACAGTGCGCAACTTAACTGCGATCGCTGACGTCGCAACCGGGACAGCAAAAATTCTTTCCATTGTACTGGGGGCAATAGCATCCATCTCATTGGTGGTGGGTGGCATAGGCATTATGAATATCATGCTGGTATCCGTCACGGAGCGTACGCGTGAAATAGGTATTCGCATGGCAGTCGGCGCCAATCGGCGTGCCATTCTGATTCAATTTCTGCTGGAAGCCATGATGATATGTTTTATGGGTGGGATGATCGGTGTGACGCTCGGGATCAGCGGTGCATGGATTGTCAGTCAGGTTGTTGACATGCTGGTTGTCATCACACTTAGCATGATACTACTCGCTTTTATGTTTGCGTCCGCTGTCGGTATTTTTTTCGGCTTTTATCCTGCCAGGAAAGCAGCTTCGCTCAAACCCGTTGACGCACTCCGACATGAATAAACACACACCATATCAGAAGCCGGCACAATCTTTTTAAATGAACTTTACTAAAACATAAGAGCTGGTCACTCATTGTTACTTTACCAAACGCCGTTTATCTGAAATGATACCGTGAAATAAATGGAAATAACCGATGAGCACTAATCACAACGATAATAATAAAGAACGATCTACCTCTGAATTACTGGAAACAGTTGTCATTGTCTATCGAAGCGATACCCTGACTGTGGGAGAAATCAAGAATTCACTGCATGAACGTGGTTTCGGTGTGCTATTGGCAATCGCCGCCCTGCCACTTTGCCTTCCGGTACCTGTGCCCCCAGGCTACACAACTTTTTTTGCCATCCCATTGTTCATTTTTTCGGTGCAAATGATCATTGGCATGCAGGCGCCCTGGCTTCCAGCATGGATCGAAAAGAAGAAAATCAAACGCACCAGTCTGGAAAAGTTGATCGCCAAAGCGAGTCCTTGGTTAAAAAAAATTGAGAAAAAACTGCAACCCAGATTGACCTATATCAGCGTACATACCTGGGAGAGAATTATCGGTATTTTTTCGTTTGTTTTCGCTTTGTCTATCTCACTTCCCATACCCCTGACCAATTTTCCTCCAGGATGGGGCATTCTCATTATGTCATTAGGCCTGCTGAGCAAGGATGGCATCACTATCCTCATCGGCATGATCGTCGGTACCATAGGTGTAGGCATCACCATGATTATTCTGGTGCTGCTGTGGATGGGCATGTCACTGCCGACTTTCTATTAATCAACACATTTGATAAATCCGGATCAAAATCAGATCACAGTGTTTTCCCCGGGCGCAGTTAAATATACTGTTACCTGTGTGAAATCTCACAGAAACATTTCCTGCCTTTTATTAGACTTGTACTCCATCAATTGAGAATGACGTGTGCAGCATTCACAGGATTCGCTGTCAGTCGTCGTAGCCCCTGACAAATGCTGCAACGCGGTGACGACGCATCCTGTAATCACTCGACAGGTCAGTTTTCAACGTCACTTGCAGAGGCAAAACCTGCCTCTGCAAGTGACGCTGGAAAGCGAACTAAATTCATCATCATTCAGTTGATTGCGTACTAACGCTGTGTTTGATTGAATCTCGTTATCGATTCAATACAACATGGCCATTTTTTGAAAATGTTCTCATTAATCTAAAGGAAATTTGATGAAATATACCCAAACGCTTATTGTTTTCTGTATGCTGTCACTATTAATCGCTGGAAATACGGCCGTCATTGCAAATGATTATATCAGCAGCGACGTGCAACGAATTGGAATGGCCACAAGCCATAATAAAATGAGCACTTCAAGAAGCGAGTTAAAAAGATTGAATGCCACATCGGAAGCTCAAGCATCCTGTGCTTCCCAAGACATGGATGAACTTGATTCAAGTCATCAGTTGGGATCCGGTAGTAAAAAACACAACCAGCAACAAGCGTGCTGAAGTCATCAGGTTGCAACAAAGGTGATGTTTCAGCATTTAATAAAGACCAGTGTTAATCTTTAAGCAAAGCTGTAAGCTGTATTTTACATCACCTTTGCCATGATAAATTTAAGTTAAATTGTTAATTTATCATTATCTGTATAAATCTTTATACTAGGAGGCCGTATGCAATACCGAAGACAAAAATCTCTTGCAGTTCGACAAGCTGCAGCTGAACTCGCAGCAGCACGCGTCCATCCGACCCATTATAGTAATGGGGATGAGAACCGCTTCCGTTTCGAGAATATTTCCGGTGACAATGACCCGCGTGCAAACAACGCGCCAACTTACATTGGTAATTTTACAAAATGCCTGCCGCATGATAAAGATGGTTTTTTATTAAACCCATCCGATTATGACGCCTGGGTTCGCGCCATTGACTCGGGTGAGCAAAGCGAGATTGCCGGTTTACGCATTGGCCCCGGCCCGTTTCAACCAAACGGTGATTTTGAATACGCCAATCCTGCGGACCCGAACTCGCCTCCCTTACTCAACTGGTCACATGCTTATAGCGATCCACCCGCACCCGGTATACGTGCCTGGGAAAGTCAGGGCGCCGGGTTGACCCATGATCTGGAAGGGCCTGATGCACAATCGGTGACGATGCCGCCTTGCCCTTCACTGGATAGCCAGGAATTGATTGCAGAGATGGCAGAAGTTTATTGGATGGCAATCTGCCGTGATATTCCTTTTCGCAATTGGGCCACAAATGCGACAACCGAAAGCGCACGGAATTCCCTGAAACGATTCTGGTGGTTCCGTTCTGACCGTACAGATGATCTAAACGGTGCAACTGACCGGCTGCCCGATTCATTGCAGCGCAGGCGTATTTTCAGTGAAAACGGAACCACGCCAGTTCCTCTGGAAAAACTATTTCGCGGCGTCACCCCCGGCGAACAACTGGGCCCCTATATCTCACAATTTCTATTGATCGGCAACACCGGTATAGCCAATGCACAATCCATTACCGACGGACAAATAGCTTATGGCGCCATTCGTGCTGATCAACGTGTTCGTATCGCTTGTGAAGAAGTGGATTATCTGCAAAACTGGAATGAATGGCTGGATGTACAAAACGGCGCAGATGTACGCAACCGTGAAAGCTACGAAGCTGGCTATCGTTTTATTGCCAGGCCACGTGACATTGCAACTTATGTGCATCATGATGCATTATACGAAGCCTACTTGAACGCCTGTCTCATTCTGCTGGGCTTGAAAGCACCTTTTGACCGTGGCCTGCCATTCCAGCTGGCCGACTACAAAGACAAGCAACAGGGCTTTGCTCAATTCGGTGGACCGCATATTTTGACACTGGTAACCGAAGTGGCGACCCGGGCATTAAAGGCTGTACGTTACCAGAAATTCAACATTCATCGGCGGTTGCGACCCGAAGCAGTCGGCGGTTGGTTGTATCAGCGCCGTAACGGCAACAGTACAATCAGAAATCGTCTTGCAGCATTGACAAATATGGAAGCGGCATTTTCGGGCACCTCCCAGCTTGCGAATGTCATTGAAACCCGAAATGGGACACATGATAACTGGCTGTTGCCGATGGCTTTTTCGGAAGGATCACCAACCCACCCATCCTATGGCGCAGGACATGCAACCGTAGCCGGTGCTTGCGTTACGATTCTCAAGGCATGGTTTGATCATGGATGGGAATTGAAGTCCGGTGGATCACGTTTTGCTTATGAAGCAAATGCCGATGGCACGTCACTGTTTGATGTCAGCACCATCTATCCCGACACACTGACCGTCGAAGGTGAATTGAACAAGCTCGCCGGTAATATTTCAATCGGTAGAGACTGGGCCGGTGTTCACTACTACACCGATTACATCGAATCGTTACGGTTGGGTGAACAGATTGCACTGGGCATGCTCGAGGAACAAAAGCTTACGTATGGTGAAAACTTTTCGCTGACAGTACCGTTATTTGATGGCACCAGTGTCCGTATTTAATTCGGATTACCAGTACTCCTGTTTTCCAATCAACGAGACCTTTGAGAAAGCGCACCTGAGCTGGACTGTAAATATGGACATAATTGTTGTCATTAAGTCCACCAATTTACCGAACTGCCGGTTCGGGTGCACCCGCCAATAAAACAGCTTATTTCAACCAGGCTTAACTTTCTAAATCC
The DNA here is from genome assembly GCF_003046585.1 of Nitrosomonas aestuarii. GTDB lineage: Bacteria > Pseudomonadota > Gammaproteobacteria > Burkholderiales > Nitrosomonadaceae > Nitrosomonas > Nitrosomonas aestuarii. Next base: position 21,308 of record NZ_QAAE01000009.1, on the reverse strand, counting down.
CACAATAGCAACACAGACAGTTATTCAACAGCCTGCCAGCACTACATCAACTCAAGAATGATGGGGCCAGTCAGTTTCCCAGCATTACCGGCAAGACAGGTTTCGCTGACAAGGGTTATTCCCTTACCAAGAAACCCAACGCAGCCAGCAACATTGAAGAATTAATCCATGCGGGAATCCTGGACATACATTCAGAACAAATATATGAAAATTTGCAGCGTCTGCCCAGCATGATAGTTGCGAACAATTGACGCGCATGTTTTATCTTTGCTACGCTCACGACAGCAATGTGATTTTAAAGGCGTAATTCTTACACACATCATAACAACGGACATAACAGCTATACCAGAAAATCAATTGAAAGATTTTTTTGAAAATATAGCAAAAACTATCGACAGGATGTTGTTGCAGCAATTGATTCTTTCTCAAAGGTATTGAATACTGAACAGACCACATGCACACAACCCTGTTTTTGTTACAATTCTTAAAGAAACAATATAAAACTCTCATTTAAACCTGATCTATACATGTCTGAGCTTCTTTTAATTTATCTGGACGACCAGCTTGTCCAAAGCTGTACATTGATAGTGGCTGTGCTATCACTGCGAATGTTGTTCGTGCACCTGATCAAACGCAACAGGGAAATCCTGACCGATGGCCATCGGCATTGGATTACCAGTGTCAAAAATTTCAGCTGGCTGATTATTATTCTTGGATTGCTGGCAATCTGGTGGCCGGAGCTAAAGAATTTTGCTTTTTCCATTGCCGCTGTAACGCTGGCACTAGTTATTGCGACGAAGGAATTGATTCTATGTTTCAGCGGCGCCATGCTGCGCGCGGGCACGGGCGCATTCACTATTGGTGACTGGATAGAGGTGGGATCGCATCAGGGTGAAGTCATCGACTACAACATGTTCTCCACCACACTGCAGGAATTGGACAGATCACCCAACGATTACAGCTTTACCGGCAAAACAATCGTAATACCAAACAGCCTTTTTCTGTCTGTATCAATCAAAAACCTGAATTTTTTCAAACGTTATGTGTTTCACCGCTTCAGTATCACCATTGAGCCACATCTAAACGTAATGAGAATCCAGCAATGGATTGTCAGTGAAGTTAATCAGCTGTCAACGGATTTTATAGAAATTGCGAGACGTTACAATGCATTTATTGAGAAAAGAACCGGTGTCGATGTTCCCGGCCCGGAACCGCGTATCCTGATCAGCACAAATGAATATGCCAAACGCGTGATCACCGTCATCGTATTTTGCCCCACTGAAAAAGCATCCGAGCTGGAACATCACATTACGTACGGCGTGCTGGAACGGGTTTACCAGACCAGCGATTCATTTAGGCTGGGCTCAAGCTGAGTCCGTATTGTCAATCGCAATGCTGGCCACCACATCGAATTCCACATCGCATTTTTCGCGGGCAACATATACAGCACAGTACGCGGTCTTCGGGATAGCGAACTGATTGACACTATACATTTGCATCTTTTTTGGAATTACTATCCTGCTGATTTGCATGCTTCTCAATAATTCTTTGCAAAGGCACGATAAGTTCCATGGGTAGTGGAAAAACGATGGTTGAGCTTTTTTCTCCGGCGATTTCAGTGAGTGTTTGCAGATAGCGTAGCTGTAATGCCTGCGGTTCTTTGACCAGCACCTGCGAGGCTTCCAGAAGATGATGTGATGCCTGCAATTCGCCTTCGGCATGAATAATTTTCGCACGCCGTTCGCGTTCAGCCTCTGCCTGCTTGGCAATGGCCCGGATCATGGATTCATTGATATCGACATGCTTGATTTCGACATTGGCAACCTTGATACCCCAGGCTTCCGTTTGTTCATCCAGAATTTTTTGAATGTCGTTGTTAAGTTTTTCCCGGCTGGCGAGCATTTCATCAAGTTCATGTTGCCCCAATACGGAGCGCAGCGTGGTTTGCGCCAACTGACTGGTGGCGGCATCATAATCTTCGACCTGAATAATGGCACGTTCAGGGTTAATCACACGAAAATAGATGACCGCATTCACTTTGACGGAAACATTGTCACGCGAAATGACATCCTGGCTGGGTACATCCATGACAATTGTTCTAAGATCAACGCGCACCATGGTCTGAATGACAGGCACAATGATAATGAGCCCCGGGCCTTTCACTTTCCAGAAGCGGCCAAGTTGAAATACCACGCCGCGCTCGTATTCCCGCAGCACTTTGAAAGCACTGGCAAAAAAAAGTACAGCAATGCTCAGAATAATCAATAAAATTTCCATCCGATTAACCCTCCTTGATTTGACTTGCGGTATCTTGCGAATCTGCAGTGTTCGAATAAGGTTCAACTTGCAAAACCAGTCCATTAACTGCGGTCACCCGTATTTTTTCACCTCTTTTTAGCGGTACCCTGGTTGTTGCCTCCCATCTTTCACCGTGAATTCTGACCCAGCCCTGTCGATCAAAATCGTACAGCACCTCTCCGGTACTCTGTTCAACCTGTTCCATACCGCTGACCACCGGACGCTGTCGTGCTTTGATCGCCATGCCTACAACTGCCATGAAAAATGCGGCCGATAGTAAAGCAACCGTCACAATAAGTGGGATGGATATTCCATATCCGGGAACACCGGTATCCAACAGCATCACAGACCCGATGACAAACGCAATCATGCCACCAATGCCCAGCGCCCCAAAACTGGGTACGAATACTTCTGCCAGCATAAAAGCGATGCCAACCATTAGTAATGCGAGCCCTGCATAGTTAATGGGTAATACTTGAAATGCGAATAATGCCAATACCAGGCAAACAGCGCCGACGACACCTGGAAAAATCATGCCCGGATTAGAAAATTCAAAAATCAATGCATAAATACCAAACAGCATCAAAATATAAGCGATATTCGGATCTGTAATAATAGCCAGCAAGCGTGTACGCCAATCAGGTTCAAAGTGTTCGACGACCATTTGTTTCGTTGATAATGTCAACGCTTGACCCGAAATATTGACGATGCGTCCATCAATTTTAGATAATAAATCCGGAATGCTAGTCGCAATCAGGTCAATGACGTCATTTTCCAGCGCCTCTTCCGCTGTCAGGCTGGCAGCCTCGCGTACCGCCTTTTCTGCCCATTCGGCATTGCGGCCTCGCATCTGCGCAAGACCACGGATATATGCGACAGCATCGTTGACAATCTTGTTTGACATGGGATCCTGTGATGCGCCATCTGCTGCGCCTTCATCTTCCTGAAATTTGTCAAAGGTATCCTTGCCTGGCGAACCTGGCAGGCCACCAATTTGTACCGGCGTAGCCGCGCCAAGGTTGGTGGCAGGCGCCATAGCGGCGATATGACTGGCATACAGGATATATGTTCCGGCGCTGGCTGCACGCGCACCGCTCGGAGAGACAAAACCGACAACAGGTACTGGTGAAGCAATAATATCCCGAATAATCGCACGCATGGAAACATCCAGTCCGCCAGGCGTGTCCATTTGCAGGATAATGATCTGGCTGTTTTGTTCTATGGCTTTGTCAAAGCCGCGCTGAAGGTAATCTTGTGTGGCGGGACCGATAGCGCCGTCAATATTTAACCATATAGCCTGTTGCGAACTCTGTGCGAATAATAACAGTGGCCACCAGAAAACAAAGAGAAAAATGATGCTGTAATTTAATTTCGAATTGTGCATGCCTGTACCCACGTCATTAACCGATTGTTAAAAACTTTTCATGCCAGCCATTGCGCCCGCACACGATCGCGATTCAATATCAGCCATTGTAGTGCAATAATTGCACTGGCCGAGTTAATTTTTCCTGCCTCTAAAAACTGCAGCGCCGTTTCTAAGGAGGCGACATGTACCTTGATATCCTCTCCCTCATCTTTTGCACCATGTATGCCCCCCGCAAACTGGGTATTCACACGACCACAAAATAACGCGATCCGTTCTGTCATGCCACCGGGGCTAACCAGATAATCATACAGTGGAATCAAATCAGTAACCTCACAATCAGCTTCTTCCAGACTTTCACGTTTAACCACATCCTCCGCTTTTTCATCGGTTTCAATGATGCCGGCAACGATTTCCAACAACCACGGACCATTTGGCGTATCCATGGCACCTACGCGAAATTGTTCAATCAAGATTACTTCGTCTCTGAGCGGATCATAAGGTAAGACAGCCGCCGCATGCCCGCGTTCGAATAATTCGCGTATGATCGGTTGACTCCACCCCCCCTTAAATAAGCGATGGCGCAAGCGGTAACGGTCTATACCAAAGAACCCTTTGTAACAAACTGTTCTTTCGAGAATCTCCACATCTTTACGCGTCATTATTATATATGCCTCTATTTTTTCGGATAATGAATGATCAGTATATTGCGCGATGACTGCGCATGCAAAACAAGGGCTAACAGGTCGCTGAAAACTCCATTTTGAAACAAGCGAAAAGTTTGTTCGCTACAGTATCGGACAACCGCATTGCACATTTCTAATTCCCCTGCTAGATTCAGGGCTGCAATAACAAGTTGAAAATTTTTCACTTAAATTTTATTTAATCTCTGTTCTCATCAATAAAATTCATCTATGATCATTTGCTTATACAGCATTAATTTTTATTTATTATCTTCAAAATGCAGCTTTTAGAAAAAAAAGAATGTCATGCCTAATGCCACCGATATTAAGATTCTGATAGTCGACGACGACACATTCATGCTCAAAATTCTTACAAAAATGCTTAATAATCAAGGATTAGAGTCGGTAGAATCTTGTGACAACGGCTCGGACGCACTTGCCAAAATCGATGATACCGACACTTGCCCGGATTTAATTTTGCTGGACCTCAATATGCCGAATATGGATGGTATAGAATTTGTACGCTATCTGGTGGAGCGAAAGTACCAAGGCAGTCTTATTCTGGTCAGCGGAGAGGATGAACGGATGTTAAAAACTGCAGAAAAGCTGGTTCATGCACATAAAATACCCATGCTGGGGTATCTGCACAAACCGGTCAGTCCCGATAAGCTCGCTGCAATTACCCAAAAATGGAAGCCACCTGAAGAACCGCACCTGCTTCAGCCTGAAGCAAAAGTATATAGCGCGCAAATGTTGCAATCGGCCATTTCCAACCATGAATTGGTAAACTATTACCAACCGAAAGTAAGGGTGGCGACGGGTGATGTGATCGGTGTGGAAACACTGGTACGCTGGCACCACCCTACAGATGGGCTTGTGATGCCGGATCGGTTCATTCACATTGCAGAAAAAGGTGGCTTGATCAATGATTTGACCTGTCTTGTACTTAAACAAGCGCTGGCGCAGGCCAAGATCTGGCATGAAAGTGGCCAAGTGCTACGTGTAGCGATTAATGTTTCAATGGATAATCTGGCATCCCTGGATTTCCAGGATCTTGTAGTGAATCTCGCCATTGAAAATGGCGTTTCGCCACAAAGTATCGTACTTGAGGTGACGGAGAGCCAGTTAATGGGTGCTGATACGCGTGTTCCGCTTGAAATTCTGACGCGATTACGCCTCAAGCGGTTTCATTTATCAATTGACGATTTTGGCACCGGACATTCCTCAATGGCGCAATTGCGGGATATTCCTTTCGACGAACTCAAAATTGATCAGGGCTTTGTGCATCACGCTTGGGCGGATGAAACTTTGCGAGCAATGTATGACGCCAGTCTGTCTATGGCCAAACAGCTGGGCATGGAAGTTGTTGCTGAAGGGGTCGCAGATTTAGATGACTGGACATTTCTTCGTCAAACTGGCTGTGACTTTGCACAGGGAAATTTTATCTCCAAACCGCTTCAGGCTGATGATTTTATGAAGTGGATGGAAGACTGGCAAGGACGGATCGATGATGGCCTGGTTGCTGACTCAGATTAACAGCTTATTGACACACTTAAGTGATTTGAGCAGCATAATCTGTGTGCAAAGAACAAAATAATGAAATATTTAAGCAGTATCATCAGAAGCTTAATTTTAATTGCGCTGCCTGTTTTCTTAGCCTTTACCGGATACGGATACGCAGACGCGGTCAATTTTACTGATAAAAACTTTGGCATAGGTGCGTTAGGCTATATTGAGCCGCGATCCCGGGTGATTCAGGTTTCGCATAATGCAGGTCCTGAAGGTGCCAGAGTGGAACAGTTATTTTTTCAGGAGTCCGATCAAGTTGAATCGGGCGCGAGATTGGCATTGTTGTCCGATTACAAAAAGCGAGAAGCGGAAGTTGCCGCCGCGAAAACCCGTATCAAAGCACTGGAAGCACAACTGGCATCTGAAAAAGTGGCGCTAACGTTTAATCAAAAGGAGCACCAGCGCTATGAATCGTTATCGCAAAAATCAATGACCACCGCTTCGCTGGCGGAAAATAAGCATCTGGCCTTCAAGCAATCACAATTGAACATCCAGCGCTTTTCGGCGGAAATTGAAAATGCCAAATCCCAACTGCTTATCGCCGAAGCGGAGCTCAGGAATACAATTATTTTTGCGCCGATCTCTGGAACTGTCTTAAAGATATTGACACGGCCCGGCGAAAGAATCAATGATCACGGGCTTCTAGAAATGGCGGATTTAACGCAACTGGATATTGTTGCCGAGATTTACGAATCAGATTTGCCTAAAATCAAAGTTGGACAGAATGCTCGTATCAACGCCATTGGTTTTGAACAGATTTATAACGCCAGAGTCAGGGAGCTAGGGTATCAGGTTAAAAAAAATGACTTAAACGATACCGATCCACTGGCTGATAGAGACAATCGTATTGTTGAAGTGCGCTTGACACTGGAATCGGATGCGGTCAATGATCTGAGACACCAGATTTTCCGTCAAGTACGCGTGCAAATCGAACCGTGAAATTCATTAATGCATGGTATTTTCCGGCACGTCTGGCCTGGCGGCAATTAATTCACGACAAACCAAAATTGACCGCCGCCATCAGTGGTGTTTTATTTGCCTGCGTACTGGTGTTTATGCAATTGGGCTTTAAGGACTCGCTGTACGCCAGCGCGGCTTCCATGCCGTTGAAGCTGAATGGTGACTTATTCCTGATACACCAGCAAAGCGAAGCTATGTGGCGCCCGACGCAGTTTAAACGCAGTGAACTCATGCGCGCACTCGGACACCCGGCTGTGGTAGAAGTAGCGCCATTGTATTTGTCGCTGACAACCTTCAAAGCGATGGACACCCAGGTTAAACGCACGCTGATCGTTTATGGCTATGATCCGGATACTGATCTGCTTGATATTGAAGCCATAAGAAAAATGAAACATGCGTTAAGGATTAAAGATAACGTTATGTTTGATGAATACTCGCGTCCTGAATTCGGTCCTGTGCGCCAAATGCTGGAAGCCGGACAGAACAGGACAGAAGTCAACGATTACAAGGTCACAATTGTAGGCATATTTCAGCTGGGCATTTCATTTGCCGCTGATGGCAATATAGTGACCAGCGATTTGAATTTCTTACGAATTTTTCCCAACAGAAGTGCCAACGACATTGATATCGGTGTAATACGGCTTCATCCAGACGCACCCATTGCGCAGGTAAAAAAAGAATTGCGCGAACAATTAAATGATTTTGTAAGAATTTATACCTATGAAGAGATTCTTGAACATGAACGGCTCTACTGGGAAAATACGGCACCCATTGGTTTTATTTTCAATTTTGGCACCGTAATGGGGCTTATCGTTGGTATGGTGATTGTATACCAGATTCTTTTCACCGAAATTACCAATTACCGTTTTGAATTTGCCACACTGAAAGCCATGGGTTATCAACATGGCTATTTTGTCCGCATGGTATTTGCTTCCGCACTTATTCTGGCTGTTTTAGGTTTCGTCCCAGGATATCTGCTTTCAAACAGTTTGTACTATCTGGCTGAATCACAGATTTTTATACCCATGCTGATGACACCCGACAAAATCATCACCGTTTTTGTTTTTATTCTGTTTATGTGCGCCGTAGCCGGCTTTCTGGCGATACACCGGCTTAAATCCGCTAACCCGGCTGATATGTTTTAAGCGTTATGGTTATTGAAGTTCACAATCTGAATTATAGTTTCGGCAGTGGTGCCTTGACACAGCCTGTTTTAAAAGGTGTCAATATCACCATTCAGAAAGGAGAGATTGTATTGATGACCGGGCCGTCCGGTTCCGGCAAAACAACATTACTGACCATTATTGGCGGTCTGCGCCAGGCTTCAAACGGAAGTGTACTGATACTTGGCCAACAGCTAGTCAATAGCACTGATCGGGATAAAGTCAAAATACGCCAGCAAACCGGGTATATTTTTCAACAGCATAATCTGCTCAAATCCCTGTCAGCTTTGCAAAATGTCTGCATGACACTGGAAATGCAATATGATCTGACAGAAAAAGAACGACAAAACCGGGCAGAAAGAATACTGACGGCCGTGGGACTTGGTGATCGCCTGCATCATTTGCCGGAAGCACTTTCCGGGGGACAGCGGCAACGCGTTTCAATTGCCAGGGCATTGGTAGGGCAACCTAAAATAATTTTAGCCGATGAACCGACTGCATCACTGGACAGGCAGAGCGGTCATGACGCCGTCGAAATCTTAAAGCAACTTGCAAAAGAATCAAATACAACCATTCTGCTGGTAACACATGACTATCGTATTCTGGATATTGCCGATCGAGTTGTGGAACTGGAAGACGGTGTAGTTAAAGCCGTGCAATAATGAAATTAAAACTAGCATACCGTTGAAAAATGTTTTGAGGCAGGCGACGCGCAAGGCAAGAACAAGTGAGCGTGTGAAGTTTATGTATAATAAATGAGTATTTTGAACTTGCTTTTAACGCTGCGATGGCAACATAGATGTTTTTCAACAGCCAGCCTGCAGTTTTTTACTTGACTTATGTATACTGAGATCGCTTTCAAGAACTCAAGCAACAAAGTGTTAAATGCCTGAAATTCTGCCGCTCACAAAACACGATACCCCAACCATTTCATCATTAGCCCGAAAAATCTGGCTGCGGCAGTATCAGAATATACTTTCAATTGAACAGATTAATTACATGCTCGCGCAGCGGTATTGTCCAATGTTGATACAGTCACAACTCGTCGATGAAAGAATCTGGTGGAAAAAACTGGTATTAGATAATACCATTATTGGATTTTCATGTTGCGTGCTAACTGCGGTTCCAGGTGAATTGAAAATAGACAAATTATATATTTGTCATGATCATCACCGTCAGGGCTACGGCAAAATGCTTATTGAAGATGCAGTCAGTACCCTGTATAACGCTGCCTGCAATAAACTGATTCTAACCGTTAACAAACAGAATTATACAGCCATCCATGCTTATCAGCGCTATGGGTTTGGGGTTGTTGGAGATAGCGTGGTCGATATTGGCGGCGGCTTCTTCATGAATGATTATTTAATGACAATGATACCCTGATTCCATTCGACTATTCAGTCTACTTTAAATAATGAAAATTAAATTCACCAAAATGCACGGGCTTGGCAACGATTTTGTCGTCATCGACTGTATCAATCAGACACTATCATTGAGCCGAAAACAATTGCGCTTTATTGCAGACCGGCACTTTGGAATTGGATGCGATCAGATTCTGATGGTAGAAAAAGCATCCGGTAATGCTGATTTTTTCTACCGTATTTTTAATGCCGACGGCGGCGAAGTTGAGCAGTGCGGAAATGGCGCACGTTGTTTCGTGCGTTATGTGCATGATCAGGGTTTAACGCTAAAGAATCCAGTCAGTGTTGAAACACTCAGCGGACTGATAACACCTACGCTACAGAAAAACGGTGAAGTAACGGTGGATATGGGTATCCCTAAGTTTGAACCCGCAGAAATACCATTCGTCGCAGACCATCGTGCACTGACCTATTCACTCGAGGTGCAGGGAAAAACTGTCCAAATAAGTGCACTATCAATGGGTAACCCACATGCGGTGCGTATTGTTGGCGATATTGACAAGGCCCCTGTTGGCAGCGAAGGCGCATTAATCGAAACACATCCTCGCTTTCCAAAACGAGTTAATGTCGGGTATATGCAGATCATCGACCGCCATAATATACAATTGCGGGTTTTTGAGCGCGGTGCCGGAGAAACGCTGGCTTGTGGCACAGGCGCCTGCGCAGCGGTGGTAGCTGGTGTCCAACAAAACCTGCTTGATACCCCGGTATCTGTCAACACCCGCGGCGGGAAATTATCGATTAGCTGGGATGGAGAAAACCAGTCTGTCTGGATGACAGGACCCGCTGTAACGGTATTTGAAGGTGAGATCAATTTATAACATAATTCATAGAAAGCTATCCTCAAACCAGTCAAATAGACCAAGGGAAAATAATGAAACCGGAAAATGTTGCGCAATATCTCGTAAGTCACCCCGATTTTTTTAATGAACATATTGATTTGTTATCAGATCTGCATATTCCACACCCGCATGACAACAGAGTGATCTCATTGCATGAACGACAGGCCATTGCATTAAGAGACAAAAATAAAATTCTGCAGGACAAGCTATTTGAATTGATCAGTTTCGGTGAAGAAAATGATGCCATCAGTGAAAAAATGCATCGCTTAACCATCACGCTGCTGACAGCATCCAATTTTGACGAATTTTTAAGCGGACTCGATTTTAGCTTGCGCGAGGATTTTTCCATCCCATATTTTGTGATGCGACTATGGGATTTGAACTGTAAAAATATGGATTACGTTGAATTTTCACCAACCAGTGAAGATATTCATGCAATTGCCGCAAGCCTGGCTCATCCGTATTGCGGCAGTCATGTCGCCGATGAAATAAGTGGTTTGTTTACCCAAGAAGCTGAGCATTTACAGTCTTTTGCCATGGTTCCGCTCAGCACTACACGCTCTATCGGTTTGTTGGTTTTTGCCAGTCCGGAGGCAAATAGATTTTATGCCGACATGGGTACGCTGCATTTAAAGCGGCTAGGCGATTTAATCGGCGCCTCAATTGCGCGCCATGAACTCATTGCGGATACAAACCACACATCCGGTCATAATACTCCTGATGAACAACAACTCTGAATTGTTGGCAGAGGCCTTCAGCGGATACCTCTCCAATGAGCGCCGCTTGTCTTCACATACTTGTAAAAGTTATGCGCATGATATTCATATCCTGTTAACACAATTGGCTTGCGCCACCCTGGAACAGGTGCAGCCACAACATATTCGTCAGGTTATTGCACAGCTGCACGGCAAGGGGTTGTCCGGCAGAAGTCTGGCCCGCATGCTCTCCGCATGGCGCAGGTTTTTTCACTATCTGATACGTGATCACCACTTTCAACATAATCCCTGCACCGGCATGCGCGTTCCCAAATCACAAAAAAAACTGCCACACGCATTGTCTCCCGATGAAACGGCACAGTTATTACGGTTTTCCGACCTGGATCTTTTGACAATTCGGGATCGCGCCATGTTTGAATTATTTTATTCGTCAGGACTCAGACTAGCAGAACTCACCCATCTTAAACCCGGGGACGTTGATTTTTTGGATGGTACCGTGCGCGTCAATGGTAAAGGGGGTAAAATGCGTATCGTACCCGTAGGAAAAGTGGCGATTGACGCGCTGCAAATATGGCTGAAACACCAGAAAAAAATTGCCAGGCCGGGTGTAACCGCATTATTTCTATCCAGGCATGGCAAAGCGATCAGCGCCAGGACAGTCAGTCATCGTTTAAAAGCACACAGCAGGCAGCAAAATATTCTCCAAAATGTGCATCCGCATGTGCTACGCCATTCTTTCGCTTCGCATATTTTGCAGTCCAGCGGAGATTTGCGTGCTGTTCAGGAAATGCTGGGGCATGCGCATATTACCTCCACGCAGGTTTATACACACCTCGATTTCCAGCATTTGGCGAAAGTTTATGACGTTGCGCACCCGCGCGCAAAAAAGAAATAAAGAATAAAAACTGACATTGCACACCCTTTTCACAAAGAGCGTTTAAGTTACCTGCATCGACCAGAATTTTCTAACAAAATAGATAACCTTTTATACGGTATAATTATTTTTTTGCAACACAATTAAAAAAACAGAATTCAATGACAACAATCGTATCAGCAAGACGTGGAAATCAAGTCGCGCTGGGTGGAGACGGCCAGGTTACTTTAGGCGCAGTCGTCGCCAAATCCAGTGCACGCAAAGTCCGCAGACTCTATCATGACAAAATACTGGCCGGCTTTGCCGGCGGCACGGCAGACGCATTTACATTATTTGAACGTTTTGAGGGCAAACTCGAAGCCCATCATGGACATTTGATGCGCTCGGCGGTTGAGCTTGCCAAGGACTGGCGAACTGATCGTATACTGCGCAGACTGGAAGCGATGCTTGTAGTCGCCAACGAAGATGCTACATTGATTATTACCGGCGCGGGCGATGTAATTGAACCCGAATTCGGTTTGGCTGCGATAGGCAGCGGTGGCTCCTATGCCCATGCCGCGGCGCGCGCGCTTCTGGAAAATACCGACTTGCCTCCCAAAGAAATTGTCAGCAAAGCACTAACCATCGCGGGCGATCTGTGCATCTATACCAACCAGGATCATGTCATAGAAACCATTGACTAAGTTTTAGCGTATCAGGTATCACAGCGCTGGTTCATACAACCCATCAATCTCAAACTATAAGATTATGTCTCAAATGACTCCTCAGGAAATTGTCCATGAGCTGGATAAACATATCATCGGACAAAACTCAGCCAAACGTGCTGTGGCCATCGCGCTTAGAAATCGTTGGCGCAGACAGCAAGTCGATGACCCGTTGCGCCAGGAAATCACTCCTAAAAATATTCTCATGATAGGACCCACCGGTGTCGGTAAAACAGAAATTGCGCGGCGACTTGCCAGGCTTGCAGACGCACCTTTTATTAAAATTGAAGCCACTAAATTTACAGAAGTGGGTTATGTCGGGCGTGACGTAGATTCGATTATTCGCGATCTGGCAGAAATGGCTATAAAACAATCACGTGAAAGAGAAACCCGAAAAAAACAACCGCATGCCGAAGACCGGGCAGAGGATCGTATACTGGATGCATTGTTGCCACCTGCCCGTAATTTCGATTCTCAAACCAGCACGACCGAACAAGATAATTCAACACGGCAAAAATTTCGTAAAAAATTAAGGGAAGGTGATTTGGATGACAAAGAAATTGACATTGAAATTGCCGCACCACGCGCAAATATGGAAATTTTTGCACCACCCGGTATGGAAGACCTGACCTCACAGATTCAAGGGATGTTCCAGAACATGACGGGTGAGAAAAAGAGAACACGCAAAATGGCTATCCGTGAAGCCAGGAAGCTGCTGATTGAGGAAGAAGCCGCTAAAATGGTAAATGACGAAGAGCTCAAATTGGAAGCGATTCAGAATGTAGAACAAAATGGCATCGTTTTTCTGGACGAAATCGATAAAATCACCAGCCGTTCAGGCAGTTCATCGGGTGGAGACGTATCCCGTCAAGGCGTGCAACGTGATTTATTACCGCTGGTTGAAGGCACTACGGTATCCACTAAATATGGCATGATTAAAACAGATCATATTCTTTTTGTCGCCAGCGGCGCATTTCATCTGACAAAGCCTTCTGATCTGATTCCAGAACTGCAGGGACGTTTTCCTATTCGTGTAGAGCTTGCCAGTCTCAGTGTCAGTGATTTCGAGCAAATTCTCACCAATACCGATGCCTGCCTCACGCGCCAATATGAAGCGTTGTTGAAAACAGAAGGCATAGATTTGCAATTTTCATCAGATGCCATCAAACGCCTTGCCGAGATCGCTTTCTCTGTCAACAACAAAACTGAGAATATAGGCGCCAGACGTTTGCACACCGTAATGGAAAGATTGCTGGAAGATATCTCGTTCGATGCACCCAAACATAGTGGACAAACCATCCAGATTGATGCGGCGTATGTAGATGAACGGCTCAAAGATCTGTCCCAGAGTGAAGATTTAGCACGGTACGTTCTGTAAAAACAGTAACAGAAAATAAAAAAAAGCATCTCTGGGAAGAGATGCTTTCAAGTACTATCACAAGGGAGGATTACAAGTTTAGATTTTTCATAAGGAAGTATTAAAAATCTACTTGATGTCTGCAATTCTACAGATAAAACCGCCATTTATTTCACCGAGTAAATGGTGAATTACCCGCTATTTAGCATTATTGAATTACCGTCAAATACTGATATCACTTAGCTCAATAAACGAGCAACCCTCCTGACTTGTATACTGCATATCGCAATCACGCATTACGAAAACGTGAATGCTTTACTATAATGATAGCCACTATCGGCAAGACCAGACCAATAATAGTCACTGTGATCAGCAACTGACCCAGTTCACCGTAATCAGCGGGTATTGTAATTTCACCTGTCACAGTATCTTTCACTTCGCGGGTAACCTCATAAAACTGGTTCAGGTATTTGGTACCCAGCTGTGAAGCGGATAGTGCCAGATTAGTAAACGACGCCATCACTGCGAAAAAGGTTGCTTTGAGCTTATCAGGCGCCGAATTGGCAATCCATGCCAGCATGGGAATCATGGCGATCTGCCCGAGCGGAGACTCCAGCGCTGTATCAATCAGAGCAATAAAGCGCGCATCCACTACCCCACCGGTTACCGAAGCCGTCCATTCGTGGAAACCAAAATACATACCGATGATCGGAAGCGACAGAAATGTGCCAGCGATAGTCAGAAATCCAATAATATAAGCGATGGAACGCTCTGCCATAAAACGCCGGAAAATAAACATACCGAAAAGCGTCAGGGTTGCACCGACCAGCGATAATACAGCAAGAAACTGCTGATCAAAGCCCAGTTCATCAATCATCCACCAGGTTGACCCGGCGCCCGGCCCCGGAATGGCACGAAATATAAATACCAGAAATGCGGTGCCAACCAGGACATTGCGTGCTTCGGGTTCCAGCTCGCCCGTTAACCGCCACATCAGGAATAACACAATGGCCATGGATATCATGAAAATAATCTCCTCTCCGCCTGGCATGCGACTCAGACCTACGGTCAAAGAGGCGACTGTAAAAACCAGTCCGCCACCCAGAATCCACCAGTTAACCGGCGGCGGTTCTACATGTATGGCCAGCAGATTCATGGCTTCCTGTCTGCTATGTCCCTGGGAGATAAATTGCTGTATTTCGCGCCGTTGCAGCCATGAAGCCAGAATCACGCCAAAAATGGAAACCGCTGGAATAATGAGTGCCAGCTGATAAACAAATAAATAAACGGCTTCTTTCTCGGCTTCTGGCAATGCAGCGGCATCACGCAGCAGAAAAACATTTGCCACTGACACCAGAATACCCCCGCCGATAATGGCTACACGCCCCAGCGTCTGCATGGTGACATGCATCAGCTTACGTTTCGCAGGGTCCAGTTTCTGTCCGTTTTCATCAACACGCGGCACAGCTTCCACTGTCATGGCGTCCGCGACGACATCCTGCAACACATATCCAATGGGTGCCAGCAAGGCCGAAATAACGAACCAGGTTTCAATAGAAGCCATGGCGGCCATGGCCTCAGTATGCCCGAGTAAGCCAATCATGATGAGCAGACTCAACATGATTAAACTGGCGCCCAAATAAACTAACAGACCTTTCCAGCGCCACATCAAATCGACCAGGTGTCCGAGAGGCATTTTGAGCGCCCAGGGAAGCATCATCCAGAACCCGAGCATCGCCAGGAATTCGGCAGAAAGCCCCAGCTTCTCTTTGACATAAAAAGTCCCGACGATACCGGTCAATCCGGAAATTCCTGCAGCCACATAAACCATAAGCGGCGGCATATAAGACAGCCGCATTTCACGTCCCAGCGATATAATATTAGCGCTGAACCATTGATTTACAACAGAAACAAAACCAGTAGCAAATGAGATTTTCATAGGTATTTATTGATAAGTTGATGTCAGTTAATTGTTTTTGTTAATCCCTACATCTGCTGGGGACGTACGCCAACCTTAATCTGCACTTCTTTTTCTTTTTTGTTACGTATAATCGTAACTGTCACAAAATCACCCGGCGAGAGTGCAGCAACCTGGTTAAGTAGTGCTGTGGAATTCGTAATCGGCTGGCCTTCAATGGCGACCATAATATCACCGGGTTTGATGCCCGCCCGTTCCGCCGGCCCGTCCTTGAGAACACCGGCAATCAAGGCGCCGGTTGCTCTGTCCAGACCAAATGAATCAGCAAGCTCCCGGGTCATATCCTGCATACTGACACCCAACCAGCCACGTGTCACGCTACCAGACTGAATAATCTGCTCCATGATTTCTTTGGCGATATGTATGGGAATTGCAAAACCGATACCCAGGGAACCACCCGAGCGCGAATAAATGGCCGTATTGATGCCAATCAAATTACCAGCGGTATCAGTCAGCGCTCCTCCCGAATTTCCCGGGTTGATTGCCGCATCCGTTTGAATGAAATCCTCAAATGTATTAATACCCACTTTGGTACGGCCCAAAGCACCAATAATACCCATCGTAACACTCTGACCGACCCCAAACGGATTACCAACTGCCAAAACGACGTCACCTACCTTGGCCAGTCCGGATTGACCGAAAGTAATAGCTGGAAGGTCTTCTAAGTCGATCTTCAAAACGGCCAAATCGGTTTCAGGATCGGAACCAATGACATTCGCGTCAACCTTACGTCCATCGGGCAGCGCGATTTCCACCTCATCAGCCGCTTCAATTACATGGTGATTGGTTAAAATATATCCATTTGGGCTGACAATAACACCGGAACCCAAATTTGACCTGCGCCGCGGTCTGGATTCAAATTGTTCGCCAAAGAAACGCTGAAAAACAGGATCGTTAAGTAACGGGTGCGTTGATTCCTTTACAGCCTTTGTGGTAAAAATATTGACTACTGAGGGCATGGCACGGCTGGCTGCTTCATAATAGCTGTCGGGCCTGGTTTCGATCAAACTGGGTGTTGTTTCCTTGATGGTCACGAGTTCTCCGCGTGGTTTCCATGGCAACAACTCGGGGCGTAATGTGGAAACAATAAAAAATATCGCCAGTAAAATAGCTACCGTTTGTGCAAAAATCAACCAAAGCCTGTACATGTATTCTTATAACTCCCAAAGATGAAAAAACTGATCAGTGTCTAATTGCAAAAACACCACATCTTATTTTAAAGATTAACCGACTGTTTTATATGTATATATTATTTAAAAATCCAGCATCGAATTAATGCAATTCAACATCAGCACTCCATCAACCTGAAAATAATCCATTCAGGTAGCTTTTCAGCGTTACTGGCAAGGCAGGTTTCGCCAACAAGAAAGAGTAACCCGTGGCAAGCGGCCAAACGCGGCCAGTCTCGCTGAAAAGTCAACCCGCCTGACATTCACAAAATGTTCCGTCATTACTCAGCTGATGGAGTGCTAGTATTGCGATATGTATTGTATAGTGCAACCATACAGGAAAAGAATCCATGTTTCGAAATGAACTTGAAAATTATCTAAATCAATTGCTGGATATCTCCCGTTTCCGGGATTATTGCCCAAATGGACTACAAGTGGAAGGTCGGGACCGCATTCACAAAATTGTGACCGGCGTTACAGCTTCGCTTGAACTGCTGGAAACAGCCATTGCATGCAAAGCAGACACAGTGCTCGTGCATCATGGTTATTTCTGGCGTGGAGAAGATGCCTGCATCACCGGCATGAAAGGTCGTCGCATTGCGATGCTTATAAAAAATGAACTCAATCTGTTTGCTTATCATCTGCCACTGGATATTCATCCGCAACTGGGCAACAACGCACAATTGGCAAAACGGCTGGAATTTTTTGAAACAGGCCGGTTTGGTGAGCAGGATATTGCTATTCGTGGGGAATTGATCAAGGCAATGCCACTGCATGCATTGGGCGCAAAAATTTCACTGTCACTGGCACGCGAACCACTCGTCGTTGGCAATTCTGATCGAACGATCAAAAAAATTGCCTGGTGCACCGGTGCTGCGCAAAGCTATTTTGATGCAGCTATAGCACAGGGGGTCGATGTTTTTATTACGGGTGAAATTTCAGAGCAGACAGTCCATGCGGCGCGCGAATCTGGCGTGGCTTTTATTGCGGCAGGTCATCACGCTACTGAGCGCTACGGCGTACAGGCGTTAGGTGAGCATCTGGCACGAGAATTCGGAATTCAGCATCAGTTTATCGACATAGACAACCCCGTCTAATTATCTGCATTCAACTTCTTCATGAAAGAAGTATAGTTGATGCATCCATGCAGGTCTTCTGTTAATCTTCTTTATTACTGTCATTTTTCTTTTTACCCGAAAACATTGTCCACCAGATGACAAAAACAAACAAACCCAGCGCCACTATTGCTTCTAGTACCAATAACCACCACATATATAAAATCCCCAGCTTGTTGTATAGTTTACGTTTTAAGAATATAACTCTAACCAATATTCAATGAAATACCAATCTTGTTTTTCGATCATTCTGTTACTGACACTGCTCGCCGCATGTTCGCGCGAAACCACTGCACCACCAGAAGCAATCGAACAATCTGCCAAACCCGAGGTTTCAGTTCAGGAAGAACCGCAGCGAATATCTATACATGTTCCAGCGCAGTGGTCTGATTTGACGGGTTGGCTGGAAGACGATTTGCGGCCAGCCTGGCAGGCTTTTCAGCAAAGCTGCCATGCACTGAAGAAACAGCCTTTATGGCAGGGAATATGTGCTGCTGCATTAGTAGAGCCTGCTGATAATGGCAACCTGAGAAATTTCTTTGAAAACAATTTCACACCTTACCAGATTATCAGCAGCGATGGCGGCAAAGAAGGATTGGTTACCGGATATTACGAACCTTTGTTGCACGGTAGCCGCCAGCCATCGGAACGCTACCGCTTCCCTCTGTATGCCGCGCCAGATGAATTGCTGGTTATCGATTTTGGAGCGCTCTACCCTGAACTGAAGGATTTACGCCTGCGCGGCCGTCTGGATGGCCGCAAAGTTGTTCCTTACTATAGCCGCGCCGAAATTATGGACAACCCGGCCATGCTGAATGGCTATGAATTGTTATGGGTAGACGATGAAGTTGAATTATTCTTTCTGCAAATTCAGGGTTCTGGAAGAATTCAGCTGGATACGGGTGAAATCGTCAAAATCGGCTTTGCCGACCAGAATGGTTATCCCTATAATTCAATCGGCCGCGTTCTGGTACAACAGGGTGAATTATCTTTGGACAAGGCTTCCATGCAGGGCATCAAACAATGGGGCCAGCAAAATCCGGATAAACTGCCAGCCCTGTTGCAGCAAAATGCGCGCTATGTATTTTTTCGTGAATTACCCAGTGACCTGACCGGCCCGATTGGAGCACTGGGCGTGCCGCTGACAGCAGGCAGGAGCATTGCAATTGATCCACGTTCGATTCCTCAGGGCGCGCCTGTTTTTCTGGCAACAACATGGCCCAATTCGAGCAAACCGCTCAACCGTCTAATGGTGGCGCAAGATACAGGTGGCGCGATCAAAGGCGGTATACGTGCCGATTTCTTCTGGGGTTATGGCCCCGAGGCGGCTAATCAGGCCGGAAAGATGAAACAGCAGGGAAAAATGTGGGTATTGATGCCGCTTGGTTACACGGCGCCGCAACTTGCTCAGCAATAAGTGACGATTCTTCATTCCTAAGTTGATGAAGTACCAGATTCAATTATCAGTCAGTGTCGTATCGTGCGCAAACTTATCCTGATTGAATTGCTCCGGTTTTTTCCGGGGCAAATGCTTAGGCAGCTTTAGCCTGGCCAGTTTCAGAAGTGGCCCGCCATGTAAAACAATCGCATCTTTCAGCGTTGCGCCGTTACCTTCCTTGATACTGAGATATAATTGCAGATAATCATTCTGCTCGGTATTTTCATACCCATCCGGTGGCGCACCAGGATTATACAAACCAAATGAGAGTGACATATTGGCGGTCAGAAAAACCAAATCGTCTGAAAGTTGTGCCTTGACATATTCCACATGTTTAGGATCAACATATACAACTACCTGCTGCTCCAGCGTTAATTCAATTTCATCTTTGCGGTGACCGGCAAAAGATAATTCAACCTCCATCAATTCATCATCTTCCACCATTTCGTCGGCATCGGCGGCTTTATTGTTGTTTTGATGATTGGGGACAACCTCCGAAATAACGTCATTCATGAAATTTCCCTGTTGCTGCTCAGCACCTCTCAAGGCTGCGATTTGTTCGTCAACCGTGTCACCCGAATCATAAATTTCATGAATTGCCATTATCGACTTTTGGCCCGTACCCGGTATATCGATGTCATCGTCCAGGAAACCGAGAATGGGATCATAATCAAGCTCGACTTCCAGTGGATAAGGCACATTATCATTCGTATTGACAGCGCCCGTCATAAATAAAGTCACAACAATTCGTCGGTTGGTGTAAGGATCCAGCTGCATACCGAGCGGCACAGGGCTTACGATAATATGTCCGGTACTTTTTAAGTTTACATCCAGTGTGGCAAGCCACCTGTCTTCAAAAGGAACGATCGAAGCATCCAGATTATTGGAAAGCCAGTCCGGAACCAAATCAAAGAATTTCAGAACGCCCGTCGCCCTGATTTCCTGTCGGTTTTCCTCATCCACTTCATCGCCTTCAAGAATCTCTGTTTCAAAAAAAGCGTGGTCTTCATCGTCAATCGGCACATCGACATCAGGCGTCCGACTTTCGCCGGTTCCTAACGCCCTTCCCACCATCTGGGATACTGCCTCAATATTGAAAACATCATTCAGGATTTTAGGGATGCTGCCATTTTCCGGAATCGGGACACATAAAATAGTAGATTTACTATGAACGTCAGCCCTGACCTGCTCAAGCCGCTTATAAAAATACTCATTCAGATATAGCGACTCCGCGGAAAATCCATGACTTTCAGATCCGGCAAGGCAATGTCCGATTTCGTGTTTCTGATAAATCGCACGCGCTTCAATTCTTCGAGAAAAGTATTCGTTTAGTGAATCTATATCGCTCATAATAAAAAAACATACCAGCCAGATTGCAGGCAGATACTGAAGTTACTAATATTCATGTCGTTACAGAATGTTTGAATGATCCGGTCAGAAAACCCTCTGGACCATTAAGATATCATTATGCGTGTATCCCTGTAAATTGCACCATTTACCTCTGTCATCCAACGATGATCAATAATTTATCGTACAATTTATTTACTGTTTTGTTTTCGTAAGTGTGATTACCAAGGGAAACTGTCGGTCTAATTACCGAGCGACTTTGTCATAATCACTTTAGCAAGTCGTGCCTCATTCCACAATTACTTTTTTAT
>NZ_QAAE01000008.1 GCF_003046585.1 Nitrosomonas aestuarii | reverse complement strand
ATAAAAAAGTAATTGTGGAATGAGGCACGACTTGCTAAAGTGATTATGACAAAGTCGCTCGGTAATTAGACCGACAGTTTCCCTTGGTAATCACACCATTGCAATACGGGTGCCAGAAAGAAATGATTGTTGTCAACAAATTGACGAAACGAGCCTTTATCTTCATAAGCAAAATTCAGACGATATAACAATGAATTATCCTGATTCAAACCACCCGTGGCATCCACCGTGGTACGAAATGTATTGTACGAACCAAATTGTTGTTGTACCGAGTAATATGGGGTTGCCTGCGGCATCTTGGTAACGAGATTAATCATGCCACCCGGTTGAATTCTTCCAAACAGAATCGATGCCGGCCCTTTGAGCACTTCAATTCGCTCCAGATTGGCGGTTTCTCTTGGACCGGTTTGCGTCAATGCGGATTGAAAACGTACACCGTCACGGTAATAGTCAAATGTTTCAAATCCACGAATATTAAAGGATTCAACTAAGCCGAATCCTTGTTGCGGAAAAACGCCGCTGACGTTATTTAATGATTGTTCCAGTGTAATCGCCTGTTGATCATTCAATACCGATTTGGGTACCACCTGAATCGCCATCGGCGTTTCCATGACCGGTGTCTCGGTTTTGGTCGCAGTGGAGGCTGTGGGCACTTTATACTGCGTGCTGTAAGGTGAATTGGAATCAAGATTGCTGGTGACGGTAATTTCCGGCAATTTGGTTGTTTCCTCTGAGTCTTCTGCAGTTTTAACCACATAGGTATTTGTCCCGCTTGCTTCAAAGGTAAAGGGCGTGCCTTGTAACAAACGATTTAACGCTGCTTCAGGGTTCATTGCACCGTCAACGGACTGACTACGAATGCCGCGCATCTGTTCGGCGTTAAACAGCAGTTGTATACCGGTCTGGCTGGATAAACTATGTAGCGCATCCGGCAGATTCTGTACCGGGATATTCAGTGTTGGGTTTTGCGCCTGCGTGGGTCCGGCGAGCAGAAAAAACAGCACAAACGCCCTTAATACAATGTTCATTATTTCTCCCTGTTTTTTTAATTATGGATAAACCAGTGAAACCGGTATATCCATTAAGACGAAAACCGGGAGCAACACCTGACATGTGGTGTTGAAAATAATCGACGGCTGTAGTTATATCGTGTTAACAACGTGTCGCAGCAGGCACATAACGTGCGGACTGCGGTGAGGTGTGCAGCTTGTGCCTGCTACTATATAAAAGCTTTGACAGACCAGTAACCGTTCAGTCTGCGTTGATGGGGTGGTAAGCCCAAAACGGCGGATAGTCCCAGTCAATCCCTGCCAAAATGGAGATGTTTGACGAAAAGAATATTGAAGTCGTAATAAGCGTTTTTGAAAAAACGTAGCTAAGTGATGTCTTTTAAATCTAGCCCGGCAGGTTCCATGATAGGTGTAGCCTTTCTCATGGGCTGAGTGCTTTCATCGATGCTACTCACCAGCGAATAGATGCGTATAAGCTTTGTTACTTTATTAGTAGTTGGAAACAATCTTATCCGTTTTAAACCATCATGGATTATGTGAAGTATTTTTTAAAAAGATTGACAAGTATCCATATTTCCAATACAGTGGAAATATGGAAATGAATATTGCTATTAAAGGGCTTGCTGCATTAGCCCAGGAAACACGCTTAACGATATTCCGAGTCCTGGTTCAAGTTGGAGAACCAGGACTCACGGCAGGCCAGCTTGCAAAGGAGTTAAGAATTCCAAATGCAACGCTATCCTTTCATCTGAAAGAGTTGGCCCATGCAGAGTTGATCATTGCCCGGCAGAAAAGCCGCTTTATCTATTACTCGGCAAATTTCGCAACAATGAATGCACTGATGGGCTATCTTACAGAAAATTGTTGTGCCGGTATTGCATGTGATTCTACTGCAGTTTGCTGTGATGATAAGAATAGTTAAAATTTATTTTTTCCTGTTTATCTAACCAAAGGAGACAACATTATGAAACGTTTTCATGTACATATCGCCGTCGATAATTTTCAGGATAACATCCGTTTTTATTCTGCATTATTCGGTGTCGATCCCGCTATCACCAAAACTGATTACGCCAAATGGATGCTGGATGATCCGTTTATTAATTTCGCAATATCTGCAAGGGGTACGAAATCAGGTTTGGATCATGTGGGAATTCAAGTAGATTCCAACGAAGCGTTAAATGAAATGAATCAACGTATTGCCCAAGCAGAGTTGCCTGCCACTGAGCAAAAAAGTGCGCAGTGCTGTTATGCCACATCGAATAAATATTGGACGATTGATCCGCAAGGTATCGCGTGGGAAGTATTTCATTCGCTGACGACAATCCCGACATTTGGTCAGGACACGCCAGTTCCTGTCAAAGCCGGATCTTGTTGCGCGGTCTGATCATGCATGTATTGCTTATTGTCATGCTTATTGGTCTAAAACCCCCGCCTTCAGGCGGAAAATGGCTTTGGCCGTAATCTGGCAACTGGCAACTGGCAATGAAAAGGGTAGCCTTGCTCAGGCGATTCTCACCAGCGACGTGGAGGCATCTAGATTCCCCTGGCACTATGCATTTCGGAACAAGCAAAACCCGATCGACTTGGACGCCATTCTGGCAGGAATTGATTTGGAGTAGCCGTCGATTTTAATGAACTGGACAAATTTCCAGGGTTTGGGCTTGTAGTCCCTTGATCGAGCTATTGTTTCTCGACGTGCAGTACAGTCATGTCGTCAAGTTCGCTGCTTTGCAGTGGAAACAATGTTTTCAATGCCCGGACCAAACCGTCCCGGTCTGTTGCATTGAATTCCCCGCTGACTCTCAGGGTGTTTAATTGCGTATCAATCAGCCTGACCGGGCGAATGTGATAACGGTTGATCTGTTGGACGACTTCGCTCAGCGGCGTATCCCGGAAAACCAGCCTGTTTTTACGCCAGGCGGCCACGGTTCCGGTATCCGTCCGGAGAGTGTCCGACAATCCATGTTTCGAGTAGGACAGTTGCTGTCCGCTCTGAATGATTGCTGAAGGAAAGAGCAAATCGTCCAGACTTATTTCAACAGCACCTTCAAGCACTGCAACAGTCGTTTTATCCTTTTCCAGGTTGACATTGAATTCGGTGCCGATATCCCGTATCGTACCGTTTCCCGCATACACTTCAAACGTACGCAAGCGCTCATTGCCGATCTTGAATAAAGCTTCGCCGTGTTCTATGGTCACTTTTCGGGTTAGTCCGAATAATGCCAGCCGCAGTTTTGTGTTCGTATTGATGTCGATGGTGGTGCCGTCTGCCAGTTTGATTTGTTCACGTTCGCCTATCGCCGTTATGATGACTTCTTCATAATGTACAAGCCAATGCAATGCGCTGAACATGACCATGATTAAAATGATTCCCACAATAGTGGAATGACGTTTTTTTTGAGGCTTCCGCTCCTCCAGTTGGTCAAGGTTTTGCCATAGCCGGACATATTGCTGATACTCCGCACGATGCGCTTCGCTTTGTGCCAGCCATGCCTCAAAGGTCTTTTGCTCGGCGTGATTGTGATCACTTTGCTGTATGCGCAAAAACCAGGCTGCCGCCTGCTCGGTCAGTGAATTTTCTTCAACTTCGAATCGCGTTTGTTCAGTTTGCTGCGGTTTTTCCATGGCGTCGGTTAGAGCAATACCTGACGTAAGCGCACTAGTGCATGGATCAGCAGTTTTTCAACAGCGTTGCGAGAGATACCGAGTTTTGCGGCAATTTGAGCGTGTGAATAACCATCAAATTTATGCAGCACAAATGCGCGATGACATTGCGGAGGCAATGCCTCGATAACGACACAGAGTTTTTCTAGTGTTTGACGCGCACTTGCAATGCGAGCAGGATCGGATGCGTCGTTTAACGGCTGTTCATGCTCTGGCAGTTCATCAATGCTGATGTGTTTTGAATGTTTCACTTGCAAGCGATGATAATCAATTGCAAGATTCCCGGCGATGCGGTATAGCATCGCACGGATATTGTGTAGTGGGTCGCCGGTCTGATAACCCATGATCCGGATAAATGTTTCCTGCGTCAATTCCGCTGCAACTTCATGACAACCCACGTGCCTGAAAAGAAAAGCGCGTAACTCACCAACATGACGCAGATAGATATTGGTGAGTAAGAGAGAGGGGTTCATTAATTCGGTTGATATGGTGGCTTCGCTTAATGCAACCGGATTATGCTTGACAGTAAAGCGGAATGGAATGCGACATATTGTCGCACTCCGCTACTGGACAGTACGCAATTGTATCTGCGTTAAGCCCAATAAATGTTCAGGATTCGTTTTTGATTTTTTATCTGCTATCGATCTTATCTCTGGCTTTTTCCGCTTCGGAGCTGATCCGGTCTATGGTTTTCCGAAATTCAGCTTGCGTGTCATTGGCCGTTTTGGCGATTAGATCATTGTCGGTATTCGCTTCCTTGATCAGGCAGGAATTATATGCCAGCGCGCGGTCTTGCCATTCGTTGATCGCTTCAACGCTTCGATTGAAATTTTCTGCACTGGTTACATCGATAGCAGGCGGCTCGGGTTTTTCGCCACAATTCGCTGGCGACCAGATGCCGTCAATGAGTGTGCCGGCGTTACTGGCGGTGTGTGTCAGCGATAAAATAATCATAATGAGAAAGTTCTTTTTCATAGTTGTCTCCTGTGAAAATGGGCGGGGATGATGGCATGTTTGTATAGAACGCATGGATGTACTGATAAAATTTGTTCCTATATCAGCCGGGTTGACAGATTGCTGTCTCTGTATTCATTGTTGAATATACACTAAGCCTGTGCTTTTCTTTTTCAATCGGCATTTTTCATTTGAGAGATAGTTGCCGGCAAAGAAGTTACAACCTGGGGTGGTATGGATGTGATGAGACAGATGCCGGATTTCATAGGTTTTAGTCAGCAGTAAGAGCGTGATTTACCGTATTTGAATTGTAACCGAGGAGATGCGATGTTGCAGCTAATTGTACAGTTCATGCTGACAGTCTTGTGCAGTGAGAACAGGATTGAACATAGCGCTTTGGTGCGTTAAGTAGAGCATACAAGCATAGTGGGTCATCCACTGTTATGCTCGGTTAATACTCAACTGACCATACATGGATGTATATCGATAAACACAAACTAAAATAAATCTAATAGCATTTTTCCGGCCAGACAATATAGCAGTATGACAAAAATCTTCTCGAGTGTGGCAGCTTGTGTGGAGTGTGTTGTTCTCGCGCCAAGCGGCGCTGTGAGCATACTGGCCAGCACCAGCCAACCTAGTGCAGGCAGGTAGACGTATCCAAGGCTATCCTCCGGCAGGGGTTGCAGTTGCATGAATCCATTCAAAATATATCCGGTTGTTCCCGCAACAGCGATAGGAAAACCAATAGCAGCAGCTGTGCCGATAGCGTGCTGGAGTTTGATATTACATGCTGTTAAAAAGGGGATTGTCAAAAGCCCGCCCCCGATGGCGACCAGGCTGGATACTGCACCGATTATTCCGCCGGCGGCAAAAAGAGCAGGCTTGGTAGGAAGACTGGGGTGCTTGTTTGAATGTGGTTCTCGCTTTGATCTTGATTTTAAGATCAGTTTTAACAGCATTTTTGTTGCGGCATAAAAAATAAACAGGATGAAGATGATGCGCAGAATCAAGCTAGAAAGTGTTCCGGCCAATACTGTTCCACTCAGCGTTCCCACCACGATGCCGGGCGTCATGTATTTGAATATTTCCCATTTAACAGCTTCATGCTTGTTGTGTATGTATAAGCTGGACGCGGAAGTGAAAATAATGGTGGCCATGGTTGTGCCCAGTGCCAGATGAAAAATGCTTTCCGGTGGAAAATCCTGTACGGTGAAAATGAGTGTGAGTGTAGGGACAATTATGAGTCCGCCGCCAATCCCGAGTAAGCCGGCAAAAAATCCAACAATGGCACCCAGCAGTAAATAAATGAGCCACCATTCCATTTAATGTGGATTATGCCTTTAAAATTCTTAGAATAAACTGCCATTCATCTGGATCGACAGGCGTAATGGATAAGCGATTGCCTGGCTGTAGAATTCGCATACGCTTTAATTCCGGATACTGGCGTAATTCTTTAATAGTCAATAAGCGTGTTTTTTGTATGAGCGTGATTTCAACGTTAAACCAGCGTGGATTTTCCAGGTTGGCTTTAGGGTCGTGGTATCTGCTTTTAGAATCAAATTGCGTGGCGTCGGGGTAGGCGGGCCTGGTGACTTCCGCCATGCCGGTAATCCCAGGCTGTGGACAACAGGAATGATAAAAAAATGCTTGATCTCCGATATTCATTTGTTTCCACATAAAATTACGTGCCTGATAATTACGTACACCGTCCCACGCGGTTGTCTGATCAGACGAAGCAGCTAAATCATCGATGCTGAATTTGTTGGGCTCTGATTTAAACAGCCAGTAGCGCATTGGAGTTCTGGGTTTGTTAAACTACTGAGTATTTTACCTTGAATGAACTTGCGTTTGATAGAAGATCCATTTTGGAGTTTTGTCGCCAAGATAGTCATTGATGGGAAATGTTTTATTAAAAACATAAGTACAGATTGTAATAATGGGAGAATTTCTATTATCTGATCGTTTGGCGGCTTAACAATTAACGTATAAAAGTAAGTTAAAAAGGGAATTAATTTGTTTTCTCATTCTCTATAATAACAATTTGGTTGATTTGAAATTACTGTATAGTTTTTTAATCTATTTTATAAATTTGGAGGATGAATAATAATTTATGGCCGATGATGAAAAAAAACCTGTCAATCCAGAATGGGAACGACAGTTAATTGAAGGACTAGCTTTTGCAGCCTTGCGGGAACAGCGGCGGACTCGAGTTTGGGGCATTTTTTTCAAATCGCTTACTTTTATATATCTTTTTCTGATTTTTTTTGCGGCTACAGACTGGCTTGGAGATTCGTCTGTCAGGATTTCGGATAAACATACTGCTGTTATTGACCTGAATGGCATGATCATGCCTGATAGCGTCAACAGCGCTGCCAATATTAATTCGAGTTTAAGATCAGCTTTTAAGGACAAAGGTACTCAGGGTGTTATATTGCGTATTAACAGTCCTGGTGGCAGTCCTGTTCAGGCAGGTTATATCAATGACGAAATACGCCGGTTGCGCGCAGACTATCCTGACATTCCACTGTATGCGGTAATTGGTGATGTTTGTGCTTCAGGCGGTTACTATGTTGCAGCTGCGGCTGACAAAATTTTTGTGGATAAAGCTAGTCTTGTCGGTTCGATTGGTGTACTGATGGACGGTTTCGGCTTTACCGGTACGCTTGATAAACTCGGTATCGAGCGGCGACTGTTAACTGCTGGGGAACATAAAGGTTTTTTGGATCCGTTTACTCCTTTAGATCCTAAGCAACGTGAACATGCAACCGGTTTGTTGAGCGAAATACATGAACAGTTCATCGGTGTTGTGCAGCAAGGCAGGGGTGACCGTCTGAAAGATGCTCCAGAAATTTATAGTGGGGTGATATGGACGGGACAGAAAAGTATTGAACTTGGGTTGGCGGATGAAATGGGCAGTGCCGAATACGTGGCGCGTGAAGTGATAAAAGCTGAAGAAATTGTCAATTATTCAACGCGTGAGAGCCTGATCGACCTTTTTGCCAAACGGGTCAGTGAGGTTTCTTTAGCGATATTGACTCAAAACAGTTTGAGCCTCAGGTAGACAACATTTGATGGTAAATTATTGCGGACCAGGTTTGGTTGCTTAGTAGCTACTGAGGGCTGATTCATAAAACGGTGTGTGCATTTATCAGCTCTCAATGTTTTATGGTTGTAAATGTTTCAATAACTGTACTAGTGCCTGGCCTCGGTGACTTATCTTGTTTTTTTCGTCTGTGTTTAGTTCTGCAGCTGTTTTGCCGAGCGCTGGGACAAGAAAATAGGGATCATAGCCAAACCCACTCTCGCCACGCGCTTCTGAAATAATTTCGCCGTGCCATAATCCTTCTGCGATTATGGGTTGTGGGTCGTCAGTATGGTGTAACAGAACAATGACGCAATAATAATATGCGCTGCGATCGGATTCTTTGTTTAATGCTTCAACCAGTTTCTGGTTATTGCGTTGATCTGATTTGGGTTCGCCTGCGTAACGCGCTGAAAAAACACCTGGAGCTCCTTTCAATGCATTAACACAAATACCGGAGTCATCTGCCAGAGCGGGTAATCCAGTGTGATGGCAAGCATGTCTTGCTTTTGCTAGCGCATTTTCTATAAATGTTGCGTGGGGTTCTGCGACTTCAGGTGTGTTGAAAACAGATTGCGGCAATACCTCAATGCTGAGCGGTTCAAGAAGGGTGTTAATTTCATGTAATTTACCTTTGTTTCCGCTGGCGATCACCAGCTTGCTCAAGTTATGCATTGAATTTAATGGACGCCTAGTGCGGTTTTCTGGATTAATATTAATTCCTGGATGCCTGCTTCTGCAAGATCCAGCATTTGATTCAATTCGCTGCGTGTAAAAGAGATACCTTCAGCTGTTCCCTGTATTTCCACAATTCCGGCATTGCCGGTCATAATGACATTCATGTCGGTATCACAGGTTGAGTCTTCCTGATAATCGAGATCCAGTACCGGCATTCCCTGAGAAATTCCTACCGAGACAGCGGCGATATGATCAAGTATCGGTGTTGTTTCTATAAGCTGTTGATATAAAAGACTTTCAACGGCGTCATGTAAAGCGACAAATGCACCAGTAATACTTGCTGTCCGGGTGCCGCCATCGGCTTGAATAACATCGCAGTCAATTTGTATGGTGCGTTCACCCAGCATGGTTAAATCAATAATCGCACGCAGGGAGCGACCTATCAGACGCTGAATTTCCATGGTTCGCCCACTCTGTTTTCCACGCGCTGCTTCACGTAACATGCGTTCATTCGTAGAACACGGAAGCATGCCGTATTCTGCGGTCAGCCAACCCTGATTCTTACCTTTTAAAAAGGGTGGCACTTTTTCGCTGATGCTTGCTGTACAGATTATTTTTGTATCACCACTTTCGATAAGTACTGCGCCGTCGGCATGTTTGGTATAGTGGCGTGTTATTTTGACGGGGCGGATCTGCGAGGCGTTACGGTTATGGCTGCGTGTCATGTTAAATAGTCGGTGATTAAAAGCGGTAGGCAGGTTTGGAAGGTGTGCCACTGGAGACTGTGAGCACTTCATGTCCGTCCTCGGTAACTAGAATGGTATGCTCCCATTGAGCGGATAAGCTGCTGTCTTTAGTGGTAATCGTCCATCCATCAGGCAAGTGTCGAATAGCGGCTTTGCCCGCATTAATCATGGGTTCAATAGTAAAAATCATGCCTGGTTTGAGCTCCAGACCGGAACCTGCTTTGCCATAGTGTAAAACCTGCGGGTCTTCGTGAAACTTTTTCCCAATACCATGGCCACAAAATTCCTTAACGACGCTGTAGCCGACACCTTCTGCCAGTTTTTGAATGGTATGACCGATATCTCCAAGATGATTCCCCGGTTTGACGACATCAATGCCTCGCCACATGGCTTCGTAAGTCAATTCGCATAAACGCTTGGCCTGGATAGACGGGTCTCCTACGTAAAACATGCGGCTGGTATCACCATGATATCCCTCACTGATGACCGTAACATCAATATTGACAATGTCTCCGTTTTTCAACTTTTTCTTACCGGGAATTCCATGGCATATCTGATGATTAACCGAAGTGCAGATTGATTTTGGGTATGGCGTATGTCCTTTAGGTGCATAATGTAAGGGTGCAGGAATGGTTTTTTGCACGTCGACCATATAATTGTGGCATAACGTATCCAGTTCTTCAGTTGTAATTCCAGGCTTTACATAAGGGGTGATGTAGTCCAGAACTTCAGAAGCCAGTTTCCCCGCGACACGCATTTTTTCGATTTCTATAGCGGTTTTTATGATGACATTCATGTTTGATTCATGGTGATTTATCAAAAGGCGTTGATTTATGTGATCAGCCGTGCTTATTATAAGCGTTCACAGGTGGTATGTACCAGCTTGCTGCCAGTAAACTGTGTGGCCAGGTTTTGTAGTTTGGCGATATTGTCTGTATCTGCTTCAAAAAATAATAATTTTTTTTGTTCGATACTGCGCGTGTGAATTGCTACATTGGTAATTCCCTTGCTGTTCAGTTTGTTCAGCAAATTCTGAGCTGCTGTTTTGTCTTCCAGGTCGCCAAAAAAAATGGCATTTAGCCAAGGGCCTTGTTCTCGAACGCGATAACTGATAATGCCCATGTTTCTTAATTTATTGATTTCTCTCTCAACAGCTTCTCTATTTTCAAAAGGGGGTGTATGTACCCGGTATTTAGTAAGCGAAGTAGAGGAGGTTTTCTTATAGGGCCTTTTCAGACCGAGTTTGCTAATAGCAGCTTCGGCCAGACTTAAGCTTTGTCCTGAGAAGGTTCCCCATTTTATACAACTCTCCTCAGCAGGCAACAAGATTATTTTTTCTGGATTCATAACCGGCGAGACAGATTTCCGATTTTGCTGATTCGATTGATAGTACATTGCAATCGCAAACAAAATATTGGTAAGGAGTAAAAAAGGAAAAATTGCTTTCATTAAGATATTAAATTTATATGCGCATTTTCATTGAATCTGGTTGTGAACAATCCTGTGGCTTGATAAAATGCCATGTTAATCTTATGGATAAAATGTAACAGAATTTTGATGGCATAAAAATATGGAATACAAAAAATGATGAAAATGATTAAAACCAGTATGGCAATGGCCGCAATACTTGCAATGGCTTTTTCTACATCAGCTTTGGCAGCTGGAGATATTGCCAAAGGTCAGGAAATTGCAGCGGGTGTTTGTGCTGGATGCCATAATGCCGATGGCAACAGCATTATACCCATAAATCCTAAACTGGCTGGTCAACATGCTGAGTATATCACCAAGCAGTTGATGGATTTTAAAGTGGAGGAAGGCAAAACATCTAAACGCAATAATCCTGTAATGGCTTCCATGGTTGCAGCACTGACACAGGAAGATATGGAAAATCTGGGTGCTTTTTATGACGCGCAGGATGCAGCGTCCGGAGCAGTATCTGGCAATAAAGAGCTCTTGGAAATAGGTAAAATACTTTATCATGGCGGCAATATTGAAAATGGTGTGCCTGCTTGTGCGAGCTGTCATGGGCCGACGGGTTCAGGCGTTCCGCCGCATTATCCAATGCTGGCTGGACAGCACGCTGAGTACACCTTGGTGCAACTCAATCTATTTAATACGGGTGATCGTTCCAACGATGATGGTGTTATGAAAAAGGTACTTACACGAATGAGCGGTGAACAAAAACGCGCTGTCTCCGAGTATATTCAAGGAATGCCGCTAACAAAGTAAGTTGTCAGTAGTAAGAAGTATAAGCATAAGCATATACATATCCAGAAAAACGGTAAAAGGGGGCATGATGCGCAGACATAGCGTGATTCCTGTCGCCTTTTTACCGCTTTAGTTTTCGTTTTTACCAGTCGGCGAAAATGCTTTCTGCAGCGGATAACGTTTCGTTAATTTCTGAGCTGTCATGCATTGAAGAGACAAAGCCGGCTTCAAAAGCCGATGGCGCAAAGTAAACTCCTTTGGCCAGCATCGAATGGAAAAACCGGTTGAATGCATCCTTGTCGCAAGCCATCACTTCTGCAAAACTGGCTGGAATATGCTTGCTGAAATAGAGTCCAAACATGCCCCCTACGGATTGCGCGCAAAAATCAATACCGTGTTTTTGAGCACTGACTGTCAGTCCTTCGGTCAGTTGGCGCGTCTTGTTGGTGAGGTTTTCATAAAAACCGGTTTCCTGAATTAATTTTAGAGTAGTAAGTCCCGCTGCAACGGCAACGGGATTGCCCGAAAGCGTTCCTGCCTGATAGACGGCACCGACGGGCGCCAGGTATTGCATAATTTCCCGTCGTCCTCCGAATGCCGCCATTGGCATTCCGCCGCCAATGACTTTGCCGAGTATTGTAAGATCGGGTTTGATTTGGTAAAGGCCCTGTGCGCAATCTAAGCCAACACGAAAACCTGTCATGACTTCATCAAATATTAAAACACTGTCATGTTGTGTACATAATGTGCGTAATGTTGTCAGGAATTCAGCTTTAGGCGCTATCAGATTCATGTTACCTGCGACCGGCTCAACGATGACTGCAGCTATTTCATTTCCAAGTTTGTCAAAAGTCTCTTCCAGCCTGGACAAATCATTGTAGTCCAGCACAATTGTATGTCCCGCAATTTCCTGCGGCACTCCTGCAGAACTTGGATTGCCAAAAGTCAACGCGCCCGAGCCGGCTTTTACCAATAAAGCATCGTCATGGCCATGATAGCAGCCTTCAAACTTGATAATTTTGTTGCGGCCAGTAAAGCCGCGTGCGAGTCGTATGGCGCTCATTCCGGCTTCGGTGCCTGAACTGACCAGCCTGATTTGTTCTATAGAAGGAATTAATTTGCATATAAGTTCGGCAATTTCCAGCTCTGCCTCGGTAGGTGCGCCAAATGTCAGCCCCTTTTCTGCTGTCGCCTGAACGGCTCTAATCACCTCTGGATGTGCATGGCCGAGTATCAAAGGTCCCCAGGAACCGACATAATCAATATAAGATTTTCCATCAACATCCCAGAAATAAGCGCCCTGTCCACGTTGAAAAAAAACAGGATATCCCCCGACGGATTTAAATGCGCGAACTGGCGAATTGACACCGCCGGGAATTACTTTCTGGGATTGCTCGAATAGTTGTTGGTTACGTGAAGTCATTGAATCGCTCTCAAAAATAATTTAATAAATACAAATTTTTAATCTAACTATCTAAAAATTCAACCAAAAAACCGAGAAATTGTTTCTGCGGTTTTGTGAATATCTTTTGCCCGATATAGTGCGTAACTTACAGCTACAGCGTCTGCACCATTTTCAATTAAAGTACGCGCATTGGTTAGATTGATGCCGCCAATGCCAATGATTGGTACAGTCAAAGTTTTTTTTGCCTGAACAAGAATGTCAAGTGGTGCAAAAACTGTATTCTGTTTGGTTGAGGTTGGATAAAATGCACCAAAAGCGACATAGTCGGCGCCTTTACTTTCTGCCTGTATTGCTAAATCCAGTCTGTTGTAACAAGTTGCGCCAATTATTTTATCCCTACCCAGCATAGTGCGCGCAGCAGTAATATCCACATCGCTTTGTCCGACATGAATGCCATCAGCATCAATTTCCGTTGCCAGATCCAGGTGATCATTGACAATCATGGGCGTGGCATATGTTCGACAAAGCCTTAAAAGCAAGTTTGCCTGGTGGCGGCGTAAAACTTTATCCGCTAATTTATTACGATATTGTATCAGCTGAGCCCCGCCTGTCAGTATTTGCTCGGTTTGATTGAGCAAAACAGCGGTGTCGGTCAGGTCGGGTGTTATTCCGTATAGACCGCGGATGCTTTGGTTACGCTTTTTCAATTATGCCGGTCTCGATTTGTTTGGCTTATGTGTATCTTTGGCCCAAAACAGTCGATTAGGTATGTTTTGTCCCATGCCGGGTCGAAAGCTGGCATCAAGCGTGTGCCATGTATATTCCTGCGCCGCATATACGCTTTCATTCACAGATAAGCCGTTTGCCATTGATGCCGCAATAGCAGAAGCCAGCGTGCATCCTGAACCATGATAACTACGCGGCAATCGTTTCCAATCATCGGAACGTACATGGCCGTCAGCAGTGAACAGTGCATTTGTAACCAGCGAGGTATTTTCATGTGTGCCAGTAATTAAAACATACTCACATCCCATATCCAGAAGCCTGAATGCGCATTCGTCGAGTGATAGATTGTCTTGATCGTGATCCTGATCCTGATCATCATCATCTTCATCATATAATGCCAGTCGCCTGGCCTCGAGACTGTTAGGTGTCAGGAGCGTTACCTGCGGTAACAGCAAATTTCGCATGGCATCGATCATATCTTCAGTCGCTAATTCGTCACCGCGCCCAGAGGCCAGGACAGGATCCATGATCAAAGGAATGTTTGGATAATCGGATACGATTTCAGCAATTGCCGCAATAATTTCAACACTGCCCAGTAGCCCCAGCTTGAAAGCATGAACGGGCATATCTTCCAGCAAAGTCCTAGCCTGGTTAGTAATCCACTCTGAATCAAGCGGTAAAATATCATCAACGCCCGTTGTATCCTGAACGGTTACCGCGGTAATGACAGACAAGGGGTGACACCCCATACTGGCGATAGTAAGTAAATCAGCCTGTATGCCTGCGCCGCCGCTAGGGTCATTGGCTGCAAATGAAAGTACAATTGGGGGTGGCTGTGACATGCATTAATACCGTAAAATAGCATTTTAACCTAAATGAAAGTGACTATCTATTATGTCTGCTGAAGAGAATCAAAACTATAATCGATATATGTGTCTCATTTGTGGCTATGTTTATGACGAAGCTAAAGGGTCTCCCGAAGAAGGTATTCCTGCAGGCACGCGCTGGGAGGATGTGCCCATTAACTGGACTTGTCCTGAATGTGGTGCACGTAAAGAAGATTTTGAAATGGTGAAAATTTAATGCGAATTCTGCACACAATGTTGCGGGTCGGTGATCTCGAAAAATCACTAGAATTTTATACACAGGTACTGAGCATGAAGCTTTTACGCCGTAAAGACTATCCTGACGGAAAATTTACGCTTGCATTTGTTGGTTACCAGGATGAAGCCATTGGAACGGTTCTAGAACTGACGCATAACTGGGATACCCGGCAATATGATCTGGGAGAAGGTTTTGGCCATATTGCTATTGAAGTGGATGACGCGCATCTTGCCTGTGAAGAAACCCGCAAGCGGGGCGGTAAAGTCACGCGTGAAGCGGGTCCGATGAAACATGGTACAACGGTTATTGCTTTTGTTGAAGATCCTGATGGTTATAAAATAGAATTCATTCAGAAAAAAAACCAGTAGCAGGCATTTTTAGCCATGCAATAAGAAAATTGTCGGTATTTTATTGATATCCGGCAATTTTTGCTTCCACTGTTTGATTGTTTTAGTCGTAACGCTTTCGTGTGAAGATGTCAGATTTGTGGCGACACATAAGTCCGTATCGTCCAGACAGGTCTGAACAATCAGTTCAAGCAAGCCTTGATTACGGTAGGGCGCTTCAATAAAAATTTGGGTTTGATCATGATTACGGGAATGCTTCTCCAATTCTGTAATTGTTTGCACACGTGCGTGCCGCTCGATGGGTAAGTAGCCAATAAAGCAGAATTGCTGACCATTGAGCCCGGAAGCCATTAACGCCAATAAAATCGACGAGGGACCGACCAAAGGGATGACAGGTATCTTGTTATCATGGGCTAACCGCACAAGCCCGCTGCCTGGATCAGCGATGGCCGGAGAACCGGCTTCCGACAATAGGCCAGTATCATTACCTGCTAACAAAGGTTGTAACAATAATGTCAGTTCATCGGGGCGGGTATGCTCGTTTAAGGTTTGCATATGAATTTCCTGTATTGGTAACTTGCATCCAATGTGTTTCAAAAATCGGCGAGCAGTTTTGGGGTGCTCCACAATATAGTAGGTAAGCTGTTGAATTGATTGTTTAACTGCCCTTGGTATGACCCAATCAATGTCATTGTCGCTGATCGGTGAGGGAATGAGATACAACTTGCCTGTCATGCTATGTTGGTTAATGTTGTTTAACAACCTGTCAGTGGAGTACACGCGGTACAGTCAAAATAAATTCTGGGATGGGTACGTCAAAATGCACTCCGTCTTCAGCCGCCATTTGATAACTGCCCTTCATGGATCCTGCTGCAGCCGAAATGACAGTGCCACTGGTATATTCGAAGGTGTCGCCTGGTTTGAGCAAGGGTTGTTCCCCAACAACACCCAGGCCGCGCACTTCATGCACAGTGCCGTCACCGTTGGTAATAATCCAGTGGCGGCTGATCAGTTGTGTGGCGACCGTACCTTTATTGGCAATGGTAATGGTGTAGGCAAAAACATGTTGGTCGGTCTCCTCATCGGACTGATCCGGTAAATAAGTGGTGCGAACACTGATGTTGATTTCATATTTTTTTTCTATCATAAGCTAATTGCACACTATTTTTATGGCTGTATCAAGTACTAAATACAGCAGTCGTAGAAATCAATTCACTTCTTCATTAACGCGGTGAGGTCATTTACGGTTAAAATAGCGTATTTGAATTCAGAGAGGATATTGTATGTATCGTATTGCCCCCAGTATTTTATCAGCCAATTTCGCAAAACTTGGCGAAGAAATCACCAATGTGATTGATTCAGGTGCTGACATAATTCATTTTGATGTCATGGATAATCATTATGTTCCGAATCTAACGATTGGTCCGCTCGTATGCGAAGCTATTCGACCCCTTACCACTGCTATGATTGATGTCCACCTGATGGTAGAGCCCGTGGACCGGATTGTTCCCGACTTTGCCAAGGCGGGGGCTAATATTATTTCCTTTCACCCGGAAGCATCTGGACATATTGATCGCACCATTGGTCTCATCAAAGAACATGATTGCCTGGCTGGTCTAGTGTTCAATCCGGCCACGCCGCTGCATTATCTCGATCACGTGCTGGATAAACTTGATTTGATACTTATTATGTCGGTTAATCCTGGTTTTGGCGGGCAGAAATTCATTCCTGAAGCGCTCAATAAGCTCAAGGCAGTGCGCAAGCGTATTGATGAAAGCGGTAGAAATATCATGCTGGAAATCGATGGTGGCGTTAAGGTCGATAATATTGCCGAAATCGCCCGAGCAGGTGCCGACACTTTTGTCGCCGGTTCCGCAATTTATCATGCTGGCAAAGACAGTGACCCGCATCGTTACGACACCATCGTTTCAGCATTACGTGCAGAACTCGACAAAGTATAAGACATGAGCGATAAAAACCATAAATAAACACTTTACATGAATAAGCAACTTTACTCCTACGCAAATACAACCGTCAAGAAACCGGATTTTCCATTGGCTGTCAAAGTCGTGATGATTGATTTAGACGGAACATTACTGGATACTGCTGAAGATCTGGCACTGGCTGCAAATCTGATGTTGCAGGACCTGGGTAGACCAGCGCTATCGGTTGCAACGATAAAATCATATATCGGGAAAGGCATAGAAAGACTCATCAAACGTGCATTGACGGGCGATCTTGATGGTGAGCCTGAGTCGCAATTGCTGGAAAAAGCATTGCCTATTTACAAAAAGCATTATGCTGAAAACGTGCATGTCAATACAAAACCTTTCCCTGGCGTTAAAGAGGGCGTGGCGCAATTGTTGCAAGCCGGATTTCATCTGGCTTGTATCACCAATAAATCAGAAAGTTTTACATTGCCATTGTTGCAGGCTACCGGATTTCATGATTACTTTGAAATTATCCTATCCGGTGACAGCTTGCCCCGTAGAAAACCCGATCCATTACCGCTGACGCATATTTGCAAGCATTTTAATGTGCAGCCGCATGAGGCGATATTATTCGGTGATTCGCTTAATGATGCCACTGCTGCCCGTGCAGCTGGCTGTCACGTTTTTTGTGTGCCCTACGGTTATAATGAGGGTCATGATGTGCATGAGCTCGATTGTGACGCTATCGTACCATCGCTGGTTGAAGCGGCGCAATTAATCGTCAAAGCCGTCCCAAACAAATGAAACAATACTTGAATACCGTCATTTGTTTCATGGAATCAGTCAAAGAACCTCCTGAATTAAATTTGTTTCTGACTGTTTTGTCCTATAGGGGGTTATAGGGTGACTGAAAGTGAATTCAATAGACTGGCCGAGCAAGGCTATAATCGTGTTCCCGTGGTATTGGATACCTTTGCTGATCTGGATACCCCGCTTTCAGTTTATCTTAAGCTGGCGAATAATCCCTATTCATATCTGCTTGAATCGGTACAGGGAGGAGAACGTTTTGGCCGATATTCTTTTGTTGGTTTGTCCGCAACTACGCGTATTGAAGCACGAGGGAATCATGTGCGCGTGATCAACGGGCAGAAGATCAAAGAAGAGAAAGTCGACGATACATTGGATTTTATCAATAATTATCTGACGCAGTTTAAAGCAGCGTCATATAAGGGATTGCCAAGATTCTGCGGAGGACTGGTCGGTTATTTCTCATACGATACCGTACGATATATAGAACACAAACTGGCAGGGCATGCACGGCCAGATGCGCTGAATACGCCGGATGTATTGTTGCTGCTTTCAGAAGAACTGGCGGTTGTGGATAATCTTTCCGGCAAGTTATATCTGATTGTTT
The DNA here is from genome assembly GCF_003046585.1 of Nitrosomonas aestuarii. Lineage (GTDB taxonomy): Bacteria > Pseudomonadota > Gammaproteobacteria > Burkholderiales > Nitrosomonadaceae > Nitrosomonas > Nitrosomonas aestuarii. The sequence continues at coordinate 137,036 of NZ_QAAE01000008.1, read as the reverse complement.
ATGTGGACCCGAATGTCGATGGCGCTTATCAGGCAGGTAAAAAGCGTTTGGAGAATTTACTGGAAAAACTGCGTCAACCGGTGGAAATTCCCACCGAGCGGGCTGTCAGTAAAGCACCTGCTGTATGTGAATTTCAAGAAAGAGATTTTATTGCCGCTGTTGAGCGCGCCAAGCAATATATTTATGACGGTGACATCATGCAGGTTGTTTTGTCCCAGCGTACCAGCAAACCGTATCATGCTTCAACACTTGGGCTGTATCGGGCATTGCGTAGCTTGAATCCGTCGCCTTATATGTTTTATTATCATTTTGATGATTTTTATGTGATAGGGGCTTCGCCGGAAATCCTGGTGCGCCTGGAAGATGACATGGTAACGGTTCGACCCATTGCAGGTACGCGTCCACGCGGCAAGAACTCGCAGCAGGATGCTGAGCTTGCGACTGATTTGTTAGCCGATCCGAAGGAGCGGGCGGAACATGTCATGCTGATGGACCTGGGCCGCAATGATATCGGTCGTGTGGTACAAACCGGGAGTGTCAAAGTTACGGAAAATATGCGAATTGAAAATTATTCACATGTCATGCATATCGTTTCCAATGTAGAAGGCAGACTGAAACCAGGACTCAATGCAATGGATGTGTTACGTGCAACATTTCCTGCCGGAACCGTCAGTGGGGCACCCAAGGTACGTGCCATGGAAATAATCGATGAACTCGAAATTTCTAAGCGTGGTGTGTATGCCGGTGCGGTTGGATATCTTGGCTTCAATGGCGATATGGATCTAGCTATAGCCATTCGTACCGGTATCATCAAAGACGGTAAACTGCATGTTCAAGCTGGTGCAGGTATTGTCGCCGATTCAGTACCACAAAATGAATGGATAGAAACGCAGAATAAGGCAAAAGCAATTCTACGTGCTGCTGAAATTGCTGAAGAAGGACTGGATTATAAGTTCGATTAATTGAAACAAAAATCCGATGGCTAACGCATTTGACAACTGGCCGCCTGATAAAGCGATATCTGCTGTTATAGCTTATGCACGATATCACTTTATGCAGGAATTGAAGGCTATCGATATTGTGGATTACCCTGTGGACTTGCCGTTTCAGCGACATAAATTTCAACACGGCGGTTCATGTTTCTGCCAGCAGGTGTGTTGTTGGATGCAATCGGCTCGTAGGAACCACGACCATCAATCTGGATGCGGTGATGGGGTACCCCGCGCTGTACCAGATAATCCCGGGTACTTGCCGCACGATTGACCGACAATGGATTATTAATGGCATCGTTACCTGAATTATCTGTATGTCCGATAATGGTTACCTGTGTGCCAGGGTTCTGCAACAGGCTTGCAGCGAAGCTGTTGAGTATCGGTTTCATACCCGGCTTGATTTGCGCGCGACCTGTGTCGAAGGTAATATCGCTTGGTATGTCGAGTTTCAGTCGGTTGTCAGCTGTTTGCGAAACCTGGACACCAGTGCCTTCTGTAACTGTTTCCATTTGCCGTTTTTGTTCTTCCATTCTTTGAGACCATGCATGACCTGCTGCGGCACCTACTGCGGCACCTGCGGCCGCGCCAATTGCAGCTCCTTTACCTTTGCCCGCGAGACCACCAATCAATGCGCCGGTTGCAGCACCTGCTACTGCGCCTTGTGCTGTGCCGCGTTGTGTTGGCGACATATTCGCGCAGCCGCTCAATACAATTCCTATTATTATTGCCGCTGCAATCATTATCTTGCGATGCATATAACCTCCATTAAACAGGATTATTTCAAAAGGAACCAGATAGTATCTATTTATATAGATTGATTGATATGTTGTTCATTTCATTATTGCAGCATATATTATATGCCTTGTCATTTCGATATCAAGGGAATTGGTTATTGTGGAAAAAAATGTTATCTCATGTGAATTACATGACTTTGTTGAAGTTGCCTGTATGTATGGCTATGAACTCAGACTGACCTTGAAAAATAATCAGGAAATAGTGGGCAAGGCAATCGATATTGTTCAATCCGCCGATAAACATGAATTTCTGGTTGTTGATAACGGTTCAGAGCAGCAAATAGACTTAATTGAACTCTCGAAAATGGAGGTGCTCACGCCACATGCAAAATTTTCTGAGGTTGTTTTCTGACAATAGCAGTTTGATATAGAAAAACCTTATTTGCTTGTATGAAGCGTCTCATTCAATATGGACTGGTCTTCCTGATATTGACTTTTTTTTTAGTGGCTGGCACGGTGGTAGTCATTATAAATCTTGATCCAAATGCATTGAAGCCTGTCATCCAACAATGGGTAAAAGAAAACAAAAAACGTTCATTCATCATTGACGGAGATTTGCAGATAGATCTTTATCCGCGTATCGGCATTAGGCTCAGTGAACTAAAGCTCAGCGAATATCAACGCAGCGATCCATTTGCCTCAATTGAAAATGTTCAGATATCGGTATTGGCATGGCCTTTGTTGCGCAAGCAAGTTATTGTCGAACATATAGTGGTTAAAGGAATAAATGCCAAATTTATTCGATATCAGGATGGCCGCATGAATTTTGATGATTTACTGGAGACGGACGATGAGCCGCCTGCATTTACTGTTGATATTGCACAGATAGAATCTGCCGACAATCATCTTGTTTTTATGGATGAGATCACTCAGCAGATCTTTGTGTTGAATGACTTGCATCTGACGACAGGGCGATTGACTTCGAATACCGCACAACAAATCAGTATGCAGAGCCGGTTAATCAGTACCCGCATGGAAAATACCGATAGTGGTAGTATTGCACCTGAAATGACGTTTGAAACTCAATTGAATGTGGCCAATATAGCATTTAATGATCAGGGATTCAGTAGTGATTCGATGCGCCTGTCTATTCAAAACAATGATTTTGCCGACCATTTGACTGCCAGTGTCTCAGTTTCTGACGTGAGAAAATCGTATGATCAACTCGCCGCTGAACTTGTTCAATTTGAACTGGCTGTAAAACAGGGCGAACAAACTGCGCAGATTTCTTTGGATACTCCACTTGCCGCCCGGTTAAAAGATCAACAATGGAATTTATCAAAATTCAAAACAAATTTTGATTTTTTTCACCCCGCGCATGTAGGTAAGCCGCTTCATGGCCGCTTTGCAGGCAATCTGAATCTGAATATGCACGCCGAATCAGTGCATACAGCACTGCAGGGATCATTGTCTGGCAGTACTATTCAAGCTGTTGTTCAAATGAGAAATTTTAGCGAACAAAGCTATGCCTTCGACGTAATGATTGATCAGTTGGATTTGGACTCATTACTGCCGGGGCAGCCATCACAAACACGTGAGCCTGAAGTTGAAAAGAAAGCCCAATTATCAATCAACAAAATGCAAATTCCTGATATCTCGGTGTTCCGTGATTTAAACCTGCACGGCTCAATCCGGATCGGGGAATTGTCTTTTAATGATATCCAGTCTTCCGGTATACATTTAACTATCGAGTCCGGGCAAGATTGCTTTGATATCAGAAACCCGACGCAATAACACTATAATCCATGTCACTGATCGCTGAAGATCTTATTCCATGGCAGGTGAAATATGGTCGTCATTTTCTGCCATGGCAGAACAGGCGTGACCCGTACGCAGTATGGCTATCAGAAATCATGTTGCAGCAGACACAGGTGAAGACCGTCATTCCTTATTATCAGCGCTTTATCGAAAAATTTCCCGATGTTGAAAATCTGGCACAGGCGTCAGTTGATGATGTGCTGGCACTCTGGAGCGGGCTGGGATATTATGCGCGTGCGCGCAACCTGCATCAGGCTGCGCGTGAAATCATACAAAATTATAAAGGCATATTTCCTCAAGACTCAGAAAAAATACAGCAATTGCCCGGTATCGGGCGATCGACGGCGGCAGCAATCACTGTTTTTGCTTATGGTAATCGGGCTGCGATACTGGATGGAAATGTCAAACGTGTTTTTGCACGTTATTTTGGTATTGATCGCTATCCAGGCGAACCTGCTACATTAAAAAAATTATGGGCGCTCGCCGAAGCATCGCTGCCTGAGAATAATGATTCAGATAAGATTAGGATTTATACACAAGCACTCATGGACTTGGGGTCCATGATATGTGTACGTCATAAACCAGCGTGTAGTCAGTGTCCATTAATCAGTCGATGTGTTGCCTATCAAGCAGGCAGTGTTGCACAATTACCCGTGTCAAAGCCAAAAAAACAAATACCCGTAAAAGAAACCGTTTTTATGATTTACCGGCATAATCACAAATTGCTGCTGGAAAAAAGATCTGATAAAGGTATTTGGGGAGGGTTATGGTGTTTTCCAGAATACAATATGGATGACATAATCGTAAATTCAACAAAAAACTCAATGCCTGTTAAGTTACCTCGGCTACCGCATGCCTTTACACATTTCAAATTATGGATACAACCGTGCCTTCGGGAAGTAGATTTGGAAACAGAAACGAAAGCAGATGTTTCGGAAAATCCGATAGTGTGGGTTGAGCCGGATAAAGTGCTTGAACTGGCGATACCTGCACCAGTCAGGAAATTGATTCAGCAACATTTTATAACCTGAATATCCAGCGTACACATTTTATAATGAGCTGGATGTATCGCACTGAAAAAACAAATTACACCCAACAAAAAAAAGATTATGGAAAACTGGCAAGTATGGCGCAAACAGGAACGTAAGCGTTTGATAGCGGATCGTATGGCGGTGTCTGTTGTGCTGCATCAACAATGGAGTCGGTCAATTTCCGCATTGTTACAGCAGGGATTTCCTAACTTACAAAAAATGATAATTGGCTTATATTGGCCTTTTCGAGGCGAATATGATCCGAGAGGTGCTGCGCAATATTTTCTGGAAGCAGGTGCAACCCTTGCCTTGCCAGAAGTTATCGGCAAGAATAAGCCGCTTTGTTTTCGTGAATGGTGGCCGGATATGCCTATGAAAGCGGGTGCTTATGATATTCCGGTACCTCTTGGTACACAACATGTGCAACCGGATGCCCTGATTATCCCGATGGTCGGTTTTGATCAACAAGGCTACCGGCTGGGGTATGGCAGCGGCTATTTTGATCGTACGCTGGCAACCTACACAACCAGTCCGCGTACGATTGGCGTGGCTTTTGAATTACAGCGGCTTGAAAATGTGCATCCGCAACTGCATGATATTGCCATGCACTACGTTGTGACTGAAGCCGGAATATTCCAGGCCGATCAGCATCTGCTCAGACCGATTTCTACAACACAATGCGCCTTAGATAATACGATTGCTCAGGCAAACGGGGAATAGCGAAATCTTTCTTTGAATGCCAGATTTCGCTATTGTTTCTACAGGTTGTTACAGTTGAAAAACAATCATATCTGGAGAAAGATCGCTAAGTTGAACGCCGACAATGTCGATCGAGAGGTTAGAACCGAATTCGATCATCAGGTTACCGTCGCTTTGATCAACAGCTGTTACAAACGGAACCAGTTTTTCTAAACTATCGATCCCTATACCTGCTGTATCGAAGAACAAGCGGTCTTCTCCCGGTGCAAAATCATGAATCCGGAAATGTCCTAAATTATAAAAACCAAACGTATCATTTCCTGGACCGCCGTACAGCTGGTCATGACCATCACCGGCGCGTAATATATCGTCACCGGGACCGCCAAATAATTTATCGGTGCCACCTTGTCCATCCAGATCATCATTACCGGAATCGCCGTCAAGGGTATCGTTACCGTTACCCCCTTTTAGTGTATCGTTTCCATTGTTGCCTTCGAGTTCATCATTACCGAAACCGCCCTGAATGAAGTTGTCCAGTTCATCGCCTATATAGAGAAAATCATCTTCACCGAAGCCGCCTGAACCAAATCCTTCAAATTCGATGCCGTCTATAATTTCAATGATTCCTGATGAACCAATGTTCGGACGGGGTAATATTTCAATTGCCATAATGTGCCTCCATTTAAAGAATATGTTTTAATTTTTATGGGATTGATTTCTGAGATGATTGTTTTGCATTACAATCTCAATCAATAATATAAATAAAAATGAGATTAATTCTCAATAATATCAAAATATAAATAAAATTCAAGTCTTTTAATGATGAACGAGCATGACAGAAACACCTTGCAGCTGGCAAAACAAGCCATTGTTGAAGGTAATTTGAGCGAAGCAGGTCGCTTGCTCAATACATTAAAAAAACAGTTCCCATTGTCTTCCGACGTGGCCAGACTTTGGTGTTCATGGGCAATGCGGACAAACCGTGCAGTGGAGGTCCCACATTATGCAGAAAAAATTTATTTGCAGACCGGAAATGAAGCGCAGAAAGCGCACTGGGCCCATTTACTGGGCACCGCGTATTTTTTCCTACTTGATCTGGAGTCATCGCTAGACTATTTCGGCCGCGCAATGGATCATTTGATAGCATTGGGGCGGGCCGGGAAAGCTCCCGCAGAACGGAAAAGTCACAGAAAACAAGATTCCGGCAATAATGTTTTCACGTCAGGTTATGCTGAGCAACTTTTATGGTCGACCTGTGCCTTGTTGGCTGAACAGAATTTACAGGCATTTCCGTTTGCCGGAACATTGCTGGGACTTGAGCGTGAGGGGAAGCTGCTTGATTTTGACAAGGATATCGACATTGCCATAAAAATGGAATCGTTTGAGTCCTGTTGCCTGAAATTACAAGAAAATGGCTGGTCATATACCCCGATGCGTATCGATTATAGAAACTATCGCGATTACGTGCATGATGAATCCGGTCTAACACTGGATGTCTGTGGGCTTGAGCAACGCAATACGCATCAGATTACCGGCGGGTTTTCCTTGCCGGATTACCCGGATGATTATCAGCGTGTTTCTATTTTTCCGAGTATTGAACTGAAGCAGCGAGCAATTCCGCAAGGGAATATTTGGTATCCCAGGCAGCCGGATCAAATTCTTACGGCGTTTTATGGTGACTGGCGCACGCCGAATCCACTGTGGGATACGGTCATATCCGCCTTGAATCTTGAAAAATTCACATTACTGGTGCGTTGTTATGCCTATCATCGACTGGCCAAACGCTGGTTGTCAGGTGATCTGGTCAGAGCATGGAGTTATGCGCATCAGATCGTGTTAAAGGACCCGGATGATACGCTTGCCTTGCGAAGCCGGCAGTGGCTGGAGCGGATCATGGCGCGTACCGGCAGGGAAATGCCAGTGTGGCCGCAGAATCGACCGCAACGGCGAGTTTTTACCCGCATGGTAGCCGATTTGTTTCATCCGGGCCATGTTAATTTTCTTCAAGCTGCACGGTCTTTGGGTACGCATTTAACGGTCTGTGTGGTTTCGGATCAACGCGTGCTGGAGAATAAGGGAAAATTGCCGGTCATGACGCAAGCCGAACGTGTGGCCGCGGTATCCGCCTGTAAATATGTCGACAGGGTGATTACTGAGAGTCCCGTTAATGCAACGGTGGAATTTATGCGGCAGCACGGGTTTGATATTTATACGTTTGCTAGTGCCAATGAGAAGGAGCGCGTGGGCAAATATCAGCAATGTGCTTTGCTGCCCAAGGAGATGGTGCAGGAACTGGATTACACGCCGGGTATTTCCACGACTGAAATTGTGCGGCGCATTTTAAAGAACGCTGGTCAGTAGTGCTGGATTGGCTATCACCAAAATCAGTGTATTGATTTTGTCCTGTGCTTATTAAGTATATAATAGCCAGTTATTTTGATAGATGCAGTTTTTACTTGAATACGTGCTGTCTTAAAAGCAGAAAGCAATATCGATAAAGTTAATAACAGATAACAACGACACCGAACATGCGACCTATTACTAAATCCAGCAAACTTGCCAACGTATGCTACGATATTCGTGGACCGGTACTAGACCGCGCCCGACGGATGGAAGAGGATGGCCATCATATTATCAAGCTGAATATCGGTAATCCGGCTACATTCGGCTTCGAAGTGCCCGAAGAGATTCTGCAGGATGTCATTCATAATTTATCGGAAGCTTCGGGCTATTGCGATTCTAAAGGTCTTTTTGCTGCACGCAAGGCGATCATGCATTACACTCAGGAAAAGCAGATTCCCAACGTGCAAATGGACGATATTTTTATCGGCAACGGTGTTTCTGAGCTGGTGGTGCTAACCATGCAGGCTTTGCTGGACAACGGTGATGAGGTGCTGATTCCCATGCCCGATTATCCGTTATGGACCGCTGCCGTCGTACTTTCCGGCGGCGTAGCAAAGCATTATGTCTGCGATGAGCAGTCCGACTGGCTGCCTGATCTGGACGATATCCGCTCTAAAATTAATCACAGAACACGTGCCATTGTAATTATTAATCCCAATAATCCGACAGGCGCGCTTTATCCCAAAGAGTTTCTGCTCGAATTGATTGAAATTGCACGTCAGCATCAGTTGATTATTTATTCTGATGAGATTTATGACAAAATTCTCTACGATGACGCAACGCATACATCCATCGCATCACTGGCTGATGACGTGCTGTTTATCACCTTCAACGGTTTATCTAAGAATTACCGTGCAGCCGGTTTTCGATCCGGCTGGGCGATTGTTTCCGGTGAAAAAAGCCATGCGACGGATTATATCGCCGGTTTGAACATGCTGGCATCGATGCGCTTATGTGCCAATGTACCTTCTCAATTCGGCATACAAACCGCGCTGGGCGGTTATCAGAGTATTTATGATCTGACATTACCGACAGGCCGGCTTAAACGGCAGCGTGATGTCGCGTGGGGATTGCTCACTGAGATTCCCGGGGTCAGCTGCTATAAACCGCAGGCCGCTTTATATTTGTTTCCCAGGCTGGATCCAAAAATATATCCTGTGGTGGATGACCAGCAGTTTGTGCTGGATTTGCTGCTGGAAGAAAAAGTATTGCTGGTACAGGGCAGTGGATTTAACTGGATGAATCCGGACCATTTTCGCGTTGTTTTTTTGCCGAATACAGATGATCTGACTGAAGCCGTAGGCAGAATTGCACATTTTCTGCATCGCTATCGTAAACGTCATTCAATCTGATTGTACGTGCGCGCAAATAGCAGTTTACTGTTTAATCGAACCCTCACATTAACATTATTAAATCAATAGAATTTTAAAGAAGCTAAAAATATGAACCCCATAAAAGTTGGTTTACTTGGTATTGGTACCGTAGGTGGCGGCACATATACTGTACTCAAGCGTAACCAGGAAGAAATTACCCGTCGGGCAGGGCGGGGTATTATTGTCAGCATGATTGCAGACCGTGATCTGGAACGTGCACGCGGTTTTGCAGACAGTAGCGTGATTGTGACCGATAATGCACAGGATATCGTTACCCATCCGGATATCGATATCGTAGTCGAGTTGATCGGCGGCACCACCATCGCCAAGGATTTGATTCTGACAGCGATTGCGCAGGGTAAACATGTGGTAACCGCTAATAAAGCACTGCTGGCGAATCATGGTACGGAAATTTTTGCGGCAGCACGGGATAAAGGCGTCATGGTCGCTTTTGAAGCTGCCGTTGCCGGTGGTATTCCCATCATCAAATCATTGCGGGAGAGCCTGACAGCTAACCGGATTGAATGGATTGCCGGTATTATTAACGGTACGGCCAATTTTATCCTGTCGGAAATGCGCGAAAAATCACTGCCATTCGCACCGGTGCTGGATCAGGCGCAGAAACTGGGTTATGCAGAGGCGGATCCGGCCTATGATATCGAAGGTATTGACGCCGCGCATAAAATAACCATTATGTCGGCAATCGCATTCGGCATTCCGGTGCAGTTTGATAAAGCATATATCGAGGGTATCACCAAATTGACGCAAGAAGATATCAGCTATGCTGAAGAACTGGGTTATCGCATCAAGCTGCTGGGTATCACCCGGCGTGTAGAAACGGGAATTGAACTGCGTGTGCATCCTGCGTTGATACCTGCGCGCCGCCTGATCGCCAATGTGGAAGGTGTGATGAATGCTGTCGTGGTTAAGGGCGATGCTGTGGGCGCGACGCTTTATTATGGTGCGGGTGCGGGTGCCGAACCGACTGCCAGTTCGGTGATTGCCGACCTGGTTGATGTGACACGTATGCAGACGGCTGACCCGATGCACCGCGTGCCGACACTTTCCTTCCAGCCGGATTTGTTGTCAGATACACCGGTGCTGCCGATGGAAGCAGTGGAGACAGCCTGTTATCTGAGATTGCAGGTAATCGATAAGCCGGGTGTGCTGGCTGAAATTACGCGCGTATTGGCTGATTTTAATATCTCGATCAGTGCGATGATTCAGAAAGAAACCGGCGGCGAGGGCGATACGGTCAATATCATTATGCTGACACATAAAACCATAGAAAAAAATACCAATGCTGCAATAGCCAAAATTGAATCTCTGCCGGTTGTCAGTGGAAAAGTTACCCGAATCCGTATAGAGGAGTTGAACGGCTAAAAGGGTTGGTGACTTTGTATTCAGTTTTTCGTCTTCAGTGCTTCTATTTCTTTATTTTTTGAATAAACCAGTATGCGTTATATTTCAACCCGCGGCGGCATGCCGCCCAAATCTTTTTCAGAAATTCTGTTAAGCGGTTTATCGCCCGATGGCGGACTTGCTATTCCTGAAACGTATCCTACGATTACGGCAGATGAATTGCAGCAATGGCGCGGGATGAATTATGAATCGCTGGCGTTTGAAATCCTATCGCGTTTTATTGATGATATTCCGGCCGAAGATCTGCGCACGATAATCGCGCGCACCTATACGCGGGAAATATTTGGCAGTGCTGACATTACGCCTCTTAAAACTTTGGCGCCGGACTTTCATATTCTTGCACTGTCCAACGGGCCGACGCTGGCATTCAAGGACATCGCCATGCAGTTGCTCGGCAATCTGTTTGAATATACGCTTGCAAAAACAGGTTCAGAACTCAATATTCTCGGTGCGACTTCAGGCGATACGGGTTCCAGCGCGGAATATGCCATGCGTGGTAAGCATGGTATTCGCGTATTCATGCTGTCCCCGCATGGAAAAATGAGCCGCTTCCAGACAGCACAGATGTTTTCCCTGCAGGATGAAAATATTTTCAATATCGCCATACGCGGTGTGTTTGACGATTGTCAGGACATTGTTAAAGCTGTCAGTAACGACCATACATTTAAACAATCGCATCGTATCGGCACGGTCAATTCTATCAACTGGGCACGTGTGGTCGCGCAGATCGTCTATTATTTCAAAGGCTATTTTGCCGCGACGCAATCCAATGATGAGCAGGTTTCATTTGCGGTGCCATCCGGCAATTTCGGCAATATCTGTGCAGGCCATGTGGCCCGTATGATGGGATTGCCGATTAAACAGCTTATTTTGGCAACCAATGAAAACGATGTACTCGATGAATTTTTCAGAACCGGTGTCTATCGACCGCGCGCAACCAGTGAAACAAAACATACCAGCAGTCCGTCGATGGATATCTCCAAGGCGTCCAATTTTGAGCGTTTTATTTTTGACCTGACTGGCAGAGATGCGAACAAAGTGGTTGAATTATGGTCCGCTGTCGACAAGGGACGGGCTTTTGATTTATCCAGAACGCCGTTATTTGAAAAGATTAAGGAATTCGGCTTTGTATCCGGCAACAGCAACCACGCCGCGCGTATTGCAACCATTCGGGAAGTTTACCAAAAATATCAGATACTGGTCGATACCCATACCGCTGACGGATTGAAAGTGGGGCAGGCCTTGCGCGATAAAGACATCCCGCTCATTTGCATGGAAACCGCGCAACCCGCCAAATTCTCTGAAAGCATACAGGAGGCTATCGGACAGGAACCCCCGCGTCCAGCAGGTTTTAAGAGTCTGGAAGACCTGCCGCAACGATTTGTGGTTAAGGATGCGGATGTTGAAGCTGTTAAAGCGTATATCGTGGAGGAAGCGGGTGGGTAATTGTTGTCTGCATTAAATGCTATAAATCAATCGAATCTTTTTTCGGGTTTCGCTGGTTTTTCCATTGGTTTTTTCAATCGAGTCTGACCCTGCTGCGTGCAGCTTTAGGATATTTCAATTTAACAAAAAAGCGTTTGTTTTTCCTATCCACGAACATCTCGTTGTTGTCTTTTAGGGTCAAGCACAAGACAGCAGATGATGTTCCGCGCGAAAGATGCTGTGTAACATCGCGAAATCCTTCCCATCCATTGCAATAATTGAATTAATCATTTCAAGTTTCTGTTTATTCAACTTCACGTCGTCTTCTGCTTTTATTGTTGTGACCTAATTGTTGTTAATGTTGCTGGTGCTATCCGTAGCGAATAAATAATCAATCGTAATATCAAAAAATTGTGCAATTTTAGGCAAATATTCACGCTTTGGCTTTGCCTCCCCGTATATCTATTGACTAATTGCTTGCGGCGATACACCGCAAAAAACAGCCAAATCCATTTGCGTGGCGTTATTCTTTTTATACAGCAGGTCGGATATTATCCTGCCTAGTTTGCTCTTCATTGCTCTAACTATCTATATATAGGGTTTTCTGAATGGCCACAGGGAATTGTCTAAATACTAATCATTATTTATATATAAGCTTTATTACTTAAATTATAGTTATCTTTTTTAAGATGCTACATCTATTCTATAGATGAAATTTTACTCCAAATACCTGTAAATGCTTGAAAGTTATAGTAGGATTTTTAAGTCTATGTATTAATGATAAAAACATAAGATATTGTTCCTTTTTTCCACCCATTAAAAATGACATCCAGTCAGTTTATTAACGATCTTAAATTTTCGGATTAACGTTGTATTTCTTACGCCAATTGACATCCCTCAACATAATTTTGTGTGAAAAGGCTTGGTGTTATGGGTGAATAGAACAGTGCTATGGTCGCGGAGTGTTGCGATTATCAGCAGATCATTTGGACGAATGAATTCCCTTAATACCCGTGATCGACACGGTTGAGACATGCCTCATGTGCGTATCTGTGATCAAAAGAGAGACTAATCAATAGCATGCAGCAATGTATAAGATGACACAGATTAATCTAAACTTGGCAGTTATGATTTGCGTCAATAGAGATCCAGCTTTGACCATCACGGTATAAATGCTATGTACTTGACTGATGCCGATTATTAGGCGGAAGATATACAAAAAACAGTGCTGAGTTAGACTCACGAATCCGTCGTACTGATTGCTGGGGACAGTTACTATGGTTTTCTCAAAGCTGACAGGGTGTACCCGATCTGTATTAAACGCAAAGTAAACGTTATCAAACCAGTATGCGGTCAGCACGATGAGCGTGAATCAGCAGGCGATCAGGTGAATATCCGGTTCGATAGTTCTGAGCATATGCTCAATACCGCGTAAGGTTCCGGTTATTGAGCTTGGACATGTTCCGCACGCACCTTGATAATGAATTTTAAGTATATTGCCTTCCAGTCCGAGGATGTGCAAATCTCCACCATCACTTCGCAGATAGGGGCGTACTTCTTCGTCAAGCATGACATTGATTCGTTCAAGCCGCTGCTGATCTTCAGGGCTTAACTGGGAGAGCACGTCATTGGCAGATGAAACAGTTTCTGCGGTCTGTTCGCTTGCTGCGGGTGCTGCGCGGATCGGATCGGCCACTTCGCGTGCCAGGTCCTGCCAGTTAGCTTCTCCGTCCTGGGTGACGGTTACCCAGTGGTCAATGTAAAAAACATTCGTGACATGATCAATATCAAACAAGGCAGATGCCAGCGGGTCATCTTTGGCAGCGTCTGCATTGTCATAAGAACGTGCAATTCCCCAGGTCAATGGTTCCTTGAGAATAAATTTCAAGGCATTTTTGTTAGGTGTCCCTTCAATATCAGCAATTTTTGGCATAATGTTTAAACGTACTGCTTGGGATATTATGTTATGGTATTTGTTTGGTTTGAATATAAATCAGATTAAGAATTAGCCTGGCGATTGAGCGCTTCCGGATGGGATGCGGCATTTTGCACAGGATCATTGTCTGCTTCTGTAGAAACACTGGATAAGGCATTCAATGCGGCATGTAAAGTATGCCAGGGCAGGATTGCGCATTTAACACGTGTTGGCAGATCTCTTATGCCGGAGAAAACAGTTAAATGTCCCAAATGGTGCGGGTGGTTGAGGTCACGCTCTCCCATTGCCATTTCACGAAATTCCTGAATCAGGGTTTCAGCATCGGAGCGGGTTTTTCCCTTGACTGCAGCTGTCATCATTGAAGCCGAAGCTTTACATATGGCACATGATTCTCCTTGAAAAGCAATATTGTTAATCTGTCCATTTTCAAGATTCAAGGCAATATCCAGTCGATCACCACATAAAGGATTGTGTCCGACGGCATGATGGCTGGGGTGATCAAGGACACCGTAATTACGGGGTTTTCGGTTGTGATCAAGTATAACTTCCTGATAAAGTGATTTTGTATTCATCATAAAAAAACCTTTTGTACCATCCGGATGCCTGTTATCAGAGCATCCACTTCAGTTTTATTGTTGTAGAAGGCAAATGAGGCGCGTGATGTTGCGGGTACGTTGAAACGTTGCATTACAGGCTGCGCACAGTGGTGTCCGGTACGAATGGCAACGCCGTCTTCGTTCAACAGTGTGCCAATGTCATGTGGATGGATGCCGTCCAATGTGAAAGAAATCACAGCAGTTTTATGTGCAGCGGTTCCAATAATGCTTGCACCTTTGATTTCATTTATCTGTTCGGTTGCATAATTCAGTAAATCCAGCTCGTAAGCGGCAATCTGATCCATACCGACTGAACATAGATAATCAATCGCCGCGCCAAAACCGATTGCGGCGGCAATTGGGGGTGTGCCTGCTTCAAATTTGTGCGGGATGTCGGCATATGTGGTTTCTTCGAAAGTAACCGAGGCGATCATGTCACCCCCGCCTTTATATGGTTGCATGGCTTCGAGCAGTGCTGCTTTACCGTAAAGCATGCCGATCCCGGTTGGGCCGCATAGTTTGTGTGCGGAAAAAACGTAAAAGTCACAATCGAGGTCCTGCACATCGACGGTCATATGCGGTGTGGCCTGTGCGCCGTCAATCAGAACGGGTACGTTTTGTTGATGCGCATAAGCGATCATTTGCTTAACCGGATTGATGGTGCCCAGTGCATTGGAGACATGAATCAGGCTGACAAATTTGGTACGTTCGTTAAAAAGTTTTTCATAAGCATCGATATCAAGCTCACCGGCATCATTAATGGGAACAACACGAATGACCGCACCTTTTTCCTTGGCAAGCATTTGCCAGGGTACAATGTTGGAATGATGTTCAAGCGTGGTCAGGATAATTTCATCACCGGCTTCGATAAATTTACGGCCATAACCATGCATCACCAGATTGATCGAGTCTGTCGTGCCACTGGTAAAGATGATTTCCCTATCTTCTTGTGCGTTGACAAACTGTTGCACTCTGCGGCGCGCATGTTCGTATTCCAGGGTGGCCACTTCCGAAAGGTAATGTACGGCCCGGTTAATATTGGCATGCTGCGCAGTCTGGTAACGCACAAGCCGGTCTATGACCTGCTGAGGCATTTGACTGGAAGCGGCATTATCCAAATAAACAAGTGGCTTGTTACCGACCTTAATATCCAAAATCGGAAAATCAGCGCGAATTTTATCCGTATCCAGAATGGTATTTATTCTGGGTGTTACTTTAGCTAATGTAGCGTTTGCGGAGACCATGGTTTAGCGGCTACTCTGTGTTTGGTTAAGTACGATCTGCTCCAGCGAATGCTTCAGTGACGCCAGCGGAATACGATTGAGTATTTCTGCACCGAATGCATAGGTAAGCAGGTTGCGCGCTGCTAATTCAGACAAGCCGCGGCTTTTTAGATAGAAAATTTCTTCATTGTCTAACTGACCCACCGTAGCGCCATGTGCACATTTGACGTCATCGGCAAAAATTTCGAGTTGTGGCTTGGTATCTATTTGCGCAGTTCCACTGAGCAGTAGATTGCGGCTCGACTGGGAGGAATCCGTTCGTTGAGCGCCCGGACGTACAATAATATTGCCATTAAAAACGGCATGCGCCGCATCATCGGCGATGCATTTGTGCTGTTGTCGACTGGTGCAGTTGGGTTTTATGTGATCAATGCAGGAATGCGTATCAGCCAATTGTCCATCGGTAATGATCGTCAGGCCGTCAATAGCGCATTCACCGGTTTCGGCTTTAAATCCGACATCCAGGTTGTGGCGCGAAATTTGCGCACCAAATGATACATTAACCGCTTGGTAGCGACTGGCGTGATCGAGAGAAACCGCGCAATTGGCTAAGTGATAAGCATCGGTATTTTCACGTTGTATACGGATATGTTGGACCTGTGCGTTGGGGGCAAGATAACATTCTGTTACTGAATTGGTGACATATGCATCATTTTGTAATGAAACATAATCTTCAATCAGTGTAACTTGGCTGTTGGCTTCCCCGACAATCAGACAGCGCGGGTAATTGGTTGTCTCTTTTTGTGTGGCAATGAACAGCAGGTGAACAGGTGCGGCAGCAACAGCGTTTTTAGGCACAATAATTACTGCACCGTCGTGTACAAATGCGGTATTCAATGCCGTGAAAATATTATCATGGTACTGTGCATGTTGCGCCAGATGGGATGCCACCAGAGACGCATGGCTTTCTATCAGCGATGGTAAATTGCCTATAATAAGCTGTTCTTTATCGGTAATACCTGAGAATTCAGGTGCAAAAAATCCATCTATAAAAACTAAACGGTTATTTGTTTCTTCAATGAAAAAAGACTGAATGTCCGATAATTTCAGCGTGTGTAAGGCCTGGGCGGGTTTAAACGGTAATTTCGCCAATGGTGAAATATCGGTAAATCGCCATGCTTCGTCTTTTATAGTCGGCAGTCTTAGCTGACCAGCCCGGTCAATAGCCTGTTTGCGCAATTGCTTTAGCCATGCTGATTGATTATTTGCGGGTGCACCCAGCGATGAAATACCTTCGGATTGAATAGATAATGACTTGAGCAGACACTCGAGATAGTCATTGCTGACTAATTCGCTCATGCGGATACTCCTGCATTATTTTGCTGATGAGAATGAAGCCAGTCATAACCATGTTTCTCCAGCTCCAGCGCCAGTTCTTTCCCACCTGTTTTGATAATACGTCCCGATTCCATGACATGGACATAGTCCGGCACAATATGATCAAGCAGCCGTTGATAATGCGTGATCATAATCATGGCATTATCTTTGTTACTAAGATGATTGACGCCCTTGGCAACTATTTTTAGCGCGTCTATGTCCAGACCTGAATCGGTTTCATCAAGAATGCCGAGCTTAGGTTCAAGCAATGCCATTTGCAGAATTTCGTTACGTTTTTTCTCTCCGCCGGAAAATCCTTCATTTACGCTGCGATCAAGAAAATCGGGATTCATTTCCAGCAGCTTCATTTTCTCACGTACAAAATCATCAAATTCAAGCGGATCAAGCTCTTCATTCCCGCGTTTGGACTGTACAGTATTATATGCAAGGCGTAAAAACTGATTATTTGCCACGCCGGGGATTTCAATCGGATATTGAAATGCTAGAAATATGCCCGCCTGTGCGCGTTCTTCCGAATTCATTGCCAGCAAATCTTGTTGTTCGAATTGAACATTGCCTTGTGTAACCGTGTAGTCGGGGTGACCTGCCAATACTTTGGCGAAAGTACTCTTTCCAGAACCATTTAAGCCCATAATAGCGTGTATTTCGCCGCTCTTGACCGTAAGATTGATTCCTTTAAGTATTTCAGTGCCATCGGTGTTGGCATGCAGGTTTTTTACATTGAGAATTGTTTGACTATTTTGATTGATCATCCGACACTGCCCTCTAATTTGAAACTCAACAGTTTTGTGGCTTCTACTGCAAATTCCATCGGTAACTGTTGAAATACTTCTTTACAAAATCCATTTACAATCATCGATACTGCTTCTTCAGCATCAATGCCGCGCTGCGCGAAGTAAAATAATTGATCTTCGCCGATCTTTGATGTCGAAGCTTCGTGTTCTACTTTGGCACTGTTATTACGTACCTGAATATATGGAAAAGTGTGTGCACCGCTCTGGTCGCCGACTAACATGGAATCGCATTGAGAAAAATTACGTGCATTGTCGGCTGTAGGATTGATACGAACAAGCCCACGATAACTGCTATTTGATCTGCCGGCAGAGATACCTTTGCTAACAATTGTGCTGCGGGTGTTTTTCCCGAGATGGATCATTTTAGTTCCGGTATCCGCTTGTTGAAGATGATTGGTGACTGCTACGGAATAAAATTCACCCACAGAATTATCGCCACGCAAAATGCAAGAAGGATATTTCCAGGTAATGGCCGAACCGGTTTCAACCTGTGTCCATGAAATTCTGGAATTGACGCCTTTTGCAAGACCGCGCTTAGTGACAAAATTATAAATACCGCCAATACCATTCTCATCACCGGCATACCAGTTTTGCACGGTGGAGTATTTGATATCCGCATTATCAAGCGCGATGAGTTCAACAACCGCAGCATGCAGTTGATTGGTGTCAAATTGAGGCGCGGTACAGCCCTCGAGATACGACACTGATGCACCTTCTTCGGCGATGACGAGAGTACGCTCGAATTGACCGGATCCCTCTGTATTGATGCGAAAATAGGTGGATAAATCCATCGGGCATTTAACCCCTTTTGGAATATAACAAAAAGAGCCATCCGTAAATACAGCTGAATTCAGTGCTGCAAAAAAATTATCACCTACGGGCACGACGGTACCGAGGTATTGCTTAATTAATTCAGGATGCTTTTGCACCGCTTCTGATATAGAGCAAAAGATA
Source organism: Nitrosomonas aestuarii (assembly GCF_003046585.1). Taxonomy (GTDB): domain Bacteria; phylum Pseudomonadota; class Gammaproteobacteria; order Burkholderiales; family Nitrosomonadaceae; genus Nitrosomonas; species Nitrosomonas aestuarii. The sequence continues at coordinate 118,238 of NZ_QAAE01000008.1, read as the reverse complement.
ATGCCGACTTCGGCAAGTTTTTCTTTATAGGTTGTTGCAACAGACACGCTGTCGAACACCACATCAACAGCTACACCTGCAAGTGCTGCACGTTCATGCATGGGCACACCCAATTTTTCAAATGTACGTATTAATTCAGGGTCGACTTCATCCATGCTGGACAGCTTTTCCTTGGGTTTTGGAGCAGCATAATAACTGATCGACTGAAAATCGATTTTTGGATAATGGACATTTTGCCAGTCTGGTTCTGACATGGTAAGCCATTTTTGATAAGCCCTCAGACGAAAATCCAGAAGCCATTCAGGCTCGTTCTTCTTGGCCGAAATTAAATGAATCGTCTCCTCACTGAGCCCTTTAGGGGCAACTTCCGATTCAATGTCTGTGACGAAGCCATGTTTGTATGGTTGATTAACCAGATTTTGTAATACAGCGCTCATTGAGTTTGTCCCTTTGTTTATAGTTTCTTCACGTTTGAGGCTTTGTAGATGTTTATTTGCTGTAATAACAGAATATGTTAATTATTTATTAACTTATTGCTCTATCTATACTTTTGCAGATTCCTTTAAATTGAAACTTTCGCCGCAACCGCAGGTGTTATCAATATTAGGATTGTTCAATTTAAAATAACTGCTAAGACCTTCTTGTACAAAATCAATTTGTGATCCATTAAGAAATGGCAGATCACTTGTATCTATTACAACCTTCGTGTCGTGTGATGTATATAATTGGTCATCATTTCTGATTTCATCAGCAAAGTCATAGGTATAAGAAAAGCCAGAACAGCCAGATTTTTTTATGCCTATGCGCAGTGCAATACCATTGCCGCGTTTGGTAATCTGTTGTTGGATTTGCCTGGCAGCATTTTCAGTAAGTGTAATTGTCATAATATTTCAACATTATTTCTATTTATCATTAATAAAAAAGTCTTACACACAATGTATTAATTAACCTTAACGAATAATTATTTTATTCCTGGTTTAGGCTAGAACTGATGTTCAGTCTTGCAAAATTTTTGACATGCTTTTATTCAAATTGTTCTATCACAATCATTAGCATGCCAATTAAGCTTAATTACCCGTAATAAGTAGCAATGCTGAAATAAGTTATAAATGGGCGCTTACTTATATACTAAGCAGCGGTTGTGCTGCGCATATCAAAAATGGGCATGACTTCATGTTCTTTTTGCAGTTTTTTCTGATCTTCGACCAGTTCCTGAAGTGTGACCGCCCCAAGATAATCGAAAATCAGATCATTGAGTTTTGCCCACAAATCATGTGTCATGCATTTGCTATCGTTATGGCAGTTTTCTTTGCCACCGCACTGTGTTGCATCTATAGGCTCGTCAACAGCAAGTATGATATCTGCAATCGAAACTTGCTCAAGTTCTTTGGCGAGACAGTAACCGCCACCCGGACCACGCACACTGTCAACAAGTTCCGATTGCCGTAGTTTGGCAAATAATTGTTCGAGATAGGACAACGATATTTTTTGACGCTGGCTGATATCAGCCAGTGTTACTGGGCTGCTGCTTTGCTGCATGGCGAGATCTAAAAGTGCTGTTACCGCAAATCTGCCTTTCGTAGTAAGTCTCATGTTGATTGCTCCTTAGTAAATTTTAGCTGAAATAAAAAAAGCACCACTCAAAGTAAGGAATACTTGATTATTTTTGTCAACTATACAATTCCTGATTGAATTAGTCAACTATATTTTGTAGCACAAACAACCACATTTTGTAGAGCGGGTAACTACAATCAGATTGATAATCATTTTCAGGGATATTGCGGATCTGAAATAAATATCTGTTATTAAATAGTTAGATTTGCGTTATCTAACTTGTGGATGAATATATAAATAAACTTCTATACGATCACTTTGTAAGTTACAAGCATATTTCAATGAGCATTTCTGGGAATTTGGGATAAGTTCGGTCGAGATAAACTAAGCGCGTTTATATAAACGCGCTTAGTTTAGTGGCACTGTTATTTACAATGCGTTGAGTGAGGATAAAAAAGGAAGCGCACTGCGCGTCTATAGATGATTACTATCACCAAGGCGCTTGTCTAGAGCGCGTTTTACATAGTAGTTAAGATGACGCGTCTGGTTCTTCTTTCTTTCTGAGCGCAATCATTCTTGTAAACATGGGCGCACATATGATTCCAAACAATATCCCGATCCATGCCATGCCGGAGAACGGGATATTTTCGTTGAAAAAGTCTGTAACTTGTTTGGTAATTGTATCCTTGTCTTTACCGGTATCATCATCTTTATCAGCTACTTTGGGCAGATCTTCAGTTTCGTATTTATCATTTAAGACATAAGGCGTTAATCCAGGAATGCTGGTTAAGTCTTCACCACCGTTGCCTACAACGAGTTGTGCTTTCATACCTTTTTCCATGTGCTGGGCAATATCACAATGAACCAGATACGTTTCATCGCCTGCCGGAACAATCATGGTGCCGGAAATTTTCCTGGGGCCGGTAGATTCAAGATGAAACATCCCCAGATGGTATAAATATCGTGGCAAGCCATGCATCATGAATTGGTGGCGGATATTATCTTCGTTGATAAAATGCCAGGTAATTTTAGAACAAGGCTTGACGCGCCATTCCTGATTGTCAAATGCGAATGTGGTGCCAGGAAATTTTTTGGCAAATTTAGTCCCTGCACGGACAGTTATCTCAATTTCTTCTGAAATGCTGGTGCAGCTACTGGGAAGTTTGTCAAAATTCTGTCCCATAATCATGCTGCCCTCATGATCCATGATGTGGCCATCATCGTGATGGTGGTGATGGTCGCCATGGTGACCTGTATGCGTTTCACCATCTCCATGCAGCTCAGAATGATCGCCCGGAGCATCCATCATATGATCATCGCCATGTGCCATGCCGCTGTGATCATGGGCGTCATGATCGTGAGCGCTATGATCCATATCATGTCCTGTATGGTCAGTATGGTCAGTATGGTCAGCATGGTCGCTGTGATCACCATGATCATGATCTTTATCATTCATGTCATGATCACTATGATCATGTTCTGTGCTTTGGTGGCTGCTTTGATCGGTAGTTTCCTGTGCAAGTGCGTAAGAACTCAACGCTATCATGCCCAATAGCAGAATGAAAAAATGCTTAGTCATTAGCTTTGCTCCCTTTTAAGCCTTTAAGCCTGGATATTGCGCTTGTCATAGCTGCTTTAGCTTGCTGTCGTCTGGCGATAACTAAATAAATCAGTATTCCAACAAGGAATCCGCTGACCAGGTTCAGCATGGTTGTTCGGGTCTCAGAGTCCATGCCTGACCGCACACCTGCTGCACCTAAACTGCTGGTTTGGTCCAGATCCTGCCATATTGGTATTCTTCTCTGATAATATTCTTTGGTGAAGAAGACTGATAGATCAATACCATGTGCCACTTTGGGCAGACCCAACTCATTGAGATAGGATTTATAAGCAATCATACTCATGCTGCCGCCTTCACTCATGCCGTCCGTAGTTATTCCCTTTTCACGATGATCATGAAAAAGCCATGCACCTTCACCATAATTATGCAAGCCATCATTAGTCGTGTTTAATGTTAGATCCAGGCGCTGGGCAGGAGCCATATCAAATACATCGCGCGTAATTTGTGCTGCTGGATTGTGTTCTACCCCGTCGTAATGCGTAATCGTTGCCTTGTGACCATGCGTGTGTATTGCCACCATTTCTCCGCCACTGTTGAGCATTCTCAGTTTTATTTTTTGGTTTGGCTCGGCAATGATCATGGATTCCCTTAAGGTGTAGGGAAATGACAATCCATTCAGAGTAAAGTAATCTTCTGTAGAATCTGTCAGATCGTATCGCCGGTTCATATCACGTGCGATCAATCGGGGGTCGTTGTATTTCTGTATAATTTCATGCAATTCCTTATCCATTGCATGGTACTGCAGATCATATTCCTGATCGAATTGTTCTTTTATCGCTACAGACGGATGCCGGACTTTGCCACCGCCGACATTTAATGTCTGCAACCAGTTATTAGGCCGGTTTTCCTCCACAATAATCATACCGGCTAATCCCATCGCCAAATGCGTATGGGTTTGTACGTGACAGTGATAAAACATGGTGCCTGGTTGGCGCGGCTGAATTTCATAAACGCGCCTTTCGCCGGGCATCAGATTTATTTCACTGGTTTGTGGCACGCCGTCATTTCCATATTTTCCTCCGTTATATTCATGATGAGAGAAAGGATGGTCGACGCCATGCAGATGAATGGTATGAGGGAAGTAATGTGTGTTTTCCAGCACTATTTGAACAATGTCACCAACTTCAACCCGAATGACTGGAGAGGGTAGCCGTAATAATGAATTAGCGCGGAGACTTTCAAAGTTTTCTGTTGACATTCCGCTTGTCTTGGGAGCAAATACCCATGCACCAGGCTGTATGCCTGGCGCAATATCGAATGTAGGAATAACACCCTCAAAATCGGGCGTACGGCCATTGAGTTCAATAATTTCAAGCTTAATGGTGATGCGGTCAGGGTCGCCATCACCATCAATATCATCTGTTTTAATAATGGCATCCGGCGATAGACCGCTTTTCATCAAGGTGTCCATGGAGACATTATTGGTACCTTTAACAACTGCTGCGATTAAATGGGGATTATCCGGACTGCATTGTTCTGATGCTTCAATTTTAACTCCCTCAATAACCTGGGCTTTCCGCCATGATGGAGAAATTTTAGGGTCACACATAGGTTCAAATTCTAATGCCGCAGGATCGACTTTAACAGTAGCAGGCAATTTTAAAGACGCCTGAGTGTTGACTGCAAAAAATATACTGCTGAAAGCCAGAATGGCAATAAAATAACGTATAGGCATTTCAACGCACCTTTCAATTTATCTTAAATTTAAATGTTTTAGTTCTGTTTACATTGATCTTAATTGACTACCATAAACTCGGATGTGTTTCTGTGTAAGCTTCCAGAAAATACAGAAAATAAAATGGCACAACCAAAAACAGAATTAATAGGATTTCCTCATTGTTGAGGTTTTATTAAAATACAGTTTTAATCTATATCAATTACACTACATAGATTTGATATCTTGTCCAATTACGAAGTTCACGAGTATTCATAATGTTTTTATTAGATTTAACAAAAGAAGATTATTTATGACATTATACAGAACCCCATTAGGCTTATGTGGTCATTTCTGTTGAATTCACTCAATTTCACCTTTTGAACGCATAACGTATTTGAACTGATTTCGAGTTATGTGAATCCTTACTGCTAATCACTATTCATGAAAAAAACTTTCGTATCAAATCTGTTTTTATTTTTTCAATTTTTTTTGGTTGCTTGCAGCAGTAATGCACCTATTGATAACAATAAAACGTCAACTGAAGAGCTTACGGTTGGTGTATTGCAGGTGCAACCTGTCATCATGCGCATCAGTGCGGAAACAGTCGCGCAAACGGAAGGCGCAAAAGAAATTGATATCCGGCCAAGAGTGGGTGGAATCGTGCTAAAGCGTTATTATCATGAGGGTATGGCGGTTAAGGCAGGACAGCCATTGTATCTGATTGATCCGGAGCCGTTTCAGAAGACTCTGGCCGAGGTGCGGGCGGCGTTTCTGGAGCAAAGCATTCGTGTTATGCAAGCAAATACTGAAAAGGCGCGCCAGGAAAAGCTGGTTGCAGAGAATTTTGTCAGTAAGCGATCCTATGATAACGCTGTGGCCGATCTGAGGATAACCGAAGCTGCCTTGCACGCGTTAAAAGCGCGTGTAGAACAGGCTGAACTGGATGTATCCTACACGACAGTTAAAGCACCGATTGACGGCATTACCGGCCGCTCACAGATATCGGAAGGAGTGTTGGTTGCGGCAAATACCAGTGTGTTAACAACGATGATGCAAGTGTCACCCATCTGGGTGCGTTTCAGTTTTTCTGACAATGAACTCGTTCGTTTCAATGGGCGGTTAAATGAGGACAATGTCGAAGAAGTTATCCTTATTTTCCCGGATGGCTCCGAGTATCCTCTCAGCGGCAAAATTAATTTTGCTGCAAGCGAGATAGATCCGCTCATCGGTACGCAGCAACTTAGGGCAACTTTTGAAAATCCCGATCATCGTTTATTGCCAGGTCAATTTGTACGCGTGCGTGTGGTTGCGGGTGAAACTGATCAGGTTTTTTTGTTACCACAGGTGGCAGTCATGACTTCCGATCTGGGCAGATATGTTTATGTGGTTGATGAAAAAAATATTGTCACGAAACGCAGAATAACTGTTGGTGAGTGGGTCGGTAAGGATTGGATAATTTTAGACGGTTTGCAGTCAGGAGATAAAGTTGTGATTAATAATCTCATTCGGCTCAGTCCTGATATGTCAGTCAATCCCGAGTTGATGGACGCTTCTGAAGTTTTGTCTCTCAGATCCTGATTTAAAAATTATAAAACATAGTCAAAATCGATTTTAAGACAAAATGACGAAATTTTTCATTACACGCCCCATATTCGCGTCAGTATTATCCATAATTATTGTGCTAGCCGGTATTGCAGCAGCCGTTCAATTGCCGATCGCACAATATCCACAAATTACACCACCAGTGGTGCAGGTGACTGCCACTTTTCCAGGCGCCAGTGCGGAAACGCTGATTAAAACAGTAGCAGCGCCAATTGAGGAACAACTCAGTGGCGTTGATGACTTGTTATATTTTAATTCGAGTGCGGATTCGAGTGGACGGTTAACCATTACCGTCACGTTCGAAATTGGTACTGATATTGATCTGGCCACATTCAATATCAGTAATCGGGTGAATATTGCTTTGCCGCGTCTACCCGATGAAGTCAGGCGATCTGGTATTACCATACAAAAGCGCGCCAATGATTTATTGCTTGTGTTTGCGGTAACTTCAGAGAATAAGGAACATACCCCTTTATTTTTAAGTAATTATATTACCAATCATTTTTTGGATGAACTGAAACGTACTGGTGGGGTTGGTGAAGCGCGCATTTTCGGAGCACAGGATTATTCAATGCGCATATGGCTGCAGCCTGACAAAATGGCGCAGCTCGGTATTACTACAAGTGATATTGCTGTGGCGATTCGGGCACAAAATGCGCAATATGCGGCGGGAAAGATTGGGCAGGAACCGGCAGTTGCTGATCAGCAACTGGTTTACACGGTTACCGCTAAAGGCAGACTGTCAGAGTCCGAAGATTTCGGCAATATTATTCTGCGGGCCGACGGATCACGCGGGGTGTTATATTTAAAGGATGTCGCGCGTATTGAACTGGGGGCACAGGAATATAATATTCAAACCGTTCTGAATGGCGAACCGGGTGTCGGGATCGGTATTTTTCTGCAGACAGGCGCCAATGCATTGGATACGGCCGCGGCTATCAAATCTAAAATGCAGGAATTGCAGCATTTTTTTCCGGAAGGTATGCAGTATGTACTTCCGTATGACACCAGTGATTTCGTAAAAGAATCAATCTGGGAAGTTGTTAAAACGCTTGTTGAAGCCATGGTGCTGGTTGTACTGGTCGTTTACCTTTTTCTGCAAAGCTGGCGTGCGACCATTATTCCAATCATCGCTGTACCGATTTCGCTAATAGGCACATTTGCGGGATTATGGCTGCTGGGTTATTCAATTAACACCATGACGCTGTTTGCCATGGTGCTTTCCATTGGTATTGTTGTGGATGATGCCATTGTTGTGCTGGAAAATATCGAGCGATTGATTTCTGAAGAAAAACTGTCGCCTGTTAACGCAGCGATCAAAGCCATGCAGCAGGTATCGAGTGCGGTGGTTGCCATGACGCTTGTCCTGGTGGCGGTTTTCGTACCAGTTGCGTTTCTTGGAGGTATGGCCGGAGAACTGTACCGTCAATTCGCGGTGACAGTAGCTGTAGCAGGCGTGATTTCAGGGATAGTCGCACTTACGTTGACACCCACACTTTGTGCCATTTTACTCAAGTCTGCTCAACAGCATGCCGCCTTTTTTCAATGGTTCAACCGCGGGTTTAACCATATGAGAAACTTTTATGTCAGCATGGTTGGTGCCGCAATTAGAAATGTTGCCGTTAGTGTACTGATTTTTTTAGCTTTCATTGGCGGGGTAAGCTATTTGTTGAAAATCATTCCAGGCAGCCTTGTGCCGCCGGAAGACCAGGGTTATGTAATTGCAGCCGTTATTCTTCCAGACAGCGCCGCGTTACCACGCACAATTGCAACGACCGATGCTATTCGCACCGAAATTGCAAAAAACCCGGACGTGGCCTTCCAATTTGCTGTGAGTGGCTTGGATTTCATTGGCGGCGGCAATAAAACAAACGTATCTACTGTTTTCACAAGAATGACTGACTGGTCGGAACGCGAGACAACCGCAGATGATCTGGTAGACGAATTGTTTCAGATTGGTGCGCAGCAGTCGGATGGCTTGGCTATCGCGTTTAATCCGCCTGCAATCCGTGGATTGGGCAGTACGGGTGGGTTTGAACTTTACGTGCAAAGCCGTACAAACCCCGATCCGAGGCAATTGGCGAAAGTAGTGGATGATTTTATGCAAGCATTAAAGCAAGAACCCAGGCTGGCATCTGTCAATACATTTTACCGCTCTACAGTGCCGCAGTTTTTTGTGTCAGTGGATGAAGCCAAAGCAATGTCACAGGGTGTCGCTATTGCCGATATATATGAAACATTGCAAAGTACGATGGGATCATTGTATGTGAATGATTTTAATCGCGCCGGACGCACATACCGTGTGCAATTACAGGCTGAAGCCGCTTACCGCATGAAACCGGAGGATATCGGTAAAGTGTATGTGCGTTCAAGTGCGGGATTGATGGTGCCGCTTTCTGCGCTAGCGCAAATAAAACATGTCATTGGTGCAGAGCAATTGGAACGTTTTAATGGATTGCTGTCGGCGAAACTCATTGGAGACGGAGTGCCCGGTTTAAGTTCGGGTGAAGCAATTGAACTGGTTGAACAGGTTGCTACTGAGGTTTTGCCGGATGGTTATCAAATCGCATGGACGGGCAAAGCCTTTCAAGAAAAAAGAACCGGCGCTGCAGCGGTTTTTGCGTTTAGTCTGGCCATTATTATGGTTTTTTTAATTCTGGCCGCTCAGTTTGAAACCTGGGCATTGCCGCTGGCGGTTATTATGGCCGTTCCTTTTGCTTCGGCAGGTGCATTGATCGCGGTGTTGATACGTGAAATGCCCAATGATATTTATTTTCAGATCGGCATGGTGACATTAATCGGATTGGCAGCCAAGAATGCGATTTTACTGGTTGAATTTGCCAATCAAAAAATGAAAGAGGGTATGGATGCGAAGCGTGCAGCTATGGAATCCGCTCTGTTGCGATTTCGTCCTATCGTAATGACTTCCATGGCGTTTATTCTGGGTGTAGTACCTTTAGTGATTGCGACAGGCGCGGGTTCCGCCGCACGCCAGTCGATGGGGACAGGTGTTTTTGGCGGCATGATTCTGGCTGCATTTGTTGCGACTATTTTTGTGCCATTGTTTTTCTCATGGTTTGTGTCAAAACATACCATGCCACCTTCAAAAATGCGATGGAGAAAGGTTGAGTCTTCAGATGCGTCTTGTCTGTCCTATAAGTCCGCAGGGCCGGGGATAGCCAATAGAGCCTGAATGCTTCTGAACACATGTAGTAATGTGCAATATATAAGTATCTTCATTCAGGGCGTTCAGTTAAAATTTTATTATGAACATAAATATAAAAATAACTGCGCTGGATAAAAAGCTGATACGGTCTTTAGGTAATTGTAATATCATTCTGGTAGGAATGATGGGCGCAGGAAAAACTACAATCGGTAAAGCATTAGCGAATTATACGGGGAAGCGGTTTTTTGATTGTGATCATGAAATCCAGGAACGAACTGGTGTCAAAATCCCGATTATTTTTGAAATTGAAGGAGAAGCCGGTTTTCGCAAGCGCGAATCGCAAGTGCTGCAAGAACTGGTCAGGAAAAACAATATCATCCTGGCCACGGGCGGGGGCGCAGTGCTCAGTGTTGAGAATCGCAGATTGTTAAAACAGCATGGAACTGTCGTTTATCTACGGGCATCCGTCAATGATTTGTATCGTCGCACACGTTACGATAAAAATCGGCCATTACTGCAAACAAATGATTTACGTGGCAAATTAGTTGAACTCTTTGAACAGCGCGACAAGTTTTATCAGGAAACAGCACATATTATTATAGACACCGGTAAGCAAAATATACGCTCTCTGATAAAAGACCTAACAAAACGTTTAACTTCTTTTGAAACAACTCACTCTACTTATACACAGAATCTTATGCGAACCATTACGGTCGACTTTTCATCAGCTTCCGAGGCACGAAATTATCCAATTCATATAGGTAATAGCATTTTAAACCAGGCTGATTTAATCGTATCCTGTCTGCAGCAAAAACATGTGGCTATCGTCAGTAACACTACAGTAGCGCCGCTTTACCTGAATAAATTACGTTCTGCGCTGGAAGAAAAAGGCGTGCGCTCTTTTCCTATTATCCTTCCAGACGGTGAGGCCTATAAAAACTGGGAAACCTTGAACCTTATTTTTGATGCGCTGCTAAACAATCATTGCGAGCGTACCACAACCATTTTAGCATTAGGGGGTGGTGTAATCGGTGATTTGACCGGATTTGCGGCCGCTACCTATTTGCGTGGCGTGCCTTTTATTCAGATACCGACTACGTTGCTGGCGCAGGTGGATTCTTCCGTTGGCGGAAAAACCGGCATTAATCACGCGCTGGGTAAAAACATGATTGGTGCTTTCTACCAACCGCGTATGGTACTGGCTGACAGCGCGACACTGGATACATTGCCCGACCGTGAATTACGCGCAGGTCTTGCTGAAATAATTAAATACGGGTTGATTCGTGATCCCGCTTTTTTTGAATGGCTGGAACAGAATATGCAACGATTGCTAGCACGTGATCCGGTGGTGTTGAATGAAGCTATTCAACGCAGTTGCGAAAACAAAGCCGAAATTGTTGCGGCAGATGAAAAAGAAAGTGGTGTTCGCGCATTATTGAATCTGGGACATACTTTTGGTCACGCGATTGAAAATGGCATGGGTTATGGTGTCTGGTTACACGGCGAGGCAGTAGCAGCGGGTACAATAATGGCGGCAGAGCTGTCCAGACGTATGAAATTAATCAACGAAGCGGATGTTATGCGTATTCGCAAGATTTTTGTACAGGCTGAGTTGCCTGTTACTGCCCCCAGATTTTCACCGGAAAAATATCTGGAACTGATGGCGCTCGACAAAAAAGTGTCTGCCGGGAAGACGCGCTTTATTTTATTAAATCGTATCGGTGAAGCGGTCATGCGTGCAGACATTCCTTCTTCCCTTATTATCGATACGTTGACTGCCTGTATGACGCATGAATAAACATGAATACCTGGCGTCTTATGCTGTTTGCGAAACAAATACCCGTGGCCGGTTAGTCAAAGAAGAGTCGCCAACAGGGCGGAGTGAGTTTCAGCGAGACCGTGACCGCATTATCCACTCAAAAGCTTTTCGGCGCCTGGAATATAAAACACAAGTGTTCGTTAATCATGAAGGCGATCTGTTTCGTACGCGACTGACCCATAGCCTTGAAGTGGCCCAAATAGGGCGTTCAATTGCACGTAATCTGCGATTGAATGAGGATCTGGTTGAGGCGATTACCTTAGCACATGATCTGGGCCACACGCCATTCGGTCATGCCGGTCAGGATGCATTAAATGCGTGTATGAAGGACTATGGTGGTTTTGAACATAATCTTCAATCTCTGCGCGTGGTGGACCTGCTCGAAGAGCGCTACGCTGCATTTGATGGGTTGAATCTGTGTTTTGAAACCCGAGAAGGGATTTTGAAGCATGCTTCTAAAAAAAACGCCCGTCAATTGGGCGATGTTGGTGAACGTTTTCTTTCGAATAGGCGGCCATCGCTAGAAGCGCAGTTGGCCAATTTTGCCGATGAAATCGCTTACAATAATCATGATGTCGATGATGGCTTGCGCTCCGGCTTGATTTCCCTGGAGCAGTTGCAGGATGTAGACATTTTCTCCCGTCATTTGGCAGCCGTCAGAGAAAAATATCCTGATCTTGTGGGGCGGCGGCTGATTCATGAAACCATACGCTGTATGATTAATACCCTGGCAACTGACCTGACAGTACAGAGTACTCAAAATATTGAAAATGCACAGATTAGAGACTTGTCTGCTGTGCATCATGCGCCGCCGCTGATAGGTTTCAGCAACCAAATCAAAAAAGAGCAGCAGGCACTCAAAAAATTTCTGTTTGAAAATTTGTATCTGCATTACCGCGTCATGCGAATGAGCAACAAGGCATCGCATATCATCAGAAAATTATTTGACGCTTTCAGCAATAATGTTCGCCTGCTTCCAGTGAAATATCAACAGAAATTCGAACATGAAAATTATCAGGCAATTGCAGATTACATTGCTGGTATGACAGACCGCTACGCAATCAGAGAATATCAACGTTTGTTCGCTATCACACAGGATTAGCGGGCCGTTGAATAATGTTTTTATTTTTCTGTTTTGTATCTTCCGTTGTTCACCTTAACTAAGAATAGTTTAACGCACTTAGAAAGGTACCCGGTAAAATCAGACGGCAACAGCATTCCTGTTAAAGAAAGCTTTCGCCTAACTTCATTCCTCCGCAATCCACTGCTGAGCATCTTTCAAATCATTGAAGGTAAAACGGCGGACTTCGGCAGCAACAAAATGGCTGACTATCCTGTCAGCCAGCCAGCCGACCGCTGAATCCGTAACCAACGCCACCTTGGATACATGACGGTGATAGTTGCGGACAAACCGGAAGTGCGAGAGCGTAGCACCAAAGGATTCCCAGCCGGGGAAATATCGAGTATTGATGATTATACCCTTCAATTTATCGTGCTTTTTCAAGTAATCATCGACTCGTTGCGTGGCGTATTCAAAATCCACTTCCGATAATGCATTGTCCGGAGTCATGGTAGTAATACCAGCGGATTCATCTATCTTGACTTCGAGCATAGATCCTCCTTTTACATTGTAGCTGAACCCCTCCTGCTGCCGGATTTCTTTATTCAGGCAGTCGACGTCACAAAAAAATATCTTCAAATTCATCTATATCCTCTTATCAATAGCGCGATTCTAGATGAGGTAAAGAGTTTTAATAAGTTGGATTATTAATCCGATCTACACATTGAAAAAATTGACTCGGTTTATAACCGAAACAAGTTTGCGATTATTTGGATTTTAGGTATTCCAGCATTTTGTCAGCACCTGAAATCTCAAAAGGATCAGTGGGATAATTGTCTGCAAAACCAGGTTCAATGAATATTTTCTCGATCTGTTTGTTTTGTACAACCATGGAATACCGCCATGACCGCATGCCAAACCCTAGATTCGATTTATCAACAAGCATTCCTATTTTACGTGTAAATTCTGCATTTCCATCGGGGAGTAGAAATACATTTTTTATTCCAAGATGCTTACCCCACTGAAACATAACAAATGCATCATTTACTGATAAACAAATTACCTCATCAATACCTAACCTCTTAAGTTCATCGTAATACTTTTCATAGCCAGGCAAATGGGCATTCGTACAAGTAGGTGTATATGCGCCTGGCAAAGCAAATAAGACAATTCGCTTTCGATCAAAAATGTCATTGGTTGTTAAATCCTGCCAGCGGAAAGGATTATCGCCACCGATAGATTCATCACGTATGCGCGTTTTGAAAATTACGTTCGGTACTTGCCGTTGTTCTGTCATTATTGCCTCCTTGAGCTATTGCTTGTCTACGATCTGTAAACTTGTGAATCCTGTGTTTGTTCATAAATGCCGCAAAATAATGAAAAGCATTCCTGTCAAATCAACTCCACTCTTTTTTAATGCGACTATTACTTTTTAGTTGAGTTCAGTTGCTCAGTAAACATAAATCCGAATTCCATGGTTGGATGAGTCTCAGTTTATGATTTCTCGAGCATAGGGGTATGGCGCACTTGAAAAGATAATGCTATTTCAAGGTGACATTATGTTGATACGGGGTCGAAAACCTTGCAATTCATCACGTAACATTAACGTCTAATAAAGAGGCGCTATAATTTCCAAAAAGGAACTCAAACTCAAAACTCCGGTAAGATTAAAATAAACTGAAAAGTATTGATCTAAGAGATGATCAATTTAAGGCAATGGAACTTTGCAAGTTTTCGTAGAATCTCATAACAGCATTTATAAATGATTGGAGCGAATAGTATGAAGTTTTTGAAAGGAGGTGCGCATGAAATTAAATTTATTCACAAAATCTGATTGTTATCGTTTTGTCACTTTTATCGTTTATATATTATTGTTTCCTGTGTCCTCTGTATTTGCCAATGAAAGAATTATTCATGTCATTGATTTCACAGGACAAGAAAATGGCAGTGCTCTATCCTGGCTTAAAAGGGAGGGATTTGAATTTGAGCTAAAAGCAAATAAACTGAATCCAAGATTTGAAAATGATGCCTTGGTTATTAGCACCCAAGATGAAGTAGCCGGTTTGTTTGGATTGAAGTTTGCACAACAGGATTTTGTGCATGATGTCAAAAGAGTTGAAATCGTCTGGGGTGTAAACAAATATCCGGATGGGGCGGATTGGAACAATGGTATTAACAGCGTTCCGATTGCAGTCATGTTTTCATTTGGAACTGAAAAACTGTCGAGTGGTTTGCCGCTGGGAATAAAAGCTGCGCCCTATTTTTTAAGTCCGTTTATTGGCAAGGAAGAAGACCAGGATAGAATGTATGTTGGCAAACTGTGGCGTAAAGGGGGGCGATATTTTTGTGTCGCGTCGGGGGATCAAGCAGGCCAGACTATAATCACAGATTTTGAAGTTGACGAAAGGTTTAAATCGACTTTCAATCATGATGATACACCACCCATTACCGCGATTGCTTTTCAAAAGAATACCAAGAATACACAAGGCGGGTCAGAAGCATTTATAAAAAAGATTACCTTTCTATCAAAATAAATTCATAATTTGAAGATACTTTTATGTATTGCATGATTGCACGTTCCTCCCTACGTGTGATTGGGCATTCATATAGTTAGAATAAAATATATAAGCAACTAGTGTGCAGAATGAATTGAAAAGGATTGCAACAGATTGAAGAGAACAAGCTTTTATGTCACCGGTAATGTACAGAATGTCATGTTCAGGCAAACATTTATTCGTGGTGCACAAAAGCGAAAGTTAAAAGGTGGTGCATCCAACGATACAAAAGATTCTAACCGGGTACATTGTTCACTCGAGGGCGAATCGGCTGCAATTGATGAAATGATTAGTAAGCTTCGGACAGGCAAACCGATTAATTCCTGGAATGCTCATGTGGAAGTACTGCATTTTTATGATTATTTCACTGAAATATCCGAGCATCAAGTGACCACCGAAAATGTTAATCAGCATCACTGGTCACCTAATGTTGAATTTTATCTTTAAAACGAACAGCCGGAATTTTGTTACGTTTGTCGTTTGAAATTGAATAACTTTGTCTTTCTTTATGAGACCATATTAGTTGTATTGGCGAAGTCTGTTGACAGGATCACACTAGGGTAACTCCGCCAGGGAATCAAACCAATCGTTTCCGCTGAGCAAAGCCGGTATCGCGCAATCAAGGTGATTGCCGAAAAACAATGTTTCCAGTTCGACATTTGCACCTGCAGCAATAAAGTAGTCAATTGCTACCGTGGAATTTTCATAAGGCACGCGGTCATCGTCGAGGCAGTGATAAAGCCGGGTCGGCGAAACTGGTGTCCAACGATAGACATCGTTATTTTCGAGTGCCACCCTCAGTTGTCGGTCGTCGCCGTTTTTCAGTGCGGTCAAAAAAGAAGGTGCGAATAATTCGTCGGGAATGATTGGCAGTGCCGCGTCAATGGCATCGCTGTCGTGCGCACCATCGAATAATTCAACGATAGTTTCTGCCACATCATCTGTAGCCAGAAGATTCGTGATGTCATCTTCAAAACCGTAGATCTGATTGTAAGCAAGTAGTACATAGGGAAAATACATCGGTCTTGGTAACGGTTTATCCGTAAGAATCTGCTGCAACATTGTGCCAGACAGATCGTAAGCGCCTGCCATCGGCGCGGAGGCAGTGATGACGAATTCGTCAGCGTGATGTGTTTCGATCTCACGTTGGGCCGCCATGGTGGCGTAACCACCTTCCGAATATCCTGCAAGGAATAGTTGGCCATTGAGCGGATAACCGCCGTCGGCAGCTAATGAGCGCGCCGCTCGTATAAGATCAATGACCGCCCAGGCCAGCGTCTTGGCGTGCATGAAAGGATGTAATCCATTACTGTCGCCAAAACCTAAATAATCCGGTACTACCGTCAAATATCCTCTGGTACCCATCAGAAACAGTGCCAGGTCTGTTCCGGATTCTTCCGGATTTACACTGGGGGCATGGTCGCGCTTGATTATGGTGCCATGCTGAAAACTAAGCAATGGCGCCCCGGTCGGAATACCGATTGGTGTGCCGATAACGCCAGATGCTGCGGTGGGATTGCCGAACGCATCCTGCGTCTGATAACCTACACGATAAACAGCAACATCGTAACGTGGATTCAGGCCTGCTAATGCGGTAAAGGGGTATTCGATTGCAATCTGGTCGACTGTCTTTATTTCCATCAGCTTGACGGAGAGAACGGCGCCTCTCCCTTCAGGCATGGTTAATTTTGCTGCGTGTTTAATTTGGAAGTGGCTGTTTGCATTGTGACGTAAAGAGGCACTGTACAGTTCACCCCGATAACTGACCATCGGCAAAAAAATTTCCAATTCATCGCCAACGCTGGCAAGTCCACCGGACGACGCTTTGTTTTCACGCTCGCTACTGTCGGTCAGCCTAAAAACCTGCTCTTCACGGTTTTCTGGATTCAGGAACGCTGAATAGGTTTGTCCTTGATACATGATCCAGGGCAGATATAGTTCGAATTCTTCTGTAAGCAGCGCGATGGCGCGCGCCGATGCTGGAATGCAGGCCATTGAAAAGACCAGAATGTATATCAAACAGATTGATTGCTTCATATAAGCATTAATATTGTTTTCATTTGGTATTTAAAATTCATCTAAAATACTTGTCAGTTTTCTGCAAGCCTTGTTTTATCATAATTTTGCTAGGATTTGCTATTATCAAAACAAAATTCGACGGTTTTCATTGAGGAAATAAAACCTGCTTTTTTGTATTTCCTATAATGTTTTCAGCTATCCTTGCAAATTGCAACAGGAAATAAACGCAATCTTATTATCTAGGGTTATTCATTTCAGTAAAATACAATATTGAATCAATTGTGCATACATGGTGATAGAAGAATTATGCGCTATACTGAAAACATCC
This sequence comes from Nitrosomonas aestuarii, assembly GCF_003046585.1. Classification (GTDB taxonomy): domain Bacteria; phylum Pseudomonadota; class Gammaproteobacteria; order Burkholderiales; family Nitrosomonadaceae; genus Nitrosomonas; species Nitrosomonas aestuarii. The sequence goes on along the minus strand of NZ_QAAE01000008.1, from coordinate 100,857 downwards.
ATAGCATGCATAAATTTAGATAGAAAGACGGAATCCATACTATGAAAATTCATGAATATCAGGCGAAAAAGATTTTGCAGCAGTTTGGTGTGGCCACACCACGTGGAATTGCCTGTTTCAGCGCTGATGAAGCGATGAAAGCAGCGCAGGAACTGGGAGGCGATACCTGGGTTGTCAAAGCGCAGATTTATGCGGGTGGGCGTGGTAAGGGCGGTGGTGTCAAGGTGGCCAGATCACTTGATGAAGTACGTGAGCTGGCCGGAAAAATGCTGGGTATGCGGCTGGTTACACATCAGACCGGATCCGAAGGACAGATTGTGCATCGTTTGTTTATTGAAGAAGGCGTCAATATTGCTAACGAGTATTATGTCGGAATGGTAGTCGATCGCGGCAGTCAGCGCGTATGTCTGATGGCCAGTGCTGAAGGCGGCATGGACATTGAGCAGGTGGCGGCGGAGTCGCCCGAAAAGATACATAAGATTTATATCGACCCGATTGTCGGTTTAACCAATAACGAAGCGCTTGATGCGGCCGCCAAGATGGGTATTCCAGAAGCGGGCCGCGACGAGGCCAGGGCATTATTAGTGGGATTGTATCGGGCATTTGACGAAAAGGATGCCTCACTGGCGGAAATTAATCCGCTGACATTGACTGCGGATAATCATGTGCTTGCACTTGATGCGAAAATGAACTTCGATGATAGCGCGTTGTTTCGGCATCCTGAAATTGTGGCGTTGCGCGACCTGGATGAGGAAGATCCGATAGAAGTCGAAGCGTCAGAACATGATCTGTCGTATATTCCGCTTGACGGTAATATTGGCTGCCTTGTCAATGGAGCAGGACTGGCTATGGCAACAATGGATATTATTAAACTGTATGGCGGTAATCCAGCCAATTTTCTTGATGTCGGCGGCGGTGCAACGGCCGATAAAGTGACGGAGGCGTTTAAATTAATGCTCCGCAATCCCAAACTGGAAGCAATTCTGGTAAATATTTTTGGCGGTATCATGCGATGCGATGTCATTGCAGAGGGTGTCGTGCAGGCGGCGCGCGAAGTTCATCTGACGGTCCCGCTGGTGGTTCGGCTAGAAGGTACCAACGTGCAGCTTGGTAAAAAGATTCTAGCCGATTCAGGATTGCAGATTATCCCAGCTGAAAATATGGCCGAAGCAGCGCAGAAGGTAGTAATCGCGGCCAGAGCACCTGAAAACTAGCGTTTTTAGTTTTTGGCAACATTGAAATAGCTATTTACTTATCGAAGGAGCCATTTTTCATGTCCATCCTGATCAATCGAAACAGTCGTGTGATGACGCAGGGGATTACCGGGAAAACCGGTCAGTTTCATACCCGCATGTGCCGGGAATATGCCAACGGCGGGGAATGTTTTGTTGCTGGAGTGAATCCGCGCAAACCTGGCGAAAATTTTGAAGGTATTCCGATATTTGGTACTGTGAAAGAAGCCAAAGAAACGACAGGTGCGAATGTTTCGGTGATTTATGTACCGCCGCCATTTGCAGCCGCTGCGATAGATGAAGCTGTTGAAGCAGAACTGGATCTTGTGATCTGCATTACCGAAGGCATTCCGGTGCGCGATATGATACGTACGCGCTATAAAATGCAAGGTAAAAAAACACGGCTGATCGGACCAAACTGCCCCGGCATTATCACACCGGATGAAATCAAGATTGGCATTATGCCCGGTTACATTCACAAGAAAGGACGCATCGGGGTAGTATCGCGTTCGGGTACGCTGACTTATGAGGCGGTTGCACAATTGATGGAACAAGGATTGGGGCAGTCGACCTGTATCGGTATTGGTGGTGATCCGGTTAATGGTTTGAAACATCGCGATGTTATTCAGCTGTTCAATGATGATGACGAGACTGATGCAGTGCTGATGGTCGGTGAAATTGGCGGTACCGATGAAGAAGACTGTGCACGCTGGGTGAAAGAACATATGCAAAAGCCGGTAGTCGGCTTTATTGCCGGTGTTACTGCGCCGCCGGGCAAACGCATGGGACATGCCGGTGCAATCATTTCTGGCGGCAAAGGAACAGCGCAAGAGAAGCTGGCTGTGATGGAAGAATGCGGGATAAAGGTTACCCGTAATCCGGCGGAGATGGGAAAGCTGTTAAAGTCGACGCTTGCTTAGCGTAACAGCAAAAATATAGTCATTAGTTGTTTTGTGTTTTTGTGTATAAGGAGCAGTCATGCACATGAGTGGTCGCGTTAAATTATTTGTTTCAGTGTTTGTTCTGTTTACATTCGAAGGTTGTGCGATGCTCGAACCGATGCAACCGACTAAGCCAGCGCAGCCTCCGACTGAGCGTCCGAAAGAGCCGCTGCCGCCCAGTACCAAACCGACTTATAATCTGATGGGTTACCCGCCCGCCACTCAGGAAGGTTATATAGACGGTTGTGAAACCGCTAAGAAATCAAAATGGGGCTTTAAGGACCTCAAACGCTATGAAAGTGATGGCCAGTACCGGACAGGCTGGGATGATGGTTTCTTTATATGTAATCGAAAAAAATAAATTATAAAACGATCATGCTGCTGCTATGAATACAACGCATTTAAGCGTATTTGTATTGTTTGTCCTACTGCTGGCGTGTCAGCCTGTTTATTTGCTGGCCGATCAGCAATCGCATCAAATACCGATTCCTGTTAAACAAAAACTTAATCATGCAGGTGTCCCGGAATCTGCTGTGGGTATTTATGTCCATGAAATCGGCAATGAACTGCCGATCATTGCGGTGAATGCAGATGTTCCCATGAATCCCGCATCGGTGATGAAACTGGTTACGACATACGCCGGACTTGAAATACTGGGCCCGGCTTATTCCTGGCAGACTATTCTATACGCACATGGCAAAATAAATGAGGGTGTATTGCACGGTGACCTGGTAATCAAAGGTTATGGTGATCCCAAGCTGGATCTGGAGAATTTCTGGCTATTGATTCATCGCCTGCGCCAGACCGGATTGCATGAAATAACAGGCAATCTGATACTGGATTACAGTCATTACGATATACCGCAGGATGATCCGGGTGCTTTTGATGGCCAACCTTACCGTACTTACAATATTCTGCCTGAGGCGCTACTGGTTAATTACCGTTCTACGGCGTTACATTTTATGCCCGATCCAGAGAAGAACGCAGTGAGGGTGGTTGCCGATCCAATACCCGATTCGCTGGTTTTGCTGAATAACCTGAAATTGAGTAACAGGACGTGCGGCAGCGATTGGCGCAATTTTATGGATATTGAAATTCAAACCAACCAGGAAAGCAGTAATCACATGCTGATTACTCTGAACGGCAGCTTCTCGGCACAATGCGACAGGCGGTCGTTTTTACTGGGCTTGCACGATAGTGCAACATATACGCGCGATCTGTTCAGACGATTGTGGTCACAACAGGGGGGAGTGTTTACAGGTGATGTTGTTGTTGCCAAAGCGCCGGCAAACTTGTTGCATATCAAAACGTATCATTCACCGCCACTAGCTGAAATTACTCGCGGGATCAATAAATTCAGTAACAATATTGCCGCGCGTCAGTTGTTTTTGACGCTGGGCACTGCCGGGTCAATCAGTCGCAGTCGTGCTCCGGCCACGCTTGATAAGTCAGAGCAGGCATTAAAACAGTGGCTGGTGTCCAAACAACTGTTTTTCCCCGAACTGGTAATTGAAAATGGCTCCGGCCTGTCACGTAAAGAGCGTATCAGCGCATGGCATATGGGTCGACTTTTATTGACAGCATTTCAAAGTCCGGTGATGCCTGAATTTATCTCGTCGATGCCGATAGTCGCAGCCGACGGCACCATGCGTAACCGCATGACAGGTACATCTGTAAGTGGTGTTGCGCATATGAAAACGGGCACTTTAAACGGCGTCAGAGCACTTTCCGGTTATATGTTAAATAAATCGGGACAGCGTTTTGTCGTTGTGATTTTTGTCAATCATGCACTGGCAGATCGTTCGGGTGCTGCCATGGATGCATTGTTGCAATGGATTTATGATCGCTAACCACTCTCGGTCACAATAATAAGATAGAAATACTATGATTAACCTGGCTATACAATTGATGGCTACACAATTGAATCAGCACCTCAGGCGCACTTACGATCTGAGTGAAGACGTAGTAATTGTCTCCAATTTGCTGGATGTAGACGGTAGCGTCGCACCCAATACCCATAACAAACTGGTTATTTTTCTAACCAATGTTGAAAAGGACTCGGTGTCTGCTGGAGCGGGCCGCTCACAATCGTTCGGCGAGTGGACCGTGCAACGTAGCGCTGCGGTGAATTTTAACCTGTATGTGATGTTGACGGCCAATTTTACAGGTAACAACTATGCCGAAGCGCTGAAGTTTCTCTCTAGTACAATTGGTTATTTTCAGCGTAATCCATTGTTTAACCATCAGACTGCACCGGATATGGATCGGCGTATCGAGAAACTTATTCTGGATATAGAAAATCTCTCCATTCAGGATTTAAGTAATTTATGGAGTTCGCTGGGTGGGAAATATATGCCATCCATTCTTTATCGTGTGCGTATGATTACATTTGATTCGGATGAAATTACAGGGCGCCAGCCGGTTGTTACGACGCCCAGGCCCTCTGTCGGTAGAGATTGACAGTTTGTAAGGTTTACATTTACAGTGTCGGCTTGTTGAGTGATTTGAATAAATGGGCCATATTAAAACGGAGCGTTAGTCAAACCAATGGGTGCCTACCAGCTGCTATACAGTGTTACTGTTGAGCATATGTATTTTGCCAATAATGTCTGCAAGTCACTTCAATTTGTTCCCACACAAGCAACTGTTAACTTGCTTTATAAGTCAGGCTTGCTGTTAAAAGTAAGCGAAAATCGTCTGTCAGTTTTTTTTGAAGATGACAGGCTGGATGTTCTTCAGATGCATGCGGAAGATAATTTTGTATTCACATTTAAGGTTTTTTCTAAAGATCCAAATTTTTCCCTGTATACGTTTCCCGAAATACCGGCTCAGCATACAATCCTTTATTTTGACAACCAGCATTTGGCCAATGATACAGTCGGCAGATTTTTGCTGCATAGCGGCTCAACCGTATCTAATGCTGACTATTTAGATTTAAATGCTGATCTGATCAGCGGTGATCTTGAGTCAAGAGATTGCCATGTGCGTCCCTGTTTTATCATAAAAATAGTCATTCAAAAGGATGCACAGTTACTGTCTTTAAATCAGCAAAGCGGCAGCTTTAGACAATTTCATATCTCATTTGCGAGTAAAAAAACTTTTTGGAAATATTATCTAATGGGTAATTTGTCCGGTCGCGAGCTTTATATTGCGGATATGAACAACGAAATTGAATTTGAAGAAATCGGCAGTGCGGTGTTGCCGGGAAATCGTAATGCCAAAATGTTGCGGTCAACCAGCGCAATCCAGATGCAAGAAAAACCGCTGCAGTGTCTTCAACTAATGGAGTTTATAGATTTGAGGGGTAAAATTGTTATTAAGCGGCTACCCAATGCATCCATCCATCAAATTAATGGCGAGATGGTTCAAGGTAAAATGAAGAATATTTCAGAGATTTATATTCACTAGCGACTGCATGATCGAATACAAATATTGTGAAAAGCGTTGTCTAATAACTTGATTGATTATTGTAAGATAGAAGCGTAAATATGGCTAAAGCGCATTAATTCAACCTAAAGGAGCGAGCTATGGGGCAGTACAAAACACCAGGTGTATACATTGTTGAGAAAAATGCATTTCCAAATTCTGTGGTTGAAGTGGCGACTGCAGTACCTGCTTTTATCGGTTACACAGAACGTTCTGACAATAAAGGGAAATCATTGCTTAACAAAGCCTGGCGCATTTCGTCCATGTCTGAGTTCATAAGCTTTTATGGCGGTGCACCTAAATCCCAATTTGCAATTAATGCGCAGAAAAAAGGCTCAGCTATAGAGGTCGATTTTTCTGTGAATGATAAAGCGTATCTTCTTGAACTTCAGGACTCAAGATATTTTCTGTATCACAGCATGATGCTTTTTTTTCAGAATGGCGGCGGGGCCTGTTATGTCGTTTCGGTCGGCAAATTTGACGAAGCAATCGAGAAAAATAAGCTCGAATCGGGTGTTAAAATCCTGCTGAAGGAACAGGAGCCGACGATGGTTGTTATTCCGGATGCCATGTCACTGGATCAGAAGGATGGCATAGCCTTGCAACAGGCGATGCTGGATCATTGTGGGCGCGTAATGAAAAACCGTTTTGCTATTCTCGATATTTTTGATGGTGATAAGGAGGTACAAGATAGCGGATGTGTAGAAAATTTCCGTAATGATCTGGGTACTAATTTTCTTGATTATGCTGCAGCCTATTACCCTTGGTTGAATACATCTGTCGTACAGACAAGTGATCTGAGTTTTGAAAATATTACCAATCTGGATGTTTTGAAGGAATTGCTCGATACCGAAGTTGATAATAGTCAATTGGTTGATACGAAGAAAGAAGAAATTAAAGCGCAGACAACTGAGTTGACATCAGATAAAAAAACATCAACCAGTGCCGAATTACATAAAAATCTGAATGCTGCGAGTCAGTTGTATGGTGCGATTCTGCTGTCTGCCAGAGCCAGACTGAATCTGCTTCCGCCAAGCGCCGCCATGGCAGGCGTTTACTCCATGGTTGATAACTTCCGCGGCGTCTGGAAAGCACCAGCCAATGTCAGTCTTAATGGTGTTGTTTCGCCGGCAGTAGAAATTACCCATGATCAGCAAGAAGACTTGAATGTTACTACGGCGGGTAAATCGATTAATGCCATACGCTCGTTTATCGGTGAAGGTACATTGGTATGGGGCGCACGTACACTGGATGGAAACAGTCTGGATTGGCGCTATATTAATGTGCGCAGGACCATGATTATGTTGGAGGAATCGATCAAGCTGGCGACAAAAGCATATGTTTTTGAACCGAATGTCTCCAGTACCTGGGTAACCATTAAAAGCATGGTTAACAATTTCCTGACCAGTATTTGGAAACGTGGTGGGTTGGCTGGGGCGACACCGGAAGATGCATTCGGTGTATATGTCGGACTCGGTGAAACTATGACGCCGCAGGATATTCTGGACGGCGTTTTGCGTGTGACTGTTTTAGTGGCACTGAGCCGGCCGGCAGAATTTATCGAGATCACATTCCAACAGCAAATGCAGAAGTCATAGTTCGGAGTCGATGGAATAACCGTTTAAATCGGCCTAATATGATTTATTTTTTAATCGTAACATAGAGGTAAGTTATGGCAGATGATGGATCAAGTCAATCGGCATCCGTATGGCCCATGCCGAAATTTTATTTTCAGGTGAAATGGGATTCCCAGGTCATGTCGTTTCAGGAAGTCAGTGGTCTCGATATTCAATCTGAAGAAATAAAATACCGGCATGGTGACAGCCCCGAATTTTCTGTTATTAAGATGCCGGGCATGAAGAAGGTGGGTAATATCACCATGAAAAAAGGTGTCTTTAAAGGTGATAATAAATTCTGGGATTGGTTTAAAGAAATCAAAATGAATACCATTAAGCGCTTGCCGGTAACCATTAGTCTGCTGGATGAAGGTGGTAATGCAACCATGGTCTGGACCTTGACCAATGCCTGGCCAACAAAAATTACCGGAACCGATTTGAAATCGGAAGGTAATGAAGTGGCAATTGAAACCATTGAAATTGTGCATGAAGGATTAACCATTGCAAACGGGTAATGCGGGAAATTCATGATTCAGATTTTACAATTATGGATTTTTGCTGTCTGTGAGTTTTTTTGAATAATGCCAGGTACGCAGTTCGATAATGCCTATCCGCCTTCTGCTTTTTACTTTAAGGTTATGTTTGGCGGTACCCATGAAACAACGGATACTTCCTTTCAGGAGGTATCCGGAATTTCGTCAGAAATTGATTTGGAGTCCGTCGTAGAAGGTGGTGAGAATCGGTATGTCCATCAATTGCCTAAAGGTATCAAACACCCTAATCTTGAACTCAAGCGCGGTATCGCACCTAAAGATTCACCTTTGGTGAAGTGGTGTATTGCTGTCATCGAGGGGGAATTTATCAAAGCGATTGAAACGCGGGTTATTCGCGTTTTTTTAATGAATGAAGAAAAAAAACCGATACGCGGCTGGCTTTTTGATTCGGCTTATCCGGTTAAATGGGAGATTGAAAGTTTCGGGTCAACTAAAAACGAAGTCGCTATAGAAAAAATAATCATGAATTATACTTTTTCAAAACGTATTGTCTAAAGTCGACCGTCAATAATATGCCCATAGAAATCAAACAACTACTAATAAAATCCAATATCGTGCACTATACCGAGGACGAAGAAACCGATGCGCATGAAGCGCGCAGCGCATTTAAGGAAGAACTATTGACCGAATGCCGTCATTTGATTCTGGAAATGCTGCGTGAAAAAGAGGAACGTTAAAATGGCAAATCAAAAAAAAGCGCTATTGACGATTTCCCCTTGTACCGTCAGTTCAAATGGTAAAATCAGTGTCGATCGTTCCAGAAAGAAATTTGAGGCGTTGATCAATCCATCTGGTTATGAACATACTTTAAGTTTGAGGTATTCCAAAAATAAGGTTTTGGGACAACCGGGAACAGAAACCAAATATGATGTCAGTCACCCTGAGAAAATCGTATTGAAAGAACTGGTTATAGATGGAACAGGTGTTGTCAAATCCTCAAATAATCAAACTGTTTCAGTCAAGAATCAAATTGAATTACTCAAAAATGTAGTTTATACCTATGTCGGCAGTAAACACGAAGCACCGATCGTGCAGTTAACGTGGGGCAGTTTTTTATTTTACGGCCGGGTAGAGTCACTTAAGCTTGATTATACGTTATTTAAGCCCAACGGCGTACCGTTACGCGCCAAGGTTACATTGACGTTTACTGAATATCAAAGCAGTGAAGAAATTGCAAAAGAAGCAGACAACCAATCGCCCGATTTGACGCATCAAGTTGAAGTTAAAGCAGGTGATACACTACCTTTACTGTGCTATCGGATTTATCAGGATTGTGCTTTTTATCCGGAAGTCGCACGCGTTAATAATTTAATGCATTTTCGTGATTTAAAGCCAGGCATGCAGCTTCTATTTCCACCACTGAATTAAAGTTTTGTCATGGCTGATTCACCACTGACGCATAGTACGGGTGTTATATCTTTTACCCTATCCAGTAATGGACAGGTGATTGCGGATACGATACAGATTGTTTCGGTGGAAATCAGTTATTGCGTTAACAGGATTCCGTCAGCAAAGATTATTATCCTAGATGGCGATATGCCGAACAATGATTTTCCGGTCAGTAATCGGGACGATTTTAAGCCCGGTGCCATGATTCAGATAAAGGCCGGATATGACGGTAAAGAAACCAGTCTGTTTACCGGAATTGTTATCAGGCACAATATCAAGATCGATGGCGATAATTTTTCCCGCTTAATCATTCATTGCAAAGATAAAGCGGTGGCGATGACAGTTGGACGTAAAAACGCGAATTTTGTCGATGTAAAAGACAGCGACGTGATGATGCAGCTTGTTGGTGGTTATAGCGGTTTATCTGCTGATGTTTCTGCAACGCCGGCTCAGTTCAAGAAATTGGTTCAATATTACTGTACCGACTGGGATTTTTTGCTGACAAGAGCGGATGTGAATGGTTATCTGGTGACTGTCGAGGCCGGAAAAATCAGCGCCAGAAAACCACAAGTAACGGGAGATGCACAACTGACGGTTACTTATGGTGTCGATTTGATGGCGTTTGATGCGGATCTTGATGCCTTTACACAGTTTAGCAGCGTAAAAGCGACCTCCTGGGACCCATCGATGCAAGCGGTTGCGGAAGCTCGGACTGGTCCGGTCAGCCTGAACAGTCAAGGTAACGTGGATAGCGCTGAATTGGCTAAAGTAATCGGCCCCGATTATTTTAGGCTGCAAACCAATATTCCGCTGGACAATGCCGCGTTATCTGACTGGGCCACAGCTCAGCAGATCAAATCAGGATTGGCCCGAATACGGGGAAGCGCCACTTTTCAAGGCAACGCCAAAGCAAAAATCGGCTCGTTGATCGAATTGAAAGGTGTTGGTGATCGTTTTAATGGCAATGTGCTGGTGACTGAAGCCAAACATCGAATTGTTAATGGTAACTGGATTACCGAGATTCAGTTCGGTCTTTCGGAAAAATGGTTTACCGAACAACATGCAATTGAGGCGTCGTTGGCTTCTGGACGCACTTCCGGTGCCCGAGACCTGCAAATAGGCGTTGTCAAAAAACTTGATGCTGATCCGGATGGGCAGTATAAAATTCAAGTATCTATACCTGTCATGCAAGTGGATACAGAAGGTGTATGGGCGCGTCTGATCAGTTTTTACGGGTCCAGTGATTTCGGTGTTTTTTTTATGCCTGAAATCGGCGATGAAGTGATCTTAGGATATTTAAACAGTGACCCATCGTGCCCGGTCATTCTGGGCAGTCTTTATAGCAGTAAACGAAAACCTGCCTATGAACCGACAGCAGAAAACAATATCAAGGCTGTTGTGACGCGCAGTAAACTTAAAGTCGAGTTTAATGAAGAAAAGAAAATGATTACATTGATTACACCGAATCAAAATCGAGTTGTAATCAGTGACGAGCAGAAATCGATTCTGCTTCAGGATGAAAATAATAATAAAGTGGAATTAAATGCCAGCGGTATTACTATGGACAGCCCAAAAGACATCAAAATCAGTGCGAAAGGGAAACTCACAATCGAAGCGGTAGGTAATGTTGAAGTGACTTCCCAGGCGGATATCAATAACAGTGGACTTAATATTAACCATCAAGCGAATATCGGCCTGGTTGCAAAAGGAAATGCAACGGCCGAATTGTCGGCGAGCGGACAGACTACGGTTAAGGGTGCTATGGTGATGATTAATTAATCACTTTTTATAAGAATGTGAAGATGCCCCCAGCTGCCAGAATAACCGATATGCATATCTGCCCGATGCAAATACCGGGTGTTCCGCCAATTCCACATGTGGGCGGACCTATCAGCGGCCCTTGTGTGTCGAATGTACTGATTGCCAGTTTGCCTGCCGCTGTTGTGGGTGACATGTGTGTCTGCGTAGGGCCGCCGGATACTGTAGTGATGGGTTCTGCAACGGTGATGATCAGCGGCAGGCCGGCGGTCAGAATGGGGGATACTACAGCGCATGGCGGCAGTATTGTTGCAGGTGCGCCCACTGTAATGATCGGCGGATAGGTTTATATAAGCTTATTTTTTTACAACTCATTGATGCTATGACAATAGACAAATCTTTTCTTGGTACGGGCTGGGCCTTTCCGCCACAGTTTAATCAAAATGGCTCGGTCAAACAAGTGACAGCCGAAGAAGATATCCGTGAAAGTTTATATATTCTGCTGTCTACAACCCCCGGTGAAAGGGTTATGCAGCCAACCTATGGATGTGACTTGAAATCACAGGTTTTTGAAGAGATCGATGAAGGTTCGGTTACCGTCATCATTGATTTGATCAAGCGCGCCATTTTGTTTTTTGAGCCGCGTATTTTGGTTGAACATATTCTTGTGGACACAGAAAATGAAACGGATCAGTTAAATGGCCTGATCAGAATCTATATCACCTATATCATCCGCGCCACCAATAATCGCCATAATATTGTGTATCCGTTTTACTTTACAGAAGGCACCAATGTGCGTATTTAAACCCTCAAAGTCCTGGATGGTCGATTTAATTTCACATAATCGATGCAAATAGATAACAGGTAAATTGACTCGGTAGCAATGCGCTGTTTTTCTCAAGTTGCACGAGTGTGCCGCTCTATTTATATTTAATTGTTCAATGAAAAACTGTTCTGACTTGATCTCATCAAACGTTCATTTGCATATCCGTGATGGCACGAGTCAGACCAGCCGCTTGTTGCCCGCACTTGATCCTGCATATTTTCAGCTGATGGATCTGCGTTTTCATTCATTACTGGCCATGGCTGTCGACTACGCCGAGCGGATGAAATTTTATAATATTCACAATGCAGCTGATGGCAACTGGAAGTCTTATTTCTCGGCCGATGAAACAGTCATCATAGCGATTATTCTGTCAACCGATACCAAGAAACTGGCAACCTTTTTTAAAAACCGGCAATACCCCGACAGTGGTTGTGTTGATGTGATGAATGCGTTACATGCAGCATTGCCGGCAGAAAATCAGCAACAACTTATTGCGCTCTATAATGTTAGCGTACTTCTGGATAACTGGCTGGCATCGTTAAGATCAACGCAAAGTCAGACTGGACACGAATTGCATCAACTGATTGCAGGCATTATTACCGGGCTTAATAAAGAGCTGCAATTACTTTTGCAGTGTTTCGCATATTTTTTGCCCGACAAGCCTTTGGATATGTTCTTTTCAAAGGATTTAATTAAACTGTTAAAAGTACCGGAATCTGAAAAACAATCTGTGTCATTGGATTTCTCAGACCGACCGATAGATCAACTGGCCATACGCTCGAGTTTTTATGCAGTGGTCAAAGCCATTGAAATGGCGCAGAGGCGGTCGGCTGATCTGCTAACGACTTCCCTGCAGAGCCAGCGTCACGATCCTGCTACCGGCCTGTTAATTGCATTTCTACAATTATTTCAAAGACTGCATCAAAAAATCAACCGGTTCACGCCGGGTCTTGTTGATTTTTATTATGAACAAGTGTTGGGTGCGCAGGCGCATCCATTTGAACCGGATCATACCTATCTGGTCGTTACGCTGGTAAATGAAAAGCAAACTAAATGGATTCCTAAGGGGACTGTTTTTCTGGCTGACAGGCATAGTGGAAAGCAAGAGACGCTTTATGTCAGTGATGATGATGTGCTGATACATGGCGCCAAAGTCGGTGCGACGCATACCTTGTTTTTTAACCGTGATCGGTTGAATTCTTCCGAGAATAGACTGCAGGAAACTGTTTTTTTGCCGAATATTTCCAAAAAAAAAAACAGACAACTTGCCACGTCATGTTGGCTTAATAGTATTCCTATTATCAGCCAGGAAGCGCTTGCGGCTCGAAGCAGCTTTGTGGCTTATCCGATTCTGGGGGCGCCTAAAAATACAGAAACAGAGTCTTTATCTGTTTCGCAAGCCCGCATAGGGTTTGCATTGGCCAGCAAGACACTGCTTCTCAAGGAAGGACACAGAAACATTAACATCACCCTCAAATTTGCTGACGCAGAAACCAACCCTGAGCAAGACAAGTTTCACCACTGGATTCATAAGATTGCGGCCGTGCTGAAATCATCACAGGATAACGATACAGAAGCCATTTTCACAAAGGAAGAAGCGCAAGACATCTTTTTCAAGGTTTTCAGTAATATTTTCGTTATCCACCTGACGGGTGAAGAAGGGTGGTTGCCTGTTGATGAATATGTGCCGATTTATTCAGGAATCGATGAGAGCATCAGTGATAACAGCCTGCAAATTGCTTTTACCCTGCCAGCGGACGCGCCTGCGATTACGGCCTATTCCAGTGAAGTCCACGGTGAACGCTATGAAACACAGCTGCCAGTCGTCAAATTTACACTCAATCCACGGGGCTATTTGTATCCCTACAACATATTGAATAAACTGGTACTCGACTGGATAAAAATAGATGTTTCGGTTTCGGGTAATCGGACGCTGGTATTGCATAATCAGCTTGGACAATTGTCAGCGCTGACATCATTTAATCCATTTGGCCCGTTGCCGGAAGTGGGCTCTTATCTGCTGGTTGGGTGCACCGAAGCGGCGGTAAAACAATTGACACATTTTAGTCTCGAAATAAAATGGGGTGGTCTTCCGCCTGGTATTGGCGGATTCAACACTTATTATCATGGTTATGATAGTCCAAGTAATCACAATGATTTCAAAATTAACAAATCAGTGCTGATGGAAGGCAAATGGCTTCCGGAAGAAACTGCCCCGGAAACTGTTGATACATTGTTTCAAATTAAAAATTCGCATCACGCTTCAAATGTGTTGAGTGAAACCAAACAAATATCATGTGATGCACTGATTCCTTACTGGAGTTCGTCAGACTACTTTCAAACAATAATCGGTTTAAGTTATACACCTTCCAGTAAAAAAGGATTTTTTAAATTTACTTTGACAGAGCCGCTTGATGCTTTTGGACACAAAAAATACCCGCAGATTCTGGCGCGGGCATTGACCCATAATGCCAGGCAGCGCATTTCCAAACTACGCAAAGCTGAACCTAATACGCCTTATACACCTATGGTCACATCCATACTGGCTAATTATCATGCATCTTCCAGGATAACTACCGGTAAAAGTGATAATGATAGTTGTTTGTCTACCTATCAGGAGAAACTGATTCATCTTCATCCAATGGGATGGGAAAATACTGCGATGCAATCAGGTCAAGCTGTCTTTTTATTACCGCAATATACTTATTCGGGTAACCTGCTGATCGGATTGGAAACTTTCGATGCGGGTGGTTTGATAACCTTGTATTTTTATCTGCGTGAAAATTCACTGCCGACAGAACACCATTCCGTAGAAAAACTACAGTGGTTTTTTCTTTCTTCAAATCAATGGATGCCACTCTCACCCAAGGAAGTGATTGCCGATTCAACACATGGATTTATGACATCAGGAATTGTGACTTTGGACGTTCCTGCAGACATTAATCAGGGTAATACCATCATGCCGGATTGTCTTTTCTGGCTATGTGTATCCGCTGACCAGGATATGGAGAAATTTTGCAGTTTGTATGCAGTTTTTGCACAAGCAATTCAAGTGAGTCGGTATTTGCCCGGTGGTGAAGATATCCATAAACTGACGCCCTTTAATTCGCTACCGGCCGGCAGTATCAAACAGACGAAACAATCACTTCCCGGAGTGGATAATATCTGGCAAGTGCAATCGTCAGTAGGAGGAAGATCCGTTGAAAATAAAATTGACGTGCGTATCCGTATGAGTGAACGATTGCGTCATAAAAATCGAGCATTACTGCCGCTTGATTATGAACAGCTCTTGCTGGCGCGTTTTCCGCAAATATACAAGGCGAAGTGTTTTGCAAATCTGTCCCCTGAATATGATTCGCGCTACCAGCGAATTTGTCCGCGCATTTGTTCTGGTCACGTGACAATTGCGGTGCTGCCTTACCCGGTTAAACAGACGCGCTATGGTGAACAACTGTGGTTAAGTGGTCATATGGTGAATGCAGCAAGAGATTTTATCAATCAATACACGTCTTCGTTTGTTACCGTTCATTTTGTCAATCCAGTCTATGAAACCATACAAGTGCGTTGTACTGTTAAACTGAGAAACGCACGTAACGGGGGATTGTATCTTGGCAAGCTCAATGACGCGATCTCAGCCTATATCTCTCCCTGGCATGATACAGTTGGTTACACTACGCATTTTGGTTGGTGTATTAATAAATTTGATGTGCAATCCTATATACAGCAGTTGGATTTTATAGACCGGGTAACGAATTTTTCAATATTGCGTATCACACCCGACGGCAACGCATTGTTTAACTTGCTCGACAGCGTGGCGGAAAGTAAAGTGACGACGGAATCCTGCGAGATAACGCCCAGGTATCCCTGGAGTATAGCGGAACCTATGCAGCAGCATTTTATTGAAGTGGACGACAGTTACGTTACGATAGAACCGGAGATTACCGGTATTGGCGAGTTGGAAATAGGCAGCACATTCATTATTCAGAATAGAGATGGCGAAACAAAATAGAAAAACACTGGAAGCCAAATTCAAGAATGGCAGCAGGCCCTCAGAAATTGCTTTTGCCGATTTGATTGATTCAACGTTGAATTTAATCGATGATGGTTTCGATAAAACGATCAAAGACGGCCTTAGAATTTTCCAGCTCGGCGACGGAAAGCTGATGAGTTTTTATCAAAAAATGGAGACACTCAGTCCTTTGTGGTTTGTTGGTTTGGATAAGGCAACATCAAATCTCAAAATTGGCAATCAATTCAACCCGAATGTGTTGACATTGCGCAGTATAGGCAATTCGTCCAATACGACAGAGGCGATCGATACTGCAGATGCCGCCAGAGTCGGTGTCGGTATTAATAATGCGCAACCACAGTATGAACTGGATGTTGTGGGCACGATTGCTTCGCATGGGAGGGTCGGGCAGAAAGATGCGTTTGCCGTACCGGCTGATGGCGAATGGTATGATATTACGCGTGTGTTAACCGGTTGCCAGGCATTTGAAGTTGTGGCCGGTGTCGGTGGCCGGGATGCAGATGGTAAATATGCTTTGATGCACGCTTTCGCATTATGTACTTATTATGCAAAAAATCATATCAGTTACCATCAGGCGCATTTTGGCGCCAAATGCAACCAACTTGAATTGCGTTGGGAACCGGTTTCCAATGAAAATGGTAACTTTGAATATATACTGCAGTTACGGACAGGCGTTTCCTACGGCCATGATATCTGGGTCAGATATCATTTAACCCGGCTTTGGAACGACACGGCCATGTATGACAGTGAAATTAAGCCGGACGGAACACCCATGTCCACATCCAGAAAGAAAAAATGAAGTAAACAGGCAGGATGACAGAACGTATTTTATCGATAGAATTAAGTTTGGAAGAAGGTAATCTGCTACTGATTGCGCTGGCCGAGTGTCCCTTTAAGATAGTTTTTGAATTAATCGGTAAATTGAATCAACAGGCACATTATCATTTTGCAGAGGGCGTCGATCAGTCCGGGAAAAAAATTTTTACATTTACTGAACTAGAGATACGATTGGCGATCAAGGCGCTAGGAAAGCTGCCGTATGAGCATGTTCATCATCTGCTTTTCAGCTTAAAAAAGCAGATGACACATCAACTGCAGCCAGAAAGCGATCTGCCGGTCAAACCTTCTAATACTTATGCCGGCAATTGAACAAATAAACCGTATTCGAAGCGATCCGGACGCGCTTGATTTTGAAACGCTAAGAAAAGATGCTATAGCGTTAATCCAAAATTTATGCGGGGAATGTTGGACTGATTATAATTTACACGATCCAGGCGTTACCATTCTGGAACAGCTCTGTTATGCTTTGACTGACCTCTCCTATCGTGCTGAATTTTCCATACAGGACTTCCTTGTCAATGGTGGCGGCGTAGTCGATTATGAAAAACAGACCCTTTACCCGCCGCATGAAATATTGCCCAGTTCAGCTGTCACGCATACTGATTATGAGCGGGTAGTATACGACAGCATTCCGGAAATAGACCAAATCCGTTTTAAACCTTATGTGGATGAACAGAGTGATGTAACCGGTTTATACACTGTTTATGTAAAAATTGACCGGAGCCTGTTTCAAATCCGGACCGATGCGATTTATTCTGAAAAGGTTAAAAATGAGACTGAGCGCATCAATCGACTACGGGATAGTTTAAGCTACTTGCATAGCGTCACAAGTCAGATTGTCGAGAGTCTGCAACTGCGGCAAAATGCACTAAAAAGATGGCGGGATCGAATTGACCGATCTAAGCATGAGACCCAGGCCAAGCAAATGCAACGCATTGAATCGTCCATTCATCAATCCGAAGAAATTTTATCACTGTTGACGCAACATGCCTTAAGCTTGTCTCATGCAGGGGGTGCACTCAATGCGATCGACGCCATGCAGCATGGTCAGTCTTGTCAGACAAAAACAATTGTTCAGTCCAGCGAGCAGTTGGCGGCACTCGAACAGTTATTAAACCACCTGCCTGTGGAGAAACTAGAACAAATTCATGCCATTTTGGATACGCCGCTTCAGAAACTGAGCGATATTATACCCGTTTTAAATAATATTCTGCCTCGACTGACTGCTCTGTTCAATGAAACAACAGTACCCTTGGCAAAAAAGATTGATTGCCTCAAAACTGACAAAACGCATTTGCCACTATCCGATGAAACCCGAGTCAAACAACGGATTCTGGCGGTCTTTTCCAGTAACCGCAGTCTTGGTGAAGATATCCATAGTATCAAGATGATTGAATCAAGTTCTTTTTTTTTAGTGGGTGATATTGAAGTACATCCACACCATAATCCAGCTAAAGTTTATGCTGAAATTATGTTCAGATGTTCACGTTTTATTTCATCAGATATGCAGATTGATCACTACGGGAGTGTATTAGCCGAAAATAAAAACTATGAACAGGTTTTTTCAGGTCCATTAACGCAGCATGGCTATATTCGGAATGCGTCAGCTGACACATCTCGGGGTGCCATAACGATTATGGATTTGATAGCGTATATTGGTAACATTAAAGGTGTTACGCAAACCCGGAATCTTGCATTAACCGACAAAGACGGACGACAATACGTAAGCCTGAACTATCTGCAGTCACAGCATTTTTTTCCTGATTTGCGTATTTCATATGTCGAGAACTCAGCCCACATATTACATTTAAGACTGCCACAAAGTGCGGACGAAGTTGAAACCGAAATTGTGTACGCCGAAGCTGTATCATCGGAAAAAAACGAATCCAGGAAAAATGCAGTTTTTTTTGAGGAATTTCACCGCGAACTGAAAAAACTGATTTTTGAGTACCATGCATTCAGGCGCAACACACAGTCACTTGCGCAATTTATACCACTGCCCAACGGTCAATTAAGGGACTTTCGTCGCTATTATTCAATTCAGAATCATTTTCCGGCTATTTATGGTGTCAACAAACAGGGTATGTCACGCGCAAACCCACCTGAGGCACTGGCCAAAGTCAAGCAGCTTAAAGCCTACCTGTATCCGTTTGAACAACTGATGGCTAATTATTTACAGGGACTGCAAGAAATTTCAGGCTTGTTTTCCGCATATCAGGAATCAAGAAAAACATATTTCTCCCAGTTTCTGGATAATACCAAAATCCCTGGAATTGAAGCACTTTATACGGAAATACCAGTCAGCAAGCCGTCTGCAATCGGCGATACCATTGATGATATTCCAGGCCGATATGATGAATACGGTGTGCGAAAAAACCGGATACTCGATATTTTACTGGCGCTTTATGGCGAAGTATTTGAACAGCATAAACTGCTTCGCTTCAATTATTACCGGCACAAGGATGCGGACGACTGGATGATTGAAAATAAAATCAATTACTTGAAGTCCATTCGTAAAATCAGCAAAGATAAAGGCAAGGGGTTTGATTATCTGCAGCCTGTTTTTGCATCGCAACACCTAGACCAGAAAGGCAACTTGGCTGGCCTGCATATAAAAGTCCGCGCGCTACTCGGATTAAAACATGTCCTTAAGCCAGTGTTAACAACGGATGTCCTGACGGAGAAACAAAGCCGTCTCATTTCTGATCGTGCACTGGCCAGCAAAATTAAATGGCTATCTGGTGATAGCCAGCATGAAGCAGTACCCGTTATTTCAGACTTTAAGCCAGGAAAGTGGACAGAAAATACATTGCCTACGCGATTGCCGGTTTTCAGTGATTCAATTTTTAAGGAAGGCATCAAGCTGGATAATTATCGGCTTGTCCGGTCGGCGCAAAAAGACACCATGATTTGCTTCATGCATGCGCAAGATAACAAATTATGGATACTAGCGAAAGAAGCCACTTTTGATAAGGCTGCCCTTTATGCGCATCAGTTTTGTAACACGCTCAGTCAATTAAATCAATTATGTGAGGATTTTCATATAATTGAGCATCTGTTGCTGCGGCCGCGCGGTTCGAAGGAAAATGACGTATTGGCATGTGATCATCTGTTTATAAATAATCGTATCAGTATCCTTTTCCCATCCTGGACAACGCGTTTTTCAGACAACGTATTTAGAAAATTTGCCGAAGAAACCATACAAAGGAGTCTTCCGGCGCATGTATTTGCACAATTTTACTGGCTCGATTTTTCTCCCATGCAGCGTTTCGAGCAGTACTATAAAGATTGGCTGTACTTGATGCAGCAGCTCA
Organism: Nitrosomonas aestuarii; assembly: GCF_003046585.1. Taxonomy (GTDB): domain Bacteria; phylum Pseudomonadota; class Gammaproteobacteria; order Burkholderiales; family Nitrosomonadaceae; genus Nitrosomonas; species Nitrosomonas aestuarii. Next base: position 80,931 of record NZ_QAAE01000008.1, on the reverse strand, counting down.
ATCAAGCTCAAGACCATGAGACCGTATTATTTCCGCAACTTAATCAAGTATCCGCACAAATTATTTCATTTTTAAACCAATACCGACAGGAAGGCGGTCGTGATTATTGGCTCTGATCGCAGGTCTGCGCATGTTATCGATGAAGTGGTTTTTGATTACTTGATTCACGCCGAATCCGTTGCACATGAACATGAATCCTTCATGAACACATGGGTAGTTGATGCGTTGTTACCCGTTGTAGAAACCATTCTGGACGAATATGATGTTGCAGAGAATGTTTTACGTATCGAGCAGATAACCCTTGATCTGGGTGATATTCCCAGCGCCGATTATCCCGCGCAAATTATTCGACGGTTGCGCGAACAACTCGCCATAGAACTTGATGAAGCCATTCAGGCGTTGCCTTTATCATCACAACAAGCGTCACGGCAGGTGATCGGAGAACCCGTAAAATCATTAACCGGTGACTTCGCTATACAGCAAATCAGCTTGCTGCAATCAGATCTGGAGCAGCTGAAACATTTCCTGTTAACCGGCAGACTGCCCTGGTATGTTGATGCAATCGATTCAATCGTCCATGAAAAACTTTTGGAGCGGGTGTTGCAGGAAGAAAATAGCAGCGGTGCGCTGAAAGCGTTATTGGCACAAATTCCAACGACCAGTCGCGCATTATTCATTCGGCGTCTGGTTAATCAGTTCTCAACCGATCTCCGGCAAAAGCTGCTTGCACGCCTCGTGCCGGAACAAAGTGATTTGATAGTGGACCTGGCCGCAGTATTGCAACCGCTCTTGTCGACTCAGCAAATATCCGCATCACAACGAATGAGCGCCGCGGTAATGCTATGGGAGCAGATATTTCATTTTGTTTTTGACAATGTGCATACCCTGAATTCGCAGGATTTATCAACAGCAGTCGCGAAAATACTCAACAAAGTATCTGTATCATTGACAGGTGATGCAAACGTCCTGAGTAACAGACTGATTCATGCCGCCAGAAGTCAGCGAAATAATCCGCAGTTATTGAAAATTGTGTCTGCATCCATCCCGGTGCAAACAGAAACTTTAACCGTCATTGCAGAGAGTCATTTTCCCAATAAAGAAACGGATCTGGCCGGTAAGCAAGCGGTCACCACAAAGCAGACCTTGCCGCAGCCCTATGAAGCTATGTTGTATCAGCGCATTATCGTGGCGTTAGCGCAGGCAGGCATCAATGATTTAGATGAATATCCTGAAAATTTACAATCCCCCAAGGCGCAGGCAGTTCAGCAATGGTTGCTGAAAATGCTAAAGGATGCAACGATATGCATACAGTTGGCCGCCAAACTTCCAAAGCCTGTTCTGCTCGATATTATTTATCTGCTATCGCCTTATGCGGCGGCAATCGTCGAACAGATGTTGTTTCATGCTGAAACGCTTTGCCGGTCAATTGCAAATAGACGTCAGATAACGTTTGACCAATGGGAGCGGCAAATCTACGAGAAAGCGCTGTGTTATTTTGCGCCAATATCGCCAGACTGTTTTACAAACACTTTATTTGAAGCAACAGGGTTTATGGATGCGATAGTGAATGCATTTTCACATAGCGGGGAAAATGTAGCAACATTACAATTTTGGCATGAAGCGTTGTTGCAACAGCAGCCCTGGGAGCGGGGCGGAAGCGTTCTGATGAATATCATTTCCGAAAGTGTGCTGTCATACCACTCAGAGCATTCACACATTTTGTCTGGCAACGAAATCCGGAAGATCACGGAAGCGATGATGGATGATTTTGAGACGCAACAGCGGCGTCTGAAGGCGGCATTTCATGCCGGCCGGTTGATACCAGAGAGATTGCCTGAATCTGAGCTGAGAAATCTGATTCAAACCATACTTGAATTTGGCCCAGAATCGGTTGATACGGATCGCCAAGCGATTCTCGATACCATTGAAGCATATGCCCGCAAAGCCGCCAATTCCGCGTCTTATTATCAACAGATACTGAAAAATTTACTTTGCAACCAGGCTGTTGATATAGAAGCTATTACTTTACAAAATAAGCAGCGTGTGTCATCGCAAAAGGCAACATTCACGCCAGCGAAAATCGATTATGCCGATCAGATAGCTAGCGATTCAAAAGAAAAACCTGATCAGAAGCTGCACACACCTGAAGTCAATGCAGTCATCTTTCAGCGTTTACTGTCTGCCATTGATCAAGTCGCGATCAACCGGGCAGGTCTGGATCTGTCTCCAGAGAAGCTTCCCACTGATAATATACAAACAACCCAAAAGCAACTGTTGGAACTGTTTCAGGATGCGGCGATACGGACACAATTAATCGGCCAGCTTCCATTGACAGCGTTAATTGACTTTATTTACTTACGGTCGCCGCAGGCCGCTATGATTGTTGAGCAAATGCTGCTGCATGCTGATGCTTTTTATCAACATACTGTCAGTAATCGCTTTGCTGATATTACAGCATGGAAACGACAGCTGTTTGAAAGTGCGCTGCGCTGCCTTGTATCAGCATCGGCTGGTGGGGCTGCAGGTTCTTTAAGCGCTACAATTTTTGTTCGGGCATTGCTGGCCGGATTGTCGGATGACAAGAATGCTGCGTCAGTATTGCAATCCTGGCGGGAGATTCTGGCAGGTAACCGTCTGCCGGCGCAAGGATCTGTGCCGGGAACGGGTGCGCTGCAAAATATGATGCTTGGCATCATCGCGCCGGCATCACCCAATCAGCCAGTCCCCTTAAGCGCTGAGGAAATACAGAAAATTACAACCGCGTTGCCTGCTGATTCCATTATGCAGCGACAACGACTTAAAACGTTATTCTATAATGGCCAAATAATACTTGGAGAATTGCCTCAAACTGTGCAGAAAGCTTTGATTCAGGCTCTGCTGGAACCTGATTTAAGATCAGGTAAGTCCGACCAGCAGGCATTTGTCGAAGCAATTAACATGTTTGCGTCAAAAGTTATCAATACCGGATCGTATTATCAGAGGATATTGGAGAATCTGCTGCTTGAGCGGGAGATCGACCTTGAAGCTATTATCGCTCAAACATTGGCCGATGGCAGTGGTAGCTTAACTCAAAACGAACCCGATACAGAACGAACCGCTGCACAAATGGCGGAAGCTGATACAGTTATCATGCATCGCATTCAGTCTGCGTTGACAAAATCTGCGTTTATCGAAGTGGATCGCTATCTGGAGGATATGCATTATTCAACTGAGCGGATAACTCAAAAACGGTTGTTGGAAATGCTTCAGAATGTTGCGATACGAAAACAATTGATCGCCAAGCTGCCAGAGTCCGTTTGGGTTGATATCGTTTACATGCTGTCGTCACAAGCCGCCATCGTTTTAGAACAACTGTTGTTGCATGCTGAAACACTTTGCCGGATTACTGATAAAAATCGCCGCACTAAGTTATCCGAATGGAAAAAGCAACTGCTGGAAAATGCGCTGCATTATCTAGTGGCAACATCGGTTACCGAGACTGTCGGTTTATCTGTAAGTCCATTGAATATAGATCACTTTATCCAGGCTGCAATACCTGCACTGTCTGGAAATGAAGCTGTGGCGTCAATATTACAACTTTGTCAGGCAGAGTTTAAACAGCAATCAGCTTCCGGACGCAGAGCGGTGCCAGAGTATGGTATGAGGACCCTGCAAAACATACTTTTACAAACTGTTTTATCTGCACCTGTCAATCAACAAGCTATTTTGACTGACATGGAAATAGAACAGATAACAGCCGCATTGGCAGATGATTTTAAAATGCAGTGGCAATATCTGACAGCGGCGTTTTATTCCGGTAAATTGATTCCCGGGCGGTTGTCTAATATTACCCTGAAAAATTTGACACTGGCGATACTGGAACATGACCCGGCATCGACTGAAACGGATCGTCTGACATGGATCAATGCAGTCAAGACGCATTCTCGGAAAACTGTTGACAGTGCATTTTATTTTCAGCAGATACTTGAAAAACGAATACTTGATCAAGCGATAGACCTTAAAATCATAGCCGACGAATCGACAGGGCGAAATTGCTCTATTCAAAAAAAATCAACTGCAGAACGAATGATCCGACAGCCAGCGGAAGCTGTTGCGATTATTAACCAACGCCTCCAGTCTGCTCTGCGACAGGCTGCGATTATCGGGACGACAGATCTGTATTTTGAAGAAGTTAATGCTGTTGATGCGCAGACAGTCCGGAAACATCTACTTGAAATACTTCAGGATAGTACGATACGGAAACAATTGATCGCCAAGCTGCCAGAGTCCGCTTTGATCGATATTGCCTACTTATTGTCGCCTCAGGCCGCAATCATTTTAGAGCAACTACTGCTGCACGCTGAGTTGTTTTATCAACACGCTGTAAACTTACATTATGCAGGTGTGGCTGAATGGAAGTGCGCGCTTTGGCACAGCAGTATGAAGATGCTTCTTGCAACGGCGGACACAGATTCATTAACGCCTCGATTTGATGCAGTATTTTTTATACGGACGCTAATTACAGAAATGTCAGACAGTCGCGACGATTTTCCTATAATTCAGTCATGGCATAACGTGTTGGCACGGATACAAAAGACAGTTCTGCCAAAAGATCAATACCCAGAAAGCGGGGAGGGGATCGTTCTTCAACATCTGCTGCAGACATGCATGATGCGGCGTAATGCTAATGCATGTGAAGAATCTAAAAAATCGCTACATCCCCAATTCGATGTATTGATTGCGAATGAATTGACTGAGGTGGATTCGTCTGATACTTCCGATGAAGCGTTTTCTATCCATAATGCAGGTCAGATATTGGCGGCGCCTTACTTGCCACGTCTTTTCGGTCGGCTGGGATTGATTGAAGCGGGTGTTTTTATTGACCGGCAGGCGGCTGAACGTGCGGTACATCTATTGCAATTTATGGTGAATGAAAAGACGCATTCTCCCGAGTATTGGTTGCTGCTTAACAAGATTTTGTGCGGTCTGTCGGCCGGTATCCCGGTTTGTAATCAGATTGAGCTCAGTTATCGCGAGCGCGATACCATTGAAGATTTAATGCGAGGCATGATCCAGAATTGGAAAACAATCGGCAAGACTTCAATCAATGGTTTGAGGGAAACATTCCTGCAACGTCAGGGGCGATTGCAGTTAAAAGATGGCATATGGTTTTTGACGATTGAACCTGGACCGTTTGATATGTTACTCGATCAATTGCCTTGGAGCTTCTCGGTCATTAAGCATAGTTGGATGGAGCGAGCAATTCATGTTACCTGGCGCTAAAATACCATTGCCCTTATCCAAAGGAAAAAAAAACCCTAACGCGGCAGCACTTGAGAAGGAAATTGCCTGGTTCAAAACGGTGATGATGGCGCGTTTTGATCTTTATTTTGAGCGTGAAACGGATATTGAGGACATTCATACCATACAGCCGCCCGATTTGACCACGGATTTGTCAGCGTTTGCGCAGATCGTCAAAGCGTTTGATATGGGTTTTGATGAGCGATTGATTGTCATATTGGCGTTAATGCCTCATTTGCAGGCACAAGCACTGGATTCCTTTTTATTCATGAATAAGGATATTGCCCGCTGCTTTACAGAATTTGGTGGATGGCAGGGTAAGCATCACAGCGGTTTCTTACCCACTTGTGAGACGGCTATTTTTATTCTGGCAGGTAGTGATTTGACAAGACGCTTTCAGGTGTTGCAGTTGTTTCAGGCAGACCACTACCTGTCAAAGCAAGGCATCATTAAAATTACGCATACAGCCAGTGGCGAGCCATTCTTAACTGCGTCATTGACCATGACCGCTGAGTATCTGGGACGCATGATGACAGGGAAAAATCAAAAGCCCGACTATGACATTCATTTTCCGGCAAAATATATCACAACTGCGCTGACCTGGCAGGATTTGGTGCTCAGTGTTGAAGTTATGGATGAAATTGAAAATATCAAAACCTGGCTACAGTATTCGGCAAAAATATTGCAGCAGTGGGAACTGGGCCGGCATATAAAACCCGGTTATCGTGCCTTGTTTTACGGGCCACCGGGAACAGGTAAAACATTGACCGCAACATTAATCGGTGCCGAAGCAGGTATTGATGTTTACCGCATTGACTTGTCCATGGTTGTTTCCAAATATATCGGTGAAACTGAAAAGAATCTCGCCAATGTGTTTGATCAGGCTATCAACAAGAACTGGATTTTATTTTTTGATGAAGCGGATGCATTGTTTGGCAAGCGGACGCAAACGAGCAGTGCTAACGATCGTTATGCCAATCAGGAAATTTCCTATTTATTGCAACGCATTGAAGATTATCCGGGCGTTATTATCTTGGCTACCAATCTTAAAGCCAATATAGATGAAGCGTTTGCCCGCCGCTTTCAAACTTCTGTGCACTTTGCGTTACCCGATCCGGATCAGCGTATCCGTTTGTGGCGGGGCATGTTTTCCGATAACAAGCTGTTATCCGCAGATGTGGATTTGAACCTATTGGCAGAAAAGTATGCAATATCCGGTGGTGCTATTACCAATGCGGTACGTTACGCTGCGATTCGGGCGATTCGGGGGGAGCGGGAAAACATTACGCAAAGCGATCTTGTGAAAGGCATCACAAGAGAACTGTTAAAGGAAGGGCGGACGCAATGAGAATGCATTTAAAAAAAATCGCGCTCATCTGGTTATGGTTAATAGCAGGTACAGGCATGTCTCTGTTATATGCGTCTGATGTATCCTACCCTCTGCATTATGAACTGGATTATGATCAGCATTATAACCGCCTGCTTGATCGCGCACTCTTCACCCAGCTGGATCATTCTGCCGTTTATCGTGTACAACAGGATCTTGCGGCTGTTTATCATCAGGATCTGAATTGGAAAAGAGATATCCGGTTAAGTCAGCAGCCGCTTAGCGACGGCGTTATCGGGCCGGTAACATTGTTCTGGTTGCAGCGTTTTGCACATGATTTTAGAATCGAGCCGATTGGTAATTATGTCGATGATTTGATTAACAGGTTGGAGAAAATCGCCGAATTTTCAAACCTGTTTCCCGAAGAAACCGTGGTACTGTTGAGCGCCGATTTTGCCGAATGGAACGACACAGAACCCAGTATTCAAAGAGATCTAGATTACGATATCAGGCGTTTTGGTTCATTCCAGGCATTGCTGGATTTGGTCTATCGTTACCGATCACTCAATGAGCTATTTTACATACCGGGCATGGCTGATGAACCAGTCTCTTCCTTGTTTTATTACCAGTTGACGCAGGAAGACTTCAAATTGCTGCAAAGTAAAACGCAAATAATGGCAGCACTGCAAAAACTGGAGAATAAACAGTTTGAGAATTTTTCATTGCTTGAAGAAGCAGTTTCAGGAGTGTTGCAGACCTATCCAAATTTATTTCAACGACTATTGCCTGCGATTCAGAAATATTATAGCAATAAGCCGTTCACGATCACCAAGGCTTTCATAGCGTTTCTGAATCAAGCGATGATGGGCGATCCGCACATGGCTGCTTTAAACAACGTTATTGCCGGATTGCTGGAAAAAGAACTCGTCGACATAACCTATCCGGCTCAAACTCTTTTCGATCATGCTGCGCAGGCCAAGATAATTGCGGCTTTAGGCGTTTGTACGGCGTCATTGCATAATCAATATACGTTAAGTCTTATATTCAGTGATGAAGATTTTCTGGCATTAGAAAAAGATTTATTGAATAACCAGGCATATCACAACATGCCCGAAATTCGTAAGCACCTCAAATTAATTCGGGCGCTGCGTCAACGTTCGGGCGTTTGTAATGAAACAGAACAACATGACGTGAATGCATTTGTTAGCAATCTGTATGCAAACGTCGTTCAACCGACCATTGCGTTCCTGTACCAGAAGAGGCCCGTTTTTGATACATCCGCAACATTTGAATGGGATGGCAGCGGCTGTGGTTGTGTGCTGGATAAACTGTCAGGCACGGTATACGGTTTTTATCCATACTGGCTGGCTGATAATGAAAAACAGACGGTTGATTTCAGTGTATTGACCAGAGTTGCCTATTATGGGTTGTCTTTTGATACGAGCGGTTCTATCAATCATGCCAACGATGATAAAAGTAACTTTGATTTGAAAAGATTTTTGAAAAAAAATCCGTTTGTGCAGGCGGCAAGAAAACACGATAGCAAACTGGATTGGGTGATTCACAAAGACCGCTATTTCTGGGATAAAACCTGGGGGACGCTGGATTCGAGTCAGAAAGCAAATATTTTTGCAAAACTGAGCGATGATATCTTCCAATTATTAACGCGTCCGCTTGATGCGGATTACGCCAAATGGACGTTTGGTATTCTGCCGACACCGACACAAGGTGATGGGGTCACCTTTGATTTCAGAGGATATCCGAAGGATGCGGTTTCCATTGATCTTCTGAACCGTTTTTATGATGAGTTGACAAAAAGATTGAATACAGCAGGTAATGATTATTTTGTCAATATCATGGTGACGCAGTCGGAGCTGGATGAAGGTTTTTATCGATTTACAAATCTACTTGAACGAATGACAGGCATACAGCCGAATGACGCCCCGAGTTCATATCAACAACTGGATATACGAGACGACCTCAAGTCTAAAATTCTGGTGTTGTTAGAAGAACCCATCACCATGACGAAAAAAGATCTGAGGCTGCGAATTGAAAATGGCGGATTATACGGTATTTTACGCGGACTATTGTTACGCAACGTTATTCCGGTAATCGAATTCGATGGTCATAACTGGGAACAACTGGAAGATGACATCGTGTATTTTAAGGATAATTTTGGTGGCGCGGGATTTTGGTCAATGCCGCTGAATGAACCAGCCATGCCGGCGGAACTGTCTGGCCGTTGTAGTGAAATTCAAACAATAGGCGGTTGCCTGGTCAGACATTTTCAACAGGCGGAAAGAGATGGTCAGCCGGATTCCCTGCTTGACCAGTTCGTCTGTGAAAACAGGCACTTTTTCTGGATTGCGTTGATGATACTGGCAGTACTGTCATTTATTTTATTGGTGAGCTATCAATGTTCTTGCCGGTTTTATGGAAAAAATAAAAATCTTTATTTCATGATTATATTTGTAACCATTATTCCTGCATTGATAGTTGCATTATTGCTTTTATTGTATGACCCTATGCTTGAAACGCTTGCCGAAGGCAACATTCCATTGATTGTGGTGATTTCTGGCGGGATTCTGGCCAGTATTGTTTTTTACCGAAAACAGCAATCGCAACGCAAGAGGCCTACGCGTCCCAAACAAAAAGCTGTCATTGTATAATTACGTATGGGACGTAGTATGGAGTACAGTAGACACAGAGCTGGATTGGGCCGGGCCGATGGATACAGATGAAGGATGAGGCCTCAGTCAATAATGGTCAGGGATTGGAGGATAAGGGGTTGGATGGGTGTTGTTGCTGTTTAAAGCGTAGCTAAATCAATGGAATCTTGCTTCAAGAATTCCACGTTGATTCCATCATAAGCAATTAAGCGCATAGCATTTCGCAAAATTCAGTCATCGCATTCAGACGCTCAAGACAAAATTAATCTCATGAGGAGTGACAAGATGAAAGCACCTTTACTCGTAAACCTGGCGCCAGCTGTCAGTACCGATGTATGTCGCTGGTGTTTTGAATATTGGGGTATGGCATATCGTGAAAGTATGCATGTACCCATCTTCCACGTACTGGCCCTTGCCTGGCACAGAGCGTCCAATAGTGATCGTCCCGTGGTCGTAGACGGATCTGATCGATATAAAACCGAGGCCGAAATAACTGCCCATTTTGATCCGCTGGCACCAACCGAGCGTCGGCTGATACCCGATGGTGAACTTGGACAACGCGTATTGGCTGAAACAAATTATTACCATAAAACAATGCGGTCAGGCACGGTGCATTATATGTATTGGAATCTACTCAAACACAAACAATTAATATGGCCAAGTTTTACGACCGGGACCCCCGGGGTTGAGCCACCATTAGCCCAGGTGTTATACCCGCTGATCAAGTTTGCATTGATTACCAGCCTGGGTCTGAGCGAAGCCAATGCTGCCAAAGGTATCAAGACAGTAAGCGCGGGATTTGACCGTGTTGAAGCAGCACTCTCAGATGGCAGGCCCTACCTGCTGGGTGAACAATTCACCCTGGCTGATCTAACCTTTGCAGCATCAGCAGCACCGATTATTTTAGCAAGTGGATATGCCGGACACATGCCCGAATTGGAAGCGGTGCCGGTGGACATGCAAACTGTCATATTAGAACTGCGTCAGCGACCCGCCGGAATATTTGCACAGCGCATGTACGACCTTCATCGCAAGAAACCCAGTAATGCAGGGTCGTAAGCGGTTGCTGAAACACCTTTTCGAGGCAGGCGATTCAAGACAAAAAAAATATGAGGGTAGGGTAGACCCTGTGACCTTTTGACCCTTTCAATGCGGTTCTCGTTGATCTTTTGAACCAATTTCATAATGAGTTGACAAAAAGATTGAAAGCGTCGGGTAATGATTATTTTGTCAATATCATGGTGCCGCAATCAGGACTGGATGTGGGTTTATATCGGTTTCCAAATCTACTTGAACGTATGACAGGTATTAAACCGAATGATGCGCCCAGTTCATATCAATAAATGAACATAGGGGACGATCTTAAAGCTAAAATTTTGGCGGAGCAGGATTCTGGCTAATGTCTCGAATGAACCAGTGATACTGACGGGGTTGTTGGGCGGTGTAGAGAATTTAGAGCAATTAGCGGCTGTCTGATCAGACATTTTCAACCGGAAACAATAGGCAAAGCGTAGGAGGCCTGCCCGGCCCAAATAAAAAGCGGTTATCGTATATTGGATTTTCCCATAAGATTAACCTATGGATTTAATCGAAAAAGCTACTGTGATGCACTATCACCGATATCGGATCGGGCGGTATCGGCACGGTACAGTTGAGTCATTGGGCTGGCGCAATGCAGAAAGTCAACAGATACGCTATGCAGTTTTGGCCAGGGTAGGCAATTTAAACGGCGCTAGTATACTGGATGTCGGTTGTGGTTACGGTGATTTGAAAGCCTATCTTGACCTGCATTACACCGATTATGACTATATCGGCATTGATCAACAGCCGGAGTTTATTGCGGAAGCCAAGGCACGGTATAACGGGTTTTTATGCACAGCGTTTTATCAAACCGATTTCAGTACCGCGCGACTACCGCACGTTGATTATGTATTCGCCAGTGGTGTATTGAATTACCGCTGCAATAAAGAACAATTTTATGCAGACATGATATGCAAACTGTATCACAGCGCACGTGTTGCACTGGCGTTTAATATGCTGGACAAAAATCATTTTCCACGACATAAATTGCTGATAGGTCATGATTGTGATTCAATTTTAACATTTTGTCATACGCTATCGTCACAGGTTGAATGCATCAGTGATTATTTGGAAGATGATTTTACGGTATTCATGTACAGAAATGCGGTTGTTGGCCATCAACAGTAAAAACGAAAGGGCCACAGGAAATTATCTGTACCGGTTGTGTCAAAGCAGAAGAAAAAATGAAAAAATATTATAGATTTTACTAAAATGATTATATTATGACTATTAAAAATTCTATTGAAGCCAAACTTCAGTCACTGCAGCCACAGTTTCTGGATGTGGTAAATGAAAGTCATTTACATAATGTACCCAAAGGATCTGAATCTCATTTCAGAGTGACTGTCGTTTCCGACGAGTTTGATGGCAAAATGCTTATAGCACGTCACCGTATGGTCAATAAAATTCTGGCTGCTGAAATTGCTGGTTCTATTCATGCGCTTGTACTGCACACAATGACTCGTGAAGAGTGGTTTGAAAAGAGTGGAAAAAAAAACGAATCTCCGCCATGTCTTGGTGGTTCAAGAACCACGTAACTTTGAATCAGCGGTTCCCCTATTTGCACGCAAACGGCAAATACAATTTTGTTAGAAGATGAGCCGGGAATTGCTTTGGCAAAAAGATCCGGTTGATCTGGCACTCGGCAAATATCTTGGTCTGGACCAGACCGAAATAAACCAATTGGCACTCCTGGTGGTTACGTTTTTTCAGTTCATGCCCACCGATGTGAACCTGCACATACGCTGCATGAAGTAATGACGGTGGCGAACAGACTCTTTAATGTTCCCGATAAACCATTCAAATTGTTGCCGCTATCCGTGACAATGCCAACACTTTCAAAATTGTAAAGGGAAGGCGGCCTATCGATCAATGATGTATGTAAAGTACATAGGTGTTAAACAGATAAAGCATCAACAGACTCAGACTGACCCAGCCGATATTCATAAATACCTGCGATCTGGGGCGATAAATCAGGCCAATCATAACAATCCCTGTCATTACAGCAGCTGAAAAGGCTGAAACGGCATGTATCGGCGAGATATAGGAAAAAAGCGCTCCCTTCAAAAAAATGACATCATTGATGGCTAGAATAGCAATGTTAAACAGGTTGCTCCCTAATAAATTGGCAAGCGCCATGTCCAGCGCGTTAATGCGTACAGCGGCGATTGTTACAGCGAGTTCGGGCAGTGATGTGGCGATAGCGACAAACAGCGTGCCGACAAAGGTATTGTTCCACCCCATTACCTCGGCCAGCTGCGTGCTTGCAAAAGGCAGATAAATACCGGCCATGACCACGACCAGTGATGCCAGCAGGTAACCTGTGTATGCCCGGGTTAATGTAATGTCCGGGTAACGGCTGGCGATTCGCTTGACAGACTGTTCGACTCGGGAGTGCTCATGGACGAATAATGCACGCATGGCCACCAGATAGCACAGGATAATAATCGGCGTATAAGCACCGATAAAAGTAAAATTCATGAAGGAAGACAGACTGGACAATAGTATGCTGAGTCCGGCAAAAGCGATCAATACGACACCAAATGCGGCAGAGAGTACATGATTTAAACTGGCGCGGTGATAAATGGATTGGCCACGCAGCAGGTAATCCAGTATCACCAGAATGACTAGATTGAAAACACAGCTGCCCATAATGCTGCCAGCAGCGATATCGGGCACATCGGCCAGGGTTAATGCACTGATACCGGTGATTAATTCAGGCAGGGACGTTACCGTAGATAAAAGAATAAGACCGATCCAGCTGCCTGAGAGCCCTGTTTTATCAGCGATGATGTCTGCATAACGGGTAAGTTTTGTACCTGCGATGCCTATTAAAACAGCGCAGGCTAGGAACTTGAGCCAGATGAGCAGTATGGTCAATAACATGGGGTGTGAATTAAGTTTAGTCAAAGGTTTTAATTGAATATCTAAACAGCTTGTCAAAATTATAGATGACCGTGATTACAAGCTTGATATGGACTGACAGCATTGCTTGCTAATTGATTGATTATCAGCGCCGCCCATCGTACCAGACAGGCAATTTCTTTTTGTTTTGTAATGCTTTGCGTGGGCTTAAAAGAACTTGAAAAAATTGACTGGCCATTTCACGTCCTGAATACAATTCAAGCTTGCGTGCAGACGTGATCAATGGGTGCCGTGTCAGGATGGTGAATTTAAGGCCACGTTTGCGGCCCCATTTTTTTAATAAATGGCTTAGATCAATTTCGTCGGCAGCGTATAAATTCTGATTGAATCCACCGACCGCTCGAAATGCATCCGCACGGCAAACCACCAGTGCACCTGATGCCCAGCGGAATGTTTCGGAAACGACGGTCCAGATTTTTAAAATTGCCGTGCCCCACCATGGTGAATTTGGCATTTGCATTACGCTGCCGCAACCGACATATTTACCGGAATCGATCAGTTGCAGAATATCAGCGATCATGCCGGGATTCAGCAGACTATCCGCATCGACAAACAGGAACCAGTCACCCGTCGCGGCGGCAGCACCAGTGTTACGCGCGCGACCGATTTGATTAATTGGTTCGAATACCACATGTGCGCCGGATTGCCGCGCCAGTTTGGCGGTTTCATCGGTTGAATTGTTGTCCACGACGATGACTTCGGATGTAAAATCTGCTCGTTGATTGGCGTTCAGTGAGGCAGAAATAGAGTCGAGACATTGTCTAATTAAATGGGCTTCATTGAAAGCAGGAATGATGATAGAAAGAAGCATGAATAAAAATTTTTTTAATTGAGAAACTTTATTATCCCGAAAAATAATCCGGCTATGCAGAATTGAATGTGCGGACTGATAAATTGTACCGTAACAGTCAGACAAAAATAAAAACAAAGCATTCAAAAAAACGGAATTGCTTCAATGAAACGGCATTGCCTCGTGATCACCATTTTATGGTTACCGTTAAACACGTTCTATTGGCGAGAGCAACCGCAGTTTATCGGGCATCTGGCTCAGAACACCGAACAGGCTAAATGTCTGTTGGTTCATGCAATGCCGCTTGCCGCCCTCTCGATACATCGATACGTACTAAAATCAGTAAGCCGATAATAAAATAACTGCCGGTTATCAGCATTGCAAGACGATGGTCGCCGCGTGAAACCCAACTGACCCATCCGTAAGTGAGTGGACCCAGAATGGAAGAGAGCTTGACAGCCAATCCCCACAGCCCGAAAAATTCAGCGCGACGGGAAGCCGGACTGAATAAGCCGACGAGCGCGCGTCCGGCAGACTGGGAAGCGCCGAGACATAAACCCGCTATGTTGGCGGCCAGCCAGAACATTGCACGATCATCTGCATACCATGCCAACAAAATCATTATCATCCAGCCAACGAGGGTAAGTGCAATAGTCGTCAGATGTCCCAGCTTATCCTGAATATGACCGAATGTGAAAGCGCCCAGTGCCGCAGTGATATTGACCAGCAAAACCAGCAACATGGTTTCTTGCGTATCAAACCCCATTGCCTGCTGCGCATAAATCGCCGCCAGAGCAATCACCGTCTGGATACCGGCTTGATAAAAAACCAGGCAAAGCAGAAAGCGCATTAAATCCTGATAATGGCGCACATGTTTGAGCGTATCACGTAATCGTGAAAAACTTTCACGTATAATCCGGCGGCCGGAAAGATGCGGCTGTGGTTGTGCCCGTTCTTTGAGATAGAGAAAAGTCGGGGTGCTGGCGATGGCAAAAATGGCCGCGGTGATTAACATGGTGACCGGAATGTATTGACTGGCTTCATAGCCTTGGTCCTGTGCCCAGGTCACATAAGCGAGAGAACAACCCAGACTGACTAAACCACCCAGGTAACCCAGCCCCCATCCCCAGCCGGATACCTTACCAAGTGATTGGCTTTTTGCCAGTTCCGGCAGAAATGCCGCAATCAGGTTTTCACCGGTTCCAAAGAAAAAATTCGTCAGAATGATCAGTGTTACCGCCAGCCATAAATCTCCGGGACCGATAAAGAAAAGCAGTGCCGTGAACACAATACAACCGATAGTGGTCATGAATAGCAGCGGCTTCTTCATCGCGTAAGCATCCGCGTATGCACCCAAAGCCGGTGCGGTCAAAATGATGAGCATATAGGACGCGGCTAATGAGGCTGTCCATGCAAACGTCCCCCAGTCTTCATTACCTGCTACGACGGCAACAAAATAGGCGTTAAAGATGGCGGTGATGACCACCGTAGTGTAGCCCGAGTTGGCGAAATCAAACATTGCCCATGACAAGACCTCGCGCCGACTTACACCTTCGGTGAAATTTTGGGATTGCGGTTTGTTTTCCAAATAATAAATCCTTATTTATAAACAGGTTCAAATAACAGACTGTTTGGGAGAGTGATTTAACTTCTGTTGTGGAAAGAATGGCTTCCGAATATTTTTTCCACCATCGGTGACCAGTGTAACTTCATTTTTATCACTAAAAAGCAGTCTTGTGTTTATAGCGGATGACTTTTTGATGTGTTCTGGATTCGCTTTATGCGAGCAAGCAGAAACCTGTAATGCGATTAAGGGAAAAACAAAATTGAAAAGGTTTCTACATAATTTACTCATGAAAAGCGAGCGATTCATGGTGCTTCTGTATAGGTATTTTTGTGGAATCAAGAATTTGTGAAACTGGATGCGTAAATGTGTTGGTCCGTGAGCGTGCAAGACAACCGGGCAATGGGCTATATCACGCAATACATTCTATAGGATAAGTGCAATGTTTTCATGCGTGAAAACTGCGGGATCATTTTTTGTCTCTGTCGGAACGCGATCGTCTGTGTCCTGTGGATGTCGGAAACTATTACACATGAGAAAAACAAGTTTTTAGACAATAAATAATAACAAACTGATTTATATAAATAATTGAAATCTTTCAATGGTGGTATTTTTATTGCCCAGTCTTACACTGAAATCTGAAAAAAAGTGAACTAAATGGAGTGATGTGTCGTTACTACCTTACAACTATTTCATTACTGCAGCCACATGAGTTTGAATTTCAAAAGGGCACACTCTGCTTGCGCTGGGTTTTAGAGCCAATCCGATTAATCAGGGAGAATTTATATGCAAAAAATAAGAATTTCAAGCACACTGCTGGTTTTTGCCGTGTCGATGATTATAGCTGTGCCGGTACAGGCGGTATTAGTCAACTTTCAGAATTTTAATGATCTTTCCGGCTTTACACTGAACGGTGTCACAGGCGGCATAAATACCGGCGCGCAAGGTGTAATGGGTCCCAACCCGGGAGATGGTCGTGTTCTTCGTTTGACAAATAATGTAGGTCAATCGGGCAGCGCTTTTTTGACAAATCCATTTTCACTGGCTTCAGATGCATCATTCAGTAGTTTCTTCGAGTTTCAGTTTAAGGATCAACAAAATGGCGGTGCAGATGGGATTGTTTTTGCGATTCAAACAGTCGCCAATACCGCCGGTGGTGCAGGTGGCGGTATAGGTTATCAAGGGCTTACACCCAGCATTGGCATTGAATTCGATAACTGGAACAATGGCGGTGGTGATGGCAATAATGGGAATCATGCAGGCATTAATATTAATGGCAATATGAATTCCGTTGTGCGTGCAGACATCCTGCCTGCGCTGCTGGATAGCGGGACGATTTTTCACGCCTGGGTTGACTATAATGGACTAACCGACTTACTTGAAGTGCGTCTTGCGCTCGATGATATCCGGCCTGCGACTGCTTTGATGAGTCATGCCGTTGATTTGGTTGGTTTGTTAGGTACAACCAATGCTTTTATCGGTTTTACTTCGGGTACGGGTTATGCTGGCGCGGATCATGATATCCGGCGTTGGGTTTTTGATGGACAGTTTAATCCAATTACAGATCCTGGCAATCCAGGTGGCACGATATCAGAACCTGGCATTTTTGCGCTTTTTTCAATTGCCCTGCTAGGGTTCGGGTTGAGTCGTCGCAAGGCCTGGATAACACTTTAACAATCGACTATCAAGTTTCTGCATCTTTACGGCGGCCATTGGTCGCCGTTTTTATTTTTTCATAAGATCGATAAAAAAGATAAGGCATATTGTTGGCGCGTAGTTTGAAAAAACGAGCGGTTCTAAAGGATGCGATGCATAAAAAAATGATGGTGCTCCATTGCTTCTAATTTTCAGGTTATTTTATTGGTAAAATTTATAATTTTCTGTGATACGAGCATTGCAATGCTGCCTGACGGGTTTGTCACAATATGATATGGTTTATTGGCTTCAATCGGTCAGACTTTCGAGAACATATTTATTTGAACGACACTATTCATCCGTTATAATTTTAATTATCAGGAGGAAATAATGCAGCATAATTCGGGTTTTCTTAAATTGGTAGATGCTGCAAAACAGCGAATCAAAGAATGCACTGCAGCTGATGTGCATGCCCGGATAGCTCAGGGTGATCAGTTTCATTTTATCGATGTGCGTGAAGATCACGAATACCAGTCCGGTTATGCCGCAGGTGCCCGTCATCTGGGAAAAGGCATTATCGAGCGTGATATTGAAATAGCGATACCCGGTAGACAGGAACTCATTATATTGTATTGCGGTGGCGGCTTTCGTTCTGCCTTAGCCGCGGATGCACTGCAGCAAATGGGTTACGCCAATGTATTGTCGATGGATGGCGGCATTAAAGCCTGGCGAGAGGCGGGATATCCGATTGAAAATGACCATTCGGATTAGCGCTAATCAAATGCAAACATCGGATGTTGCGATTTTTCTGAGCACCAAACGTAATGGACTTAGGCATGATTCGGAAGTTTTTCATTTGTTGTATTGCAAGAACTGTTACCTTTGTTTTTAGCTCATTAACCTCTACTAACTACGGTTAATAAGGGGGAGATTACCGGACAAAACGCGAATTAACCCAGAAAATTCAAC
This sequence comes from Nitrosomonas aestuarii, assembly GCF_003046585.1. Lineage (GTDB taxonomy): Bacteria > Pseudomonadota > Gammaproteobacteria > Burkholderiales > Nitrosomonadaceae > Nitrosomonas > Nitrosomonas aestuarii. The sequence continues at coordinate 62,692 of NZ_QAAE01000008.1, read as the reverse complement.
AAGCTTTATGGGGTACAGCAGCAACACTGTGGTCTAAGCCAAAGATGGAAGTGATTGGTTTGTCAGGACAAGTTCCATTTAAGCCGATCAACCTAGTAGGGCTCTTGTCGCTTCTTTTTGGATTACGCAAGAACCGTGAGTTTAGGATAAATAGATAGAAATAACAGGCATATTAAATACTTTAATGCGTTATGTGAGTTGTGATTCTTTTAATCAATTTAACCTAATAAGTGGTTACCCATTAGCTGCCCTAAGTCAACTCGATATGCCCGATAGACGGATAAGCTCGCGCCGCAGTCAGAGGGGTCGATTGAGTCTAATCATGACGCTATTAATCCGGCTTCCTCGCAGGAAAAAGGGAGCAAATACAAATTATCGCTCCCCTTACGAGTTTCAATAAAACACTAACCCATGGCCATATCCAACCATGCAGAGTAACATTGGAACCGATAAAGCGGTGTTGGTACGTGATGCTAGAAGTGCTGTCTTTTTTGCGTTTGCAATGACATCAGCGCTATATTCTTTGCCATCAAGACCAAGAATTTTCTTTTGGTTGGGCCAGATCAGTACCCAAACGTTAAATAACATGATGGTGCCTAACCAGGAGCCTAAGCCTATGACAGCCATGCCGTTTGTCAGCGTGAATGCGTTGATAATGCCTTGCACACCGCCACCGATTTGAGCCAATGCGATCATACCGGTTAACCAGGTGACTGCTGCTGCCATACGGAACCATAAAAGGGCTCTTGGTGCGATGTATTTATTAATTGCAGCAGGTTGCGGGCCGTCAGGGTTCGCTAATGCAGCTCCGACTCCAGGGACTTGAACAAAATTAAAGTAATAAAGCAGGCCAATCCAACAAACACCTGCTAAAACATGTAACCAGACCGTTGCATTTAATCCGGCCAGGCCATTACCCAACCCGAAAGCAACAGCAAATGCAAGAATAAAACCAATGGCAATTGTGCCTTTGATTGATAATAATGGATTCATAGTTATCCCCTGTACGAGTATTATTTTTAGGTGCTAAAGATAGGTAATCTGAGCATATAACAAATAGCATGTTTTGTGGAAATTAACGGTGTCAGTATCGATCAATCAAAAAGCTCAGTGTCGATTGAACTGTGAATTGAACGAAGCTAAAAAGCCCAGAAAAAGACAGATAAGCTCGCGCAATCCGCCATAGCAGACAGAATATATTACAATTATTTATCGCGTCAGTCCCGCATACAACGCCGGCAGTTTCTCCGGCAATCTTTCCACATGATCGACGACAAGGTAATTGCGCTCGCCAAAAATCCGTGATACGTATTGATCCGCACGCGGGTCGAGGCTCATACAATAGGTGATGACACCTGAGCGGGCGGCCTCTTCAACGGCTTTTTTGGTGTCGAAACGCAGATACTGCGGATCGCGCACGTCGATGTCGGCGGGTTCGCCGTCGGTGATGACGAGCAGCAGTTTTTTGGATGATTTCTGTTGTTTCAGGTAATGACTGGCGTGGCGAATGGCCGCACCCATGCGAGTGGAGAGTTGTCCCGTCATACCTGCCAGTTTGGCCTTGGGTATTTCGTCGTAGGGTTGTTCAAAGTCTTTATAGCGGTAGTATTCGACATCATGCCGGCCATCAGAACAGAAGCCGTGAATGGCGAACGGATCACCGATTTTATCGATAGCATTGGCCAGCAGCACGGTTGACTGGCGGGTCAGTTCCAGCACGGTGTATTCCTGTCCGGTGACTTTCTCGTTGGTGGATTCGGATAGATCAAGCAGCACCAATACCGAGATGTCGCGTATTTTGCGGACGGAACGCATCATGATTCTGGGGTCGGGCTGGATGCCCATGCGGATATCGATCATTGAGCGGATCGCTGCATTGATGTCGATATCGTCGCCATCTTCAAGTTTTCGGATGCGGCGTGTGCCTTGTGGCTGCATGGCATCGAGCAAAAATTTCATGCGAGTGATCTCGCGTTTGTATTGCGTGGCGATTTCGTCGATACACTGCATGTCGCCCATTTTGGCACGTTTTTCCTGTACTGTAGCCCAATCCGGACGTTCGAGCTGGATCTGGTAATCCCATTCCGAATAGTGAAAGGGTGCCGATACGGGCTCCTTGCCTTCCATTTCGTTATAAGACACACCCGCGTCTTCATAGGGGAAAAACTCAGTGCCCATGACCCATATTTCCTGCGCGTCGTCACCGGCGGTTTCAACTTCTACTTCGTTGGCGAATTCCATCACGTTGACATATTTGCGCACTTGTTTAACCGTTTCGTAACCAGCGCTGATCGATTCGTCGAAATCAAATTCCGCAAACTCCCAGAAGTAGCGATTATCATCGCGGTAGGGCGCGGTTATCGTGTCGGTGCGAGGATTAAACGGCAGTTTTTTGTCAAGCAAACTATGCGCGAGCTGTACACCGATGTCCCATGAAATCTGATGGCTCTCAAGTTTGTCTTGTGCGGCTTTAAACAGACGGCGACCTTCTGCTATCCATTTGTCTTTATCTTTATATTCCGGATCAAGCAACGCGCGCGCCAAACGGTTGAGATAATCACCTATGCTGACATTCATGTCCGAGGTGGCAGTATGCAATACCGACCAGGTCTTTTGTAGTCCGGGAAAACGACGGATGGACAGGGACTCAATACGCGCGTCCTCAATGACTGAAATCACTGCCATTTGCAAGGGGTTCAAACTTTCGGCGGATATTGGTTGTTTCGTTTCAACGAGGTGGGCGGCAGCATGGGCCGCGGCGGCACGGTAGACTTCTGTTGCCGACACATCGCCAAAATTGTCAAAAGCATCTGGCAAGTGTATGAAATAATTCTCGATAAAAGGCCTATAGCCCTCGCGCGTTTCAAAATCGCCGGAAGTCGGTTTCATGAAAAAGTCGCGCGCCCAGAGTGCGCGCAAGTACATGTTTATGCGGCGTTGCACATCGACAAAGAGCGTGCCTTTACGTTCTTTTTGTAGAATAGCCAGGGATTCCTTGGATACCAGGGAAAAATATCTGACCTGTTCTTCGTAGTCGGTACGATGCGCATGTGCACCCCACATGGCCCAGCGACGCAGTCCACCAAGGGTAAGCTGCTCGAAAAGCACTTCCAGCTTGTCGAGCATCGGACGAATACCACGTGGTGCTTGTGCAATCAAGGTGTTGAGAAATTGCAGATAATTTTGGAACAGTTCCGCATCACCAAGGCGTCTTGCAGCAGTGGGGGCGGTAGCCAGCACCAGTTCAATGACTGAACCCGAAGTTCTTGATGCCAGTGCGAGAACCGCAGTGGCTAATTCGCTGACAATATCCTCGCCAATTTCTTTGACAACCTGTGGAATTTCATCAATCCAGCAATCCACCAGACCACGCCCCCGCCGCAAGTTGTGCAGTGCAGACACGCCTTTTATATAATTGTCCAGTCCACGAGGTGAAAGTACTTTACTTGCTTCATGCCAGGCATTCTCCAGCAGTGCAACCGACTCCGGTTCCAGATCTTCCAGTATTTCTTGATAGTCTTCCAGATTAACACTCATATACACACCTTTTTACACAAAATCAAAGAATTATTCTTTAAGGCATAATAGACATTATTAATTGAAGAATGTTGTCACTGCTGCGTCCAGTGCGTCGCGCATATCCGGATCATCCGTAATGGGCCGTACTAGTGCAACACGGCATGCGGCATGGGGGTCCACTTTTTTGACAATCAGGCTGCCTGCATAAATCAGCATACGGGTTGAAATACCTTCATCAAGGCCATGGCCTTTCAGATTGCGTGCGCGCTCGGCGATCGATACCAGTTTTTCCGCAATTTCCTTGGATACGCCGGTTTCATGGGCGACTATTTCACTTTCGATTTCATGATTGGGATAATTAAAATCCAGTGCGCCAAAGCGTTGCTTGGTGGATTGCTTGAGGTCTTTCATCAAGCTCTGATAACCTGGGTTATAGGAAATAACAATCTGAAAATCTTTGTGTGCCTGGATCAGTTCGCCCTTTTTCTCCAGTGGTAAAACGCGGCGATTATCGGTGAGCGGATGAATCACCACAGTGGTGTCCTGGCGTGCTTCAACGACTTCATCGAGATAACAGATGGCGCCATAACGGGCGGCAACGGCCAGCGGGCCATCCTGCCAGTTGGTTCCTTTGGCATCCAAGAGATAACGGCCGACCAGATCGGACGCAGTCATGTCTTCGTTACAGGCAACTGTGATCAAGGGTTTTTTGAGTTTCCACGCCATATACTCAACAAAACGTGTTTTGCCGCATCCGGTAGGACCTTTCAGCATCATGGGCATGCGTACGGAGTAAGCGGCTTCGTACAATTCCACCTCATCTGCAACGGAGTGGTAATAGGGTTCTGTTTTAACGTGATACTGGTCAATAATTTTGCTCATGACAAACTCCTGTTTTTTATTACGCTACATTATGAAGCGCTGGTCCAGATTTTTTAACAATTTGCCAGCGGTTTCACAGGTCAAAAAAAACCCCTAGCCCTTTTGGGGTAGGGGGCTTCGAGTAGTAGCTAAAACCCGATGACGGCAGTTAAATGGTTTTGCCGCGGTAAATCACCATGGCTGTGCCTTGTGATTGGTTAAAATTGTTGTAACCAATCAAACGAACATGATTGTCCGGGTTGGCTTTATGGCATGCTTCAGCTTCAGCCAGAACACGATCAACGTCGGTTTCACCAAACATAGGCAATTTCCACATGTACCAATAAGAATCCATCAAATACTCAGGTTCAGTATGCTCAATGGCCGGATTCCAGCCTTTGCTAATTAGATACTCTACCTGTTTCTTAATATCTTTAGCATTCATTGCAGGCAGATAAGAAAATGTTTCGAACTTACGGCTAGACGGGTCACTGACACGTGATTTGTAATCTATTACTTCACTCATTATTTACTCCTTAAATTCAGTTACAGGTGGAGAAAAAGCAGCACTGATTCCCCACCTTTGCTTTTTGGTATTACTTATTTATGAGCCACGTCCAGTTTGTCAACAGTATCAAACTCAAACTTGATCTCTTTCCATGTTTCCATAGCAATCTTCAGTTCCGGACTGCTTTTGGCGGCTTTTGTCAGAATGGCTTTGCCTTCTTTTTCGATCTGTACACCACTGTTACGCGCTTCCACACACGCTTCCAACGCGACGCGATTAGCAGCGGCGCCAGCGGCGTTACCCCATGGATGACCTAACGTGCCACCACCAAACTGCAGGCAGGCATCGTCACCAAAAATTGCAACCAGTGCTGGCATATGCCATACGTGAATACCACCCGAAGCAACAGGGAATACGCCGGGCATGGAACCCCAGTCCTGATCGAAGAATATGCCGCGTGCACGGTCTTCTTTGACAAAGCTGTCACGCATGAGATCAACCCAACCCAAAGTTGCTTCGCGATCGCCTTCAAGTTTGCCAACCACGGTTCCGGAATGCAGGTGATCGCCGCCAGATAAGCGAAGTGCCTTGGCTAAAACACGGAAGTGAATACCATGGTGCGGATTACGGTCAATCACAGCGTGCATTGCGCGGTGAATGTGCAACAGCATGCCATTGTCCCGACACCAGTTTGCCAAACCTGTGTTGGCGGTAAAACCACCTGTCAGATAGTCATGCATGATAATCGGTGCGCCCAGTTCCTTGGCAAACTCGGCGCGTTTGTACATTTCTTCTGGTGTAGGTGCGGTTACATTAAGATAATGGCCTTTACGTTCACCAGTTTCACGCTCTGCCTTTTGACAGGCTTCCACTACGAATTCAAAACGATCACGCCAACGCATAAAGGGCTGGCTGTTAATATTTTCGTCGTCCTTGGTCAGATCCAAGCCGCCGCGCAGACATTCATACACGGCACGACCGTAATTTTTGGCTGAGAGCCCCAGTTTGGGTTTGATGGTGCATCCCAACAGCGCACGACCATATTTATTGAAGCGATCGCGCTCCACCTGAATACCTGCAGGAGGGCCTCCGCAAGTTTTTACGAAAGCAATCGGAAAACGAACATCTTCCAGACGCAGGGCACGTAGCGCTTTGAAACCAAAAACGTTACCTACCAGAGAAGTGAACACGTTAACTACGGAGCCTTCTTCAAACAGGTCGATCGGGTATGCTACGAAAGCATAGTAGCAGGTGTCATCACCAGGCACATCTTCAATACGATAAGCACGGCCTTTATAGTAATCCAGATCGGTCAAAAGGTCAGTCCAGACTGTGGTCCAGGTACCAGTGGAAGATTCGGCCGCTACTGCTGCGGCTACTTCTTCACGAGGTACGCCTGGCTGAGGTGTAATTTTGAAACACGCCAAAATATCCGTGTCCAGTGGGGTATATTCGGGCATCCAATAAGTTTGGCGGTATTCCTTAACGCCGGCGCTGTATGTTTTAGCCATAATTTTTCTCCAGTAAGATCCACTCGATTCAGTTCATATCACAACACGAAAGAGAGGAGGTTAAGTAACAATTAAGCAGTGATTAAGTAACGATTTGTAACAAACATGAGCGTTTGAAACATGACGTGTACTATAAATATATTTAACCATAAGATCAAATCAGTTATTCTAATAACTATGATAAGCTTTTACTTATAAAGAACTGGATAATTGAACTATGCTGCATCTCACGCTACGACAATTGAAAGTATTTGAGAGAGTTGCGCACCACTTGAGCTATTCACGTGCGGCCAAAGCGCTCTACTTATCTCAACCGGCTGTTTCCATGCAGATAAAACAACTGGAAGGGAATATAGGACTGCCTTTGTTTGAACAAATGGGTAAGCAGATTTATTTAACTGAAGCTGGAAATGAGTTATATCGTTACAGCCGTGATATTTTGCAGCGCTTGTCTGATTTGGAACTTGCACTGGATGAACTCAAAGGCATGGAGCGCGGTAAGTTGAATATCGCAGTAGTGACCACCGCCAATTACTTTGCACCACATTTGCTGGCCAAATTTTGCCAGCGCTATAACGGTGTTTCTGTCAGTCTGAATGTTTCCAATCGAGTAACAATACTTAAACTATTAGCCGAAAATGCCATTGACCTGGCGATTATGGGATTGCCCCCGGAAGACATCGACATCGTCAGCGAATCATTTATGGAAAATCCGCTGGTTGTTGTTGCGCCGCCCAATCATCCGTTGTGCCTAGAACATAACATCCCAGTCAAAAAACTGGCAAAGGAAATTTTTCTGGTGCGCGAAATGGGCTCAGGTACACGTGATGCCATGGAACGATTTTTTACTGAACATAAAATCAACATCAATAAAGGTATGGAAACCGATACCACCGAAGCTATCAAACAAGCCGTGCAGGCGGGGATGGGACTCGCAATCATGTCGCAGCATACAGCAGAGCTTGAACTTGAGACTGGGCGGCTGAAAATGCTCGATGTTCAGGGCTTTCCAATCCTGCGCCACTGGCATATTGTTAACCGTAAAAACAAGCGCCTGTCCGCCGTGGCGCATGCATTTAGTGAATTTTTGTTGAAGGAAGCAGCCGCGTTGATGCGGGCATCCAAAAGAAATGATTGAACAGAAGCTGTTTTTGTTATATTAGTTTTTACTGATGATTCATTTTCATCGGACCGATATATCGTGTAGCAATAACTAAATTGTCAATATAAAGGTAAAACGTTGATCTCGGCTTATCAATGCCGCCATGATAAAAATTCAACCACAGGTTTTCAATTTTCAGCTGATCAGTTTTACGAAAGCGAAAATCTGTTTTATCTAACACTTTTTTTCCATCGATCCAGACCGTTAATTGTCCATTGGATTTGTCGGGATCATTCAGCTTTAAATATTGTTCAATTGCATACCAGCGATTTTTCTGCAGCAAATTAATCGCACTGTTCCAGGATACATTCTCACCATAGTTTGTATTGCTATCCGGATGATAAACATAATTGCCCAGCGGGATGGCACCTTCAAATGTTGAGTTAGACGACGCCTCTAAAAAAAAGAGCCCGCGGGCAGACCAGCCATTATAGCCATCAACAGCGCGGCCACCCCATCCCGCCGTATTATATGTACCGGCAAAACCGGGTAATTTACCGCCGTCAGTCGGGCGCCAGTTATCTCCAAAACGTAAATAATAGCGGAAGTACATTTGTTCCGGTTCATGTCCGATGAGATTTTTAAAGCGATAGTGGCCGGTAAATCCGTAATTTGTTTTTTGGTTAAATTCAATTTGCAATGCGCTTCCGTCAAGTGGCTTGAAGCGGTCGCTATCATATGCGGTGTCAACAATCCGGTAATTATTGTAGCCACTGGTATCGTCCAGATGACTTTGCCAATCGGTATTTGCAGATGAATTAAATAAACCGCGCTGTGCATTAAACTGCTCGGCAATGATGACATCCGGGTGTTCAGCCAGATTCTGGTCAGCCGGATAATCCCAGGCGATACCGCGTTCTATTTCACCAGGTGCCTGCAGCGGCGCGATTGCAAAAACACCTATCTGTGTATCGCCGAATTGTTTAGTAGTTGTCGTTAAATTCAGCCTGGCGTGCGTGATTTCGGTGTTATCTAACGCTAAAAACTTGTCGTCAATGGCAATTAAGGCAGGCGTGTTAGACCCGACCAGAAGCTGTTCATCATGTCCCAGCGATCTGTGTGATGTAGTGGAAAGGGCAGTGTCCCTGGTCACTTTATATGTCTTGGTCTCATTTTGAGAGGTTTGTATGGTTAAATGAGGTGGTTCCAAGGATTTAACCTCGGATGATTCGAAAACAATCGTTCCCTTACCGGACTCTTCTTTCAGATAAACGCCATGATAACTGTCCGGGTTTTTTATCCAGTATTTCACCAGAGAAGTCAGGTCTAATGATACTTTTCTGGCGGTATCCAGATCTTGAACATGCGTTATTGAAAACGCCGCATTACCGTAAAGCTCGCCGTTGCGGTCGATCCAGTCTCCAAGTTGACGGCGCCATAGAAGTTTTGCGGAGGCATCAGAGAAAATGAAGTTTGCGCCGTCTCTGTTCTCCTTGCTGCCTTGCGACCAATAAACCTCACTCTGTGCATTCAAGGTCAGGAATAACAAAATCAATGTAATATTTAGGCGATACATTTTTTTATAAATATTTGTGTTGGATAATCCAGAGCTTACTCTCTTCAGAGTGTTAAACAAGCTTTTCTATATATTTCTCCAGGTATTCTATCGTTAATCCATGCACTCTGGGTGTGCCGATACCGCGGTGCAGGGGGTATTCTTCTATGCGATCAGTACGTTGATACCCGCGGCGTTGATAAAATGCAATTAGCTCGTGGCGCTGGGAGACGACAAACATTACAATTTTTCTAGCTTGCAATTGTTGTTTTGCAATGATTTCGGCCTGTTGCAGCACATGCTTACCGATGCCTCGTCCCTGAAAATTCGGGTGTACCGAAAAAAAACCGATATAGGCATGCTGTTGTTCTTTGGCAAGATAAATACAGGCGGCGAGCAGTCGTTCCCTATACACGACGAAAAACTGTGCATTCGGCCTGGACATGGCGGCTGTTATTTCACCGATATGCGTTCGATTGCCGCTAATGATATCTGTCTCTCTGGTCCATCCTGATTTTCCGCGATAGGTCATGTTAACCAGTTTGCAGATATCGTCGCAATGATCAGGCGTGGCATTTTTGAGCGTGAATCGGGAAAAATCAAAAGCATTCTGCCTTATCGTTACCATATTGCACAGATTGTCTAAATATTAAAACAAATTGAGAACAGGACTTTTGGTCAATGCCACTAGTACGATATAAAGAAATACACATTCTGCGGTAATCCAAGCGGTGATACGTGTTCTGCGCGTTTTGCCGAAACGCATGGCGATCATACCCAAGCCGATATAGATTAATATGCCGATAACCTTGGCAGTCAACCATGCGTCGCTCAGTGGGCTTTGTTGAATTTTAACAGCCAGCGTTATTGCACTGGTCAGTAAAATGGTGTCGACGACATGTGGAAGGATTTTGACCCAGCGTTGGCGCAGTTTGGGTGAATTCTGCATTAACCAGATGCCGCGCAGAAAAAAAAGTAAGAAACTGGTAATGACGCTGCTGACATGAATCATTTTGATCAGGGCAAAGCTCACAATCTACCTCCGATTATTAACCAGCCGTGACTGCCTGCTACTGCACCGGCAATGGTGAGTAAGCTCAGGATAAGTAAAATTAAATGCCTATGCTGAATATTTGCAAACGTCTGTAGGGTAATATTTTGCGGCGAAGCCGGATTTGACTTTCGCCTGGACCGTGGTTCAAATACAAACAGCATTACGGTAAAAAGCAGCCAGATCAGGACCATGGCATGCATCCACCAATATTGCCATTGTGTAAAACGGTGCCAGGCATCCAGCACGTATGTCATGTAAAACCCGCTCAAGCCTACGAGTAAGGTGGAATAGCGGGCCTGTGCAGCGAACCGGCGTCTGAAATTAGTAAAAAAAACCATGGCTTCCGTAGGTGATGACCAGTGTTTTAACGCTGGCAGTAGCACCAGCGTAACCATGGCAACACCTCCAATCCAGAAGACCACGCCTAATACATGCAATACTCTGGCAAAAGCGAAATCGTCCATGCGTATATTGAAATAATTTTATTAAGTAAACAAGCTCATGTGCGTATTTATACGGATGGTGAAATGTCCCCGGATGCCGCCCATGTGACAGCCTTTTCATAATCATTAAAAACAATAACTTGAGCGTCTGTGAACAGGTTTGATATCCATGCGCTCCAGGTTTGCCACTCATCGTCAGTTACCACCGCGACATGACTGAAATCGTTGCCGTGTTCATGCATGAATTTGAGGTCTTCCCATGCGACATCAACGGTGTAGTTCAGCATATCGCGAAAGTCAACGACAACATTTACCTTGCCTTCAAAGGTGGATTGATAAATGACTTGATCTTCAAATTGCTTGTAATCAGATAATGTAAATTCACCAATGACTGCGACTATGATCAAATTATTTTGCTTTTGTATTGTAATCATGATTTCACCTTAAAAGATAAGGTCACTATTATCGGTAATTAAAGTAAATGGTGCAAATATTGCTAAATACGCGTTCATGACATGGGTAAGCTAAATTTTTTTTGTAGATTTTTTGTTTAGCTGGATAAGCTATTAATATAATGTGGTTATTATTTTTTTATCAAGTGAAAGCGACTGAAGGGATTGAGCGATAGTAACTTTTTTGAGTGAGTTGACTTTTTATAGATCCAAGTTTAGTGCCGTTATTTAACTGGTTATCAAAAAAACAAGTTGATGGATTAAAAATCGTTTATTCCATGCAATGCAAAACCGAACCTGCGTGTAGTATACGTATCTACTTGATCGAAACTCATGCGCATTTTGCACTTTACTAATTAACTGAATAACAAGTAAACACACAGCAAATACTAAATGTGTTTTATTCTCAAAAAATTCTGTCGATGATTAATTATGAATGAAACTGATAGCCCCGGCCCCTCGGTAATTGCACGGCAAGCTTTGCTAAAGCTGGCTTCATTAAGACAACCACCAACACCCGATAATTACCACAAGGTTTACGAAGAAATCGCTGGAAAACCTGGCAGTCGTATGAGTGTAAGCACGTCCAACACGCTTTCGTCTTTCGTATCCGATTTTCCCCGGCATACACAGGAATTAAGAGATCTGGCCAGTAAATTCGAAGAAGCGCTGCAGAATAACGACTGGAATGAATACAGATCAGTATTTATGAAGCTTGCCGGACTGGCCACACAATCGGATAGTGGATTGAATACAGATGATATTAAACCCCCGTATAGAGAGTGTTCCTGGGGTGAAACGATTGTCCGGCTCTTAAAGCAACTGGAGTCCAATCATGGGAAAGTGACCATTGCCAGGAAACGTGAGGGCCTGAATCGTGTATTAACCCGATTTTCAACAGATACATATCAACTGCAGAAAAAATTAATCGCATTGATGGAGTCATGGGATGTTTTAGCGACAGACACAGCCAAGGAGATTGAAATCGTGGTCGCAGATACTGGTGATGCATTGCTGCCAAAAGTGAAAACCGGTCCATATGATGGACAAGGGCAGTCAGCAGATACTCAGCTGCCACAAAGTTACACATTTGTTAATGATATAACAATTCAGTTGCGCGAACTGTTGATACAGGTTTTAGAACATGTCGCATCTGTAAAGTTAAACGATGAGACTCTGAGTAACGAGGCCATAAATCTGTCGCGCAAAGTGCGTATCATCGAAAGCAAGCAAGAAATGCAACAGTTTGCTTTAGAATTTAAACAACTTCTCGAAAAATTTGAATACTGTTCGGAAGACAATGCAAGATTACAACGGGGTTTGTTGCGCTTATTGGATAAGCTACTGGTAAGCACCAGTGAATTATTGTCTGAAGATGAATGGATAAAAAATCACATCGCCAGATTGCGGGAAACGATAATCTGTCCTTTGGATAAACGTTTGATGATTGAGGTTGAAAATTATTTAGACGAGATTATCCAGAGACAGAGCATTATTAAGCGCAACCTGGGTGATGCCAGGACAACGCTTAAGGAAATGGTCACCTGCCTGATCAACAATATAGAAGAATTATCCGATGAAACGGGTGATTATCATGACAAAATAGAACGTTATTCAGAACAAATTAATCAAACTGATGATTTGGGTATGCTGAATCATTTGCTGCTTGAAATTATGAAAGACACCCGGCAGATGCAGGAAAGTACGCAAAATTACCGGGACGGATTCTTGGCAGCATGTGCGGAAGTAGAGACCGCTCAGGAAAAAATAGTGCAGCTTGAATCCGAACTGCAGCAAATGAGCGAAAAGGTACACGAGGATCATTTGACGGGTATTTTGAATCGCCGTGGTTTGGATCTGGCATTTGAGCGCGAAATGTCGCGTGCGCAACGGCAGCAGTTACCCATATGTTATGGAGTGCTCGATATCGATAATTTCAAAGTACTGAATGACATTCACGGTCATAAAGTTGGGGATGAAGCGCTCGTATATCTGGTTAATGCGGTAAAAAATGTTACACGAATTGATGATGTTATTGCACGGTATGGTGGCGAAGAATTTGTAATCTTGTTGCCGAATACCGGGATGAAAGCAGCTGTTGAAGTGTTGTCAAGAATAAAGCGAGATTTGACCAAAAAGTTTTTCTTGCATGAACATAAAAAAATTCTTATTACTTTCAGTGCAGGTGTTGCTGAGTGTAAACAGGGCGAAACGCAGGAGAGTATTTTCAAGCGTGCCGATGAAGCTTTGTATCGTGCTAAAAAAGGTGGAAAAAATTTAATATTGGAAGCTGTTTAAAATTAAGTTGATACAATTCCTGTCTTCCTGTCTGATTATCCCTTATCCCGATCTGTTTTCGATACTGCAGCAACAACGTAGAAAAATTTTCAATAGTCCGTTAATCCACATTTAATTTTTGTAATATTCCATTGATACACTGTAATATGGTAAAAAAACTTGTATTACTTTGTGAAGAACTTTCTGATTGATGGATATAGCAGACCTCAAAAACCCTACCTTATATATAAATCGTGAACTGAGTTTACTTGAATTTAACCGGCGTGTAATTGAGCAGGCAAAAGATGAAAATCTGCCGTTGCTGGAGCGCTTGCGTTTTCTCTGTATTGCCAGTACTAATCTGGACGAGTTTTTTGAAATTCGTGTTGCCGGTCTAAAACAGCAAATCAAGTATGGTTCTGTACAGACAGGCGCAGATAACCTGTTACCGGCAGAAGTGATGGGGCGGGTGAGTGAAACGACGCATCAGGTTGTCAATGAGCAGTATAGCGTCTGGAATGACATGATTATCCCGGCATTGGCTAAAGATAAAATCAGGTTGTTGCGTCGTTCTCATTGGAAGCCGATGGTGGGTCGTTGGATCCAACGTTATTTTAATGCTGAGGTATTGCCAATTTTAAGCCCTATCGGGCTTGATCCGGCACATCCTTTTCCCAGGGTATTAAACAAGAATCTGTATTTTATCATCTCACTGGAAGGTAAGGATGCGTTTGGGCGTGAGTCGGGGCTGGCCATTGTGCAAGCGCCGCGTTCACTGCCCAGAGTTGTGCAAGTGCCGTCGAAATGCAGCAACGGAAACCATGATTTTGTCATGCTTTCTTCCATCATACATGCGCATGTGAAAGACCTTTTTCCGGGTATGAATGTGCTGGGTTGCTATCAGTTTAAGGTGACGCGTGATAGTGATCTGCTTATCGATGATGAAGAAGTGGATGATTTGTTGCGCGCTTTGGAAGGGGAACTGCCTTCCCGCAGGTTCAGTAATGCTGTTCGTCTCGAAGTTGCCGACAATTGCCCAGATCATTTGAGCGATTTTTTATTGCAAAAATTTGAATTGGAAAAAGCTGATCTTTACAGGGTATCGGGCCCGGTCAATCTGGGGCGTTTGCTTGCTATTTGTGACCTGGTTGACCGGCCGGAACTGAAGTTCAGTGGTTTTACACCGGATATTCCGAATCGCATGGTCAAGAATACAAATATTTTTGAAGTGTTGCATAACGGTGACATTCTGTTACATCATCCATTTCAGTCTTTTGCGCCCGTGGTTGATTTCCTGCGTCAGGCGTCGAATGATCCAAATGTGCTGTCGATCAAACAAACACTTTATCGCACCGGTGCTGATTCAGCAGTGGTCGAAGCGTTAAAGGTTGCCGCACGTGCGGGTAAGGAAGTGACGGTTGTGATCGAATTAAGGGCAAGGTTTGATGAGGAAGCCAATATTGAACTGGCCAGTGAATTACAGAAGGCGGGTGCGCATGTTGTGTATGGTGTGGTCGGTTTCAAAACCCATGCCAAAATGATTTTAGTTGTCAGAAGGGAAGGACGCACCTTATGCCGCTATGTACATTTAGGTACCGGTAATTATCACGCAAGAACGGCACGTCTCTACACGGATTACGGTTTATTGACATGCGACAAGGCGATCGGCGAAGATGTAAATAAACTGTTTCATCAGTTAACCGGTTTGGGGCGCGCAGGAAAATTAAAGAAGTTGCTGCAATCACCTTTTACTTTGCAAAAAGCTATGCTCAGTTATATTGAAGATGAAATCAAAGCAGCTAATAATGGGAAAAAGGCCTGGATTATTGCCAAGATGAATGCGCTGGTTGACCCTGAAATCATTATGGCATTGTATCGGGCTTCCCAGGCAGGGGTTAAAGTCGATTTGATTATTCGCGGTATTTGCTGTTTGCGCCCAGATGTCAAGGGCGTTTCGGAAAACATCCATGTGCGCTCCATCGTCGGACGATTTCTGGAGCATACGCGCGTTTATTATTTTTATCGGGGTGGTGAGGAAAGCGTATTTTGTTCCAGCGCTGACTGGATGACAAGGAATTTATATCATCGTGTGGAAGTGTGTTTCCCGATTGAGGAGAAACGTACCAGCGATTCGGTGATTGCCTATGGTCTGTTGAGCTATCTTTCAGATAATACACAGGCCTGGGTGTTGCAAAATGATGGTTCTTATAAACGCACCAAACCGGGTACGCAAAAACCCCGTTCAGCCCAGCTGCATATACTGGAGCATTTTTGTGAATAATGCTCTATCAATTGATTACTGGTCTTACTGAAAGGTCAGTTTGATATCGGCTGCCTGCAGATAATTTTGCTCGGTTTTGAGATCAGCCAGTGTTAAAGGATGATTGAACAGCCATTCTGCCGGAAAAAGCAGGTTGATTTTATGTGCATTCGCACGAATCTGTATTTCAGGCAGTGTGTTGTTGGAACGGCTTCTATGCAAAACAGCAGCCAGTCTCAACAAGATGCTGAGTCTTATCACAGAAAGCCTGGAATTACCTGAAACAGACTCAAATTCTTCTAAGGGAAACTTTCTGCGATGACCGCGCACCAATTTGGCCAGCTTGATTTGTTCTTGCCGTGAAAAACCGGCCAGATCGGAATAGGTGACCAGATAGTCACCATGCCGGTGATATTGGGCATGTGCGATTGATAATCCGATCTCATGAATTTGGGCACCCCATAACAATAATTTCAGGTCTTCCTTTTCGGACAATTTCCAATCGGAACTGACCTGTCGGAAAAGGTTTTCCGCTGTTTCTTTGACGCGATTGGCCTGTTCCGTATCAACGCCATACCGGTTGGAAACATCCAGAATAGTTTTGTCCCGTATGTCTTCGTTATGTACTCGGCCAATTAAGTCATGCAGAAGACCTTCACGCAGCGCACCATCAGAGACATTGATTTTTTCCAGACCCAATGCTTCGAATATGCCGAACAATACGGCAACACCACTCGCAAAGACGGGTTTTCTATGCTCAGACAGTCCTTCAAATTCGATAGCTTTACTGTCACCCACGGCCACGAGTTCATCCATCAACTTTGAAAGTGCGGTGACAGTGATTCCGGATTCACACCACCCTCGGGTCTGCACGACATCGCGGATGGTAGTAATAGTGCCGGAAGAGCCGAGCGCAAAATCCCAGCCTGTCTTTTTGTATGCCGCTTCAATTGATTCGAGTTCCTGTCTGGCGTATAAAACTGTTTTGCTTATTCTTTTGGCTTTAATCTTGCCATCATCAAAGAAGCGTTTCCCCATATTGACGCAGCCCATGTAAAGGCTATCCATGCTGTATATCTCATAGCCGCGTCCGATAATGAGTTCAGTACTGCCGCCACCGATATCGATTACCAGCCGTTTGTTGACTTCATCGTACGCGGTATGCGCAACGCCCTGGTAAATTAGACGCGCTTCTTCCTGACCGGCAATAATTTCTATGGGGTGGCCTAACGCCGCATCTGCCAGTGACAGAAAAAATTCACCATTACGTGCCTGACGTAGCGTGTTAGTGCCGACTGCGCGTATATTTGCTTGCGGTATTTCTTTGACACGCTCTCCAAATCGTTGCAGACATGCCAATGCCAGTTGCATGGATTCATCGGACAAATCATAGTTTTCGTTAAGTCCGGAGGCGAGTCTGACCATTTCCTTGATTCGGTCTATGATTTGCAAACGGCCGTCTACATAATTAGCGACTATCATGTGGAAACTGTTAGAGCCTAAATCAATGGCAGCATAAGATTCATCTGTTTGGAGTGTCATAGCCTATGGTCAGAGCGCTGTAAGGTATATTTGGGTTTTGTGGATACTTATAGGATAAGGGCGCAATTGGCAACTACGTTGTTTAACTGCATAACTCGCCAACCATTATAGGAATGTCCATTTGTAAGTCTTAAAACGAAGCGAATATTAAAGTTTCTTTTTTATTTTTTTCTTATTATTTTTCTTTTTTTCCTTTTTTATTTTTGTTTTGTTTTTTTCTTCGTTTTTCTCTTTTTTCTTGATTTTTTTCTTGGTTTTATTTTTTAGTGAATCTTTTTTGCGGTCTTTTTTTATATTATTTTTAATTTTTTCGGCGTCATTATGCGGCGAAACTGAGGATAAATTGGTCGTCGTATTTTGATTCGTAAATTCTTTTGCAATCGTTTGTTTAAGGGGAGTGGTTGTCGTTTGATTATTCGTATTTTTTAACAGGTAAACTGCAGCCGCTTTTTTAACGGCTTTTGCGCGTAAATTACTAAAGCCCGGTACTTTTTCCAGTGCTGCTATGCTGATAGCAGCGAGTGCTTCGGGCGTTTTAATATGATGATCTGCCAGGACTTTGGCAGTAACAGGACCAATACCCACTACATCTGTAAGTTTTGCCATGGGTTTTTTGACGTATATGATGGAAAACCCAATTATATATGCCTGTCAGATTAATACAATAAGCAGTAATTGGTTTATTGATTGTTGCATTGGCTATATTATTCAATTGTATTGTAACTTGATCCGACGGTGCAAGATGCGAGTGGGTTTTGGGTGCTTGGTTTCGCGCAGAATGCGAATGTTGAGCTATATATGTTAAGTAATGCACCCGGTGTGCCTTTTGGCACAACTGGAACAGTGTATACAATGCTGTTTTTAATGCGGGTTTTCTTGATGTTCCTGCTGTTGACGTTATGTTGGATGATGATAACAGTGTTGATTTTGGGTGCGTCTGCAGATTGTTGAGGGAGGCGAACCGTTACGTTTTGAACTGGCTCAGACTGAACGATTTCCACGTTCGCTGCCGAACTGGAATTACTTTCTGATCAGTCTGTGTTGACGTTCGAGTTTACACAGGTAACATTTGTGAAATAGTTTCTTTAACAAAACTGCCAATGATTTGATAGCATGTACAGAAATTGAGCGTCGCATTCTTGTAATCGTTTACCATTAATAAATGCGGTTTTATTTTATAAGTGCAAGTTAATCATTTCGATAAATGGAAATTACACTTAAACATGGCGATGCGCTGATTATCGTTGATGTACAGAATGATTTTCTGTCAGATGGTAGTTTGCCGGTTCCGGGGGAGATAAAATTGTTCCGATTCTTAATCGATATATCACCGTTTTTTATGCATTTAGGTTGCCGATTTTTGCAACGCGTGATTGGCATACGGAAAACCATTGTTCTTTTCAAGAATATGGAGGCGAATGGCCGCGTCACTGTATAGCAAGTACATCCGGAGCCGCGTTTCCTGTCAGTCTTACGTTACCCGTTTATACAAAGATTATTTCCAAAGCAACTACTCAGGCAAGAAAGGCTTATTCAGCATTTTCTGAAACACAGCTCCATGAGTTGCTGCAGTCGCTTAAAGTGAAGCGGTTATTTGTCGGCGGGCTTGCGACGGAGTATTGTGTATTGAATACAGTAAAAGATGCCATCGGACTTCAATATGTAATTTTTTTGCTTGAAGATGCAGTCTGTGCAATGAATCAAAAACATGATGACGGTTTTCGCGCGTTGATGGAAATGAAACGACTCGGTGCGATGCCCATTAATTATGAGGAGCTTGTGTTGTGAATTCGTATTCAAATCTATACGATCAATTCAGTCCGCTGTTGACAGACCTGTACCAATTGACCATGCTGCAAAGTTATCTTGAGAATAACATGGGATACGGCAGTTTTTGAAATGTTCGTGCGTAAACTGCCAGCGGGGCGTAATTTTCTGGTTGCTGCCGGACTTGAGCAGGTATTGGATTATCTGGAGAATTTGAGGTTTTCACAAGATGAGCTTACCTGGCTTGCTGGACGATTCCCGTCACATGTCATAGATTATCTGGATAATTTACGTTTTACGGGTGATGTGCATGCGATGCCGGAAGGTACCGTGTTTTTTCCAAATGAACCGATTATTAGAATTACTGCGCCTTTGCCGCAGGCGCAATTGATCGAGTCTCGCATCATTAATCTGATACATTTTGAAACACTGATTGCTTCTAAAGCAGTGCGTTCGGTACTGGTTGCACCTGGAAAAACGTTGGTAGATTTCGGTATGCGGCGGGCGCATGGAGCAGAAGCCGCGCTGCTTGCGGCGCGGGCGAGTTATCTAGCGGGATTTTCCGGTTCGGCAACGGTATTGGCCGGTGCAGTTTATGATATCCCGCTGTACGGTACCATGGCACATTCCTTTATTCAGGCGCATGACGATGAGATTGTTGCATTTGAGCACTTTGCCCGTTCTCATCCCGAGAACACGGTAATGCTGATTGATACCTATCATACCGAAAATGCTGCAACCAAAATTGTTGCTCTGGCGGACAAGCTCAGGCACGACCAGATCACCATTAACAGTGTTCGCTTGGATAGTGGCGATTTAGCTGAACATGCACGAAATGTACGTCAGATACTTGATCAGGGTGGTCTGAAGAAAACTACCATTTTTGCAAGTGGTAATATCGATGAATATCGTTTGCACGCACCAATAGATGGTTTTGGCATCGGCACCGCACTAGATACATCCAGTGATGCACCGGCGCTCGATTGCGTTTATAAACTGCAGGAATATGCCGGCCAACCGCGACGCAAGCATTCCGAAGGCAAAGCAGCATGGCCAGGAAGAAAACAGGTATTTCGTGGTTTTGATGCAGAAAACTGTATGATGGGAGATGTCGTTGCGCTCGAAGAGAATGATTTGCAATCAGGTGATCCGCTGATTAAACCGGTCATGATCGAAGGCCGGCGTGTTCAGGATAAAATGTCGTTGCATGATATTCGCAAAAAAACATTGAAAAGCTATGCAAATTTGCCGAAGAGGTTGACGACTCTGGATAATGCGTCAATTTATCCGGTCCGAATTTCGGAAGCGATACATAGGCTGGCAGATCAAATGGATACAGAGCTTTTATATAATAAAAGCTACTAAGAAAAGTGATTTTAATTTTGGCGGTCGACAGATGAGTAAGGTCAAGTTTGCAAATCATACAAATAACGACTGATGATAGCTGGCAAATGACCGAATTATGGAGCAAACTGCTATCTGTCCTTGCTTTGAATAATCAATAAAATAGTATCTAATGGAGTTTCACTTAATTAAATTTGCGGAGGTTTGCTGCAATGGATAAGGAACTCGATTTTGATGAAATAAATGATGTAGCTGATGGCATGATTCCAGACAGTCGAATTGTAAAAATCATTGATGAAATGGAACTGGCCAAGAAAAAAAACCTTGTTTCATCCGAAGCATTTGGGGATCGGCATGTGCTGGTAGAGATGTTTTAGTTCTTATAAGACAGCTCAGGTGCCTAAATTTATAGAGCTATAGTGAAAAAGGATGATTGTGATCTGGCAACGCGATCCTGTTGTCTTGGTTGATCTATATAGTGTGTAAAAAGTGCATTTTGATCACGCGGTGTTTCGGAATAAATCAATACTTGAGCTTTTTCTTCCTTTTATTCTCATACATCAAAGCGTCTGCTTTTGTTAGCAGATCATCGAGTGATGGGAAATCTTTGGCTCTTCCGGTGATTTTACCTTCGCTGTAACTTATTTTGTAGGGTTTATTGCTTTTGCTGTTGGCGGCATAGACGGCGTCAGCTAATCGTTTGAGAGCAGTATCGAGTGCGGCATCTGTTTGGTTTTGTTTGCTCAAGACCACAAATTCATCGCCACCTACACGTGCGATTGTTTCATAGCGGCGAAAGTTTGCTTTTAATAAATCGGCAAATTCGATAATCATTTCTGACCCAATTTGGTGGCCAAGCGAGTCGTTTATCTTTTTCAATCCATCCAGATCAAAATATAAAAGTATCAGTACAGAATCATTTCGTAAGCTTTCCAGAAAAGATTGCTTGCCAAGTATACAAAAAGCGCGGTGATTGTATAGGCCGGTCATTTCGTCTGTCAGCGCCAGTTTGCGCAAATCATTTTCCAAGTAACTGATTCTGTTTGCTAACCATAGGATAATAAAAAAGAAGATGAGTGACAGCAAAGTTGCTGAAAGCGCTATTCGAATTTCCTGGGTAGTTGAAAAATAATTAATGGCGCTGATAACAGCAAATGGGCCTATCAACGTCCAGGGCAATGTTACTCTGGCGGTATAACTGGCAATGCCGAGGCCAAGAAACAAGGAAAAAATTCCGCCTTGTATACCGCGAACAAAGTTTGCAAATGTCAATAAGCACATACAAAAAAATGTTTGGAAGGAAACCAGTGTTTCTGTTGAGTGACCATATAAGCTTGTTGCAGAAAAGAAATAGCCCGAGAAAATCACTAAAACCATTCCAATCAGCAATAGGGTGAGTATGTCGCGTATATTATTACGGTGCTTTTGGTCGGTCTTTGCAACAATAAAAGAAAAACCGAGCAAACAGAAAAAAACTGCTCCGTGTACAGTTATCCTGCCCGAAAACTTTGCGTAATTATCCGTTGTCAAGAAGGTTTCAATCGGAAGTGATTGGCCAGTAGTATGGCCATATAGTGAAGCCGTGGATAATATGATTACAATAAGCCCACAGAGGCGGATAATCAGAATATTTGAATTTTTCCGTATTAGAATTATGGCTATTGCACTGATCAGGATGCAAAGCGCAGCATTTTGTTTCATGAGCCACCAGTCCGCGGGCAGGAGTGCGCCAATTGAAGGAAAGAGCCAGCCTCCCAGTGTAATAATTGCGATACTTCCTGCTAATACCATGCTTGCAGTTTGTGCATAAAACAAACGAGACAAAAACCTTGGGTTTTGCTGTTGAAATTGATGATCAAGAAAATTATTCATGCGTGCTCGAGTTGAGTTGGATATGCACAGTACCAGCCTAAATGTGGCAGTTTTGTATGTTCATTATAATGTTGTTATTGACTAGCGGTCTATCGCATGTCGGTTTTTGGTTTGTTATTTTTTCGGCGATAACACTTCGTTTTTTTGCCTGTATTTGTAACTATTTACATCGATTATGTCGAATTCATTGTTTAAAGGCGTGCCAACAAGCAATCTGCAAAATTGTCAATGTACGTCATTATCAATCACTGGTAAAATATGACCTTTGGAAAAGGTTAAGTTAGTGTGCTAGCTAAGGGATAGCCTTTTAAAATAAAAATAATACATAGGCTTATTAATGACGATTCCTAAAAACGATACTTTTTTACGCGCTTTATTGAAACAACCTGTTGAATACACGCCTGTATGGCTAATGCGCCAGGCAGGTCGGTATTTGCCTGAGTACAATGAAACGCGCGCACGTGCCGGCGACTTTTTATCCTTATGCAAATCGCCGTCTTTAGCTACTGAAGTAACCCTGCAGCCGCTGGAGCGCTTCCCTTTGGATGCGGCTATTTTGTTTTCCGATATTCTGACTATACCGGATGCCATGGGTTTGGGTCTTTATTTTGCGCAAGGTGAAGGCCCGATGTTTGAACGGCCTCTGCGTCAGGAAAGCGATATTCAAGCATTAAAAGTGCCTGATCCAGATTCTGATTTGCGGTATGTGATGGATGCTGTTGCAGAGATTCGCAGCGCGCTTGATAACCGTGTCCCGTTGATCGGTTTTTCGGGCAGTCCTTTTACGCTGGCCTGCTACATGGTTGAAGGAAAGGGAGGTACAGATTTCCGTGAAATCAAAACAATGTTGTATAAGCAACCTGAATTATTACACCAGATATTGGAGAAAAATGCCCAAGCGGTAACTGCTTATCTGAATGCGCAAATTGAGTCGGGCGCGCAAGCCGTAATGATTTTTGATACCTGGGGTGGCGCACTGTCTCATACGGCATACCGTGAGTTTTCACTGCAATATATGCAACAAATTTTGGCTGGACTTAAGCGGGAACAAGCAGGTTTACGCATACCGAATATTGTCTTTACCAAGGGCGGTGGGTTGTGGCTGGAAGCGATTTCGGATATTGGTTGTGATGCAGTTGGTCTGGATTGGACAATTGATATTGGAGATGCGCGCCGCCGTGTAGGTGATAAGGTGGCGTTGCAAGGCAACCTTGATCCATCGATTTTATTTGCTTCACCGGAAATAATCACGAAAGAAGTAGAGAAGATTCTTACAAGTTATGGAAATGGCAGTGGTCATGTATTTAATTTGGGGCATGGCATCTCTCAGTTTACACCACCCGAAAATGCTGCCGCATTGGTAGAGGCCGTGCATGCACTGAGTCGTAAATTTCATTAATGTCTTGAGGCTGATAATTTAAAAGATTGACCCGAAAAAGTTGCAAAAAGGTGACATTGTGCATATTTTGATTATTGAAGATGATCTGGCTATTGCTGCCAATCTCTACGATTTTCTTGAATCACGTGGTCACAGCGTGGATGCGGCTGCGGATGGTGCATTAGGGCTTCATCTGGCGGTTACGCAACAGTTCGATGCGATTTTATTGGATCTGGGATTGCCCGGAATGAACGGCATCGCTTTGTGTCAGAAATTACGGCAGGAGTCTCAGATTGATACACCGATACTCATGTTAACTGCGCGCGACACATTAGAAGACAAGTTGATTGGGTTTGAGCATGGTGCCGATGATTATTTAGTTAAACCATTTGCGCTCAAGGAAGTTGAAGCGCGTCTCAATGCATTACACAAGCGTCATTCAGGGCGCGTTGCCAGTCGGATGCTGGAAGTTGATAATTTATCATACGACCCCAAAACGTTTTCGATACGTTTTGAAGACAAAGATGTTAAATTGCCGCCAAAATGTATTCGTTTGCTGGCATTGATGATGAGTGAGCCGGGGCGTGTTTTTAGCCGTAAGGAGCTGGAAGCAGAAGCATGGGAAGATACGCAGGAAACCAGCGACACACTACGCAGTCATATGCATGTCCTGAGGCGAGCTTTGTTACGTGCTGGCGGCTATGATCCAATTGAGACGATACATGGTATCGGCTATTGCTTAATTTCTCGTGCTCAAACTGACGATTGAACACGGATTGCGTCTGCGTGTTGCTAACGCGCTGGCGAATTTCTGCATTATGACTGTTGGTGCATTAGGTATCATTCTGTATGTGGCTTCTGACAACATTGAAGAAGCGCATATCAGGCAGGTAATGAAGATGGAAATGGATCACCTTGTCCACCGTTATCGGAAGCATTCTGATTTCTATTCTCAGATCGGTTCGCATCTCAAAAGTTACGTGATTCATCATGTCGATGATGAATTGCAAATTCCCTCCTATTACCGTGGATTACAAGCGGGCTATCATAGAATTTATTATGATTTTGAAGATATACATGTGCTGGTTCATTCCATTGACGATGTTAAATTTCTGGTTGCCTATCGGATTTTTCTACACAATCAGCGACTCAGTGAATTGCGGTTGTTGATTCTATTATCCTGGGTTGCTGTTGTCGCGATAGCATTTGTTGTGGGCTATGTTTTGGCGGGAATACTCGTCAAACAAGTGACCGATCTTGCGGAAAGAGTGAGATTACTTGCACCCGGTGATGTTCAGGGGGTGCCTTTGATGCAGTCTGACATGGATGAGGAGGTGGCACAATTGGCATTGGCGCTGGATGATTATCAGAACCGGATACGCCGTATGTTACAGAGAGAACAGGAATTTACCGCCAATATCAGCCACGAATTAAGAACACCGATTACCACCATATTAACAAGTTGCGAGTTATTGGATGCAGAGCCTGATCTTTCTGAAAAAGTTCGCTTGCGTATTAAACGTATTGAGGGAGCTACAAGTAGAATGGGGGAACAGCTGCAAGCTTTGCTATTTCTTGCGCGTGAACAGGCACTGGGGGTGATGGAACCTGTGGCTATTGAAGAATGTGTTAATGATGTCGTGGAGCCGCTGTATCCGGGAATCCACCGGAAGAAACTGAAATTTATTGTGAATATCAAACCAGACGTTATTATTCTGTTGAATCGTCAGGCACTGCATACAGCATTAACGAATTTGTTGCGCAATGCGATTCAATATACGGATGAAGGATATATACGGGTGGACTATAGCGGTGGCAGTCTGTCAATAACTGATACCGGTATGGGTATTGAACCTGCTTTTATTCCGTTGTTGTTTGAACGTTTTTTTCGCGGAACAACGCATGTGGAGGGGCTTGGAATCGGTCTCCCCATTGTCAAACGTATTTGCAATCATTATGGCTGGCAAATAGATGTTGAAAGTCAAAAGGGGCAGGGGACTACTTTCCGGATTACCTTTCCGCTTCAATTATCTTCGAATATTAAACTGACTCTGAAGAATTAATTTGCCAGCATCCGTATCAGGCAAATGTATTAACTATTCCAATGTGCCTGTTTGAAACAATACCTTTATCCAGGTGTGAATCAGATTCATCATTTGCGCCAAAAATACGTGCATTTCCTGTCGAATAAAGTGGGCGCTGTTCATCTCGTTGCTGGCGTTGGAATGACTCGGCGCCAACCATGACATCGCCCAGTTGAATGCCATTTTCTGCCATCAATTCACGTAATTTGGGTAATGAGGCTTCTATAGCCTCGCGTACGGCCAAATGCGGAGACACAAACTGAGCTGTTGCTTGTGTTCCGTTTTCACTTGTAAGGCTCAACATAATTTCAACAGGACCAAGATGAGCAGGGTTCAGCCGAAGTTCTGCAACCTGGTTTTGTTGATTGACGAGCCATACGATTTTTTGTGCAAATTCGCCATTCCACTTGGGCTGCCCAATTTGGGTGTCGAGACTGAGGCTATGTGGCGCAGCTGCTTGTGTAGATGATGGAGAGAAAATTTGTGCAAGATTGTTTAAACCGGAATGTTGTGTTGTATCAGAATCTATTTGAGATAATGCACTTGGTTCGTTGAGTCCAGACAATATTTCTTTATGAGTTTGCGTCGAAAATGACAGAATTTTTCCGTCACCGGCAGGATTTGCCGTTTGTAGAGAGTGCCATGAGCGAATATCGTCTAGAAAATCTTGCATAATTCCTTGCTGTGACCCCGGTTGAGATGACAGTAGAGTAGTAACTAAATTCTGACTCTGACCCAAACCCAGGGCTGGGTTCTTCATGTTAGTATTCAGTTGGTTTTGTGGTAGCACTGCAGTTTGATCTGCGCTGGTTACGCTGGTGGCATCGGTTGTTTGCTCTGTTTTTTCTGAAACCTCATCGCTCGCTGTGATATCAGTATTTTCAGTTGTTGTTGCACTCTTGTTATCCGTATGGGCGGTGTCGGTTTGTTTTTGAGTGACTTCTGTTTTTTCTGAAGTTTTATCGCTGGCTGGGTTTGCTGTGTGTTCAGCTGTTGGGGCGTTTTTCTTATCTGCGACTTCGTGCGCAAATATTTTGTCAAATTGCTCTCTTTTAGATTCATTTGAGCGCGAAATATCATTTGTATTTATAGCAGGTTGTTTTGTTTGAACTTGCGATTGCAAGGTATTAACTAAATTTAGCATAAATTTATCTCATAAAGACTGTTAAAAATCTTACTTAATAGAAAAGCAATATTAGTGCCATATTTGTGTAAATTCGGAATTCTTATTTTTCGTTGTTTGAGTTGTTCTGTATAAAACGATTGGATATGAACTCGTCAAGTTCTTTTTGTTCAGCCTTTGTCTGTATCAGTTGCGCTGTTTTTTGATAACGCTGTGATAATGTGTCGTAGGAATTGAGTCTGCGTTGACAAGACTGGTACTCGCTATTGCCCGTATTTCGGCTATTAACTGCGTGCTTGACTGCCAGTCTTTGCTCAGAGATGGCGGTATCTAGTTTGTCGACGAATCGAATGAAATTTTGCA
The DNA here is from genome assembly GCF_003046585.1 of Nitrosomonas aestuarii. GTDB lineage: Bacteria > Pseudomonadota > Gammaproteobacteria > Burkholderiales > Nitrosomonadaceae > Nitrosomonas > Nitrosomonas aestuarii. The sequence goes on along the minus strand of NZ_QAAE01000008.1, from coordinate 35,677 downwards.
ATTCCACATGATTAATCCCGTTTTGCGAAAGGTTTTGCAAGCGGGTTTGATAACTTTGCCGGTATTGTAATAGTAAATTAAGTTTTTTTTCGGCCTCCAGATGCTGAAAATTTAACTTTCCTAATTTTTTCGCTGATTCTTTACTTTTCTTTTCAGCAAGATCCAGCAATTTTCTTAAAGTCAACGTATTCGGCATATTAAAATCAGATTAAGTTATTGGATATGCTTAATGTCAAATATTGAAAACAGATTTTTAATGCTGTCGTTATAGTTTTCCTGTTCAGCTATGCCTTGTTGCAGAAAATTCTCAAGTGTTGGATAAATCTTAATCGCTTGATCTAGTACTGGGTCGGAGCCAGGTACATAAGCGCCTACACTGATGAGATCATGGTTGCGCTGATAGTGAGAATAGATACGTTTAAATTTTCTGGCTGTTTCAGCTTGTTCCAGTGGCACGATGTTTGTCATGACACGACTGATTGACGCTTCAATATCGATAGCCGGATAGTGACCCGCCTCTGCTAATCTACGTGATAGCACGATGTGCCCGTCCAGAATTGCACGGGCACTATCTGCAATCGGATCATTATGGTCGTCACCCTCGGTAAGAACGGTGTAAAAGGCGGTGATGGATCCACTATTATCATTGCCATTGCCCGCGCGTTCCACTAACTGGGGTAACTTGGCGAAAACGGAAGGGGGATATCCTTTAGTCGCGGGCGGCTCGCCTATAGCCAGTGAAATCTCTCTTTGTGCCATGGCATACCGAGTAAGTGAATCCATAATCAATAACACATGTTTACCCTCATTGCGGAAATGTTCGGCAATGGCAGTTGCATATGCCGCACCCTGAAGGCGTACTAGTGGTGATGTATCTGCAGGTGCTGCAACAATGACTGAGCGTGCGAGTCCTTCACTACCCAATATGTTTTCAATGAATTCCTTGACCTCGCGTCCACGCTCTCCAATTAAACCTACAACAATAACATCTGCGCTGGTATAACGTGCCATCATGCCTAACAATACGCTTTTGCCAACGCCGCTACCGGCAAATAATCCCATGCGTTGCCCACGGCCAACTGTCAGTAATGTATTTATTGCGCGTACGCCTACATCAAGTGGTTGGGAGACTGGTGCCCGTTCAAGTGGATTAAATGGCCTGCTATAAAGCGGAACACTTTTTTCAGTCACGATTGGGCCCAACAAATCAAGTGGCTCGCCAATACCATTTAGAACCCGCCCAAGCAAATTATCCCCGACGCTGACATGTTTAGCTTGATCTGAAGCACGCCTGCGTGGATACTGTCGCGTTCCGATTTTAGGTGTATCTGTTGCAAGTTCTGTCGGTATTACCTTTGCGCCGGGTGTCAGTCCATAAATTTCGCTGGTTGGCATTAAAAATAAGCGTTCTTCCGAAAAACCAACTACTTCCGCTGAAACGGCGTTTCCGCTTGACAAGAAAATAGTGCAGCTACTGCCAACCGCCAGCTTGAGTCCAACTGCCTCCATGACCAGACCGGTAACACGTGTGATCGTGCCGGTTGGCAAGATTGGAGTGGAAGTAGCGATGAGTTGGCCACAGTTCTTTAAGAAATTACACCAGTTTTCATGGTGATCAATTATCTGATAATTATTTTTCGATCCAGTCATTTTTCTGGCCTATGGCTGCCAATATACGGCGCCAGCGTGTTTCTATATTTGCATCAATCTCGCCCCCGTTTGCTTCTATACGGCAGCCACCTTGCTCCAATTGGGTATCTTCACGAATTTCCCAGTTTTCCTGGGTCAGCTGTTCATTCATATGCTGACGAACGATTACTGCATCTTTGGGATGTAAAAAAAGGCGTAACTGTTGTCCGGTGCTGGGAAGCTGGAGAATGGCCTCTTGTACAATAGGCAAGATTAGTTCAGGATGAATTACGAGTGCCTGCGAGATCATTTTTTTGGTTAAATCAATGGCAAGCGTTAGAAGTTCTTGTGCAATCTGTTGATCAATTGTTTGAATTTTCTCATCCAAATCGGCAAAAATAGTATGAATCTGGTTGAGTTCTGCTTCTATCACCGATTCACCTTGCTGTCTGCCTTCTTGAAAACCACTTTTATAACCTGCTTCGTAACCTTTTTGATGGCCATTTTCTTCTGCTTTTTGAAACAGAGCTGTGATTTCTTCTTCTGTGGGAGACGTAGGGATATTTTTATCTGTGGTATTTTTCGGCTCGTTTGCTGCTGACATTTCTTTGTTCTGGAGATCCTTTGTTGAGGGTACTCCAGGCACGTCTAAAGAATCCAGTTTCCAGCGCTGGTATGATGTCAGGTTTGCTTTTGGAATGACAGTGGTTGTTTCCATTTAGAGTTTGTGTATTAGGTTTTTTGTATTAAATTGATTAATTTTATGTATGGTGCCACATTAAACATAACTGTCGTCGCCTTTGCCCCCTAGTACAATCTGTCCGCTCTCAGCCAGTTGACGCAGAGCTTTGAGTATTTCTTTTTGTTCCGCCTCAACTTCGGATACACGCACAGGCCCCTTGCCGTCAATGTCTTCTTTCAGCGATTCAACAGCACGTTTGGACATGTTCTTAAAGATCTTGTCACGAACTTCTTCTTGCGCCCCTTTTAGCGCGATTACCAGTGATTCCGACTGTATTTCGCGCAGTAGCAACTGAATGCCCTGATCATCAATATCAGCTAAATTGTCAAATACAAACATTTCATCCATGATTTGCTGAGCCAGTGTTTCATCATATTGTTTGATGTTATCAATAACGCTTGTTTCCTGTATCGTTGGTATAAAGTTCAGTATTTCCGCCGCGGCACGGATTCCTCCCATTGGTGCTTTGCGGATGTTATTACTTCCGGATAACAATTGAGTCAGTACATCATTCAATTCCCGTAGAGCTTCTGGTTGAATGCTATCTAAAGTTGCAATGCGTAATAATGTGTCATTGCGCAAGCGTTCCGGAAAAAGACTGAGTATTTCACTGGCATGATCGCGTTCAAGGTGAACTAGAATGGTTGCGATAATCTGCGGATGTTCGTTCTTGATCAGTTCAGCAATTGATGATGCGTCCATCCATTTTAGACCCTCAATACCGCTGGTGTCACCGCCATGCAGAATTCGGTCAATTAGATTTGCCGCTTTTTCATCACCCAAAGCATTTGTCAGTACCCTGCGGATATAATCGTTTGCACCTTGGCCAAGTGCAGTTTTTCCGCTGGCGCGTGTATTAAATTCTTCGATTGTGGTTTCTATTTCATTCTGGGTAATGTTTTGCAGGCTCGACATAGCGCTTCCCAGTTTTTGAACTTCTTTGGGCGATAAAAACTTGAACACCGAAGCTGCTTCATCTTCGCCGAGAGACATGAGCAAAATAGCGCTCTTTTTTAAACCATTATCATCCATTGCCATTCACCCATTCTTTTACAACATTGGCGACAATTGCCGGTTCATCAATAGCCAGTTGCTTGGCTTTTTGGAGGTTTTTACCAAATGCATTTTTTCTGACTTCTTCTTCAGTAAGCGACTTATCCAGTAAAGGTGTGCCATCTTCAGCCAGTTTCAAAGGTTGCCCCATTGCATCCACTGCTGCATCATTCGGTAATTCGGTTAGCTTCTTTTCTTTTAATTCCGGATTGTGTGCGAGTGATTTGAGGAACGGGCGCAGTATTTTCAACAGGAAAAACACTACAATGGCAGCAATTAATAATTGTTTGCCGATCTCTTGCGCCAATAAAATCATGTCTGGATCCTTCCACAACGGCACAGCCAGTGCTGTATTATCTGCATCGCTAAATAAACTGTTCGTAACCGTTAATGTATCTCCACGATCTTCGTTATACCCCATGGCATCTTTTACGAGATTATTGATTTCTCGGATTTCTACTTCAGATAGCGGTACATGCGTTATATTGCCATCTTCACCTACCGTTTTTCGATAATTGACAACAACCGCGGCAGATAATCGTTTGATATTTCCAGTTGGTAAATGGGTATGCTGAACTGTTTTGTCAACTTCATAATTGGTTGTAGATTCTTTACGTTGGTCAGAGGGTAGCGGCTCAGGTTTTTGTTCGCCATCTTCTCCTTCAATTTCGATTGGTGCAATTGCTGGTTCAGGCGGACGGTTAGTTAATGCACCTGGTATGCCGCCGTCAATTTTGTTGCCAGTTGACATTGATTCCATTGTTTGCTGACTACGAATCGAAGCTGCTTCAGTCTCTGTGTTGTTAGGCCGGTAAATTTCTTCAGCGCGTTCTATTCTTGAGAAATCTAAATCGGCGGTTACTTGAGCATGTACATTGGTAGCACCGGTAATGGGCGATAGTATCGCCTCGATTCGTCGCGAATAGCTTTTCTCAAGCTCGTGCAGATATTCCAGTTGATTGGCGTCAAACTTGGACTCGGGTTTTGTTTGTTCCTGTCCGCTGAGCAGATTGCCATTTTGGTCAACAACAGTAACATTTTGGACAGATAAGCTGGGTATGCTGCTTGAGACCAGGTGCACTATGGCGCTTACTTGTTCTTCAGCCAGCATTCTGCCCGGATATAGATTCAGTAATACTGAAACACTGGGTTTTTGCCTTTCTCTGGCAAAAACAGATGGCTTGGAAATAGCCAGATGTATACGTGCACTTTGAACTGCTGACAAAGATTGAACGGTACGTGACAACTCACCTTCAAGGGCACGTTGATAATTAACTTGCTCAAGAAACTGACTGGCGCCAAATTTTTGGTTTTCCATTAACTCAAATCCGGCCAGTCCACCTCTCGGTAATCCCTGGCCTGCCAGACGTAATCGGGCCTCATGAACCTGGTCACTGGGTATCAGAATGGCGCTACCGCTTTGTGAGAATTTGTATGGAACATTCGTTTGTTGCAACGAATTTATAATGTCAGCACCATCTTGATCTGAAATGTTGGAATAAAGCACCCGATAATCGGGTGATTGACTCCACATCCACGCACCTGCGAGCAATGCAATGATTGCCGCGATAGCAACCATAAATCCCAGTTTATTTTGGTTAGACAGTTGGATGAATTTGTCTAATCCGAATGATGTACTGGGTTGTACTTTTTTTGCTGTATTGGTTTCGCTAGGTATTGTGGCCACAAATGTTCTCCTGCTTAAGTCGTCATATTGTTTTTAAGTTTGTGAAAATTGTTTTAAGCATTTTTCATTTATAACAATCTCAGTCACTTTATTTATGGTTTTATATGTCGTAGATATCAATTTAATCCTTGAAGAATTTTGTCTAAACTGAGCACGGCAATTTCGACAGGTTCATTATCGAGAATTTTCATAATCATTGAATGCTCAAATAAGGCAGAATTGCTCGCTTTATTCAAGCCATGATGCGATCCGTTTTTAATGCTATTCTGCGTCTAATTTGGAAAAATAGTGTTGAATTCAGGATATATAATACAAATCAAATGATTGATATTGAGTCATCATCCTCAACTACCGTAGATCAGGAACAGCTTAAACTTGCATTTGACGCATTTAATGCGGCATCTGAGCAATTGTCGGGGGTGTATCAGGATTTGCAGCTGCAAGTAGAGCGGTTAACGTATGAGCTGGCACTTGCTAATGGTGAATTACATCGACAATTGTCAGCAAAAGAGGCACTGTCTCAAAAATTAACATTGTTATTGAATGCATTGCCCGGCGGTGTTATTGCATTAAATGCCAATGAACGGGTTGAGCAGGTTAATCCGGCTGCCAGTTTAATGTTGGGTGATCCGTTGGTTAATTTGTCATGGCAGAAAATAACCGATGAGCGTTTATTGCCCACCGCGATAGCCAATGAATGGAACGTTGAATGGCAATCTGGTGGAAATAATGCCATGAAGCAGCGTCGCATTCGCATAGAGAGCAGTCCTGCAGATTCAGCCGGTAGACGAATTTTACTGATTCACGATATTACTGAAGCATATGCAATGCAAGAACAGATAAGGCGTAACCAGCGTTTGACTTCAATGGGAGAGATGGCTGCAAATTTAGCCCATCAATTACGTACCCCGCTCTCTACGGCTTTGTTATACGCCTCACATCTGGGTAATGATGCATTAATGCCGGGTGAACGGCAAAAATTTGCAACTAAAACGATTGAACGACTAAAGCACCTGGAGCACCTGACAGGCGATATGTTGCGTTTTGTAAAAGGCGAGACCGCTCAGTTCAAACCTGTTGAAATAAGTGCTTTATTAACGGAATTGCAACAGGTTATTGAACCGCAAATCAAACGTTCCGGTATGTTTTTTAATATCCATGATCATAGTCAAGGTGTAAATTTGATGACGGATCGTAAGGCATTATGTGGTGCATTTATTAATTTGCTTGAAAATGCAGTGCAAGTCTCTGCAGTGGGTGATGAAATTACTCTGAGCTGTGATTTGAAAAATAACGATGTAGTGTTTAGAGTACATGATAACGGCACGGGTATTGACAATATGCACCAAGAACACTTGTTTGAGCCGTTCTTTACGACACGCACAGAAGGAACGGGTCTGGGGCTGGCTATCGTGCGTGCTGTCGTTCAGTCTATGGGCGGGTCTATTGAAGTTAATTCGACACCTCAATTGGGCAGTGAATTTATCATACGGTTACCCAGGACTATCAAAGGTGGCGGGATCGCAGGAGATGAAAGAGACGCAGGAGGTTATAGCAATGGATAAATTACCTGTTCTGGTTGTGGAAGATGATCAAGATTTGCTGGAAGCAATCTGCACCACAATGAAGTTGTCAGGGTATCAGTCGTTTGCCGCCTCTGACGGTGTTGAAGCAATGACTTTGCTGCAAGAAAACGAGGTCAGTATGGTGGTCAGTGATGTTCAAATGAAGCCAGTCGATGGACTTGCATTGTTACAACAAATTAAAGCATTCAACCCGGATTTGCCGGTGTTGTTGATGACGGCCTACGGTGAGGTCGATAGAGCCGTTGCTGCTATGCGCAGTGGTGCCTGTGATTATTTGTTAAAGCCCTTTGAGCCAAATAGCTTGTTGGCATACATCAAGCAATATGCAATGACTTGCCCTGAAAGTGAAAATTACATGATTGCTAAAGATCCGTGTATGCGCGCTTTACTATCCCTGGCCAGACGTGTTGCCAAATCACCGGCAACTGTTTTGCTTACCGGCGAAAGCGGTAGCGGAAAAGAAGTAATTGCCCGTTTCATTCACCAGAATTCAAATCGTTTAGAAAAACCTTTTGTTGCGATTAATTGTGCCGCAATTCCTGAGAATCTTTTAGAAGCAACATTATTTGGCTATGAAAAAGGTGCTTTTACCGGCGCTACTCAGGCGCAGGCCGGAAAGTTTGAGCAGGCACAGGGCGGCACTTTGCTGCTTGATGAAGTTTCGGAGATGTCGCTGGAATTACAAGCAAAATTGCTTCGTGTATTGCAGGAAAGAGAAGTGGAACGTGTTGGTGGACATAAAATTATCAAGTTGGATTTTCGTCTTTTAGCAACTTCCAATCGTGATATGCTTGCTTTGGTAAAAAGCGGCAAGTTCAGGGAAGACTTGTTTTACAGATTGAATGTCTTTCCGATTGAAGTCCCTTCACTAAGAAAAAGACCTCAGGATATCGAGCCATTGGCACAGCATTTTATAAAAGCAGTCAAGGTAGATTGCACACAACCGTATACATACCAATTGTCAAATAAAGCAATTACAAAACTGACACAATATCAATGGCCTGGCAATGTCAGGGAACTTGAAAATGTGATGCAGCGCGCCATGATTTTAGCAACAAATACGATTAATGCTGAACATATTTGTTTGCCAGAGATGGATGTGAGTTTACAGCAAACTGATCGTTTTATTGATGCAACACCGCTGGATATGAAGACGTTGGAGCGCAGACATATCCTGGATACACTTGAAGCTGTTAATGGTTCGCGCAAATTGGCCGTTCAGAGATTAGGAATTTCCGAACGAACTTTACGATACAAATTGCAGCAATATCGAGTGCATAGTCCTTAAATATGTCATTTGTTTGAAATTTTTACCATTGTTTTTATATGATGAACGGTTAAACGTTTGTTTTTTTGGGTTGGTGAACGCTGATGATGGATTCTAATTATGGATAGATCTGGAATAGATAATATACTTGAGCAATTACAGGCAACTTCAGTACTTGCTTCTGGCGTAAAAAAAAGGGCAGAAGATAATGATGCGGTCAAAGTTGACTTTGGCGAGACATTGAAAGACGCTGTTGATAAGGTGAATAACACACAGCAGACGGCAAAACAGTTGAGCAAGGATTTTGTAAGTGGAGAATCCAATACGGATTTGCACGAAGTGATGATTTCTTTACAAAAAGCCAATGTGTCTTTTCAGTCTATGGTGCAGGTACGTAATAAGCTAGTCACTGCCTATCAGGAAATTATGAACATGCAAGTGTAATACGCTTTATATTTAATTTACCTGATTTGTCATAATTCTGTCGGTACAATTCAATTGATGCCAGAAATATCGTATATGTGGTAGCTATCCCATGGTTTTTCAATTCCCTTTTATTGAATAAAAAAACATGTTAGGTGATTTGGCTAAAAGAGAAGGGCTTTGACTTTGCAACAGAAAGAAGATTTATTTGCACACCAGGATACGCTTGCGAGGTTGCATGAGGATATTCCCTTATCAGATAAGCTAAGCTTTATACACCAGATTATTCTTCAGGATTTTCCTTTTATAAGTCGTGTGGCTATTGCTTTGTTTGATGAACAAACAGAGATGCTCAAGACCTATGCGCACAGTACCGAAGGCGATGAGCATCCTTTCGTTACCTACGAGGCCCCACTTGATGCTGCGCCATCATTACGCGAAATCATTCAACACCGTCGCCCGCGTTTGGTACAGGATTTGAACATTTTTACCAAAGGTAAGCATGAGCATACCAAGAGAATAGCTGCCAAAGGTTACAAAGCGAGCTATACAATGCCACTTTATCAAAGTGCCGCTTTTGTTGGCTTTTTATTTTTTAACTCACTCGAGGAGCATCCTTTTACACCGAAAGCATTACGTCAGATTGATATTTATGGACACTTGATTGCACTCATGGTAATCAATGAACTGGCAGCCATTCGAACACTCGTTTCTGCTGTGCAGGCAACACGCAGCATGACGCATTACCGCGATATTGAGACGGGCTTGCATATTGAACGCACTGCACATTATGCGCGTCTCATTGCTCGCGAGCTGGCGGTCGACTATAAAATCAGCGATGAACAGATTGAACATATTTTCTTGTTTTCTCCGCTACATGATATCGGCAAGATCGGTATTCCAGATAGTATTTTGCGTAAACCCGGCAAACTGAGTGATGAGGAATTCAGCATAATGAAGACACATCCGGGAAAAGGTCGAGAAATCATTGATTCTATTCTAGAAGACTTTAGTTTATATGCTTTGGGTCATGTAAATATCATGCGTAACATTGCTGAATATCACCATGAAGCGATAGATGGCAGTGGTTATCCAAAAGGTTTGAAAGGGGATGAGATTCCAATTGAAGCGCGTATCAGCGCTGTTGCAGATGTGTTTGATGCTTTGACTTCACGCCGTGCATATAAGGTGCCTTGGAGCAACGAAAAAGCTTTTGCTTTGCTGCAACAACTATCCAATAGCAAACTGGATCGTGACTGTGTGAAAGCGCTATTAAATAATCCAGACAAGATATTGGAAATCCAGCAGCGCTTCCGTGACGATGAACTTGTTTGATCTGATCTATCCGCTTCGTATCAGTTTCGGTGCGTCCATTTTTGCACGACTAGACTGCCCCTTTATCGCTCTCAACATTGACTATGCTACGTACCGTACGCAATAAACGGTCTATCGGTAATAGAATGGCAATTGCTTCGGCATGGAGTCCGAACAGCCTGTAAAACGACAACCATGGTTACCATGCCTGCGCTAGCGATACCGGGTGTCCCGCTGCAGCTGACATGACATTAACGAATACAATCAACTGTTAGATCAAACTTTTAGCTCTCGATACCCACCTGACCCGCGATGAAAAGTACTGTAATGGCCTCGTATAGAGCGGTGTCGCCCATATTCATCGTGGTGCCGAGTGGAGAATAATAAATCCCGCAATATCGCGTTTAACGTGCAGATGTTGCTCGACGCTGGAGCTGGTGGCGAAAGTGGTAATAAGCGCTTCACGTATACCCTGCCAGAATTTAAACGATGTCATGCCGGTTGTCAGATAAAGAGTTAAAGGTAGTACTAACAGGCCATGCAGTAATGTGGTGCCTGTTACGATTGCAACAAACTTGATTAAAGTGGTGAGCAGGTTGGTATCCTCTGCGGTCACCAGCTGTAATAGTAATGCCAAATGGTACGAGACGCTTGATCCTTCCTTCCAGTATTAGAATCAATTTCAGAAACTCCTGCATCAATATCAGAATATTTCGATAACGATGACCACCAATGCAATTCCCAGCAATAAAGCAAATTCCACAACGGCCAGTACATTGCCATGCGTCAGTGCTGCGATCGGGGGTTGGAACAATGAATGAAGAAATGCACCAAAAACTCTGCTGATGACCTTTGTGTAGCTTGAAAATTCTGCAAAGCTTACTGAACCATGGCCAGTTATAGTCCGCCGCATGGTTTCAGCTGGTTAGTGCCTGCCAAACCCAGCAGAAGCGCCAGCCAAATTGTTAACACAAAGAATCCAAGCGTTCCTTGCTATACCCGATTCATTCGCCGGTGAGCACGCAGATTGGGAACGCTGGCAATAATCGATGTAAACACGAGTGTAATCAATACTATACGAAGTAAGTCAATGAATAATGTGCGTCTCAGTTTGGCCATGTACAAGCAAATGTATGTTGTAGTCAACGCGCTTTTGAGGACATTTTGTTATTGTCAGTTTCTTTCATGCAATCGTGTATATGTTTATGTTTTTATATCATTTTCGATATGCTACATTTCTTGAGTCTGGTTTGACTTTGGTTGTTATGACCATGCTGTTTACAAGCAATCCGGTATGCACCGGTTTTATTGGGTCACAGGTTGCATCCATCAAGTACTAGTCGTTTATTTACCTTGAAAATGGCAAAAATGAGAGATTGGCCGTTTTGAAGCACTTGGTCACTCTGTTATGATCTCTATATAACTAATAATATGATAAATATGGTATTTATGAATATGAGTCAATTATATTTTTTACAAAAGCATTCAGAAATGAGCTAGCATTAACATGCTTAATTTTTAAGACTATACTTCGTTTTTGTCGCCAGTTTTTCCTTGTAACGTCTGCTGCGAAAGCGTTTTTCAATAACTCGTCAAAGATGGTGAACGCCTTTTCTGCGGTTTAACTGGTTAGTTGTTGAAGTGGCTTTATTTCATCACAGATCTAATTGATTATTGAGATTATCAGATCCCAAATCTGGGAGTTGTATTTTGGGCAATAGGCGAAAAACTCCAATTTTATTGCGATTTACAGCTTTGTCGTCTTAAGAGTAGTGATTTCACTACATATTTTTTAGATAGAATTTATAAAAGTAGTTTTTTGCCAGAACCTAGTATGGCATACAATACCTGCTACCACTATCGCGCTGTAAGAATTAACATTATGAAAAACTATTTCCTATTACTATTTACTTTATTCGTACTATTAACAGTTCAAAATCTTAAAGCTGACAAAATTGCACCAGAAAAAATAATTGGCGCACATACTATTTCAACAGGAACAGCCAAATTATTGTTGGATCGAGGCTATCCCTTTGTCGATGTGCGCGGTAAATCTGATTTTGACAAAGGACATCTGCCTGGTGCGTATCATCTTTCTGTTAAAAGCGATGACTTTTCGGCCAAAAACTTAAGCAAAATTGCAGCCAAGGATGTGGCAGTTATCTTTTATTGTAATGGTATAACGTGTCTCGGCAGCGCTATGGCTACGGAACAGGCGGTTCTGTGGGGATGGGAAAAAGTATTTTATTATCGTGAAGGGTATAAAGCCTGGCAGGCGGCGGAATATTAGTTTTCCTGATTTCATACTGTTTTTTTGGTAAAATACGCATTTAATTAACTAATATTATTGGAGTTATTTGATGGCAATTGAAAGAACTTTTTCCATTATCAAACCAGACGCAGTAGCAAAAAATGTGATTGGTCAGATTTATTCACGTTTTGAATCAAATGGATTAAAAATAATTGCCGCACGCATGACTCAGCTTTCCAGAGCTGAAGCAGAACAGTTTTATGCAATACATCGTGAGCGCCCCTTTTTTAATGATCTGGTTAAATTTATGATTTCCGGTCCTGTGATGGTGCAAGTGTTAGAAGGAGAGGACGCTATCAGAAAAAATCGTGAGTTGATGGGAGCAACGGATCCTCAAAAGGCCGAAAAGGGAACAATCCGTGCAGATTTTGCTGACAGTATTGATGCGAATGCCGTGCATGGTTCAGATGCGCCTGAGACGGCCGCTGTTGAAATTTCCTGTTTTTTTCCAACATTGGAAATATATACCCGTTAATTTCGATAATTTCTATGTATTCAAAATAATTTGTGACAGTTAATTTACTAGATTATGATAGAGAAGGTCTCATTGATTTCTTAACAGAAATCGGTGAGAAGCCTTTTCGCGCCAGGCAAATATTGAAATGGATACATCAGTTTGGCAGATCTGATTTTGCTGAAATGAGTGATCTGGCGAAAGAATTAAGAGAAAAGCTTTCAAAGCTTACCGTTATTTCAGTGCCGGAGATAATACGTGATCATACTGCTGCTGATGGCACGCGCAAATGGTTGCTATCTGTTGGAGCAAGTAATGGTATCGAAAGTGTTTTCATACCCGAAACAAATCGTGGCACATTGTGTGTCTCCAGTCAGGTTGGCTGTGCCTTGGCCTGTGCTTTCTGTTCTACGGGGAAACAAGGATTCAATCGTAATTTGACAGTAGCTGAAATTGTCGGTCAGTTGTGGTTAGCCGATAAATTGCTTAGGGAAAGCACAAACATTCAATCCTCACTTCTAGCTCAACAGGACTCATTCGTGCCGCAGACATTGCATTCTCCACGCATGGTCAGCAATGTCGTGATGATGGGCATGGGTGAGCCGCTTGCAAATTTTGAAAATGTGGTAACCGCATTGAACCTGATGTTGGATGATCATGCCTATGGACTATCCAGGCGGCGTGTGACAGTCAGCACATCAGGGTTGGTTCCTGCAATGGACCGGTTGCGTGAGCGTTGTCCGGTGGCCTTGGCGGTATCACTGCATGCCCCGAATGATGCTCTGCGTGATTATCTGGTGCCCATTAATAAAAAATATCCGATTAAAGCGCTGTTGGCAGCATGCCAGCGTTATCTACAAGTTGCTCCAAGAGATTTTATTACATTTGAATATGTAATGCTGGATGGTGTTAACGACAGTGTTTCCCATGCAAAAGAATTGGTGAAACTGGTTAAGGATGTGTCCTGCAAATTTAATTTGATTCCTTTTAATGCTTTCCCGAATTCTGAATTTAAGCGTTCATCGTCAGAGTCGATTCGTGTTTTCCGTGATATCCTGATGCAAGCTGGACTGGTGACAACGGTACGTAAGACACGGGGAGATGATATTGCAGCTGCTTGCGGTCAATTGGCCGGACAGGTGCGTGATAAAACACGCCGAACAGGCAAAATTACCCTGGAATCGATGCGATGAAGTTATCAACAGGGTACGTTTCTATCAAGCATCTAGGATTAGTCGGGTTTGTTGTTTTGCTACTAAGTGTTTTTTTAGTCGGTTGCGTGCATGAACCTACAAAAGCGAGCCTGACTCCGGATCAGATTGCTGCGCGTGCTGAGAAGAGTGCGCGGATTCATACAGAACTGGCTGCCGAATATTTCTATCGTGGGCAATATAAGGTGGCACTTGAAGAAATCGACGAAGCGCTGAAATCAAGCGCCGATTATGCACCTGCTTTTAGTATGCTTGGATTGATATATATGGAACTGGAAGAAGATGGTAAGGCGCAGTCTTACTTTGAGCGTGCATTGAGATTTGAACCAGGCAATCCCGAAATACATAACAACTATGGCTGGTTTTTGTGTCAGCGACTCCCTGAGCAAATGGATAGAGCGATTCGTCATTTTATTACGGCGTTGCGAGATCCGCTCTATGATACTCGCCATATTGCTCATGCCAATGCGGGTATTTGCGAGCTGAAACGAAACAATTTTTCTGAGGCATCTTTATATTTTCGTGAGTCGCTCTCGTTTCAACCCAACTATAGGCCTGCATTGGTAGGATTGATTGAAATAGATTTTCAAAGAGGGGACGTTGCAATGGCTCGCTCAAAACTATCCGAATTCATTCAAAAATTTCAGCCGATAGCCAGAGGGTTGTGGCTGGGAGTACAAATAGAACAGGCTGCTGGTAATTCACGAGCGGCGGAAAGTTATCTTTTTCAATTACAAAAAAATTTCCCTAATTCTAAAGAAGCCAAAGCTGTAAGAGAAGGTGCTTTGAAATGAATGATCATATGGATAACAGCAAAAACAAACAATCTGGAGATGGTAATCAGGAGGATGCTGTAACGGAACAAAGTGAAAGAAATAATAAAGTTGGTATAGGATCAGGGTCTGTGGTTCCAGAAGCCGTTCGGGACCCAATTCAGAATCTGCACAAATTTGACAACGCTGCTGATGATTATGCAGCCCGGAGAACAGCTGTAGAGACTGAGTCTGAAATCAGCCGGTTCTTAAAAACAGAAGATCACTCTGAGGCATATAAAGATGAGACACTGAACTCTGCAAGTGTTGTTCAAGGTGTTGGCCATATGTTACGTAATGCGCGTATAGCTAAAAATATGAGTGTTGATGATATTTCACGCCAGTTGCGGATATCTATCCATCAGGTTGAATCAATTGAAAAAGAAAATTTCGAAGAATTGCCAGGGCGTACTTTTGTGCGTGGTTTTGTTCGTAATTACGCGAATCTGATGCAACTGGATGCTGCTGCAATCGTAAAATTGTTGCCTGGACCGACAACAGTTGTTGCTAATGTTGAGCATACGCCATTTAAAGTTCAGGAAATGACGTCCTCATCGAGAGATGGCAAAAAGCTAAATAGTACTTTATTCATTATTATCATAATGATATTTCTGGCATTAACCGGCTACTTCCTATATGAGAAAATACCGTTCTGGCAACAGACAGAACAAAGCACAGATCTCGTAATACAGCAGGAAAATGGCCAGACAGCTGTTGAACTACAATTACCGTTGCCATCTTTGAAATTATCAGAGAAACCGGAGGAGGCTACGCAGTTCAAGCAGAATTCTCTAACATCGATGGGTGCTGTATCCGCAATCAATACATTTGGAACGCTTACTTTTAATTTTTCCGCCGATGCGCATGTCAAAGTTACAGACGGTAACAATGATATTGTTTTTGAACAAAATAATAATCAGGGAACGCAACAGAGAGTCAGTGGAAAAAAACCCTTGTCGGTTGTTATCAGCGATGCGTCGGCTGTAGAAGTCACCTATAATGATAGGCAGATTGATATTAAACCTTATACCAATACACAAAATGGCAGTGCACAATTAATGCTTGAATAATCAATCCTGTAAGCAATGGTTTTTACTGTCTACTGTTTCTTGAATATCGAGAATGATACAAAATAATCTATGACATCCCAAAAAAGTTTAACTTCGCGACGGCGTTCAAGTGTCGGTGTTGACGTCGGGTCAATTAAAATTGGAGGAGGCGCTCCAGTTGTTGTGCAATCAATGACCAATACGGATACCGTTGATGTGGTCGCCACTACAGAACAAGTTGCGCAATTAGCACGTGCCGGTTCGGAGTTGGTTCGCATAACCGTTAATTCTGCCGATGCGGCTAAAGCGGTGCCAGATATTCGTCAGCGACTGGATGACATGGGATGCCATGTGCCATTGGTCGGTGATTTTCACTTTAATGGTCATAAGTTGCTTACCAGTTATCCTGAGTGTGCGCAGTCTTTGGCCAAGTTTCGGATTAATCCTGGCAATGTCGGTAAAGGTAAAAAACGTGACGAGCAATTTACAACCCTGATCGAAACAGCGTGCAAATATGACAAACCGATCCGTATCGGTGTTAACTGGGGGAGCCTTGATCAAGAAATGCTCGCGCGGATTATGGATGAGAATGCCAGTTCCAGTGATCCTAAGGATGCGACTTATGTTATGCGTGAGGCACTGATAACTTCAGCGCTGGAAAGCGCTGCAAAAGCGGAGGAAATCGGATTGCCGCGTAACAGGATTGTGTTGTCTTGCAAAGTAAGTGGTGTACAGGATTTAATCATGGTTTACCGGGAATTGGCTGCTCGCTGTGATTATGCGCTGCATCTGGGACTGACGGAAGCCGGGATGGGCTCCAAAGGAATTGTCGCATCCACAGCTGCTTTGTCGATACTTTTGCAGGAAGGTGTCGGGGATACAATACGGATTTCATTGACACCTGAGCCGGGCGGGTCGCGTTCACGGGAAGTCATCGTTGCTCAGGAAATTCTACAAACCATGGGGTTGCGCGCCTTTGTACCGTTGGTTGCTGCCTGTCCCGGATGTGGTCGAACGACCAGCACGTATTTTCAGGAACTGGCTGAAAGTATTCAGGGGTATGTGCGTGAAGAGATGATTGTGTGGCGTGAGCAGTATGAAGGAGTTGAGAATATGACTCTGGCGGTCATGGGTTGTGTAGTGAATGGCCCGGGAGAGAGCAAACATGCCAATGTCGGCATCAGTCTACCAGGATCTGGTGAAAGCCCGGTAGCGCCTGTTTATGTGGATGGTGAGAAAACAGTCACTTTAAAAGGTGACAATATTGCCGCAGAATTTCGCCAGATTGTCGAAAATTACGTTCAGGAAAAATATCCGAGAAAAGCTGGGTAATGGCTAAAGTTATAAAAGCGATTCGTGGGATGAATGACATTCTTCCCGACGAGGCCCATCAATGGTTTTTTTTCGAGCAGACTGTGCAAGATTGGCTGGCGATGTATGGTTATCGAAATATTCGTACGCCGATTGTTGAACAAACCGATTTGTTCGTTCGTTCTATCGGTGAAGTGACTGATATTGTTGAAAAAGAGATGTACAGTTTTGTCGATCATCTCAATAATGACAGTTTAGCGCTGCGCCCTGAGGGTACTGCATCCTGTGTGCGTGCTGTTATCGAGCATAATCTGTTATATGGAAGTCCGCAAAGACTCTTTTACTCCGGTCCGATGTTTCGCCACGAGAGACCGCAAAAAGGACGCTATCGGCAATTCCATCAAGTTGGTGTGGAAGCGTTAGGTTTTTCCGGACCTGATATTGATGCTGAATTAATCATCATGTGTGCTCGCTTGTGGCAAATGTTGGGCATTACTGGTTTACGTCTTGAAATTGGTACGCTGGGCAGTTCGGAATCCAGAGCCTTGCACCGTGCGAGGCTGATTAAATATTTTGAACAACATGCAGATCGGTTGGATGAAGATGCAAACAGGCGGTTGCATTCGAATCCGCTGCGTATCCTAGACAGCAAGAATCCGGAAATGCAATCAATTATCGAGCACGCACCCAAGCTTATTGATGATCTAGACGAACCATCCTGTATTCATTTTGAAACATTGCAGCACATCTTGCGCGAGCAGGGGGTCAATTTTGAAATCAATCTGCGTCTGGTCAGAGGACTGGATTACTATAATCGCACGGTTTTTGAATGGGTCACTGATAAACTCGGCGCGCAAGGTACGGTATGCGCAGGTGGCCGTTATGATGGACTTGTCGAGCAGGTAGGAGGTAAGCCTGCACCAGCTTGCGGTTTTGCCATGGGAATAGAGCGGTTACTGGCGTTGATGCAGGAATGCGGTAAGGAAATAGCGCATCCTGTACCCGATGTCTACATAGTGCACCAGGGTGAGCGGGCGATGGATTACGCGTGGCGGGCGGCAGAGTTCTTACGCAATGAAAACTGTCAGGTTATTCTTCATTGCGGTGGCGGCAGTTTTAAATCACAAATGAAAAAAGCTGATGCCAGTGGGGCGCGTTATGCGTTAGTTATTGGCGACGATGAAGCGTTGGCGCAGGCTGTGACACTTAAACCGTTACGTGAAGCTATCGAACAGGCAAGAGTCGATTTGAATACTGTGAGTGAGTTGATAAAAACAAAATGAACGAAGCGTCAGCTGTGTTTTATTTTTTTCATGTGAATAGTAACTATTTCAGGGAAATATAATGGCAACATATAATCGCGAAGAAGAAGATAAAATTGAAGGTATTAAAGCATGGTGGAACAGATTTGGGACTGCTATAACAGTTGTCCTGGCGGTAATGATGGCAACCTTTGGCGGCACGCAGGTCTGGAAATACTATCAGCAACAGCAGGCACAGCAGGCGGCTGATTTGTATGTCTTGCTCAAACAAGTGCAGACAACAGAAGATTTTGAAAAAATCAGCGATGCAGCGCATTTGTTAACAGAAGGATATCCATCCAGTGGTTATGCCCCACGCGCTGCATTGATTGCAGCCAGGTCAAGCATAAAAGCAGGTGATATGCAACGAGCGAAAACGCAGCTACAGTGGATACTCGATCATGCTAAAGAGCCTGAAATGAAGGATTTGGCTCGATTGAGACTAGCCAGTGTTTTGTTTGACGAAGAAAATTACAATGAAGCGTTACGTCATTTAAATACTAAACATATTGATTCCTTTTCAGGATTGTATGACGATTTAAAAGGTGATGTGCTACTGGCCTCGGGAAAAATAGAAGAAGCGCGACTGTCCTACCAGGCTGCAATCAACAATCTCAACAAAAATAATAGCTATTTCAATATCGTACAGATGAAACTGGATGCATTGGGAGAATCTGACTGAGCATATTTGTCTTGTCGAGAACTGAAGTGTTGTGGCGAAAACGCTATCTATGGGTTTTAGCGGTCATGTTTCTTCTTGGTGGTTGCAGTAGCCTGCCATCACCTTTTAACCCAAAAATGTTCGAATCATTTGGCTATCAAGTTGCTGAATTATTTGAACGGGAAAAAAAAGTTGTTATCGACGAAGAAGAACTGGCTGCACTGAATGCGCTTGATGAAATACCGCTTTTGTGGAAAAGTCGCGTAGGGGAGAGCGGGATAGCCCGATTTCATGCTGTCTACGAAGATAATGCTATTTATGCGGCTGATGAAAAAGGACTACTGGTAAGTCTGGATCCGCATACAGGTGAAGAAATATGGACTGTTAAAACTAAATATCCATTTTCTGCAGGTGTTGGCGTCGGTGAAGGCATACTGCTGATGGGGACTTCCAAGGGTGAAGTACTTGCGTATAACACGGCTGGCCATACTCTGTGGAAGGCACAGGTCAGCAGTGAAATATTGGGCCTGCCCCAGGTAAATAGCGATATTGTTGTTGTACGAACGGCAGATGCGAGAATCTACGGACTTGATGCTGTTGATGGCCAGAGAAAATGGGTTTATCAGGGTGCTACACCAACATTAACGGTGCGCAGTTCAGCAGGTGTTGCAATTACCCAAGGTGCTGTTTTTGCAGGATTTGCTGGTGGTAAAATGGTGGCTATGAGCTTGTTTAACGGCAATGTGGGTTGGGAAGCCGTAGTATCTCAGCCGCGCGGCGTAACCGAACTTGAAAGAATGACTGATATTACCAGCTCGCCGGCTATTGATGATCGGCTTGTTTGTGCGGCTGCTTATCAAGGGCGGGTAGGTTGTTTTCAAGTCATTGACGGCACCCAGATTTGGGCACGTGAATCTTCCAGCAGTGCTGGTTTGGCAATGGATAGTGATTATGTTTATGTCACTGAAGACAATGGCGTGTTAGCTGCGTATGATAAAAGAAGTGGCGCTGGGATGTGGAAGCAAGGCAAACTGGGTAGCAAAAGACTGACCGCACCTTTAGTAGATGGTCATTTTATTGTGCTTGGTGACGATAAGGGTTTTGTCAACATCCTGAGAAATTATGATGGCGTGGTGCTGGCGCGTGCGGCAACAGATGGCGGCGCCATATTGTCACAGCCGCAGCGGATCCCCGGCGGATTCATTGTACAGACTGCTAATGGCGGAATTTTCGCATTTAATTCCAAATTTTGAATTTTCATCTGATAAGATTCCAAGTAGCTCTTGCAAAAACTTTTTCTTCGTAACGTACTGGTAAAGTAATCATATCCAAATAAGATGAAACCCACACTTGTTCTGGTCGGTCGCCCCAATGTGGGTAAATCCACGCTGTTTAACCGCCTGACACGCAGTCGAGATGCCTTGGTTGCAGATATTCCCGGTTTAACCAGGGATCGGCATTATGGTCACGGCAGAGTAGGGGATAAACCCTATCTGGTCATGGATACTGGCGGCCTGGAACCGGTAGTCAAAGATGGGATTATGCATGCGATGGCGCTACAGTCCTTACAGGCAATTGATGAAGCAGATAAAGTGCTTTTTATTGTTGATGGCCGTCAGGGTGTGACTGCACAAGACAAAATCATCGCCGAGCAATTGCGGAGAAAAGATCAGAAAATCCTGTTGATTGTTAATAAAACAGAAGGCATGTCTGCCGCAGTAGTTACCGCTGAGTTTTATGAACTGGGTCTTGGTGAGCCTTATGCGGTTTCGGCGTTGCATGGTGACCATGTCAATGAACTGGCGGCGCTTGCGCTAGCTGAATTTCCCGAATTCGAAGAAGCACAAAATGAGCACAGGTATCCGAAAATTGCTATTGTCGGCCGTCCGAATGTCGGTAAATCAACTCTGATTAATGCCTTGCTCGGCGAAGAACGGGTAATCGCCTTTGATCAGCCCGGTACAACCAGAGACAGCATTTATATCGATTTTGAACATAACAATAAGCATTACACGCTTATCGATACTGCCGGGCTGCGACGCAGGGGGAAGGTTAAGGAAACAGTTGAAAAATTTTCAGCCATCAAGACATTGCAGGCAGTAGAAGACGCCAATGTAGTAGTGTTGGTGCTGGATGCCAGAAGCGAGATTAGCGAACAGGATGCGCATATCGCTGATTTTATTTTGCAATCAGGCCGTGCGTTGGTAGTGGCTGTGAATAAATGGGACGGGCTTGATGGTTATCAGCGTGAGGTGATTAAAAGAGAACTTTCCCGTAAACTGAGCTTCCTTGGTTTTGCCAAATTGCACTACATATCCGCTTTGGAGGGCACCGGTTTACAAAAACTGGTTTTATCCGTTGATCAGACATATGCTGCTGCAATGGCCGACTTGTCTACGCCACGACTAACCCGTGCCTTGCATACAGCGGTTGAAAAGCATGCACCGCCCCGCGGTGGTATGTCACGGCCTAAATTACGCTATGCGCATCAAGGGGGATCAAACCCGCCGCTGATTGTCATTCACGGAAGTATGCTGGATCATGTACCTGAAACATATCGGCGTTATCTGGAGAATTTTTTTCGAGAGGCTTTTAATCTGGCGGGCACGCCCTTACGAATAGAATTCAAAGTCGGACACAATCCCTATGCCCATAAAAAAGCCGCTCCGCTCACTGAAATGGAAGCGCGGCGTGCGCATAATCGACGTCGGCGCAACCGGAAGAAATACGGTTAATAAAATTTGAGAAGTAGCGGGAGTACTGGTTCTCGTCAGCCGCTTTGGGATATGCCCTGTACCATATTGCTGTCCATCTGTTAAACTGCATCTTAATTCTTGTGGTCGCGCATTCAGTTGCGCAATTAATGTCAACATAGAGGTATAGGAGTCAGCGATGAAAATTTCTGTTTACCGTTATGATCCTGAAAAAGATGAAAAACCTTATATGCAGGATTATGATATCGAGCTGGCCGCAACTGACAAAATGTTGCTGGATGCGCTCATACGAATCAAATCTGTTGACGACAGCCTGAGTTTGAGGCGCTCCTGTACCGAGGGTGTTTGCGGGTCGGATGGCATGAATATCAACGGACGTAATGGTTTGGCATGTATCACGCCGTTAAAAACATTACGTGAACCTATAGAAGTGCGTCCACTCCCTGGGTTACCGGTTATTCGTGATTTGATTGTCGATATGACACAGTTTTACAATCAATATCACGCTATCAAGCCGTATTTAATCAATCATAACCCGCCACCGGAAACAGAGCGCTTGCAATCACCAGAGGAACGTGCCGAACTGGAGGGCGCTTACGAATGTATTTTATGCGCATGTTGTTCCACTGCTTGTCCGTCATTTTGGTGGAATCCGGACAAATTTGTTGGTCCCGCGGGTTTATTGCAAGCATACCGTTTTTTGGCGGACAGCCGCGATCAGGCGACAGCGGAACGACTCGATTATTTAGAAGATCCCTACCGCCTTTTTCGTTGTCACTCCATCATGAATTGTGTAGCTTCTTGCCCGAAAGGACTCAATCCAACTAATGCGATTGGTAAAATTAAAGATATGATGGTAAAAAGAACGGTATGAAAGGATTCGAACGCGCACGCTGGCGCTGCCGGCGTGGGATGTTGGAATTAGACATAGTTCTTCAGCGTTTTATGGATCAATATTACCGTCAGTTAAGTAAAGAAGAAATAATGCAGTTTGAAAGTTTGTTATCACTTGCTGATAATGATTTATGGGATTTGATTTGCGCAAGAAAGGCAGTCATGGACGATGATCTGTTACCGGTATTAAAATTGCTACAGAAAAGCTAAGTGTGCACATTGAAACAGAAAACATCTGAGTGTCTGCAAAGCAGCTGTAATGAGATGAAACAGCGCCCAGTAAGTTAACTATTGTAATACGTGGAGAAGTAAAATGGCACAGAAAGGTACAGCAACCTTGAATCTTGGAGTCGGCAGTGAACCCATAGAACTTCCCGTCATGTCAGGTACCATGGGGCCGGATGTAGTGGATATTCGTAAGTTGCATGCCAAAAGTGGATTATTTACTTATGATCCTGGTTTTCTATCTACCGCCAGTAACAGTTCCGAAATAACCTTCATTGATGGTGATAAGGGTATTCTGTTATATCGCGGCTACCCGATCGAACAGCTTGCAAGACAATGCGACTTTGTCGAAATTTGTTATCTCCTGATGCATGGAGAACTGCCCAAAGAGAGTGAAAAAGCCAGCTTTGACAAGGATATCAAGCATCATACGATGCTGCATGAGCAACTGGTCAAGTTTTATAGTGGATTTCGTCGGGATGCGCATCCAATGGCGGTAATGGTTGGTGTGGTAGGTGCCTTGTCGGCTTTTTATCATGAGGCTATGGATATTTCCGATGCAAGTCATCGGGAGTTATCTGCAATGCGTTTGATTGCCAAGTTGCCGACCATCGCAGCGATGGCATACAAATATAATATTGGCCAGCCCTATATCTATCCGCGTAACAATCTCAGTTATGCTGAAAATTTTTTACACATGATGTTTTCATTACCGACGGAAGATTATAAGGCTGACCCCAAAATTGTACGTGCTTTGGATCGCATTTTGATTTTGCATGCCGACCATGAACAGAACGCTTCTACATCTACAGTACGCCTGGCCGGATCAAGCGGCGCTAATCCATTTGCTTGTGTTTCTGCAGGTATCGCTTGTTTGTGGGGACCGGCTCATGGTGGTGCGAATGAGGCCTGCTTACATATGCTTGAGGAAATTGGTGATGTCTCGCGTATAAACGAATATATCAAGCGTGCCAAAAGTAAAGATGAAAATTATCGTTTGATGGGATTTGGACACCGGGTATACAAAAATTTTGACCCCCGTGCAAAACTGATGCGTGAAACCTGTCACGAAGTCTTAAATGTGCTCGGATTACAGAATGACCGTTTGTTCAAACTGGCGCTTGAACTGGAAAGGATTGCGTTGGAAGACGACTATTTTATTACCAGAAAATTGTATCCGAATGTTGATTTCTATTCGGGCATCGTACAACGTGCGATGGGTATTCCAACCATCATGTTTACCGCGATCTTTGCAATGGCGCGGACGGTTGGCTGGGTCGCACAATGGAATGAGATGGTTTCTGATCCGGATTACAAGATCGGACGTCCGCGCCAATTGTACACAGGTACACCGATGCGTGATGTACCTGCTGATTTTCGTAAATAATTATTGACTGAGACTGCCGGATATGAATAAGCAGTTGCAGGATTCTCCGTTATTTGGTTCAAATGCGCCTTTTATCGAGGCAATTTATGAGGAATATCTGCATAATCCCATTTCAGTTGAGCCCTCATGGCGCGAATATTTTGACACGATTCATCAAACGCAAGGATTGCCAGTCAGTCAGCTACTAAAAAGCGCTGTCGTCACAAATGAATCGCAACCGGCCAAAGAGAACAGAGACACCAAGAAAGGTGAAGATGCCGACCGTATGATCGTTTTGCCCGAAGTGATCCAAACGGCGCATTCGGATACCAATGACCGCAAACAAGTTGCGGTGCTGCAGTTAATTAACATGTATCGCTATCTGGGCCTGAGCCAGGCATCGCTGGACCCTTTGCAAACCGACTCGAAACCGTATCGATCTGAGCTTGATCCGGCTAATTTCGGTTTCACGGATAATGATTTGGATACTGTATACAATACAGGCTCGTTGGCAGGACCGGATCATGCGCCTTTGCGGGAAATTCTGCAGATACTCAAAGAAACCTATTGCGGTTCAATCGGCGCTGAATATATGTATATTTCATCGGTTGAGCAAAAACGCTGGATACAGAGCAGGCTGGAAACAAAACGTTCCAACCCAGATTACAGCATTGAATACAAAAAACATATTCTGGAAAGATTGAGCGCTGCTGAAGGGTTGGAAAAGTATCTGCATACCCGTTATATTGGCCAGAAGCGCTTCTCGGGAGAAGGTAATGAAAGTCTGATTCCTCTACTCGACGGTTTGATAAATTCTGCCGGCAAATCAGGTGTCGACGAAATTGTTATTGGTATGGCACATCGAGCCAGATTGAATGTGCTGGTCAATACACTGGGAAAAATGCCCGCGGACCTGTTTCGTGAATTTGAAGAAAAATATGCGCAGGATCTGCCCTCTGGCGATGTCAAATATCATCAGGGTTTTTCTTCAGCCATTACCACGCCAGGTGGCGTAGTACGCCTTGCTTTAGCGTTTAATCCATCACATCTGGAAATCGTTGATCCGGTCGTGGAAGGTTCCGTGCGTGCACGTCAACATCGTTTACGTGACAGGCAAGGCGATAAAGTAATACCGGTTTTAATTCATGGCGATGCTGCATTTGCCGGTCAGGGTGTTGTCATGGAAACACTGAATCTGTCGCAAACACGCGGTTATGGTACAGGCGGCACTATCCATATTATCATTAACAATCAAATTGGCTTTACCACGTCGGATCCGCGTGACAGCCGCTCCACGCTGTATTGCACTGATGTAGCTAAAATGGTCGAGGCACCTGTTTTTCATGTAAATGGCGATGATCCGGAAGCAGTCATTATGATTACCGAGCTCGCGCTGGATTTTCGCATGCAGTTCCATAAAGATGTCGTGATCGACATGGTATGCTTTCGCCGCCTGGGACACAATGAGCAGGATGATCCGATGGTTACACAACCCAAAATGTATCAGATCATCAACCAGCATCCCGGGACGCGCCAGCGTTATGCCGAAAAACTTGAAGTCGCAGGCATTATTAAACCGAATGAAGCAGATGCCATGGCCCAGGCTTACCGAGAAGCAATGGATGCCGGCATTAACCCGAATAAAAATATTCGCTACAACTACAAATCCCCTTATTCAGTCAACTGGGCGGCATTCAAGAAACCTTTCAAGTGGAACCAGCCGGTTAAAACAGGTATTTCTCTTGATACCCTTAAACAACTGGCTGTGCGCCTGACTGATATTCCGGAAAAATTCATTCTGCATAAGCGTGTTGAAAAAATTATTGAAGACAGACGTTCAATGGGAGAAGGGAATCTGCCATTGGACTGGGGTATGGCGGAGAATCTGGCCTATGCGGCGCTGCTTTATGAGGGTTTTCCGATACGCATCTCCGGACAGGATTCAGGCCGCGGAACCTTTTTTCATCGGCACGCAGTACTGCATAATCAAGATACATCGCTTGCAGAC
The DNA here is from genome assembly GCF_003046585.1 of Nitrosomonas aestuarii. Lineage (GTDB taxonomy): Bacteria > Pseudomonadota > Gammaproteobacteria > Burkholderiales > Nitrosomonadaceae > Nitrosomonas > Nitrosomonas aestuarii. The sequence goes on along the minus strand of NZ_QAAE01000008.1, from coordinate 9,659 downwards.
AAAAATATTTACGTTCCCTTGCGACATATCACACCAGATCAACCCGATTTTGTTGTCATTGATTCAATTTTGTCAGAAGAGGCCGTGCTGGGATTTGAATATGGTTATGCCACCGGGCAGCCGCATGAATTGGTGGTTTGGGAAGCGCAGTTCGGTGATTTTTCCAATGGCGCGCAGGTTGTCATTGATCAGTTCATCGCATCCGGCGAAGCCAAATGGGGACGTCTGTGCGGATTGGTGATGCTGCTGCCGCATGGTTATGAAGGACAAGGGCCCGAGCATTCATCTGCCCGCCTCGAACGTTATTTGCAACTTTGTGCGGATTACAATATTCAGGTGTGTGTGCCGTCAACTCCGGCGCAAATGTATCATTTACTGCGCCGGCAAATGATACGCCCCCTACGCAAGCCTCTGGTCATCATGAGTCCAAAAAGCATGTTACGGCACAAGGAATCGGTGTCGAGTCTTGAAGAACTGGCCGAAGGTGTCTTTTATCCGGTCATTCCGGAAGTTGAGGAATTGGAACCGAAGAATGTTAAACGCATTATTGTATGCAGTGGAAAAATCTATTATGAGCTGAGGACGTATCGTCAGGAAAACCAGATAACCGATATGGCTATTATCAGACTCGAGCAGCTTTATCCATTCCCACACGAAGATTTCAAGCAGGAAATCAAACGTTACAACAAAGCAAAAGAAATCATCTGGTGTCAGGAGGAACCCGGTAACCAGGGTGCCTGGCACCGCATCCAGCATTACCTGCTGCGGAATATGAAACCGAGCCAGATATTGGGTTATGCATTGCGGCCCTCATCCGCATCACCGTCAGTCGGCTATCTGGCGATACATAAAATGCAACAAAAAGAAGTGATTGAGGCAGCATTCCGGGATAAAATTTAGAAAAAAGGGGACACTATGTTAGTTGAAGTTAAAGTACCCATGTTATCTGAATCGGTGGCAGAAGCGACACTGGTTTCATGGCACAAAAAACAAGGTGAACATGTTGAGCGCGATGAAAATTTAATTGATATTGAAACGGATAAAGTTGTACTGGAATTGCCCGCGTCTCATGCAGGTGTTTTAAAAAAAATTGTAAAAGGTGACGGCGCTACAGTGACAAGCGGGGAAGTCATAGCAACCATTGATACGGAAGCGGCTGAGTCTGAAACTGAAGCTGAAGCTGAAACGGCTGAGTCTGACACTGAATCCGCAGCCGCATCAAAAAATGAATCAGATGCTGCAACGGATGATGAGCAGGAAGAAACCGAAACTGATAAAACCAAAAGAAAAGCCGACCCAACGATTCCAATGTTGATGCCTGCTGCTCGTAAACTGGTAGAAGAAAATCAGTTGAAAGCGTCGGACACGAAGTCGATCAAGGGGACAGGCCGTGGAGGGCGCATTACCCGTGAAGACGTGCAGGCTTATATACAACAGCATAAGACAGAAAACAACGCTGTTGAGGCGGATGAAGACAGCGCCGGTCAGGAACAGGCTGCGCAACCTGCTGATACCACAGAATCCGGTGAATCAGGTGAACGCATTGATCGCCGGGTCACCATGTCGCGGTTGCGTATGCGTATTGCAGAAAGGCTTTTACAATCGCAATCAACAGCGGCGATATTGACGACATTTAACGAAGTGAATATGCAGGCCGTGATTAATCTGCGCGAGCGTTATCGTAACGAATTTGAGAAGGAGCATGGCGTTAAGCTCGGGTTTATGTCCTTTTTTATAAAAGCGGTTGTCGCTGCACTTAAAAAATATCCCATCGTCAATGCATCGGTTGAAGGCAATGAAATTATTTACCATGATTATTATGATATCGGGATTGCCGTGGGTAGTTCGCGCGGACTCGTGGTTCCGATTCTCCGTAACGCGGACCGTTTGACGTTTGCGCAAATCGAAACGCAGATTGCAGACTTTGCCAAGCGTGCGCGTGATGGCAAATTGACCATTGAAGAATTAACCGGTGGTACATTTTCGATTACCAATGGCGGCGTATTTGGCTCCATGCTGTCAACACCGATTATCAATCCACCGCAAAGTGCAATTTTAGGCATTCATGCGACCAAGGACAGGCCTGTGGTGGAAAACGGACAGATCGTAATCCGGCCCATGAATTATCTGGCACTTTCTTATGATCATCGTATTGTTGACGGGCGTGATGCGGTGTTATCACTGGTTGCGATGAAAGAGGCGCTGGAATATCCTATGAGTCCTTTATTGGAAGATCAGTAATCAGCAGCATCTCAGAAACTAATAAATAATCTCAACATTCTCGGCCTTGAAATGCCGGGTGAGTGTTTGCAGCAATTGATCCTGCAGGTTGACCTGCCAGTTTTCGCCCAGGATAATTTCACACGCGGCTTCCTGGTTCCGGTAAACCAGAGAAACCGGACAAGACGATTGTCCGGCACTGACGCGGTCATTATGATCGGATTGGTCCTGATTGGAGTAGGGCATCAGCAGTGTCTTCAATGTGGCGGCTGCCGGGAGCGTGTCGGGATTACAGTGAAGTTTGATTCGTTTGGCAAATTGAGTGCGAATACTGGCCAGATCGTATAATTTTTCCGCCGTGATGCGCAATTCTTCGCTGCCTTCATTATTGCCATATTGACCGCGAATGCCGACTTTGACCTCTGCAATGAGTAATTGATCTTCCTTCAGCCAGTTACGATTTTCATTAAACAATTCATCAAAAACAATCAACTCGATATTAGCTCTGCCGTCATCCAGGCTGATGATTGCCATTCTGCCGCGTCGTGTCATTTGAACGCGCACAGCGTGAATAATACCTGCCAGCAGCTGTGTTTCGCGTTGTGGATTCAATCGATCGAGTGAAGTGCGGACAAAAGGCCTGATCTCGTCGATATATGTGTCGAACAGGTGTCCGCTGAAGTAAAAACCAAGCCCCTGTTTTTCCTGTTGCAGCTTTTCCCGATCACTCCAGTGCTTAGCTGCAATCAATGTGGGTTGCAGCGTCAGATCATCCTGACTGCCAAACAGGCTGGTCTGGTTTGCGGCGCGGCTGGATTGTTCCGCTGCCTCGATAGCAATGCCGACGGACGCCAGCAGGCTGGCGCGGTTTTCATTCAGGCAATCGAATGCGCCGACTCGAATCAGTGATTCAATCACGCGGCGGTTGATGATACGCCGGTCTACCCGGTTACAAAAATCAAACAGGCTGGAGAAAGCACTGCTTTGTTCGCGTACTTTGATGATTGAATTGATTGCCGATTCACCGGTACCTTTGACCGCACCCAGACCGTATCGAATTGTATTGTTGTCACCAGGCACAAAACGATAATCTGAAAGATTGATATCGGGTGGTAACACAGTGAGTCTGTTTGCCAGGCTGTCTTCAATAAAGATATGTACTTTGTCAGTATCGTCCATATCAGCCGACAAACAGGCAGCCATAAATTCTGATGGATAATGCGTTTTCAGATAGGCTGTTTGATAAGCGATCAGCGCATATGCGGCGGCATGCGATTTGTTAAAGCCATAACCGGCGAATTTCTCCATCAGACCGAATAGTTCCGTGGCTTTGTCTTCCTCAAGTCCGTTTTTGACTGCTCCGGATACAAAAATATCGCGTTGTTGCGCCATTTCCTCGACTTTTTTCTTGCCCATGGCGCGGCGTAACAGATCGGCGCTGCCCAGGCTGTAGCCGCCGATTACCTGTGCGATTTGCATGACTTGTTCCTGATAAATCATGATGCCGTAGGTTGGGCTTAAAATCGGTTCAAGGCGTGGGTCGAGATAATCAATTTTCTTGCCATGTTTGCGTTCTATGAAATCAGGAATCAAATCCATCGGTCCGGGCCGGTAAAGTGCGACCAATGCGATAATGTCTTCAAAACGATCGGGCTTTGCTTTTTGCAGCAAATCTTTCATACCGCGTGATTCAAATTGAAAAATACCGATAGCATTGCCCTGTCTGAGCAGTCCATAGGTGGCTGCATCGTCAAGTTGAAGTGAAACCAGTGAAAAAGCCTTATTTTGCGGTGTTTCAGATGTGTTGCGGTGATTGATATAACTGACTGCCCGATCCAATGTGGTCAGTGTCCGCAGCCCGAGAAAATCGAATTTAACCAGACCTATTTTTTCAACATCGTCCTTGTCCAGTTGACTGACTACAGACTCGGTTGATTCGGTACAATAAATCGGACAAAAATCAGTGATTTTGCCCGGTGCAATGAGCACGCCGCCTGCATGCATGCCTATATTGCGCGTAATACCTTCAAGCCTTTCCGCCAGCTCCAGCAAATTGCGCACATCCTCTTCTTCGCTGGCGCGCTGATTTAACTGCGGTTCGAGCTGGCGTGCTTTTTTGAGTGTCATGCCGATTTCAAAAGGCACCAGCTTTGCCAGTTGATCGACGAAGTTATAAGGAAGGTCAAGCACGCGGCCGATGTCGCGAATAACTGCCTTGGCTGCCATGGTGCCAAAGGTTATTATTTGGGAAACACTTTGCGTTCCGTACCGCTGTTTGACGTAATCAATTACCCGTTCACGCCTGTCCTGACAAAAATCAATATCGAAATCAGGCATCGAAACACGTTCTGGGTTCAGGAAGCGTTCAAACAGCAGGTCATAGCGCAACGGATCAAGATCCGTAATGCCCAGCGAAAAAGCGACCAGCGAACCTGCGCCCGATCCCCGACCCGGACCGACCGGTACGTTATTACGTTTGGCCCAGTTAATAAAATCAGCCACGATGAGAAAATAACCGGAAAAACCCATGGTGATAATAGTGTCCACCTCAAATTCCAGGCGTGTCTGATATTTGGACAGCTGCTTGTGACGCTCATCTTCATCAGGAAAACAGACCTGCATGCGCTTCTCCAGCCCTATGCTTACCTGGCTGCGCAGGTACTCCTCGAGACTTTCATTGTTAGGCGTCGGATACTGCGGCAGTTTGTTGACGCCGAGTTCCAGTTCCAGATTGCAGCGCTGTGCGATTTCAATGCTGTTAGCCAATGCGGACGGGATGTCGGCAAAAAGCGTGGTCATTTCCTGTTGAGTCTTGAAATACTGCTGTCGGGTAAATCGTTTAGGGCGGCGCCGGTCGGCGAGAATATAACCTTCGGCAATACACACTCGCGCTTCATGCGCTTCAAAGTCATCAGGCGCAAGGAATTGAATCGACTGTGTAGCTACCACAGGCAGGTTGAGTTTGGCGGCGATGATCAGCGATTGCTGCAGCAGGTATTCCGCCTGATCATGCCCATCGCGCTGTATCTCAATATAGAACCGATCCGGAAAAATCTCGGCCCAGTCCTGCGCCTGTTTTTCTGCCTGCTGCAGATCATTGATTAAAATAGATTGGCCGATACCGCCAAACCGTGCGCCTGATATTGCGATGAGTCCCCTTGTGCCATTTTCTTCGGCCTGCAGCCATGACAAGCGAATCTCAGCTCTGCCATGCGCCTGATTTTCAAGATAGGCACGTGTTAACAAGCGCGAAAGCAGCAAATAGCCGGGATATGACTGGCATAGCAGTAAAATGCGTACCGGTTTGCTGCGATCTGTCTCGTTGGTGATCCAGACATCACAGCCTATAATCGGTTTAATTCCGTTTTTGCGGGCATTTTGATAAAATTTTACGATGCCGTACAAGTTTGCCAGATCTGTAAGCGCTAAAGCAGGCATCTGGTTTTCAACCGCTTTTGCAATGACGTCATGAATCCGGATGGTGCTGTCCACAATTGAAAATTCACTGTGTAATCGTAAGTGGATAAACGCCGGTGCAGCAGAAATTAGGGACATAAGTGGTACAATTGAAAACTGCGTGGATTGATTGTTCAAGTTATGACAGCAACCATGTCATGTTTTTTCTATTACATATGGATTTTAATTTTACATTATGTTGACGACTCCCGAACTATTACTTCCCGCCGGTTCACTGGAAAAAATGCGCACTGCTTACGCTTACGGCGCCGATGCAGTTTACGCGGGGCAGCCGCGTTATTCCCTGCGGGCGCGTAATAACGAATTTGTGCTGGAGCAGCTGAAGACCGGTATTGCCGAAGCGCATGCCCTGGGTAAGAAATTCTTTGTCGCCAGCAATCTCATGCCGCATAACGCAAAAGTAAAAACCTATCTGGCGGATATGGAACCGGTCATTGCCATGAAACCGGATGCACTGATCATGGCCGATCCCGGACTCATTATGATGGTACGCGAAAAATGGCCCGATATCCCTGTCCATCTTTCCGTACAGGCAAACACAGTCAATTACATGGGTGTAAAGTTCTGGCAGAAAATCGGCTTGACGCGCGTCATTCTTTCGCGTGAATTGTCGCTGGACGAAATTGCGCAGATACGCGATTTATGCCCGGACATGGAACTGGAAGTGTTTGTGCATGGCGCGTTGTGCATTGCATATTCCGGGCGCTGCCTGTTATCCGGCTATTTTAATCACCGTGATCCAAATCAGGGCACCTGTACCAATTCCTGCCGTTGGGACTATAAAGTGACTGCAGCAGAGGAAAGTGGAAATGGCGATATCCAGGCCAGGGAAGCTGCAGCGACAATAGATTTTGATTTTAACCAGGCTATGCAGGAATCAAACAACCAGATGGATCAACAACGGGGCTTTACCCGTCATCCCGCAGCTGACCAGGTTTATCTGATTGAAGAAAAAGAGCGGCCCGGCCAGCTCATGCCGATCATGGAAGACGAACACGGCACGTATATCATGAATTCAAAAGACCTGCGCGCGGTTGAGCATATCGAGCAGCTGGTCAAAATGGGCGTTGATTCATTTAAAGTTGAAGGCAGAACAAAGTCTTTATATTATGTCGCCAGGACGGCGCAGGTTTATCGAAAAGCCATTGATGATGCCACCGCTGGCAGGGCATTTGATCCCGCGTTACTGGGTGAACTGGAAGGATTGGCGAATCGCGGGTATACCAGCGGTTTTTACCAGCGCCATCAGACCCACGAGACACAGAATTACCTGCGTGGTTACTCGGAATCCAGCCGCAGTCAGTATGTCGGTGATATTACCGGATTTGATGAAACCAGCGGCATGGCGGAAGTGCTGGTTAAAAACCGTTTTCAGGTGGGCGATCGTCTGGAGATCATTCATCCATCCGGCAATCAGGTTGTTGAATTAACGCAGATGCATGATACCAAAGGTAAGTCGGTATTTGCTGCACCGGGCAGCGGTCATCGTGTCAAAATTCCGATGACAAAAGCAGTCAAAAACGCGTTTATTGCGCGGTTTTTATAAGAGTTACCCGTGTCACTTGCACTGGTGATAAAAAAAACTGACGATTTTTCTTGGCAGCCATTCCAGTCTGCCAGGAAAAGGTCCCTGTATAAAACCGGCGTGGCCGCCTTCTTCGGGATATTCCAGTGTCACAGCCGGTGAGACTTCAGCGGGCGTCGGTAAAACTGAAGCGGGCATAAAAGGGTCGTTGAGCGCATTGATGACTAAAGCAGGTACTTGAATATGCGGCAGCCATTGTTTGCTACTCGATTTTTGCCAGTAATCGTCCGTGTCGCGAAAGCCATGCAGGGGCGCGGTTACCAGGTTATCAAACTCGTAAATGGAACTGCACTTCGACAGTGCCCGGGCGTCAAACAGGCCTGGAAATTTTTCCAGCTTTTCAAGTACTTTGTATTTCAGCGTACTGAGAAAATGACGCGTATAAACCTGGTTAAACCCAGCATCCAGGGCGGCGCCCGCTGCGGCGAGATCAAGCGGTACCGAAATCGCCGCCACGCCATTAACCCATTTTTTTGCCTGCCCGCCTTGTTCACCGAGCCATTTTAGCAATGCATTGCCACCCAGAGAGACACCAATGGCATACACCGGCTGCGCATCATTATTGGCCTGCCTGGTTTCCTGCACAATGCGTTTGATCATCCAGTCAATTTCTGCCGAATCACCGGCATGATAAGCGCGCGCTAACCGATTCGGGGAACCGGAACAACCCCGAAAATGAATCACCACGCTGTGCCAGCCATACTGCTGCAATATACGTTTAATGCTGCGAATATAATGGCTGCTGGAACCGCCTTCCAGCCCGTGAAAAATAACGACCAGGGGTGCATCGGTATTGCCGTCCAACCAGTCAACATCGACAAAATCACCATCATCCAGCTCCCAGCGCACACGGCGATAAGCAAACTGTGCCTGCCGCATAAAATACGGGTAAATAGTCTGCGCATTACCGCCAGGCAGCCATTTCGGTGCAACATAAGGTTCGGTATAGAACGGGATTGAATCGGTTTTCATGTGGCATTCTTATTGTTGAGACTGTGGGGAGTTTAGCATTTTGTAAGTGAAAGATGGCTCGAATTCTTTGGATTAGATATTGGGGCTATCAGGGCGTATTCGCCAGGCCGGTCAGTTACAGATTATCCAGTGGACTGACTACCGCTTTGCTACCTTTGTTCAAAACATGCGTATAGATCATCGTCGTTGAAACATCGCTATGTCCCAACAATTCCTGTACCGTGCGGATGTCATATCCGGCCTGCAGAATATGCGTTGCAAAACTGTGACGCAAGGTATGCGGTGATGTCGGCTTGACAACACCTGCCGCCTGCGCTGCTTTTTTGACATAGCGCTGCACCTGCTTCTCATCGATATGATGACGGCGCTCGGCTTGACTGCGCGGATCAATGGAATATTTTCTGGCAGCAAATACATATTGCCAACCCCACTTCTTGGGCGCATTGGGATATTTAACAGCCAGTGCATTCGGTAGCCAGACATCTGCTTTGCCCATTTTAAGGTCATTTTCATGCCATTCCCTGCGCTTCGCAAGCTGATGGCGCATGGCTTCCAATAAGCTGTCGGGCAGCATCGTCACGCGATCCTTGCCGCCCTTGCCATCACGTACTACGATTTCCTGGCGCGTCAACTCAACATCCTTGACGCGTAATCTAACAGCTTCCATTAAACGCATGCCTGTTCCGTACAACATTCTGAAAATTAAACCAACCGGTTCCGGCGCAGTTGCAGTTTCGCTCAACAGCGCCTGCACTTCCGATTGTGTCAATACCACCGGCAAGCGCTGTGGTTTTTTGGATCGTTCGAAACTACCCAGCCAAGGCAATTTCAATGCCAGAACATCCCGGTACAGAAACAGGATTGCCGATAATGCCTGATTTTGTGTAGAACTGGATACATGCCGATCATTTGCCAGGTAGGTTAAAAACCTTTCCACTTCAACCGCTCCCATATCAGCCGGATGGCGTTTGCCATGGAAAATAATATAGTGTTTAATCCATGAAATATAGGTTTTTTCCGTGCTTAAACTATAGTGCTTGTATCTTATTTTCTCACGTACTTGTTCAAGCAGTTTTTTAGCGGGTGGCATTGTCGTATTTTCTTGTGTCATTTGTCTTATTCAATGGAGAACTTAAGTTAGAATACAAAATGTTAATTAATAATCACCATGGTTATACGACATTTGCTGCAAGATTATTAGACAAAAAGTCGTATACATTGCGTTAGCAGAAACTCCCGCGTGATGACAAAATGCACACATTTGTGCTATTCTTTGTGCAATGAATTTCTACAATTGGAATGCGGAGAAGAATGAGCAGTTAATTGCGGAAAGAGGCGTTTCTTTCGAAGAAATCGTTTTCTATATCGAAAATGGCGGTCTACTCGATGAAATTGCTCACCCCAA
>NZ_QAAE01000007.1 GCF_003046585.1 Nitrosomonas aestuarii | reverse complement strand
GCGTTGACCATGACTTCAACCGTTTCAGGGTCCTGCAACGCAGACACGATATCGCGGGCATCGCGTTCAAGCTTTCTTTTGGCGCGGTCCCTGACCGTCGACGCGGCCGTGACCGGGGCTGTGAGTGGAGCAACTGCAATATCTTGCATGGGCTTGTTTACACCATTCAGTTCAGAATGAATGTAACGATATAACGAATTTATAATTCGTGCAATACTTTTTTGAAACTTTTTTGTTATTTTTTAATTTTTATTTCTGTTCTTATTTTTTCGGTTATCTTTGGATAAGAATACGCGGTTCTTCTTGTCCCATTGCTCAACCTGATAAGCCTCGTACTCACTCAATACCCCGCCTTTCCAGACAAAGCCCTTGGGTAATTTACCGGGCTTTCGTTTGGCGAGCACCTCAAGATCGCTTGACGCCATATCCGAACTGTCGAGCAGCATCGGCAGCGGCGTCTCCAATGCTTCGGCAATCGCCTCAATGATTCTGAGTGACGGATTGGCCTTATCGTTAGTCAGGTCGGTAAAGAAAGCAATGGAGACGCCTGCTTTTTTAGCCAGCTCTGACTTGGTCAGGCCCTTTTCATCAAGGATACGTAAAATATTTGTGATGAGTATCAAGTTGTACATAAAGACTAATCGTTAGTTTCAGGGGTTAAGCTGCTTAATTCACAATTGTTATTGAATTGCAGTATTATTACTGCTATTTTACTCGAACAAAATAATAATTTGAGCGTACTCAAGTTGAACATATAAAGTGACTTCAGTCACTTTGAAAGATTATAAAAATAAGAAACAGGAATTTGTTAAAAAAAGCCGGGAGGATCAAGATATGAATTCGATATATATGTATTATAAGAGTGATTGCCAACCGATTTAAATAATAAATGATCGATACATTGTTGCATTACATGATTGATTTATATTATTTAACCAAGAAAATCAACAGCATCTAGATGGTTGATGATGAAATGATGAGGTTATCAGGGATGAGCACATGCCACCACCTGATAAGTCGGCGCAGACATTCAGCAAAATAATACACAATAGAACCAAAAGATAAAACGGAAAAAGCAATAATAGTAATTCATAGTACATCGGTTTAAAACAGTCATGAGTCAATACGATGCAAATTTGTATTGACTCGCGGTATTGTTGAAAATACTTTTTTAGACCAATTTGTTTCTTATGCCAGCCATGATGTTTATCAATTTCGGAGTGAACATCATGGCTTTAGAAAAATACGTCCTGACATTGCGGTTTCTGAACATTGGTTGTGACTGCTATCCGTGGCTTCTGCCTGCCGCTTCATCAGTTTCGCACGATTACAAAATCCGTCTAAGTGCTATTGCGTCGTATTGAGTGTGACAGACAAGGGCTAAAGAGAGTGATGACAGAAAAAAAGACTGCAACGCATAAAGGGCTTGCTGCGCCTGCAGGTGCAACTGAAATAGATATTAACCTGATTATTGAGGATATTCACCAACCCAGAAAGGAGTTTAATAAAGAGACATTACGGGAATTAACCGAAACCGTTAAATTACGCGGGGTGAAATCACCAATATCAGTGCGCCCCAATCCGGATAAACCGGGCACCTATATCATCAATCATGGTGCCAGACGTTATCGAGCGAGCATCAATGCCGGATTAAAAAAAATTCCGGTATTCGTTGATACCGATTACAGCGAAGCCGATCAGGTGATTGAGAATCTGCAACGTGACAATTTAACTTCCAGAGAAATTGCAGACTTTATCGGACGGCAACTGGCTGCCGGCAAAACAAAGTCTGAAATTGCACGGCATATCGGCAAAACCAATCCATATATCACCACACATGCCACATTACTTGATCTACCCGATCCGATAGACGAAGTTTACCGGTCTGGTCGCTGCACCGATGTCACAGCGCTTTATGATTTGACTAGAATCTATAAAATCAACAAAGAAGAAGTTACAGGATGGCTCAATCTCAGTGCGCCGGAAGAGATATCAAGACTGGATGTAAAGCACTTCAGCAAATTCCTGGAACAGAAAAATATTCAGGGTTACAGCGAAACAGAAGAAACACACAATACTCAAGATAAATCTGACACTGATTCCGTTCTTCATGAACAAAAACAAAATGCACCCGTTTCATTACTGGACTCGATTTATCATCTGCTCAAAAAAGACAAGCGCAAGCCACAAGACATTATGCGTGACTTATCGAGTGGCGACAGGAAAATACTGACAACCAGGGTCAAAAGCTACTTTGAGGAAGGCAGAAACTGCTCGAATATTGTTCAATATACCATTAACGCATTACAGGATGGGCGCTTCTCTGCCAAAGGCAGCGGTGCCTTACAACTGATTGCTTTTTTATATGGTACAGAAAGATCGACAAATTTTGATTTGCTCAAAGTCCTTGATGCGCTCGCCAATCATGAAGTAGTTTCATAAAACTGATCCATGTGCATCAAATGTCAATCTTCAATTTACTAAAACACAAACAAAAATGACGACCCAGAAACTGCGCATTGTTGTAATGAACGGGCAAAAAATCATTCAGGCCATGGTCAATAATGAATGGGAGACAACAGGCACCATCAAAAAAGCAGAAGAAGGTATTAAGCCTGGTATCTACAATATTTACCTGGCGCAGAAACCCGAAGATAAAAAACAGTATGAGGGCAAGATCTTATACATTGATAAGGAAAACGAAGTTTTTTATCAGCAAACGGGCAAGGGTTTTATAGTGCATCAATTAAGTGCAATAGATGGCAAGCCTGTTGCAGGGAATGATGTAGTTGTTGAATATGATGGGGAGAAAACACATTTGACACAAGCTGATGCGTTACAGAAGAAAAAAATGCTAAAGATTTGATTTGAACTACTACAACTAAACTGATGCAATTTCAGATACAAATCAAAATGTACTTGAGACTGTAAATTAAACTGCGTAACTGCCCGGGTTAAACATATTTACTCAACCGATCCTCGAATTGGGAGTATTAGAAATTCTGTGTCATTCCTTTACTATTAAATTTTACAGGAGTAACGCATGAGCAAGACTACACCGCAATTTGATTTTGAAAAAGCCGTGGAGGCATTGAAAGCCGGGCATGACTTAAGTGGTCAGAACGGTATTTTAACACCGCTGATCAAACAACTTACAGAAGCGGCATTGGCGGCAGAACTTGAGCAGCATATTGGATCCGGGGATGAGCAGAACCGGAAGAATGGATCGACGCCAAAGACTGTGAAATCGACTTCTGGTAGTTTCCAGTTGGATACGCCACGAGATCGCAATGGCACATTTGAGCCGCAGTTAGTCAAGAAGCATCAGACCCATCTTACCGACGAAATAGAGCGAAAGATACTTTCGCTATTTGCACTCGGTTCCAGCTATGCAGATATAACGGCGCATATTGCTGAATTATACGGTATTGATGTTTCTGCGGCGACGATCAGTGCGATAACTGACAAACTGATTCCGGAGCTCAGGGACTGGCAGCAGCGGTCATTGGACAGTCATTATCCATTTGTTTGGCTGGATGCCATACACTACAAAGTGAAGGAAGACAGTCGTTATGTTGGCAAAGCGGTATATACCGTACTTGGCGTTAACATAGCGGGGCACAAGGAAATCCTGGGGTGTCAATAATGGGAATATCGACCCCGAGTTCATCACGTTTCTGTTCGGCCAAGGCGGCGACAGTGGCGTAATGAGTGCGGATACCGTCAATTAGCTTTCTTTCCTTGTCTTCAACACTTTCACCCGCCTCCACCACGCGGATGTCCCTGTCACGAAGGTAGAGCACCGCGCAAACAATCAATTCCGGTATATCCTGCGCATTACGGAGTACCAGTACTTCGTCTTCCGGGAATTCCGTGCTATTACCGATCACATGAACATCAAGAGCCTTGAGCAACTCCTTGGGTGCATTGAGGAAGGACGGCGAATCGTGGTTACCCGCAACGACGATGACATGCCGACAGGATGAGGTGGCCATTCGGCACAGGAAACGGTAATAGAGCTCTTGGGCACGATTGCTCGGAGCGCTGGTGTCAAATACATCACCCGCCACCAGCAGCGCATCAATTTCATTCTGCTTAATCGTCTCAGTCAGCCAAGTCAGAAAAGCCTCGCACTCCTCGTAGCGTTTTCTGCCATAAAGAGTGCGTCCAATGTGCCAGTCGGATGTGTGGAGGAGCTTCATTGCGCCTCCTGCACCTTCAGTGCGGCGTCTAGCCCTTTCAATCCCGTAATGATTTGATTCACCGTTTGTCGGTCAAATTCTGCTCGATCTGTTTCTTCGTGAACTCCTTTGTTGAGGTACCTCCATTCTCTTGAATCACCTCTTACACTGAGCAGGGATTCGATGGGAGTTAAAACATCAGTCTTGTTTCCGTCAGAAAAGTCAGCTTTGTTGATTTTTGCTTTTAATTGCTCTGTTAGATTACGGAGTTCGATAGGTGCGGTTGCAGAACGTAGTTTAATGCTAAGGTTCCCATCACCATATCTATTTACATAGCGCCACACTTTTCCCTTAGTGAGGGATTCAAGAGCCTGTCTTGATTTAACTAGCGCGCCTCGGATTTCGTTCCTGTCATAATGAGAACTAGCAGCGATTATATAATTTCGCGATGAACAATTGAGATCAACAAGTATATGGATATCACCAGTTTTCGGCAAAAAGGAAACTGTCTTAGACTGGCTCGCCTTCTCCACAGATAATAGATTTTGAATATCTTTAAAAAACTCTTCGCCATGGCAGGCTAAGATTATTTGCTTGTTATTGAAAAAGCTGTCTTCAAACAACGTTTTCCTAATTGATTCGCGGTGATCATCATCAATCGCGTTTACTGGATCATCAAAAATAAGGAGAGGGCAATTTTCTTTGAGGTTTTTGGCTGTCAGTATTGCGAGACCAACGCATCGGATGTGGCCTTCACTCAATATATGCAATGCGTCAAAATACCTACCCGGGTTCTTTTTGAATGTAATTTGAAGACGTTGGTTTTGGTTCAACGGAAAGCGAATGCTTGCCAACTGCTCATGTTCAGAGTCATTACGGTTGAAGGCGTTGTAGAGTTGCACAACAGTTTCGCCTAAGTCTGCTACCAACGTCGCAGGGAGGCCATTTATATATGCATTTAGTTTCTGGACAAAGATAGCGTACGCATCTGCAATGGCTTGGTTTTGAACAACAACCGTTTTCTCTGCTTCTGAATTTTCAATAAGCTGTGTATTCTCCGCATCAAATTTGGCAATTGCCTCTTCCGCTTTATTCTTTGTTGTGTTTGCCGTTTCGCTGCGCGTTTGAAGTTTTACAATTCGCTCAGTCAATTCACGAAGCCGAGTAAGTTTGGCCTGTTTCTCAATTCGTTCGGCCGCATCTGTATCAATTGCCTTGTCTAACTCTTCAAGCTGTTTAACTTGGTTCTCAAGATGCAGCAGCGGGGTAAGTTCAGCGCCGGGATTCTGAAGAAGGGAATGCCACCAATCAATGGTGATCGCCTTTCCATCTGTAATTTGAATAGCAGTGAGCGGATTGTTTTCTGGGTAATGGGAACAGCAGACGTTAATCATTACAGACAAGCTGTTCAGAGATGTGACAATATCCCGCTTCAGCGTCTGCAACTCATCCTGCAAGCGGCTTAAATGTTCAAGTTTTTTCAGCTCAGCGTCAGCGTAATCGAAAGGGTTCACTTTCGCTTGCGAAAGTGGCGTCTGACAGGCAGGGCAGCTTTCAGGACTACTTTCCTTTAGCTGTGTCACAGCATCATAAAGTTGCTTAAATGAAACCTGATGACTGGCTCTTGAAAGCGCGTCCTGTTTGCTCTCAAGTTGGTTAATATTTGTTTCTATAGACTGTTTCAGGGTATCTAAACTGTAACTGGTTACATTGTTCTTGGAAGGCAGTTGCTTTTGGACTTCATTCTCAAGTTGTTTGATCATTCCGATCTGTTCTTCGGTGCCATTAAGCTCAGTAATCATTTGAGAGAATGAGCAGCCTTCACGATACTCCTGCACCAGATCCCTTTCGTCTTTTTCAATATTCTGAATTTCTTCGGGGATTGTGGTTTTCAGTTGCTGCTGGTACCCGGCCAGCACCTCCCGCTTTTTTCCCAACTCCTTTGTCTTCACTCCCTCAAGATCGATGTATCTACCGTCCATCGTATCCGAAAAGTTGCGAACAAACTCTGTGAAGGCGTCGAGACCAAACAACGTGGAAATCAACTCCGCCTGCTTGGCCGGTGCCTGGGCAGCAATACGGGAGAAATTGTCGATCCGGTTCTTCTCGACAAAACAAAACCGGTACAGTAGCTCATTTCGGGTTATCAAAATGTCGTTTCCTTGGTTATCGATCCCAACAAGTGTTGGCGGCGTGAAACCTTCGGTGTAGGCATTTTTCAGGTAATCCTGCTGGTTACGAAATCGTTTGCTTTCCGCTTCAGCGACATTTCCAAGTAAGCCATACTCCAAAGCTTCACAAAAACTGGATTTCCCAGTTCCATTGGGGCCGTATATCAACACCAATTTACTATCCAGATCTAAATCTTCCTGTTTTGCAAATCCACGAAAGGGTCCAACTGAAATACTTTTCAACTGGATGATTGGACAGGTCTGTTCGGTAACCTGCTCCGATGGAGGATCAATATCTGTGCCGACAGAACTCCAGTTTTCCTGAGCCAACTTTACTATCTTTTTGATTCGTTGTCCCTGCGCAGTTGAAAGCGGAATCAATGTACCCAAATGCTGTAATACCAAATTGGCAATTTTCCTTACGTCAGCAGGAACACTCTGGGCATTGAGCGTTTGAAGAAAACGAAAATATTCAGCACGAATCATCCGTGAACTCCTCCATCTAGTGAAACCGTGCTCGCCCCGGTTTTAATAAACGTCACCTCAAACGCCTTGCAAGGCCGATATTGTTGCAATCGATTGGCAAAGGTAAAAGCATCATTCATCTCGTAGTGCTGGAAGATGTCGAGGCCGCGATCCAGGGAAATTTTCCAGCCGTGGTCAGTCACGATATGGCGAGCGTGGATAGTGCCAGTGCTGTCAAACTTCCAGGTGAAGTTCACACCCACCGAGCTGGCTGACTCCTTCATCTTCTCGAAGTTGTCTTTTTGCTGATCACTCCTGAATTCATCTTCCATTGTTACTAGATGCACGGAAATTTCTTCATCTGGAGCTTTGTATTTGACCACCGTTTCCAGGAATTCCATGAAATTGCGTATCTGGTGAAATTGACGAATATAAGGATCAGTAATCGTGATTGTGGTTGCACCTTTGATATAAGGACCAAGCAGCGTATCGAATGAGAGGCCCTTTTGGTTCTCCTGGAATGTAAGGTGTTTTTCCTCAAGGACGGGCTTGGTCGTTGCCAGTGGTTCGGCCGGAGCCTGGGGCGAGCCTGGTTGCGCATCTTTTGCAATTTTTCCGTCGTCACCTTCGGCGATGGTTTTATGGTAGTAACTGGGATATTCTTCCTCTTCGAGCGTGGTGACAGGTTTGGCCTGTCCATCCGCGTCAAGATAGTCAAAACGAACATTGCCGTAGGTGGAATCAATTCGCATCAACTGGTCTTTGACGCGCTTGCGGCCTTCAATCGCAAACTTCAGCAGTTCTTCAATTTCTTCCCTGGTTGCGCCACCATGTGGAAACAGGATTTTCATCAGACCAGAGAAAGTTTTATTGATCCCGTCGCGGTCCCGAGTCGAGATGTCGGAAGAGAGCGTGAAATGCTCCTTGTAGCGATCCGAATAATCATGATTGCGCAACGAACGAAGCACCTCGGCCAGGTAGTCCACTACGAAACCGTAACCGTTGGAAAACATCTCGCCTCGGATGATGTCGACTTCCCAACCCGGGATATAGAAATGGATGCGGTCAAGAAACGCGGAATCGTAAAACTTATCGGGCAACTCGCAAAACAGATCAGAGTGCTTAAGCATGTAAGGCACGGTATGCTGTGTATTGCCCACGAAAACCATAGAAGCCTCCGCGCCCAAGGTCTCGACACCTCGCGAGAAAGATTTGTTGGCCATGTAGTTCTTCATGATGTCGACCAACGCCTTGTCCACACGTTTCTGCTTTCCGGCAAACTCGTCAAAAGCAACACAATCCCAGTAACCAACCAAACCGATTTTTCCAGAAGAATTACTCACGAACAGCTTGGGAACCGTGACCTCGCCGCCGGAGATCAGAATGCCGTGAGGCGAGAACTCCGAGTAGATATGAGATTTTCCGGTTCCCTTGGGGCCAAGCTCGATCAGATTGTAATTGCGCTCGCAAAACGGAATCAGACGGATCAGTTGAATCAGTTTGCTGCGCTTGCCGAACATCTCTGGATTGAAACCAATGCTTTGAACAAGCAGGTCAATCCACTCGTCGGTCGTGAATTGCTTGCGGGCCTCAACATAACCGTCAAAATCAAATTGAGACAGCTGGATCGGTTTGAGTGTCGACAAGACCCAAGGGCTGGCGTTTCTGTCTTCGGTGAATTCGTATTCGATGTCTGCAATGCACCACACACCGCTGACCAGCAGTTTGGGGTGTTTTTTTATTGTACCTGAATCGACAAGCACTTCTTTTATACCAAGATTGGCAAATCGGGCTTCATAAGTGTCATTATTCGCATTTAAATCAACACTAATCTTGTCTATGACTTTATAGCGTCCTTTTTCCCGGATATTAGACCGTATGAGTCCCGCTTCATTTCGATGCACATAATGTTTAGCCAGTATTTCTTTAACAGTTTCTATTCCTGTCTGAATAGTGACTTCATCGTTGGTTGCGCAATACTGTCCCAGCAGATATTCCAGCACGTAGGAAGGAACGATGGCGTTGCCCTTGACCGTCTTGACGAGATCTTTACGGACAACAAGTCCCGGGAAATGCAAGTTAATTTTTTGGTCAAGTTCGTTCATCAGTTGCCTGCTCTTTAAAAATCAAAGTCGCTGGTAAATGAGCGCCGCATCAAGTACCGGAGTGACTTGTATTCCTTGTAATGTGAAGTTCCAGCGTGCTTTTCCTCCAGCCGTAGAATGACTTCCTGACCGTTAGCCTCGTCAGCTTTGCGAGTCAATACAAAACGTACCTGCAGCTCCCGCTCCCGGGGATTGTCCGAACCCAGGTCAAAAGTCAAATCGTGGCTATCGGATATCAAATCACCTGCCTCAGTGTAAATGCCAGCCCGCAATACACGTGGCTGGGTCTTGTCCGTGACCGGCTCTGCCTGATACATCGTCACTGCCAGCTGTCCTGAGGTAATTACTGAACTGGATCCACGCAGGATGTCCACCTCAACAACTGTCACATCGCTTTGGCGCTTCTTGTTGATCTTGAGCACCGGGATCACCACCTCCTGCAACGATGCACCACCATGCACAAATCGACTACCGGAGCCCTTCAGGCGCAGTCGGTTGATCGACTTGGGAATTTGTACTTCAACCTCACCGGCAAGGTCGAGCTGTTCGGATGTAAATTTGTGCAGGCTATTTGATTCTGCCAGATTTTTTCCCAAAACAAATCGCCGATCCCGATAAAGCACCTTATCACCTTTAGCATCCACACTCAGAAAGTCACTTTCATCCAGTTCGTTATCTTGATAGATAAACCCGTGGTCAGCAGTAACCAAAATGTTGCTGGCATTAGCTGCTGTAAGTTTTTTTATCAGCAAGACAATATCGTTCAATGTTTGATCTGCCGCTTCAAAAGTTTGACCTTCTGAGTGCATTTTATCCCCGGTATGATCAATGCGATTGTGATATACATACAGCACGTCATTCGCTTTTAGAAGATCTCGCCTTTCATCACGATTAAGCTGCATGAATTCTTCTGCTTTAATCGTTTGCCCCCTTCCATTCAGCGCTGTTTGCAGAATTTTTGTGCGATTTGCCGTGCCCTGGGAGCTTTGTCCATCCACCAGCACGGTGCCGGTTTCATTATCGGCAATCGACAATTCTTTATTGGGCAATAGTGCCGCCATGCCGAGCTGGGTGTAGCTGGGCAACATAGAAAGCGCCGGTTCCAGTTCGGCGCTGTAACGGTCTTCCTGGCGGATGAGACTCAACAACTCATCACCGATTTCATAGCGCATGGCATCGGAGATAATCACGCAAACCTTGTTATCCTTGCGCAGGAATGGCCTCACCCAATGTTCGAAAAAATCCTTCTGTTTACGTACCGGGAAAGCTTCCCATTTGGGTGTCGTATCTACAAAGGTTTGGAAACGGTCGCCGAGCTTCAGCAGGTAGTTATTGGAATAAAGGTTTTCGATCTGATCAGTCAGGCTGCCCATCAACGATGCCTGGCCGGATAGTCGCATGTGGTAGGTGAATTTTCGGTAAAGCTGATCGAGCTGATACCAGAAACGACTGTAGCGCTGCACACCTTCAGCCAGGCTGTCCATGGTCAGCTTGGCTTCACCAAGGGCATGGGTGAACTGAGCCGCATAATCGACCGCCTCGTAGAGATGACGGTATTCGCGATACCAATGACCTTGCCGCCGCTGGCGAACCCAGACCGCCACGTCACCACTGGACACCGTGCGTGATGCCACAGCCCGCACCAGGTCGCTGATGATCTTTTGGTCGATCAAGCGGAAGTAATCCATCTCAATCAACTCACGGAAATCCCGCTTGGCCAGATCCTGTTCGATGCCCAGAACATCGGCGCATTCACCCGAGAGCGTTTCAAAGCCGTCTTCAAACTGGCGGCTGTCCTTCCAGCGCTTGAGAAACACCAGCGCATCACCAGTCAGACTCACCTGGCCGTCGGTGCCCATGGCGTAGCAAGACTTGAACAACTCGATAGCAAAATCACGGATGCCCGGTTCTCCGGAATTGTAACCATAAAGGCGGGTCATCTGTTCCCAGAGAAAGCTGCCCAGGTTACATCGGTCGACCAGTTTGATCTTCTCGTCCCGGCCGTCGGCCAATTCCTGCAGCAGGTTTTCCACCACCGCATCCATGCGCGGTTCGCTGCCTGTGCATACCGCCAGCATTTTCAGACGAATCTGTCCTGCAGTGTCATCCTGTTTCAACAGCTTTCTAAGAGCATCCTTGCGTTTGATCGCCTGGAAGAATTCCACATGGGCCTGCACCATATCCGCAAATTCAAGGCCAAGCTCAAGTTCGGACAACCAGATAGCCACCTGATCGGTACGGAACTCGCCATGGGCCAATTGCACATCCAGCAGCCAGTTATCCAGATCGACAGGCTGAGGACCTTCTCGGTAGAGCAGGAATTTCTGTTCCGGCTGTTCGCGCAGAATTTTGTATTTGATACCGTATTCGTTGTTAGTCAGTTCCAGTTTCTCGACACCGGGTAAAGACAATGCTTCGTAGTCGTCGCGCAATTCCTGCTTGGCATCGTACCAGAAGACGATCCGGTGCCGGTCAAAGAGTTTGGTTAGGGCCTGTGCTATGCGGTCATACATAAACTATCGCTTTGTTATTTTGGGACCGATGTAAACAACATATAGCTCTGGATCTGTCTGACTAGGTAGGGTGAAATGGATGCGGATTTGTGGGGTTTTAATCTTGCCGTGCATAGTGCAGAAAAGTGAACTTCCATCTTTCCCAGGGTGTTTAAAAGTCAACTCTTTTTCAAAATCTCGTTTTTCTTTATCTGACGAGTCTGAAAACCAAGCTTTGTCGCCTGTAAAATGTTCCTGATAAAGTCTATGACCCTCTGGTGTTCTATTGCCTAATGGATCAACAAAGTTTATTAATTTTTCAAGCACTTCTAACCGCTCTATTATGCGTTGTGCTACTCCATGTGAAAATGGATAACCAAATAACGGATCAAAGGCGTCTGTTGAAAATGTGATTGCAACGAATCGGCTTTTACATATAGATGTCAGTTGACTCCATGATTCAATTAGTCCAGTTGAAGAACGTAGATTTTTCTCTAGTGATCCAGTGTCGAAATGATTAAGCACATCTATTTCCAGGCTTTCTTCGCTCGTACGTTTCCAGTAAATTTGTAGAGGCGAGTATTCCCAATTTGATGGTGTCAAACTTACAACTTGAGAATCATTACCTTTAAAACAGCGAAAGGCCACTTCACCAATTGCAGTATCAGTGACGATTTCATCTTGGCATTCTATATAATCATCCGAGTCATGCTCGCGTATATCTTCCCAAAATGGACCTTGCCTTGTGAACCATTGCATCAGTGCCCTTCTTTTATCCACATCAAAACACTGAACAACTTGGTGCATGTTTAATTCCCTGGTTACCTGAACATGAGTCAAGTTCCGATGGCAGTATAATTCTCGACCAAATTTTCGGCATATACTTCTCATAAGCATCAACCGATCAATCGCTTCGCTGAATGCCTTAAAATCAGGAAATTGTCCATTGCAAGAGAGTTCATTTATCATCAATTCCATATCGTTCAACTCTCCCATCCTGCAAAGTGATTCAAATCTTTGTCAAACTGATCAAAGAAACCTTCAGGCCACACATCAATATGTCCTGAAGAATCAAGCTGTGGAGTCATTACTTGGGCTTCGTTTTCACTTCTTGGTCTGAAGAAATGCAAGGTAACTTGTTCTGGTATAAGTCTTTGGGCTCGTACCGCGCGACGAATACCGTTAAGAACATGATCGCTATGAGTTTCAATTATTATTTGTATTCCTGCTTGGGCTACATGAGCCAAAAATTCTCCCATTAGTGCTTGCCCGGCAGGATGGAGATGTACTTCAGGATTTTCAATTAAAAGCAAGTTTCCTTTTGCTGTCGAAAGTGCAGCAATGACAATAGGCAAAACCTGTGTCAATCCAAAACCGACATGAACAGGGCGATGAAAATCAGTATCTTCTGATGTCCTAAGCCCAAGTGTAACTGCATTCATTCGAGGAATCTGTTCGACAATCAGACCACAACCTGGAAAAAATTCCTGCATTCTGGCTTCAACTTGGCGCAAACGTGTTGGTGGTGCGCCTGACAACCTCAGTTCCTCTATGACGAGTTCATCCCTACCTAAATGCAGCAAGCTAATAGCATGCTCACCTGCAGAACCAACTACTAAGGTATTCTGCTTATCTTCAAGAGAATAGAATTCCCGAGGTCCAATGCGCTCAGCAGTAATGTAGGTAAGTGTTTGCAAGCAACGAATTATCTCGTTAGAGTTAGAATCTTGATCATGGGGCAGTAAATACCGCAATTTCTCTGGAGTATTGCTGACTACTCCATCTATTTCCACACGATCGATAGCGAGAGACATCTCTGTGCGTTCACCCGAGAATCCCCAGTGGTAATGATGTTCATCAGTTGTAAGAGCAATCTCTAATTCATGCCGACCATGGACTTTATCAATTACATCTAAAACAGTTCCCAATTTCAGGGTATCACCATTTAACATCAGTCGCGTAGACCATTCGTGTTCTCTAATAGTTTGATGTAACAATACCAATGCCTGAAGAATTGAAGATTTACCAGAGGCATTCGATCCGGACAATAACGTCAGGTTAGTAAGAGGAAGCTTTAGAAGTTCGAAACACTTGAAATAACGGAGATCAATTTGCGTAATCACCAAATACCTCCTTTAAAATTTCTTTAGTTTTCAAGAAACGATATTTGACACGAGTGACCTGATTTGTTCCCAAGGTAATCGAATCATTAAAGCCATATGTACTAAATAGCTCATAAAAAGTGGTTTTTAGTTTTTCAAGACGCGCTTCAACCAGATGTTCAGGATAATGGGATAATCCGGTTGACATCACATCCCAGAGAGATGCATTTATTACACTGCGATTATCTTGTCCACGCACATGTTTTCTAAATGCGTGATTACCAAAAAGTTTGATGTTATTACTTAGACTTGTCCTAAACATGGCAGAAAGTTTTTCAAGCTCATCCACCTCCATTTTGTTCATGTTCTCAAGGGCTTTGGCAAGATAATCATCCATGTCGCCTTTATATTTATCGATACCTAATATCTGAAATGCACAAAATCGATTGATTAGTTCTCTATCTCTCATCGTTTGAGGATTCAGGCTTCCACCAGTTGCCTGTTTAAACAGGAGTGTGTTTGCCTCTACTTTCAGGAATCTGGTCGCTTGACCAGTAAATAGACAATTTCTCATCTGCTGACGTGTAAGAGCCAGGCCACTATTTACACGCTCAAAAATATCCAGCAGGGCTTGTGCTGGAACTTTTGCGTCAATGACATAAAGGATTAAATTACAGTCTTCAAGACGATTTTGAAGTTTCGGTGAAAGTTCGCTAAATCGCTTATTATCAAGTTCTGGTTGGTGTTTGAGTTTGAGGCGCAACTCATTATTAACAAAACGCTGGAAAGTTGAAAGCCGCTGCAGACCATCAACGACTATCATCTGTCCCTGAGGATTTTCCGCCAGGTAAAATACTGGCAAGGGAATTCTCATCAGGACTGATTCTATCAATTTACTCTGCTTATTTTCTTCCCAGATAAAGTCCCGCTGAAAATCTGGGTCCATGATAAATGTGCCTTTTTCTATTCTTCGCAGCACATCATGAACTGTCCTATTCTCATTGCGAATAAGTACAGTATCAATCGGATAGTCTCCAAAGGATGCGTCTTCATCCACATCAAGCCCTTCAACTTCTTCACTCATATCGGTTTTATGGTCATTCATAGGTTTACTTACTCCTCATTTTTTGCATCCAAACCCGGAATCTTCTTCAAAGACGCACCAAATTTGGGGTAGTTGACCTTCACGCCATCGTCGAGGTCGATTGTTACCTGTTCGGTGGCCAGCGGGTAAAGCACTTCGCGTTCGTACTCGTCCATCTCGGCAATCATCTTGGAGATCTTCTCGATCTCCTTCAAGGCTTTGGTCTTCTCGGCTGGGCTGCTGCTGGCGCTGATGCTGACGGCCTCCAGATGATTTTTATGGGCAGTGAGCTTGGTGCGGAACTCGCGCAGGTAGTCGTTGAGCACCACGCTGACCGTATCCGGGCGGTAACGGTGCATGTAGATCAGTGCGTTAAAGCTGCCCTTGGAGCTGGAGAACAGCCAGTAGATGGGGCGCTTCTTGTAGCGCTTCACATGGTCGCTGTAGAAATCCTTGAGGAAGTAATCACGGATGCCACGGGCCTTGCCATTCTTGCCCAGCGCCGCCTCAATGAACCGGAGGTTTTCCTCGTAGTGTTCATCGCCAAAGGCTACACGCAGAAACTTACGAAAACGCTCAGCGATATCGTCGGTGAACCAGTCGCCATCGAGCATGGGGATGGCGTTGTCGCCATCGGCCGGAAAACTTGGCTCCGGAACCCGCTCAAGATAATCCTCGATGGTCTCGCCCTGGTTGGCCAGGATCAGCCCCGGTTTGTCCAGCGCATAGCGGCCGAACATGCAGCCCACGGCGTAGGAGACCAGCTCGCGCATGGTATCGGCCAGCAGCAGCGCCTCCAGCTCTTCCTCGCTCTTGTCGTTTCCGTAGCGGTAGTGAGGATTACAGGTCAGGGTAATTTCGTTGAGCAGCACCTCGGGCGTCAGTTCATCCTGCAGACCGTAGGCCTCGATAAAGATGCGGTTGTTTTCTTGCTCCAACCGCTGCATCTCCAGCGTCATCTCCCGCCAGTGGGCGCGGAGCTTCTGGTAGGTAGCCATCAGGCTTGGCTGAAGGTAGTCAGGACTCAGAAGTGGCAGGCTGGTAAAATCCCAAGAGGTTTCATAAAAGTGCCAATCTGTTGTGCTTAGCTTTATAGCAATGCCCACTTGCTTCTCAACAAGATCACGCTCCATATGCACGAGTGGCATTTCGGAAAAATCACCAGACTTGAAATGTAATGTAGGATTTAAAAGCGTGGAAACAAATGTGCCTACTTTTGAGTTGCAAATGGCTGCCACATAGGGCCTCCAATCATCGGCTTTCCGATTAAATGCGCTCAGACCAGTTGCATCAAATAGATATCCTTCTGGGAAAAGTCTCGCGGATAACCCTTTTGTTGTTATGTCGGACCACGAAATTGAAGGCCGAAATATAAAGTCGAGATTAAAGTTATGAGCCCAGATGCGATCACCTGAAGGGTGTTTTCGGGTTTGTAACATCTCGCCATCATTTTCCCAGTACAGGATGAAGTCATCATTCCCATACCATTTCCTTTTCTCGCCCCCCTTGTTATACGAGAACCACTTGCACTGAGATTCAACCGCTTCCTGGCGATCTGCAGCATGTCGGTACACTTTGGAGGTAGAGACCTCAAATGAAAACCTGACGTAATCGTCATTTTTTCCTGTGGTCAAACCCTCACGGGCCTCAAGTACGCTGTCAAATGATGGGTGACTTGCAAAAATATCTCTTAAGGAATTAGGTACCCAGTAAGCTAAAGGGTCTCCAGGTATTTTATGAAAATCAACAATCCTTGTTTTAAACATATAACCACACGCTGGATTGTTTGCTGCATTTGTTAAAAGTTCTGACTTTTCCTTTTCTGATCTGCCTTCAGTTAGCCGTACATAAATCCCAGGAAAATCTTGGTTCGGTTGCATCGAAATCACAAATGCCGTGGTCGACACAACTTCCCCGCCAATCGAATCGAAAGCACGTTCTCCAAGATGTGCCATGGACAGAACTGTTCCCCGAGAAAGAAGTTTCGACCTGAAGCCTTCATATCTGGAAATGAACATCCAATTTTGCATGGTAATCATTGCGACGGAACCCTTGGCCAGAGAAAGCGAAAGGTTTCGATCAATAAATGCAGCGAATAAGTCGTTTTTTTCTTCCTGATAGTTACTTGAAAGCCAGGATTTCAGGCGATTATTCGCATTACTAGCACCCATATACGGCGGATTGGCAATCACCACATGGTAATTCGGGCTCAAGTAATCAGCCTGCCGCAGAGCTTGCAGCACCTTCTGGTGGGTCAGGCTTAAGAACAGGTGGCCTGAAACGTTTTTCGATTCCAGAATCTTAAACATATTGTCCACGTCGATGACATCAGGGCGGATCAGCGAGCCAAAGTTGTCGGCTTCTTCGAACTGGCTCAGGGTGGTTTGCAGTGGCACAGTGAACAGGTCGCGCCCGATAAAGTCCATGTACTCTTCAATTTCACCTTCATCGAACTGGATATTTTCCAGTACGCAGATGTTCGGTTTGACGCCCTTGGTGAAGAAGCGACGTTGCTTTGCCCGGGCCTTCATGGTCAGTGCGAAGGCAGCCAGTTCACCGGCACGCTCGTCGATCTCGATACCGTAGAGGTTGTGGGTGAGGATCATCGAAGGGATCTCGGCGGGCTCATAGCCCTCCTCCTCATAGATGGCATAGAGCAGGTCGAAGGCATAGGTGAGCATGTGACCAGAACCGCAGGCCGGGTCGCAAATCTTGATCTCTTCCGGTTTGTTGATGCGCAGGAAATCTGTCTCAGGTTGCTCGGGTTTGATGTAATAATCCATCTGCTCAGCTAACTTTGATTGTGGGCGATTGAGCAGCCACAGACGGCCGAGGGAGTTTTCCACCAGGTAACGCACAATCCAGTGTGGGGTAAACAACTGGGTGGCGGCCGGGATGTTTTCGGGCGTGATTTTCTTGTTTTTCTTCAGGCCGTCGAACACCTCGTCTTTTTTCTCTGAAATGTAAAACTGGTAGAGCCAGCCGATTACTTCAACATCTTGACAAACATCCGGCGTCATCGCTTCGCGTGTGTAGGCCAGGATGGAATTACCCGAGAGCAGGTCGTCGGGCATCAGCAGTTCGGTGTAGTCATCGATGCGTTCGAACAGAAACGGCATCGCCTTGTGCCAATAGTTGCAGGCGGCCACCACTAACAAGCGGTAGGCTTCGCCTTGCGAGTCGCGGCTGGGCGCTTTGCCGTCGAGCAGGGCAAAGATTTGTTGCCGGATCTTGTCACCAACCATCTCTTCGTCAATATGCCCCATTTTGGCATCCATCAGAATTTCGGGCTGAAACTGCCCCTCGGCGGGTGAGACTACACCGATGCGTGTGTGGCGGTTTACGTCCATGAAGCGCAACGCACAAAAGCGGTTGAACCAGATGTACGCCACTCGTTCGATGACTTGTTCCTTGCCGTGATTCTTGATGGCCTCTTCGAGCTTCCTGATTGCCTCAACGCTTTCACGCCGGGCAGCACTGCTCTCGACCAGCACCAGTTCCAGCTTGGCCGAGACCTGCTCCAGCAGACTACGCCGGGCAAACTGGGCGAATTTTTTCAGTTTAGCGGTTTCCATTAGACCTGAACCCTTTTACCTTTCCGAATCTCTTCCAGCAGCGCTTCGCGCATGGTCTCCAGGTAACGTTCGACATCGACCTCGTCATTCAGCCAGGCTTTGCTGAAAGCAACATTGATTTTCCTGACTGAAATATATTCAGGAGGAGGTGCTTCATTCACTTGCGCATTTTCTTTATGGCCGTTACCCGGTTGATCAATATTTTTATAATCAACAATAGGTTTGGGTGTTGCCAGCTCCACCATTCTCGTCAAAAGTATCCTATAACCCTGATCCTCGAAGATACTCATATGATCATTGATTACCGCGATCAGGATTTGACGATGATTATGATCCATTAAATCCTGATAGGGCTTTAAAAGTTCGGCGGTTCTTTCATCAGGCAATTTTTTGTATTCATCCATGCTTTGCATTCGTGACTTCATGGCTTCCAGGGTATTTTCCGCCGACTCGCGAACACTTTTAACCTTGTCATCCACTTCCTTTTTCAACGCATCAAAGTCAGTTTTTAATTGCTGGATACGGTTACCCTTGTAACAAGTGGGATCTTCAAGTGCATGTTTTACTTTGTTAACTGCTTCATCATTGACATACGAGAAATTGGGTTCCTGGATGCGCATGAAATCCCTGGCTTGGGCATAAATATCTTTTTGCGGACCACTCATAAACTTGCGGACAGGGTCTATAACGCTTTCCTTGATTTTAAGCAGTTCATCTTCCTGGTTACCAAGCTCGGTCATATACCAGGTGTAAGGCTTGCCTGAAAATTCCTTCAGTTTCTTGATTGCCGGTGTCAGCGCATTCAGGAAGGGATATTGAGATGCCTGAGCAACCAGCAACGTGAGTTGGTGTGTCAGTTCCTGAAACGCAACGCCGGTTTCCTTGCAGAGTGCTTTGGCTTCACCAGCACTGGGGGGAGCGTCGAAGAAATCCTCGTAAAATTCTTTGAGGAAGCGAACCTGCGATGCGGTAAATTCTACCTGGGGTTCCAGCACCACATTGCCGTGGCCATGCGTGTTGCGCAGCATCCGTTCCAGTTCATTTTCTTCCAGCAAGTTTCCATCAACACGAACTTCGATTTTTCCTCGGGCACACAGGTTGGCCAACGTGCAAAGCACGGCGGCGTAATACCATCCATAGGGTTTGCGTTCGAATTTTTCCAGCAAATTCTTCAGCGTAGTACGCACGCCACCCCGGTTATTGCTCTGAATGAACGCCAACAGCTCCTGCTCGGACTCGGCCAGTGTGGTGGCGTCGTTGCCAAATAATCCTTGCTGTGATTGTTGAAGGCGCTGGGCGATATCATTTTCGGTATAGGTGATGCCACGCAGCATGCGAAGATTAGGATAAGCGCGCGAGATGAGATCGTGAAATCCGTGTACCGCTCTATTCTGTGCATCTCCCGAGCCGATTTCGAAGTCGGTTCCTGCTACGAATAACCTGGCCTTGCCCATCAGATTCTGGACACGCTGCTGTAGTTCGTCATACCGCTCCCGGTTCTGAGAGCCTTTATCTGACAGAATGCGTTTCACCGCTTCCTGTTGTGTCATCGAGATGTTCTGTCGAATGTATTTCTCGGTCCGCTTGTACATTAACAGGTCGCGCATCAATCGTTCGTCAGCAGGTAGAATTACAAATAATTCATCAGCTTTGTAGGTCGAATTTGTGCGCAGCATCTGCTCGTTTTCAGCGTGCTCATGGAAGGGACTGACAACATGGATGGCCAATTCATACTCCCGTCCGTACAAACGGTCATCGAGTTTTCTGGAGAACGGATAATCCTGCCCGTTCTCATCGTAACGAATCTTCCGATGCTTGATAACGTGGTCGAAGACAATATTTTCAAGCTCGGCGGCAACATCTGATGATTCTATCTCAGTATTCTTGATTTCCTGTTCGACGTCTTTTTCTTCGTCGGTGAGGTATTCATAGAGTTCTCCATTGCGCTGCACATAGGTTTGCTGTTCCAGAAGATTGAGGGCTTCTTCAATCTGTTTTTTCAGTGCGGGCAATTCCTGATTGAAACCATTCAGCATCAGGATACAAAGATTCCGGACGGTTGGTTTGAATTCCTTGACGTATTTGACCAGGAATAGCGTCTTCAACAGCTGGATTGCAAAGGGACCATCAAGATGGTTTTCTGCCTGGATGATGACTCTCTGGATATTTGATTTCAGCGCAGTGCGAATGCCTTCAAACATCAGATCAAAAGTTGCTAGCTGACCAATGTCGTGCTCTCCGATCTGGATCGCCACCTGTTGAAATACACCAAGCATGGAGCGTTCACCCACCGAGCTGTGTTTGCCCTCAAAAGCATTATGCTGCGACAGATTTTGAATGGCCGATTGAAACAGTGCAAACTGATACGGAATGAACGGGTAACTGTGAATAAAATGTTCCCGGTCCTGAAAATTCCGGTAGGTTTGCGAGCCGTCGGCAAAATCAAACAGGGTCTTAAAATTATTAAACTGTGCATGATAAATGTCTGAAAGCCATTGAGCGCCTTCTTCGGTTTTCATGAGCAGACGTTTCTGGATAACTTCAGCCACGTCGGCGCTGGTCAGCTTCATGCGATTGGCAAACCGTGCCTGAATTTTTGAGAAATCGTTGCCTTGCTGTCTGCCCATCTCGCCAACAACCGATACCATGTCTTCCTGGGCGGTTACGATGATCCATGCGCGCCCCCGGCATTTGGTGGCCAGACTTTCGGCGATGGTTTGGAGGTTGGTCATTAGTTTGATGTTTTCAGCGATGTACTGACCCACTTCATCGACAAAGAAATTCAAACGGAAATCGGTGGATTGCCGCTCGATATATGCATGAATCTGTTCGGCAAAATCTTCGATGGAGACACGGTATTGATTGCGGTATTTGTCGAGTATACCCATGGCGGATGCTTCGTCACCACCGGTTGCCTGGGCATAGGCTTTGGCAATGTTTTTTGCTTCGAGCAGCGCCTGTTCGCGCCCTTTCTGCCAGGTTTTGCCAGCTGTAGACTCATACGCCGATTTAAACTGTTCATAGTGGCCACGATTGTCGAGATCGCGCTCAAACTGGGCGAGGTGCCCCTGCTTGCCGTAGTATCCACACATTTCATCGAAAACTTTGACGAAGACAGCGAGGAGTGCATCGATCTGGGTTTTGCTGATCACATCCGCTTTCTGGTCAATGTTGAACAGGATGCTTTTCGACGGGATAGAAACCGCTCTCTTGAGATCACCACGCAGGATTTCGTTATCACCACATTTGGGCAGGAACAGGTCAAGAGCCGAGGCTCCGTCTATTTGGCGGTTTTCAAGTAACAGCGCCAACATTTTCAGCAGATGGGATTTGCCTGACCCAAAGAAGCCGGAAACCCAGACACCATTGGCTCCTTCGTAGTTGTTGTAGGCATCCAGGAAAGATTCAAGCCGCTTCTCCACTTCGTTGGTCAGTACGTATTCTTCAATCTCGAGGCGAAGGCTGGCTTCATCGTCAGCTTTAATGACACCTTCAATCGGGCGGTCAACTGGCTTGTTAAAGATGGTCTTAAGCGTCATCATCTCTCCTTGTTTATGCTTCGCAGTGAAAAATATTGAATGCCCGGTAATACTTGTCGTCATGCAGTCTTCCGAATAGATCGAGCGACGCACCTGCTTCCTGAGAGTGGGTGTAAGCTCCCGGAAAAAACATGACAGTCGGTTTTTCCTTTGCCGTACTTTGCAAATTATTCAAAACATTGTGTGAACGGATATAGGGGAACACCTCGCCTACGCCGGACAGAAAAAGAACCTCGAAATCCGTGCTATCCAGCTTGATCGCGATGGCTGGAACAAGATGCGCTTCAGGGTCCAGTACGCCTTGCAGCAGTTCTTTAAGCTGTTCCTTGGAAACCGATTCCTCCATCTCAAGAATCTGATTCCAGATATCACGTTCCTTGAGAATTTCTATAGCAAGGTCATACAGATTGATTTCCAGAATCCTGATGCCAGCTTGTCCTAGACGATTGATCAGTTGACGCTGGAGTCGCTCCATTTCAACAGCTTCTTCCGGTTTGAAAGGACAAATGAAGAATGGAATTTCGTTACCGAGACCTTGTTTGTTGAGAAAACGTTGGCCCGAGATTACGGCAAAGAGATGCTGAAATCTGTCTTGTATTGGCATTCTGGCGATATCCGATTTCACTGCGCTATTCTCTTTAAGTCTGATTCAAATATTGGGAAGTAGAGTAGATCCCGGCGGTTAGTGCGAACTACCAAGTCAATTAACTTTGGAGTGAGTATGGTGGTATTTATCATGTTGTTCGCTGTTAGCAGGCCAGCTTCGTGTAGCATTTTGAACAAAACCTGCCGCAATTTATTTCTTGTTGTTGGGCGAATCACATCAAGCTCCGTGTGCCATTCTGATTTTCTGTTTAGAAAGGCATCAAAATCTTCGTGGTTCAGATCAGTTTTTAAAGTGATAAAGCGTTCTCGAAGGACTTCTACTGCAAAATCTGCAATAAACTTGTATCGACGACATGCAGCGATCCAAAGCAGATAGCTCTGCTCTTGACGACTGGCATCGATCAAAAACCTCAATTCTTCAATGCTGAATGCTTTTAAGCGCGCGATAACCTCGCGGCATATCCGCTTCTGGGTATTTAGTGTTCTGGCTTGTAAAAGGTTTTCATCAATTACTTTATTTCGTACCGCGATCCAGTCTCTGAATTCAAGATACAACCCGGCCAGCTTCGCTGATTCGCGGTGAAATAGCCCACCGGTTGTAAAAGACATGATGTATCTATCGTGACTCATTCGTGATCTTGAATCCTTTTGTATGCTTGACCGAACCATTGATCAGCAATCGATAAATTTAACAATTATATCCGGTTCAGAATGATCTGTAGAACACGAAACGACACAGGGCTGAGTATTTGTTTCTTTATTAACTCAAGAAAGCTGTTTTATTTATCAAATTCCTTAATTGGTAAACCAGGTAAAACCTAATTTCAAAAGGTTAGATGCCGTCATTAATGAGATGTCAGAACAACGAAATTCCCGGCAAATGGACTCAGATCAGCAAACCGCACCGCAAAACCTGGAAGCTGAAGTGTTACGAAAAATCGGTAGGAATCTGCTGATTTTCCAGCAGATTGAATATATGCTGAAAAGAATTCTAGGTAATTCTCGAGTGCAGGGGTATGTCCATGAACTGGCAATTAACAAAGAAAATCGTGTCAATGGGATTCAGAAAGATATGCTGGGGCAGCTTTTTCAGCGGTATAAGGATGAAATTTTATCGAATCCTGATGAAGAACAGCAAGGGCCGTCAGATTTGCACAAACCCTGGATTTCTTCTTGTTTCAAAACCATCGGTGATAATGATTTTTATAAGCATCAATGTCAATCCTATGAAATGGTCCGTGAGGAGCGCAATAAGCTGGTTCACAATTTTCTGCCTTACTGGCGTCCTGATTCTCAAGAACATTTGATTGAGGCCATGAGTTATCTTGACGGGCAGCGTGAAAGAATCCTGCCTGTTTGGGAACATTTGAAATCAGTCTATGAAAATTTCAAGCGGGCAATGCAAATGCATGCCAACTTATGGGCTTCAAAGGAGTTGAGTCAGCAATTCGAGTTGATGTGGTTACAGATAAGTCCATTGGTTAATTTATTTTGCGATATCGCAAGCAGAAATGCCGGTGCTGATGGTTGGGTCTGTCTGGCTTATGCCGGAAGACTGGCGCATAAAAATGCTCCTGATGATGTTGCCAATATGAAAACAAGGTATGGATATCGCTCTTTCAAGAAGCTACTGATGGCGTCCGAATATTTTGAAATTTTCGACGAACCATTACCGAATGGAAGGTTCCGGACATTTTATCGATTACGGGATATCAATCTTCATCAATCTCACAATGAGTCTGGAAAAACCAGACGAATTCAATTAATCACTGAGATTAATTCTTCAAATAACTCGATTAATGATTCCAACACAACAGAATAGATAAAATTATGGGAAGAAGAAAAACCGGCCTTGTCGACGATATATTAACCATAACTGCAGCATTGCCCTGGTGGATAGGCATAACTCTTGCAGCTACCGCTTATGTTGCTCTGCACCATTATGCCTCACTTGACGCGCCTAAGACCAATGTTGCGCTTGGACAAGTGGGTCATATGATTATTGATCAGGCAGGAAAAAATCTCGCCTACTACGGGCAATATATTCTGCCAGCCCTGTTTTTTATCGGCGCCCTGGCATCTTTCTTCGGGCGAAGCAAGCGAAAAGACCTTGTCAAAACGGTTACTCATGATACTTCCGGCAATATGCTTCGCGAAATGGATTGGAAAGATTTTGAGTTGCTTGTTGGTGAGATTTTTCGAATGCAAAGTTATTCGGTTGTTGAAACAGGCGGCGGCGGTGCAGACGGCGGCATCGATTTAATACTTAAAAAAGACAATGAATTGTTTCTCATACAATGTAAGCAGTGGCGTGCGTATAAAGTTTCAGTTAACGTCGTGCGCGAACTGCTCGGAGTAATGGTAACAAAAGGCGCTACGGGCGGATTTGTGGTAACGTCCGGTATTTTTACAGCTGAAGCACAATCTTTCGCTAAAGGGCAAAATATCGATTTAATTGATGGTGTCAGGCTTACAGCTATGATTGAAAAAATCACCAAGGATAACTCGAACCAGACTGCTAATAAACTGATGGCTTCTTTGAAAACTTTGCCTGAAACTGAAATATCAACGACTGTACCGGATTGCCCAAAATGTGGACAGTCGATGGTAAAACGAATAGCCAAGAAAGGCGCAAATGCCGGAAGCAGATTCTGGGGATGTTCCAGTTTTCCAGTATGTCGAGGTATCCGGATCATAAACTGAAATAAGATAAAAACATTCTGAGAACTTCCTCATTCAAAAGAATTAACTTTCACTTTTTGATTTTAGGAACTGAACTTGCTATTCTAATTCTACTTTTTACTCATTGTGTCACAGCAAGTTAAGTACCTATGCGACCGTCAATTGCGCTCAATCTGAACTAGATACAACGATGCAAATTATCAGTGCATGTCTAATTACTAAGCAAGAGAAAAAAATTTATGAAGAAGGCTAATATAAAAGATGAATTGAGATCTGAATATAAACGAGAAGATCTAGGGAAAGGCATTCGTGGCAAGTATGCCATGGAATATGCTGAAGCACATAATATAATTCTACTTGATCCGGAAGTAGCTAAGGCATTTCCAAGCGATGAAGCTGTAAATAAGGCATTACTGTCCTTGATGAAAGAAGCGCACACATCAAAAGAACTTACCAAGAATTAGAACAAATACCAGCAAATTAGTGCGGCGCTTAGAACCTTGCAAAAAACGCTGTCAGGTTAAGGAATTAATCGTTCCAAATATTGATGCGCAGAATTTTTATATCTGCATGTTGTTTCAACAACTCGTCACATCAGTTGTAAGTGATTTAGGGTACTCCCAAATTGACTGTGTCAAATTTGTGTCAAGCCGTAACTGAAATACCGTTATTTGAGGTTTGTTGACACTGATTTTGGCTGTGGCAAGCGTTGTAAGTGTTTGATTTATAACTATCTATAATTTGCAGCCAAGTTTCGTAATCAGTAGGTCCGCGGTTCGATTCCGCGCAACAGCACCATTAATATGATGCAGTTATGTTTAGTTATTAATGGCCACAGTGACAAATAAACAGTACTGACTAAATTTTTAGTCCCAGTTATAGACCCAGTAAGCAGTTGACCTAGAATTATGTAAATCAGCTTCCAATATTTTCGTAAGCATCCAAAGAGACAATGCATACAGAAGAAATTAAATTTAAAATTTTAAATTTTAAATTTAATTATCAACATTAATTCTTCAAGATTAGCTAATGATCCAGAGTCAACTGACAACTCGAATTCGTTATCTAGTTTAATGTCACTGTTGTTGCCACGACACAGTTTCAGTTCATTACTGATTTTTGACAAATCAGTAATCTCGCCATCAATATTGATCGAGTAAGAATTTGGATTATTCTTAATTTTGGCAATAAACATTACGTCTTCTATAGCTGTATTTGCAAATACCTGTGTAAAGTACGGCAATCTGGATTTAGCAATGGTTAACTTAACGGAGCCATTTTTCTTCAGAGATTGCCATTCATTTGATAAGTCGTGCCTCATATTTAACATGCTATGCAATCCCGTCTCATTCAGTGCTTGCTCAATATTTTCAAGCTGTTTTGATAAAGATTGCGTTGCTGCCAATTTGAGACGTTCGCCACCTTCACTGGCAGTGTATTTCAGTTGGAGAATCGCATCGGCAATCGTATGGTAGTCATATTGGCGAATTGCGGGTAATTCCAGGCGCCATTTGCTGACAGCACCCGCACCTTCGAACGGCAGATAGCGTTCATCCCTGAAATTAAGTTCAAACATTCCGCTATCATTCTGCGCCGAACTCACAGCTACCGCACTGATTGGGATGATATAAGTACTAAAGCGCTCATCCGTCTCTTCGGTATTTTCTTGGTATCCCTTGCCACCTATCGCCGTGTTGCGGAATTTGTGCTCCAACAGACTGAGGGTTGCATTAATGCCAGTATAAGGACCGGCAACACAGGGAATTGATAGCGATACCGATTTGACGCGGCGTTTGTAATGACCGGGATAATCCAGGTCGAATAACACTTCCGGTATGACAAATTCACATTTTCCGGTTTCTCTCAACGCGATCAATGCCAACGGATCGAGTTGATTGAGAGAAATGTGCCTGGTGATTTCATAATCATAGCCGCGCTCATTTTGATAAGCAGCTTCCAGCTGTTTGAGTCCCACGTAAAGTTGCTCGCCCGCCAGCAAACCCTCGCGTCCTGCATCGAAATAACCTGCCTGAATGAAGTTGGCGCTACTGATGCCGCGCTCAAAACAATAGGTTTTCTCGACTTTTTTAGCGAGATCATATGCAAGATTATAAATCTGACGACACAAGGTTTTTAAAGTACCGTGCATCCAGGTATATAGCTCTTCGCTGGTGTATTTGTTCTTCAGGAATTCTTCAACTTCACTGGCATTGTCGATTGCTTTTTGTTGATTGGTGATTTCCTGATTGGCGATATTGATGCGTATTTCCTGGACGGTTATTTGCTTGTCAATCTGTTTGAGCTCATAACCGGCAGCATTCGCCTGGAAGATGCGCTCTTGCAAGGTGCGGGTAAAACCACCTTTCTTACCGGCGCTTGTTGATGCATAAGTGAGTTCACTGGCATCAAGTTGTAAAAATTTAGCCCACGCTTGTGAAGCGGCGCCAAAATTTGAACCGCCAACAGAAATTGACATGCCAATCCCAAAAGGCTGAATGTTTCCACTAAAGTTAGGAATAATATGCAAAATACTCGCAATTTTCTCTGGCAGTGCAGCTGCTAATTGTTTGTCCTGGGCTTGACCCGCCTTATCCATATCCTCTTTCTCAAACGGAATCAATTTTAATCCGCTATCCCCATCGACGGTCACAATGTCATTGGGTATTCCGTTGAATTCCACCGTTTCATTGGGCATCAAACTTTCATCCAGGCCGCTCAGTTTTAGGTAGTATTTCATCCTGGCTTCCGGCCCCTTACGGTTTTGTTGCAGGCTGTCGATATTCTTTTGCGCTTCCTCCAATTGTTTTTTCTTGATTTCCATCACCAGATTTTGCATCACGTTCTCATGCCTTGTCCGGATTAGCGCGATGGTTTCGTTGTCTTTTTTCTCAATTGCTGACAACATAGCGCCACCCAGTGATTTTAATTCATTGCATAATTCCAATGCCTTTTGTAATAAGTAATAGAAGCGGTAATTCGGCATCGGCGTATTAAGGTCATTTAAAACCGATGCGATGCTTAATCCCTGCGCAGCCGCTTTAACCAATAAGGCGGGATCAATTGGCGGTTCAAATAACGGAAGCTTACGGAATACGCCTTGTATATTGAGACAATGTCGTATCTTATATAGCCGGTCAGCCAATGTATCCCAATACCCCATCAGTTTTGGATTGTTGGGGATACAGAAATATAAAGACGAAGCGATACCATAAATATTGGCAAAAACCATTTCGTTATTGATCGTCCCAAAAGGTAAAGCAGTCTGATTACTGAAAGGTGCTGCCAACTCCAGTTCAACCACCGCATTGCCAAAGGCGTCCCACTTATCCAGTAAGCCAAGATAGGTTTGCGGTTTAATTTTGCCACGTTTGGGTATCATCATGGGTTTTGGTCCGAGGATATGCCCTGCCAACACATAAATTTGAGTCGCTCGATTAAGTGTTTCAATGGTGTCTTGGCGGAACAGATAATCACCCCAGGCCAGAAGATTATCGATGTATTTCATCACCACCCATTTCATGTAGGCAACCGGCCGGCTTCTGGCCACAACATGGGGCATGAAAGGCTTATTCCGCCATTCGTTAATGGCATCATTCTTCTCATTTGGTTTGAGATTATTAAAAATGCTATCCAGAACCTGCTGACTGTTAATTTCTTTGAATGGCTTGAATTGCCAGAAACGGTTGTCCGCATTACCTGCAGCAATGGGATTAAATACGAAGTGGAGCCACTGCATGGCCTCCTCAAATTGCTGGGCCTTACTTAACGCATCCGCCAGAAGAATGGGCGTATGAAAAAATAACTCCCAGTTGTACAACGAGTAAGGGCGTTTGAGCTCATGGTAAATGTCCGGGGTAGCCGCACTTGCATCCTGATCAAAAGGACCAAAATCATTTGCGGGCATTGATAAGTTGTCGCTAAAAAAAAGAGTTAGCTGACCGAGATTGATTCTGCCTAAAAGGCTTTGCGTTTTCGAATGATAAAATTCGCTTTGAGAAAAATCTAATCCCTGTATTTTTTCTTTTGCGTTATCTTCATAAAAGTAAATATCCGTATTTTGCCTTGTTAAGTTTGCAGAATCTATCTGCCATGAATACATCTTTCCATCATTTTGATTAAAATAATTAATAGGGATCGGTGACGTAACAACCGCAGTGCCAGTTCGTAGCGTATTGCCGTTAAATTCAAATGCGCCTTTAAATCCGCCATCACTATCCAGATTATCATCAACTTCAATCAGCACTTTTTCTTCATAGATAATGGGAACAAATTTGAAATACTGGATATCATTAGCAGCATCTCTTGGGTCCGATAAAACAGCACTCCTGCTTATTTGTTTCTGCGTCCATTTTCCATTGCGATACTCACTCCACCCCATTTTTATTTCATAATATTCCACGGGTTTGGAGGTGTTAACGCTATCCTCAGCCACGTCTTTTATTTTTTTACTGCCATCATTTGAAGGTTTGGTTTTCTTCATTATTTGCGGAAAGAAGATCAGCAAACGGCCATTCCAGACGACTGGAACAAGGTAGCAGCCATTTCCTTTTATTTCCTGTGTGAACGCGTTTTCCTCGTCGTAACTGGGGATATCCACCTGTATTTTTTCCCATGAATACCAATTCATTTCATCCAGTGCCAAATAACGGTAATAAAAGAAAAAAGGCGCATTGCGAGTACGCGAAAATACATGGAGTTTTGCACTGTTGCTCCACTTCACTCTACCTTCTGGCGTTGTTGTTCTCTGACCATCAATGTATAGACCCACAACTTCCATATTGGCCACGTCATCAACTTTATACAGATAAGATTTCAGGGCATCGGTGACATTCTGTTTATTGATGTCTTTCTGCAAAAGCTCACCCTCAAGCTCCTTGAAGAATGCGCTTTTATCATCGCGTAAATTGCTTTCTATCCAGTTTTCGGGATACAAAAATACTTTTCGATTGGCTTCCCATACCCGATAATGCTGCACCCAGTTCCAACGCGGCCTGTCTAAAACATCTGACTGAATTCCATTATGTTCTTCTTCCAAACCCAGGAAGCAACGCTGTACAAAGAGCTGAACGGATGAAATGGCTTGTTTGATGCGCGAGGTTTCCATGCAGGCATCCATCTGCACGTCAATCAGGAAATATTCGAACAGGCCATCGGCATCGGTGACATTCCAGGCAATTAACTCCGGTTGCTGCAGCAGATAGGCAGTCAAAGCATCGCGTTGATGATTGCGCAGTTCATCGTTCAAAGGTTTGACGACTTGTTCCCAATCCGTTTGATTATATTTGGCACGGATGCTGTTCTTGATGCCATCAGCTATTGCACGGCATTTTTTGAATCTGGAGGTCGGTATCGCCCAATCAAACAGCGAGTCAATATCCATGCCGATTTTGTCAGCGACGTTCAAGGCTTTTTGCAGTTTGAGCAGATTTTCTTCGTTACGATAATCTGCTAATTTAACGAGATTAAAATGATCCTCGGCAATCAATTTTTCGATGCGATCTTTCTTCCACGCCGTCAATGCAGCAATCTTTTCGCTGAGCCCGGCAGGGTCGGATGCGTCATCATAAACCCAATTCCAGAAATCGAGCATGTTCAGTATGGCTTGCGGCAACGAATTACGCAGCCGGACGTAAGCCTCCAGGCGCAACCAATGTTCAAGTGTCAGTGCATTGAAATCCAGATTTTCAAATTCAATTTTGTTTTTATCGAAGAACCGAAGCTCATCCGCGCTTAAATCAAAACCAGAAACCAGCATGGCGGCTTTTTTCAACGCTATCAAAGCCGGCTCGCATTGTTTGGAAGCAAAATCAGGTATCAACGCAGATGATGGCAGGACAGTAATTGCAGAAGCAGGCGTTTTCCAGAAAATATGTCTAAGCTCGATACCTGTCGTAGACAATTTATATAATTTACCGGCCTGGAGCGACAGCATCGCACTCCACCACTCATTGGTTGGATCTTCCTGCACGGTAAAATCCAAACTAACCCCATCAATACTGATAACAGGTTTATTATCGCTGTCTCTGGCAATAAATGTATAACTGCCATCTGCTGCAGGAATCAGGTATCCACTCCAATTTGCTTCAGCAGGCTTGCTGCTATCCTTGATTTTTTCAAAGGTGTCATAAACGGGCGCAACGGGCGTTCCCTGTTTGAGTATTTCTGATACCAGTACGTCGGTAATTTTACTGTCGACTCCGGCAAAATTGGCCAGTGTATCAATTACAAAACGATACGTTAATTGTTGGCGCAAATAAGGTAAGAAAATATCCAGGAATGCTACGCGTTTTTGCGGTGCCGTATTTGAGTCTGCCTCACCTTCAGGGATTTGGTCGAGTGCAACAGTAATGTCTCCTGATTTGATAATCGCTATGAGTGACGCTTTTTCGGCACTCGTTTTGGTTTTTTCGTCTTTAAAAATGCCGATTAGCAATTCCTTAAACAGTTTATCCTGTTGTTTCTGAATGCGCTCAAGCGCCTTGACCCACAATGGGTCATTGCTAATCGTTTGATAATTTGCCGCTTCACTGTCGGTTAAAATACCGGTGATCTGGATCGTGCCTTGCGTTTTGTCATATTTTAGTTTTGCTTTAAGTGTTTGGGTATCCGGCAAAGTGAAATCAAGATTTTTTGGCGCATTAGTTATAAATACATTGCTGCCTTCCAAATAGGCTAAAATTTTCTCAACAATACCGGCATCAAACAATAAACTGGCTTTTGCACGCACTAAAGTACTCGTACCCTGTTCCTGAATATTGATTTTTTTCAACGCTGCATCGGTAATCGCTGGATCGGCTGTCAAATCCTTGTGCGCTTCATCAATCGCATTCAAGCCATCGTACAGCGTTTTGCTGAGTTGTAGAATTTCCTTTTGAGTGGGCGCAAACGGTTTCCTTTTATCATCTACATTTCTTATGATGTAATTCAATTGCTGATGACTGAATCCGGCATCTTCCATTTTGCCCCAGCGCTTCATGAATGCCAGCGTCGCATGGGCATTTGCAAAGATATTGCCGAACAATGGCGAAACCCCGACAAAGGCAGGAATTCTTAATCCGAGTATTTTGGCTAATAACCGGTAGCGGTAAAGCAGGGATAAGTTATCAAGGGTAAGCTTATCTTCCATCGCAGTTGCTTCTTTGACTAACTGAATGTCATCGGCGGAATAATTGAGCGCCGCCATCACCACTGGAACGTGTTCGGACAGTTTGGCATCCCCCGATAAATAATTACCGCTACTATCCGCTCTGAAAATTTTGTCGATCCCCAAGACGTTGTGCGTCAGGAATAAGCGTTGATAAAGGGATTTCTCTCCGGAAGTACTGATTGCTGCCCAGAAACTCAGCAATTTGATGAGCTCAAGACCGGTTTTATCGAGCAGTTTTCTGACGGCTGCTAACTGATGGATAAGTTCAGGGGTAATATCAAAAACTTGAGCGCAGGCTTCCTCTTCGTAATCGCCACAATCACCGTCAACATCGCCACATTCATCGCTACCATCATCGCAGATGCTCTCGTCCGAGTGACTCAAACCGCCACTTTCCTGATTTCTGGCAACACTCAATCCGACAACCGCTTTGTCAATTTCGTCAATCGTCCAGCCCAGCTTGCGCCATAAACGAATAAAACGATGAATCCGGTCGTATTCCTCAACTGTCAGCGCAGTGCCATCTAAATGTTGCAATAATGCAGTATCTAAATTGCAATTATCTTTTTGTTCGGTAAAGGTCAGATAAACTTCATTTTCAATGACCAGGAAGATTCCTCTCTCACCTTTTTCGCCAATGAATGATAAATTTTTAAAATTATCTGGATTTATTTCTTCTGGATTATTATTTAATAATGTTATTTTTCCAGTTTTCTTGTCAATACTTCCCAGTTCTACAACTCGATCACGGAATTCATAAGAGATTTTACAGTCCTCAACCTTATACAATGCTGCAATACTGGAAGTGACATTCAGCATTGAAGGTGGATTATTACCACTCAGGATTCGCCCATCAACACACCCTTTTCCGCTCTCAATCACGATCATTTTGCCGATTTTTTCGAATTGGTATTTCACCCAGCAGATAATGTCCTTATCGCAAATCCCGGTTTCACACGAACGGGATTCCGGGCAACTCAACACCTTTTTGTTGGTCAGCAGTTCAATCTGTTCTTTGATTAATGGCACCCAATCGGCGAATTTTTCCATTTTCACCAGATCTTCTGCCATTTTATCGATACCATGAATCCTGGCGTAATTCTGCAAAAACCGGTAGCTGAAACGCAGGCTCTCCATGATCACTTTTGATCTGCCCTTAGGCAGACAGGGATTGATGGTCTGGGTTTTTAACAAATCGACTAAATTGAAGTAATCAATGCCGGTGCGCCGCAGAAACGTTTTCTTAATGAGCGTCAGTCCTTCCTCACCCAGCATCGTAGCTTCGTCATCATAACCGTAATACTCGTTAACCGGCTTAACGCCAATCAATGATTTGTATTCACCATCGGTATGGTTCCTGTTTTTCAGTCTATCCATCAATGCTTTGGTTTCAAAGCATTCTTTGGTCAAGATGACGTACTCTTCCATGGTTATCGCTAAGAATTCGGCATCCGCTGCCCGATTCAAGGCCTCATCCTTAAGGTCGGTCAGACCGGCATCTTCTCCGTCATTATTTTTTCGGAAAGTATCGATCAATTCATGGCGGCTGGTATCAAGGAATTTTAGATAAATTCGTGCTGCATCGATGGGTTGGTGATAAGGCAGGGTAAATGGATAGACTTCTTTTTTCAGGATGCAGTAGGCCTGATATTCGGTATGCTGCGGGGCGGCGAGTAACTCGCCACTGGTTTCATCGTTGACATTGAAGGGTTTTAGGTATTTAAAAGCGACATAATTTTCCATCACCTCGTTCACCAGATCGACATAAGGGATCAGCGTATTGGTATTCTGACAAGTCAATTCTAGGCAACCAAGGTCTGGCCTGCGATCAAAAAGCTTTTCCAAAGGCGTATCGGAAATATCCTTGGGATTGAATTTAATTGCTATCGAACCGCCTGCATCAGGATCAAGGTTGTTATTG
The DNA here is from genome assembly GCF_003046585.1 of Nitrosomonas aestuarii. GTDB lineage: Bacteria > Pseudomonadota > Gammaproteobacteria > Burkholderiales > Nitrosomonadaceae > Nitrosomonas > Nitrosomonas aestuarii. The sequence goes on along the minus strand of NZ_QAAE01000007.1, from coordinate 159,082 downwards.
CGCAAAAAATTGAGCAGTTCCACATAATAAGCCGCTGCACTATAGACTGAATTGCACTCGCCACACTCACAAAAATCCGCATCACCGAACAGCAGGTCCCACGAGAGATTGTGTTTGAGAATATTTTCATTGAGTTGATCTGCAACTGACTGTGTTTCAACCACTGCTGCGCCGACTGGCCTCAGGTTTTTAGCTGCTGCGTGTTCCGTCAAGCCCAGACTCTTATCGATCATTGCCACGCCTGTAGGCTGAGCCGCTTCTCTAATAGACATCAGGAAATGTTCATTGCGTACTTGCGCTTGCTGGGCATTGTCATGGATCTGCAACAGCGTATTTTCGTCCAGGTCACTCTCGTCGAGCGCCGCGATGAACTGTGCTTTGGGTAAGGCAGCAATACGCATTGCCGATTGCAAGTTGGCATTAAAAAGAACTGGTACTGCATCTGCTAGCGGGCTGACGGCCGCAATACGTTGCAGGTTTTTGAATTGCATTTTAACTGCTTCCTGCGATTCCACCGGAATGCCTTTCCAGACTGCTTCATTTTTAAAGAGCTCATAAATGGAAGTAGTCCTGATATTGAAATCGGGTTGCTTGACCAAAACCGATGCAACATTGGCGCCCACCGCATCATTTAATATCGGGATTTCGGGGTCTTTGATCATATTCACCAACATGGCTGTTGGTTCAAGATGAAACAACTCGCGATGCAGGTTCAGTGCAAAAGTTCGTCTACCTTCCTCGGACTCCCCCGGCGCAGCCACTTTTATTTTTTCGACGAGTGCGGTTTTGTTCAGATTCAATGCAAGGTCACGCATTGAATTGATTTGGCTGTCTTTCTGAAAGACAGAAACCAGCCTGGCGTTGTTATGGCTCCAGTCGGCCAACTGATGGGTAAATTCCAGATTCTGGATCACCGCATCAGTGAAACCTTCCTTCCCGGAAAGCTGGGATTTGATGGCGGCCCAATTGCCGTTATTTTCATTGAACACTGCTTCAAAAGCTTTTTGTTGTTTCTCGGCTTTTAAGTCAAATTTAAAGAAATTGATTTTTTGATTAAAAGTTACCATCGTATCCTCCTTAACAGGGGAAGGTTTTTATTTCAAATTAAAATTCAATAAAACAATTTTTCCACTTGCCTATTCTCGTTCAGCCATTGTCACACGCCACGTCCTCCTTTGGCGACGCTTACATTCGAACGTCGTCCGGTACACGGCCGTTTCTGCACAAAACGTATTTTGATAGCTTTCCAACGGTTGGAAAAATCATCATCGCCTGACGGCAATGTCCAAACCATGTGCATGTAATCCGGAAGCACCGCCCAGGCATCGAAATGAAACGGTGAATCGCGCCCGGCGGTTCCTTCTTACGGACTTCATCTTCACAACAATCTCATCGCATCGCGCGAGACATCAGGTACCCAAAACCTGCTGTAAGTCCGCCAACGATAGCAGCCCCAGCTAAAAGAGGCACAGTAACGGGTGCAGAAACAATCACTGCGCCTACAGCGGCCACTCCCATTGCGACACCAGCACCAGTAACTACAGCAGTGCCTGCTCCAATTCCTGTTGAAGCTGCTTCACTCATTCCGGCGTCTCTTGCAACGCTTTCTGCAACTACTCCTGCTGGAGCGCCTACTGCACCGCCAACCAATCCTGGTCCGGGAGCTCTTGCTCCTGAAGCTGCAGCGGCCATCAATCTTGGCAAACCTGCCTGTGCTGCCAATGGCACTAAAGCTTCAGTTGTAACAACTGCTTCAGCTGCTCCGGGTATCAGCATTGTGCCAACAGCGGTACCGGCGCCCGGGCCTCTTGAAACAGTAGGTGAAGATCTTGGAGCAGGCGTACTTGTTGGGCTATCAAAATCAAAAGATAATTGCACCCTCGGAGTTGAAGGAGTTGGCGTTGAAGCCGGGGGGGCAGAGCCAACACCAAGACGCGATGTAGTCCCAGGGCTCGTTGTAGAAAGTGAAATAGCTGGTGCAGGAGTACTGGGAGAGGGTGTCCAGGTAATAATGCTTCTTAAATCGGGCGAAAGCACGGTAGGCGGTGGGTTAGGTATTGGCGCTCCTGTGTGAGTCCTATCAGTCCGGAAGTATGCACCGGGTATTGCTGTTGCTGCTCTCCGGTCAGCCGCCTCCTGCGCTGATTGCGCCAGGTTTGCCAACCGGTGCTGTGGACCAAGCCACTGCACTCCGCCAGGGGGCGTACTCCATTGAGGCGTAGCAGGATGATGTCCCGCTTGATAATCACTGGGATTTTCGCCCCACATTAATGCGATATTCCTGACATAAAGCCGGATATTAGCTTCCTGGGAGAAAGAAGTCCGTGTTGCCCTGGTTTGAAGGGTAAACTGCTCAATTAGATGTATTTGAGGTGGCGGAGGTGTCGTCTCGGTTCCCTTTTCGTCTTTAAATAGTAAAGGATTCCCTTTAGCATAGATGTATATATTCACCCCATCTTTAATCCCAATTGGATCACCACTCCCCCACCTTCCCAGCCAAGGCAAATAATACCTCGCCGAGTGATATTCCAGTCCGCTTTCCTCATCCCGTTCCATACCCGTATAACGATAACGCTTGGCCGCCGCCTTAATCCCGGCATTCTTCGCCTGAAACGCCGTCGTGCCATAGGGATGGTATTCTTCGTAACTAATCACCTGAGCCGACTCATTCAGTTCCAGTGCCGCCGAACCGAGATGATTATGTAACTGATAGCGCACCGTTTGTTCAGGACTGGTGCGCCCTGCTGGTATGCCTACAATCACTCGGGGTTTGGTTTCGACATCAATCATCACAAAGCGGTGTTGTTGATCCATCAGGCTCAGACTGGTGCGTTCCAACCCGGCATCGGTACCGCTATGCTGCTTATACAATTCATAACCAGCGATATAAATCCGCTCGTTTTTTTTTGTCGGTTCCGCACCCGCATTTGCGGCATTCTCGGTAATTTTGCGGATGCGTTGGCCCTGGCCGTCGTACTGGTAATAAGTGGTTTCCGGCGTGCCGCCATCGGTGCGGCGCTGACGGATGGTCTTTATCAGCTCTTCTTTAAAATTCCAGCCAATGTCTTCCAGGTGCGGCATGGCCGTCATGAAGCCATGTTGCGCATGATGCGGATAAGTGTAGGTATTCACGCCGATTTGCGTACTCATCAATCGGTTGTTAGCCGCCTGATAATTGTAATTGCGCACCCAGGCATTACCGGATGCCTGATGGCGCATTTGCAGAATATTGCCGACCGCATCGTATTGATACGACTGCGTGTAATTGCGCATCGCCATCGGGTCGCCAGGATTTAACTGCTGGATATACGCAGCATCATTCCAGTTATCCTTACTGTCAAACGATAAAGGCTGATTGTTTTGCCGGCCGCTCGCTGCTGTCAGGCGGTATAGCGCATCGTACGTATACTGTGCAACGCTGGTAATTTTCTGGTTATCAAAAAAGACTACAGGACTGTTTTTGTCCTCGATATGCGTGATATTGCCCACAGCATCAAAGTTGTAACGCCAATCCTGCAACGGATCGCTGTTCTGCCGCCTGGTTTCCAGACGAATGAGGCGGAAAGTCTCTTTGTCGTAATAAAATTGGGTCATGACATCATTGCCATAGATAATCTTATTGCGCTGGCCTTTTTCGTTGTAATTGATGTCTTTGATGTAGTCCGTAGCTGTTGCCAGATGAGTATGTTTTACAGTTTCAGCATTCAATAAACCCGCTTCATTGTAGAAAGGGATAATGAGACTGCCATCCGGCGCGGTTTGGCTGGTAATACGCCCCAGTGCATCGGTTTCGGTGGTGAAGGTAAAGCGCTCCGTTTCCAGGTCGATAGCTAAATTGGCCTCCAGCCAGTTGGCTACGTTTTTGTAATCCTTAAAGAGCCTGCGGGTAGTGAATTTCGGCTGGCTTTTGAAATCATATTCCGGTGTTTCAATCACGCCGCCGGTGTCGTAGTGTTTAACGATCTGGCCTCGGAGATTTTTCAGTTCGGGGTCAGTTTCAGCTTCACCGTATAAAATCCGGTCGAAAATATGATCCAGCAGTGCGCTGCCATCGCCCCCGATGACTTTGCTGTGCGTGGCACGGTGCAAGACATCGTAAAAATATTGAAATTCGTGGTTGCGTTCGTCCCAGGTACGTAACGGGTTACCGAGAATATTGATCAATAGCCAGCGCTGACCGGCATCCATGCTGCGCTGATAAACCTTGTTACCGAGCAGGTCGTATTTGTACTGCATTACGACATTGCCACGGGCATCGGTCACTTTCCGTAAATTTCCTTCAAGATCGAGAGCGACTTGGGTGTGATAAAACTCATCCGCGCCGTTTGTCACGCTTCGATTATGATCGATCGACAGAATAGGCCTGCCCAGTGTGTCGAAATGCAGCACTGTAGGCGTATTGGCGTGTTTGGCTGCTTGATCGGCAGCGAATTTCTCTTTGTCAGGATCTTTGCCTGCCACAAGCAATTCAGTATCGATCAGATGGTTGGTTCGCTTTTGATACCAATCCGATTCCAGAACAGTGTCGTTGGGATCATAAACCACTTGTTTCCAGCTATCGAATTCAGTTCGTGAAAGCGTGCCGTCGGGCAGGTCGGTTCTAATCAACCGTCCCAAGGCATCGTAATACATAATCGGTGTCACCCCGGATTCGACCAGTTCCTTAAGGTCCTCATATTGGTGTGTGACAGAAAAATACGGCTCGTATTGCTTGACGGCGTTGCCTTTATTGTTCAGGATAATTCTGCCATTACCGATCCAGCGCAGTTGTTCAGGATTTAGCGCAGCCGTGTCGATATCGGTTATGGTGTAGCTATTATCCGGATTTACAATGGCTTGCCTGGCCACACCTGGCTCAGCTTGCACCTTTTTCATTACGACCTGACCGAGGCCATTGGAATATTCGAAACTCAGCTGAATGGGCGAATCACTGTTTTTCTGAAAATGCGCTTCCCGCAGAATTGAGGCGACAACGGCGGGTTTCCCAGAATGTTGATAGGCGTGCAGGTCATAAACAAACCGTGCTGTAGCGTGTTGCAACAGGCTTTTGCCATGTGTCACCAGCCTATCGGAAGTTGTGGCCTGAATAAAATCATCAACCAGATTATTTTCCGCATCTGTTACAAATTCACTCAAGCCATTGAGATCATCGGCCTCATTTCCCTTGCCGAATAAAGCAAACGCTTTGACGAAACCAAGTTCATCGACCATTACTTCCGAGAAATTATGGTTGGGATCTTGCATTCTTGTGGGCGCTAAAGTACGGAAGTTATACTGCGCTGCCTTTTGTCTGTTACCTAAGGCATCCTCGGTTTCTTCAATGAAAAGAAAATAATCGCTGTAATATCTGACCCGAGTTTTCGCACCATAGGGTTCAGTATACGAAACAGGCACATAGAAACGATTTTGCGCATCGACAGCATTTTCTGCGGCTTCGACATATTGCGTGGTGCCTGAACGAATCCACCAGTCGCCGTCGCCGGCAAACTGCGTAAATTTCCCTTCAAGCATTAGCGCTGAATCCACCTTATTCGAATAAATATCAGTCAAAAGATTTTGGGTGCAGGCCAGTTGGTAGTTCTCAAACGGCAATGCCAGCGACTCAAGCTGGTGCAGCGCTAATGGTGTGGTTAAATTGTTACTACGATAAAGTGTGCAAATATGCTCGATTAAACGTTTTTGTGGCGTTCCAGATACCGGATTGACATCAATCTGGTGATATTCCACCTCAACAGCTGAGGTCAAAATGTTTTTAAAGTCACTTACTGAGTACAGCGACTTGGTTTTTGCCACTCCCTTTAATTCATAGGTAACGGTTTCCGCAGGCATTCTTAACCGGTAAGCATCACCGGTATGAATATCGTTCGTGTAACGATTGTGCGTATACGTAATCAGCGTCTGATTTTGCGCAGCTTGTGTTTCAGGTGGCAAGGCAGTCTCGGTTTTTACCCTTGGATAAACCACCGAGGCGGATTCCAGAATATTGCCGTATTCATCCAGTTTGATATTCAGAGTATGCGCTATGCGCGGATCCTCGTTATCACGCTCATAGCCATAGGTAATGGCTTCGCTTTTCTTGACGATGAAAATGGCGTGCTGGTTTTGTCCTTTGGGTTGCAGCAATTCAATGACACAATTATGGGTAGCCACGGAATAGGGCGTGAGCGCTTTCTTCTTCGCCGCTTCAGTATTGCCGGATTTAATGGCATCTTTGGCAAATACTTCCGCGCGCAATCCCATACTCTTACAGGCACGTAACGCTTCCCGCCATTCATCGAAATTCAAATGATCTAAAATAGAAGAATCCAACCCTGGCGCTACAATCAATCGAGCGTCGTTCAGTGGCGTTTCGAGGTTTGATACGGTAAAGCCCTGCCGTCGCATTTCTTCATGCCAGTAGTCACTGGCAAATTGATTGAGGATTTTCTCTGTACTGATAAAAGCGCCGGTATGAAACCAGGATTTAGTAACCACAGGTTCCTGATGCAGTGTTTTGTCGGCAATATTCGTGGCATCGGCTTTTATCCAATGATCGAAATGTTCACTATCGGTTTGTGCCACCATGCCAAAGCCCCTGAATTCCCGTTCGGCTTGATCATAATAGCCATGATGGTAGGTATAAGAACTGACAAAACGATAACCGGATATGTTGTCCCGGGTTTCTGTTCTGGAAATGCAATGCACTGGAAAGTGTAATTGGGTGATCCAGGGTTTTCCGGCAAGCTTATCGTCAATATAAAACCTGGTGGAAGGGGTATACTCCAGCGAAACTTCCTTACCTAAATTGGTTTTGTAGAAGACCATGATGTGTGGTTTTTTACTGCTCATCAGGTCGATGTACTGCAATGGCGATCGGGCATTCTTAGTTAAACGACTGGACCAGACAATACAGGCCACCCCGTTACCAAGCAGGTCGGTTACAGTAATTTTTGCCTGGTTGTGAATGTCCGGAAAACTGTCGATTTCAAATGGCGTCGCGGCAAAGCTATTACCGCTCAAATTCATCCAGCAACTCAACTTATTTCTACCCAGATAAATGATATCTGTGGTGCCTGAGCCATCAATATCTGCCAGGCGTAAATAAGCTGAGTTGAAAGCATCAGGCGCATCAAATACCGGCGCATGATCCATCGCTATCTTCTGCCCGAATTTTCCATAACCCTGGTTCGGCCAATAACATACTTCACCATTTCGAATCCGAACGATATCGGTTAACCCATCGCCTGACATATCCGCTAAAAAGATGGTTTGCCTACTGTCCGCAAAAACGATATGCGAACCTGCTTCTTCATCAATCGGTTTTTCAGTTCTAAGTGCGGATTCGTAACCTTTCCTGCCTCTTGATTCATACCACGTAAACACTTGATCTTCGGTAATCAGAATGTCTGGTCTGCCATCTCCATTCAGATCAAGTATGCGCGTATTCGAATCGTTAAAATTGATATTAGGCAGATTTTCAAAGGTCCGGAACGACTCCCAGTCTTCCTCGTCATTCAACTCGAAATAGCCCCTCGGCTCCTGATTAAGGCTCACAAGCTGCTTACCTCCATCAGCGTCGAGATCCATTAATTGCAGTTGCGAACCCAGTCCGGCAAATGATGGCTTAGGCGTGACCAATTTGGCTGGTTCAAACTTTCCGTTGCCCAGATTATGTTTATAAAACCAGCCATTGCCTTGCTCGGATAGTATCCCCGAAAGCCCTTCATTGAATAAATCAGTGAATTGATAATCGGATTCATCCAACCCTGCTGGTGCATGCATTAAATCCTCTAATGGGAGAGATTTGATTTCATTATTCCAGGCATGTTGTTGATATTTAAATTCGGTGGCTGGCAGACTTTTATGGCTATAACTGCCATCTGGCTTTTTAATGTAACCGAAAGACGTAATCGATTTTAGAAAAGTAAAACCTTGTTGCCGAGATGTATCGTAAGCAAAATTCAGCGATTTAACCAATGCTGAACCACCCGGTAATTCGCTAAAAAAATGGAACAGTAAAACACGATTGCAAAGGCGGCTGGTTCTAATTTCAAAGCCGGACTTATAATCCGAGAAGGCATCCGCTCTAAACTGCCAATCGGCTATTTTCGAATAAGGCGCATTGTTATCGTACTCGCCATAATCGAATACGGTCTGGAACATGTAATCAGATTCAGCGGGATAGGAATCATTGAATTTTTTATAGGGTGTTTTGTTTCCATACAGTACCTTTTCCAAGTAGAGGTTGGTGTAGGTGATTTTGCCATTCTTAAGACGGTTATTATGGTGCAGTGCTTTATCTGAGAATCCTTTCTCGTCCTCTTTCCTGTAGAGATAATGCGCACAATTGCCTTTATCATCAAAAACAAATTCTGGAAGCCATTCATACACTTTACTGCTATCTGCCGGGTCAACAATGACCGAACCGGCGCTCCAGCCAAACAACGTGGTGACGTTTTCTTTGGTGATCACACGCCATTTGATCAGGCCGTTTGTTTTATTCTGCCATCTCTCAATCCGGGCAAATAATCCTTCAATGCGAGGCCGATAAAAACGAATAATAAATTGGCCATCGGCTGAATCAGTTTCCTTGATAATATAGTTTTGTACCGCATCCTTGCTAAAGCTGCCATCCGATTCTTTTTTGAATTCGGGCACAAGATCTTCTGCCTCAGAAAAAAGATAAACATCGGAATCTATATGATCGAAGTATTGTGGGAGTTTTTTGTCAGTTTTGCGCTTGATGGAAGGCAAGCTGATCGACCACCCCAACCCAAATACACCATTCCCGCTTCCAGAGCCATAAGATAAATTAAGTGCGGGTGATGTGCCCCGGGCAGGTGATACCGGCAAAGGAATAGAAAAGGAGGCCGTACCATTGACAGCATTGACAGAAAACTTTTCATCGATACCTTTGATAGCACCCCCACCTTTGGGCAATGCAATTGATGGAATTTCGATTGCATTGGATTCAGTTTTGCCGCCGTCCGTTTTCAGGATGCCAGGAGATGAATCTTTCTTTTTTGGCTCAGTTGTCATAGGAATCAGCTGTTGAAATAACGATTTAAGCTACGACTCATTTCTCTGCCACACCTGCTACAATTTCAATAATACATGATACCGATACAGATTCTTATAATTATTTACTGATGAATAATTAATTCAATTAAACATAAGCTTATGTACAATTATTCTGAAACATTAAATTCAAAATTTTCTGGGGTATTAATTAAAAACCCTTAAACCGAACGAATCAAATGCCAGTATTTCGCCTGTCTAAAAGAAGCAATGTGTAATAGCGAGGCAACAGTCGATGTCGCAGCAAAGGTTCTGGCATGATTTGAATGCCATCCCCGGCATAAAGACAAAAAAGTTATTTGATGAGCGCGGTCTCTATCTTGGCATTTCACCTGCAAATGGAAAATGGCGTAAATCTCGGCAAAAACCGCAAAGCGCAGAAATCAGCAAGACCCAACTGCGTGGCAAACAGCTTCGAGGTGGTCGCGCGCAAGTGATTCAAAAATAATCTGTAACGTGGAGGGAAAATCACAGTGATAGCACTATTCGAAGATTTGATCGGAGCTAATACAATTTACCCCTGAATCGGCGGTCGGAGACATACGATGTTATGACAGAGTCCCCTAGTAATTAGTCCGCCAGTTTCCCTTGGTAATCACACTAATGCACATTAGCCTGTTAACACTAAGGGTGACTTCCTTTACGCGTAAATTTGATCCGCGCTAGAGTTCTCCTGGAGCGCCAGGTCTTGGAGGCCTTCCTCGCTTGCTAAAACCTACACTACGACCTAAAGCAGACTCAATTTGTTGTTTGAAACGTTCATTACCCAGCGGCGTTCCAGAATGCAAACTTGCACTGATTAAATCAAGTTCATCCGCTTGAATTGAGGTTGCAAATAACGCTCGATAAGCCGCTTGCCGTGCTTCAGGCGTTTTGCCTAAGCCCACATAAATCTCATGTGGGCGAACAATGGCATTATCAATCCCCTGGACATTTGTTGCATAACTTGACCAACGATACATCGCACAATGCCCAACCATTCCAGCATGCACAGGGACACCTGGCAGGTAGAAGCGTCTTTTTCTGGGCATCAGGAACCCGCTAATGCTAGTGGATAACGAACCTTTAAGCCTTTAAAACGCTTAAAACCTTTATCAGTCGTCACCCAGATACAATTCCATTCCATTGCCAACGCCGCATGATACGCATCAGGTATGTCATTTCCTTTAGCATCGATTTGTTCGACACACTGCAAAAATATCTTCCAGTGCATAGGCCCCGGCGCGAGGCAGACTGCATGATTAGACGCTTTGATTTGATTAACAAAACAGATCGCACTGGGTAAGGCAGATGGCATTTCAAACACCCTAGGATGGGTAACTACTCGCAAAAAGCCACTTAACACTGATTCTGAATACCCATAAGCAGTATTACCATTAACGATTAATTCCAACCAATCGCGATAGGCTTCATGATGGGGCGTATCCTCTCTATGCGCATAAACCAATGTATTGACATCCATCAAAAACATTAACGACCAGCATCCATAATGTTGTTCAAGCTATGGCTATCACCAGATTAACACCATGTTTTAGGCCTGTGCCAGCAGCAGTTTCCAGCGTAACCGGTTCAGATTCCATACTCTGGCGTGCAAGTGACTCACGCAACGCATCTTCTATGACCTGTTATAAGCTGCAACCTTGTCGAACCGCCTGATGCTTAGCATAACTCAGCAACTGGTCATCGATATTTTGTGGTTCGCATAGATTAAGCCTCCAAAGAAGAAGAATTATGCCGCAAACACTACAAAATAACACATGCATGCATATATTTAATAGGATACGACCCCTTTTCATTCTTGGCCTTAACAATCAGTACTACAATTTCGCGGCTTTTATTGCGCAGCTTAATACCCAGTCTGTACTTATGATAACGCGAAGAACCGGCTACCACTTTCTCAAAATGCACCGCCACACCCATCGCCTGCTTATAAATGGGTAAAAGCTCAAAACGCGCCACTGTAAAATATTCCGATAACAGGAGGGGAAATTGAGTCAGCAAGGGGAAGTCTCCCCCTGCAACCCCCTCAAAAGGAGCGAAGCACTCGAATTACCAAAGCATCAACGTTGACGCTGATGACGTCCGAAGCCTAGCAATCCCGCTAGCCCCAATCCCATCAGTGCAATAGTTCCTGGCTCCGGCACTGACGCCGCGCCGACATCGCCCGAGTGAACAGCCCACGCGGACAAATTGAAGTCCTTGTTGGTAGCGCCCTGGTAGCCGACACTGACGTGGAAGAACAACGCGTTGCCTGGACTCGGCGCAAACTCCGTACCGGACCAGTAGTCGTTGGACTGGACGTTAGAAAACAGTGCCAGGTCAGGATCACCGCTACTTAGAATCGAGTTTTGTGCTGTGCCACCCAATTCGGTATAAAACAGATGCCCCATCTCGCTACCAGTACAATTGTATTCAGAACAAGGACCAGTTCCATCTGCATTCATTGCCGTAGGTAAACGCCAACCCGTTACACCACCCACATTAAGGCTGGCCGCCCAGGCATTGGCATTGTCCCAGGTCATGCGACCATCCGTCGCGCTGAACCCATCATCAAAGCTCGTTCCTGCCGCTGCGTTAGCGTCTGCTAACCACGATATGTCCCGATCCGTATCGTATACCGCTAAACCGCCCAGCGTCGATACTAATGCCGCATTGGCTGTTGATACCAGCCCGAGCGTCAAAATACTTGCACATAATATCCCTAAATTTAATTTTTTCGAATGACGAGTCATTTTTTTTCTTATTCCTTATGAAAAAAGCTTCTTTCAAAGAAGCAAGCGTTAGAAGTAGGCATTATCCATGCCAATATTACTTTACCATTACTATCAATAAATTAGAAATACTGGCTTTTATTTATCAGCCCGGTCTATAACACATGTCGGGGTCAAACACATGTCGGGGTCAGGTCTAAATAAGATGCCCCATGTCGCTACTATCAACCCCATGAGCAGACCCATAAGAATTGAATTTTCTGGTGCTTTTTATCATGTAACCACTCGTGGTGATCGTCGTGAGAATATTTATGATGATGATATTGATCGAGAAAGATTTCTAACCATTTTGGGGCAAGTCATTGATGACTTTAATTAGGTTTGTCATGCTTATAATATTTGGGGTCACCCATTAGCCTGCTTCTGTCAATAATGAAAATAAACCCCTGCTGTCAAACAGCATAAATTTAACTTTTATCCACCGTTATTACGCGCATCGCACCCGTTTCATCATTAACTTTGGCGGCTAAAGCATAATGCTTCGCACAAGCCACCCATCTGGATTGTTCCAAAGCTGAATCCTTATACGTTTCTGGAAACAATATTTGTTCAAGTCTGGCATCATCCCACTCATCCGGTAATGGCCAGACCAATCCAGCTTGCTCGGCCCGTCGCAGGTATTCGTTAACTTTGTTGGAGTTTACCCAAATCGGGGCGATTCACAAAAAGGCTTCTGCCGGGATTCTCCATCATCTGATAAACCTACACTGAACGATTGAGACAGCGCTTACAGATTCCATGTAATTCCAGTTGTCTATGCGTCAAGGTAAAACCAGTATCCTGAACGCTACGCTCAATCTCATCGACTATAGGTTTTTTCATACCAACTTCATTAACGCTGCCGCAGTGATCACATATAAGAAACTGCGGTGCTTCATGTTGATGATTACATGTTATATGCGCGCATGAGATATATTGGCCGGAAGTTTCCAGTTTATGCACCAACCTCTCGTTGATCAAAAAGTCCAACATGCGATAAACTGACATTACCGGCACCGATTCCTGAAATTGCACTTTGTATCTGTCGGCAATATCGTATGCAGAAAGCGGTGTTTTGGAATTTAATAACACTATCAACACATTTTTGCGCTTGTTGGTCAGTTTCACCCCAGCCAGGGCACAAGTTTCCTGTGATTTTTTGATAATTTTCTCAATCTCAATCGGCATTCCGTTAACCCAAGACAATTAGATAAATATTCAGAGACTTTTGGCTAATATACTTATCATAAAATGAAAGAAAAGTATGCATTTTGAATTCACAAATCACTCTTAATGGGCAATATCCAGTGACAACAACAATCGCATTCCATCTACATCAGGTGAGCGATGTATAACCCCATAATCTCCGTTCTCTTTCCATTTGTCACCTTTAAGCAAGGCAATATCGCCCGGGCTCAACCTTTGTACTGAATGAGAGTTTTCAGGTTTTTGGTTGAGTGTTTCAAGAAAATCCGATGTATTTGCCATACAATCAAGCCATTCAGTCCCTTCTCCAGAATATGTTGTAATTAAACGACAAGGTACTTTGTCGGTATGAAAACGCGGACACATGGTTTTGTTTAAAACACACAATCTAAAACCAATTTGATGGAGTCCGAATAAACATGCATACATTTCCGCCACAGTGTGCACATCCCTGATAAAAGATTGACGAAATTGATGTTGTGGCAGTGATACACACAGCAGATCAGTCAATTTATGCAATGGCACAGTTTGCGTTAATTGGAAATTATGAAGAGTGTTTTTTAGAAAAACTGCATATCCTTTAACATCAGCACGCATTGTGCGCTTATAAATACACAGTCTGATATGGGCATCATAGATTCTGGTCATTATTTCAGGTGTATATCCGGATATACATATACCTGATTCCGGCCGGGAACGACCACTCAAATCATCGTTTATTGCGAGCACTGTTTCCATATATCACGTCTGCCAGAGATCAAATGGATCTTCCAATGCAGCCCAGCAATCCGTTCCGGCCTTCAGCTCTTCATCCGTCAGCAGGCATTCATCCAGCCATTGACACAAAGCATGCCGATCAAGATTCTGCCCTATAAAAACCAGTTCCTGCCGCCGGTCGCCGTGGGGCTCCTGCCATTTTTCCATGATCGACTGCATATAGGTTTCATCTTGCGGCCATTCGTTTCTAGGTACCGCTTGCCAGAACATTCCGGCATAACCATAACGGGCAATACCGCCGGCCTGACTCCACTGCCCGGCGTAATCCGGCCGTGACGCAAGCCAGAAAAAACCCTTGGATCGAAGCAGTTTTCCATCTGTCCAGGGCTGATGAAGAAAGTCATAGAAACGTTGCGGATGAAACGGCTTTCTGGCCGAATAGCTAAAACTGCTGATGCCGTATTCTTCGGTTTCTGGAACATGCTCTCCACGCATTTCCTTTAACCAACCCGGCGCCTGCTGCGCATGCTCGAAACTGAATTTACCGGTATTCAGGATTTTAAAAATATCGACGCATCCGTTTTCGATTGCAATAATTTCAGCTTGTGTATTCAAATAACTGAGAATGCTGCGTAATTTTTCTAATGCCTCTGAATTAACCAGATCGGTTTTATTGATTAAGATCACGTCGCTGAATTCCACCTGCTCGATCAGCAGATCAGTAACACTGCGTTCATCGTCTTCTCCCAGGCTCTCGCCTGCTTCTTGCAGCATTCTGGCCTCTTCATAATCTTTCAGAAAATTGACTGCATCGACCACTGTCACCATCGTATCGAGACGCGCAATTTCAGACAAAGCAATGCTCTGTTTATCCGCAAAGGTAAACGTTTCTGCAATCGGTAACGGTTCCGATATGCCTGTCGATTCGATAATTAAATAATCAAACTTTTTCTCACCAGCAAGTTTGCTCACTTCGATTAATAGATCTTCGCGTAGTGTGCAGCAAATGCAACCATTGCTAAATTCAATCAATTTTTCTTCGGATCGATTTAATGATATTTCTTTACCGATAACTGCGGCATCAATGTTAACTTCACTCATATCATTGACAATTACTGCAACACGCAGCCCCTGCCGGTTTTTTAAAATATGATTCAAAACGGTGGTTTTACCCGCACCCAGGAAACCTGAAAGAACAGTCACCGGCAGACGATTATTATGCATAAATTTAAATATAAAAAAGTTGATATAAATTATGATATATCATATCATTTAAGTTATGCAACAGATTAAATTTTTCTTTTATTAAAAGCGTAATGCTTCTATAAGCCATTCTATATACAGCAAATAATAAAGAAATCCATCCTGAAGATTACAAAAAAGGAATTTTGAACTGACAATAAATCAAAAAGCACAAAATGGTAAAGAGAACCCACTTGCAATTCACGTTAATAAACTATCACTGTATTCAGAATGCATCCATTTGCTCGATTAATAGTGATTACCCTTGTTGTGTTATTTAACAACGTCTCAGTCCACAAAAACGCTTTAGCAGAAGATAAGACTAGTGAAGCAGTCCACCTTAATACCTCATCTGCGCCTGACGGAGAAAATCCCTTAATTAAGATGAATCCAATAAACGTTATTGGGATAAAACCGGAACAAGCACCAAAACCAGGTGCTTCCACGCTTAAAGGACGCGCGCTACAGTTGCAGCAGAATGATACGCTTGGTCAAACACTGAGTGAAGAACTTGGCGTCAGTAACGCATCTTTTGGACCCGGTGTAGGCATACCGGTTATCCGGGGTTTGACAGGTTCACGCGTACGTATTCTGCAAAATGGCATAGGCACACACGATGCAACCAGCCTCAGCCCCGATCATGCACTCGCGATCGATACTCTGTTTGCGCATGAAATTAAAGTTTTGCGAGGTCCCGAGACCATCCGTTATGGTGGTGGCGCGATCGGCGGTGTTGTCGATGTCAGCGATGACCGCATTCCGCAACGTCGTGCAAAAGAAACCGTAAGCGGCACAATCGAGAGCCGTTACAACACCAACGCAAACGGCACGCATTCAGCCTTTACGTTAAACACTGGAAAAGACCGTTTAGCATTCAATCTAGGCGGCTTTTTTCGTGACCGCAATGACATCAGAATACCTGGCAAAGCTATTGATGAAACTTTTGCAGTGCAACAGCTTGGGCTGACGGAAATATCCAACGCCAGCGGTAAAATACCAAACACTGACAATAAAGCTATTGGCGGTTTTACCGGCCTTTCGTGGCTGGGGGATCAGGTGATGGCAGGCATGTCAGTCTCCCATACCGACAATCGCTATGGTATTCCCAGAGGCAGCCATCATCTCGACCCGAATCATCTGGACGGCCTGGAGACAATCCTGCCAAGGCTTGACGATATTGCAGGGTTTGAAGACATTTTCGGCCCACAAGCTTTGTTTCCCAATATTCGTGTCAATATGCGGCAAACGCGTTACGATTTCAAATCCGAATGGTACGAACCGGTACAGGGCATTGACAGTATCAGTTTTCGATATGGCCTGGTCGACTACGGTCATACCGAGTTTGAAGGTGGATCACCATTTACCCGATTCAATAACAAAGCCGGAGAAGGTCGTGTGGAAATGCAACACAATTTGCTGCACAACCTCAGCGGCACCTTTGGTCTGCAATGGATCGACCGGAAATTTTCCGCACTTGGCGTGGAAACGTTTGTGCCAGAAACTAAACAACTGTCAATCGGCCTTTATACTACGCAAACGTACACCCTGAACAATTGGTCTTTGCAGGGTGGCCTGAGATTTGAACACGCTCAAGTTAATCCCAAAGAAAATGAATTAAAACTTCGCGGCAGCGCACTGTCGCCAGTGTCATTACCCGATTCACTTGATTTCCAGGCAATATCCGCTTCTCTGGGCTTGCAGTGGAATCCACGGCAGGATTTCACGGCTACGCTTACGTACAATCATGGCGTGCGCCCACCGGACATCCAGGAGCTGTTTTCATTCGGCCCACATTTGTCTACACGCAGCTTCGATATCGGCAACGTGCAGTTAAAAAACGAAACCGTCAATATGATCGATCTGGGTTTTGAATGGAAAACCGCGCGCGCAAGTATGCGCATCAATGGCTACTATAACCGCACCAGCGATTTTATTTATCAGCGCAATACCGGCCTGTTTTATGAAGTTGACAACGAAGTCATTCGTCAGCGCTGTGTCAGCGTTGCGCAATGTGTATCAATGTTTGCATACGACCAGCGCAGTGCAGAATTCATCGGTTATGAATCAAGCATCGACGCCACGCTTTACCAGTTACCTCAAGGCAATCTGTCGCTGACGTTATTTTCGGATTATGTGCGCGGCCGTTTCGTCGACAATGATCGTAGTGACGTGCCTCGTATGCCGCCCCTGCGCTACGGCAGTGAACTTGGGTTTGGCAACCCGGTCTGGAATATGGCACTGCGTTATACCCGGGCTGAGGAACAACTCCATCCCGGAACAAACGAAACATCGACACGTGGATACCATTTATTGACAGCATCGGCAGACTATCAGCTCAAAGCCAATCAGTGGATGGACTTATGGTTTTTCGCGAAAGGATACAACCTGCTCAATGAAGAAATCCGCAATTCGGTTTCTTTTTTGCGCAATTTTGCGCCGGAACCAGGTCGCAGTTTCATTCTGGGTGTGCGTGCTACCTTTTAATATGACTAATAAACCTGAAAAACTGCCGACATCAATGAGCCTACGATTACCACCCTGCACAGATGGATATTTCCAGAATCATTTTTTCTATCTTGTGCTCGCAACCGTACTGATGACTGGCCAGTCTATTTCTGCCCAACATCTGGATATCGAAGTCTGGGGACAAGGCAATGCTTTGTTTGCAGGTTATTGTCGCACGTCCGGCGCACTTGGCTGCGATCTGGGCGGTTTAACAGACACACTGGAGCTGCCGGCAGGTACACTGACGATAGAAACAGCAACAAAAAAACTCATTTTTCCGGTCGACTTTCGCGATTTGAGCGGTGGTAACTTCAGCACCAGGAATCCAGGTTTTCAATCCGTTCGTACTGCGCTGCTGCCCAATGAGCTGCTCAGTTACCGTGCTTTAGGCAAACTGAAATATTGGGACCCGGCAATATCCACCTGGGATGATGCACCACCAGATGTGCAAATCCGGTTGTTCGGCGGACTCGAAGCCAGCACCGAGATACTCAACGATTTTTCTCAGTGCGCCGGTCAATTACTCTGTTTCAACGAAAACATCCTTGGCTTTGACGGCAGTACAGTTTTTTCGAGAAACGGTATAAGTGGCAGCCAGGAACTGGTCGTCGATATCACCGACACGAATGGCATTTTACATACGCATCTCAGCTTTTTTCTGGAAAATCAGGTTGGTGAAGCCGGCGGTCCAATCGGTGCTTATTTGATTGAAATGCAATTAATCTCCAATGCACGCTTCTTTCCATCCGATCCGTTTCTGATCCTGTTTAATGCCGGAATCGACCCCGGTGAATTCGGTGCGGCTTTGAATGCACTCACGGGAGACTCAGAAAACAATGATCTGCCACAACAACCTGAACTACCAGTATCGATTCCCGGTGATGTGGATCTGGACGGCGATGTTGACCGCATTGATGTCGCCTTGATTCTTCTGGCCGCTCAGAATAACGAAACGTTAAATACGACCAATGCGGCATTCGATGTCGACCAGGATGGCTTCATCACTCGGGCCGATGCAATGCTGGCAAAAACGCTATGCACACTCAGGCTTTGCAATATTCCGGTTGAAGCGCCGTCAACCGCATTAAACGTGGCTGCAATTTACGACCAAACATCTGGCATGTTAAGTCTTAATGATATACAAACGGATGGCAATCATTACCGTGCGCAGCTGCAAATACAGGGTGACCATACGTTTGCTTTGGTCACCCTGCAACCCGATATCTCCCGATACGCAACGCCGGTTCAATATGATGCAGTATCTGAAATGATTGAAATCCCGGCGGTTTTTGTCAATGGAAAATTCTACCGGGTTGCTCTGAAAAACACCGGAAATTCACACTTTAAGATAGAGTCTCTGGAGGAAATTCATACCTTATCCAATCAAATTGCTGAATAAAAAAAAGTACTTGGTTCGACTAACTGCGGATATCAATTACCACAGTAAAGTAAGGATCATGCCTGTAACACCTCAAAACCAATACTACAACCAACCAAGGAGATCGAAACATGATAAAACAGTTAAAAATTGTTGGTAACATTGCAGCCTTAGTTTTATTGTTTGTGACAGCAAATGCAGCAGCAGAAGATGATAATCATGATCTGCATGCTGGCGACATTCGGCCATGGCGCGCTGGTGCCGAGATTTTTGTCAACAGCACGTTGTTTGAAGCCGATTTTGGTGATCTGAGTGGCGGCCCGTTCGTTACTGATGATCCGGGTATAGATGTCAATATTCAGGAGGGCGCATTCACACCTGGTAACTGGTTACGTTTTCAACCTGTCAGCCAGCTGCTCTACTGGGACGGCACGCAATGGAGTGAAGCAGTACCCAACGGCGAAAGGATTGAGATCACTGATGCACTAAGCAATGCTATTTCGTTCAGCGCCAACAGCGTCAGCGAATCCGCAGGCGTAATAGGTGAAATTGATAGCAGCGGTGGTCTGCATACACATCTGAGTTTCAAGATATTCGATGCATCGAATACGCCCAATGGCAGCGCCGGCGCGTACCGCATACAGTTCAAACTATTTGAATCCTCGCCACAAAGCGATACGTCGGTCTCTATCACCGCGTCTCCGATTGCCATTGTGCTCAATCGCGGACTGGAAACAGAAAATTTCGAGCTGGCTGTATCAGCGGCGGACTATCTGGACGAAAACACAGTGTTTGTGGCTGAAACCGGCGCACTTACTATTAAGCGGGTTAAAGTTTCCGGTACCGCCTACACAGTAAAGATGCAATACATCGGTAACAACCAGTTCCAACTGGTCGAAGCTGATGAAGTCATCGATGAGCATTAGATGGCATTGCCAACTTCATGATAAACAGGTCAAACCATAGGCATGAAAGCTATTAATCAGTTATGTCATGGATACCTGTTTGCTGTGGCAATTATCAGTCACGCCGTCTGGTTATATCATCGCTTCTCTCTGAGTTTTCGCGACGTTTAAGACCTTTTGGCCGAACGCGGGATTGCCGTCTTCAATAAATCTATTCGTCAATGGTGTAACCGGTTCGGGCCGGCATTTGATGCGGGCAGTTCACTATCGCCAATTTCGCTGAAAAGTACTTTGTGAGTGGCAGCAGGTGGCGTGCGCTTAAATTATGACTTTTATAGTATGGTGCAACCGTCTATCGGCACTCATTTTTTTGATATAGCCAGCTTGACAATGCCATCAATACAGGCGCTTCCGATTTCCATCGAGGTAAAAAGCAATTCAGCCATATTGCGCTTTGTCGAAAAGTCGCTGAATCTGAAACGCCATTCTCTCGCCCAATGATTTCTTGTGCACATATTTAATTTCATAAATATCGGCATCTTGGCTACTTTCCAGCAAATAGTCATCACTGGTTTTCAGCTCATCGACCAGCTTCTTTTCCAGTGCGCGTGTTCCGGGCCAGCTTTCACCGGTAGAGACCTTCACGATGTCGACATCGGGCCGGTGTTGAACAATAAAATCTTTAAACAATAAGTGAATATCCTCTATTTCTTCTCGAAATTTAGTCTTCGCTTCATCAGTATTTTCACCAAACATGGTCACGGTTCTTTTAAATTCACCCGCGGTAAACTGTTCGTATTCAATGTTGTGCTTCTTCAACACTTTATTAAAATTGGGTATCTGGGCAATTACGCCAATGGAGCCTATGATAGAAAATGGCGCAGCCATAATACGATTTCCGACACATGCCATCATATAACCCCCACTGGCAGCCACTTTATCGACTGAAACCGTGAGCGGAATGTTTTTTTCCCGAATACGCATAAGCTGGGATGCCCCCAGTCCGTATCCGTGGACTACGCCACCACCACTCTCCAATCGCACAAATACCTCATCATTTTCGGTGGCCACCGTCAAAATAGCGGTAATTTCTTCTCTGAGTGAAGATACGGCTGTGGCACGAATATCCCCGTAAAAATTCAATACATAGATGCGTTTTTTTTGGGAGCCATTTTTTATGCTTTTAACAATTTCTTTCAGTTTTTCTTTTTCATCTTTTAGATATTGTTTGAATCCCTCTTTGTGTAACATGCTGGCATTCATCATCATCGCCATATCATCATATCTTTTATTCAATCTTCTGATTTCAATAGACTCTTTTTTGCCCGCCTGCTTTTTACTGGCCATAAACGCAAAAAACACTGTAACCACTGCAATAGCAGCTACAATTGTTGCAGTTTTTGCCAAAAATAATCCGTAGTCAATCAAGAATTCTGTCACTGTCTGAATACCATCCTATAAACTAAAGAAGTCAATTGTTTCGCCATCTGTTAACAGCCAAAACCCAAAAGCCGGTACAACCATCTCTTCATTGCGCATGCAAATCTAATTCGGAAAGAAAAGTAAAAATAAATGCATTATTTCATTGAAAGGCAATGTACTGAAAACCCACTATACAGTCAAACAACATAGTAGTGTAGTCAACAAACGGGCATCTACTTTGAACAGAGAAATTACTGAGAAAATGGTCAGCCCGACCTCAGATAGTTAATTCCAGGTTAATTTTCACAGGGCACCCCACTCTGAGATTATCTCACTCAATTTAGTCCCGGTTATATTCCCGGTTATAAATCTGGCTGGAATGAGCATACTCACTTCGTCAGCTTCAACAAATCAAACACCACCTTCGCAAATCCAGCAGCTTTGGCTGGATTAGATAGTAACTGCATCATTTGATTCTGATGTGCGTCATTACTGTCCATAATGGCATCGTCAATTGCTTTGGGGAAGTCGCCCAGCATCGCCTGTTCAGGGGTGTTGTTGGCGATCTGGCTCATGACCGCTGCATTCTCGCTGACTTTGTCCCGAATGGTATAGGCATAGTTCACCAGATCTTTCTCTGTCAGATGATCGGTAACAAACAGCTCATTCAGGCGGCTGATAATGCGCGATAAAAATTCCTCGTGTTTGTCTTTAGGCTTTGCCGTTCCCAGTTCATCGCCCGGTTTCAGTCCGTATTCGCCGGAATTCTCTTTTATTTGTAAAGCCTGCTGGCGGATTCTGGAGAGGCGGTAATGACTCAGTACGACGTTACTCAAGTCCACATCGTCGTCGTCATCAACGCTGACTTCACGCAACATCGGACGAAGGTTCTTCGCATATAAACTCAGTTTTTCAAGGTCCTTACTGTCATAGTCAACGATCTGCGACATGAATTCATAGAAACGTACAAAACTGCCCAAATCTTTTTTGAATATTTCCAGCGCATCTTTTTCCTGTTTGCATTCCTTAAAGCTGTTTTCTGCGTTGGCAATCAAAACCGCATCGCCGGTTTTTTTGCTGCGCTCGAACATGTCTCTGGCCTGGCGATAGGCCTCGCTGGCGGACTGATAGCGTTTCTGCCAGCGCTCCACCGCCGGTTTACAGATGTTGGCAATCGCGGCATTACTTTTATTTTTTTGGAAAAATGCCTGACAAAACTGTTCCACTTCCTGCCACAGGAAAATACCCGCCGCGCGCAGTTTGTCAAACAAGTCGAAGATCAGGTCGGGATCAGAGACATCGGCCAGTTCCGCGGTCTGGTAGTAAGGCCGGAATGCCGCGAGAATGTCTTCTGGCTGATTGAAGAAGTCCAGCACAAAAGTACCGCTCTGCGCTTTGCCGGGATAAATGCGGTTTAACCGCGACAGGGTCTGCACGCACTCCACCCCGCCCAACAGGCCCATGACATTATCTTTGAAATGTTCAATGATCACCTGCACCTTTTGCGCAATATTGTAGTCATGCAGGCGCATCCATTGGTTGAGTTTAATCTTGGCTTTTTTACTCTCCACTTCCCGGTCGGATGCCTGCACCTTGAGCGCCAGGTTATACGCCACCTTGTAGTTGGTGTAATTCTTTAACACATCCAGAATAAACCCCTCTTCAATCGCCTGGCGCATGCTGTACACATGAAAGGCTTCAGGCTTGTTGGTGCTGGAAGGCGGTTCGGCAGGATCGGGCAGGCGGCCAAACAACTCCAGGGTTCTGGTTTTGGGTGTGGCGGTAAACGCAAAATAACTCAAGTTGCTGGACGCGCGGCGTGAAGCCACTGCCGCATCCAGAATATCTTCTGACGTCAGTTCCTCTTCGTCATCTTCCCGAACATCCGTCATCAGCACTTCTTTGAGTTGCCGTGCAGTGGTGCCGGTCTGCGATGAATGTGCTTCATCGGCGATGATGGCGTAATGCCGTGCTTTTAAACTGACACTGTTTTCAATCGCCTTTAATACATACGGAAAGGTCTGGATGGTGACAATAATAATCGGCTGGGAAGTTTCCAGCGCCATCGCCAGTTTTTCCGACTTGGCGCCTTCGCCTTCGTTGCGATTGATGCGCGCCACTACCCCGTCCTGATGTTCAAACTGGTAAATGGTATCCTGCAACTGATCATCCAGCACCGTTCTGTCCGTCACCACGATAACAGAATCAAACTGCTTATTGCCCTCCTCGCCATACAGGGATGACAATTGATGCGCCACCTAGGCAATGGAATTGGACTTGCCGGAACCGGCGCTGTGTTGAATCAGGTATTTATGGCCGGGGCCTTCGGTACGTGCGGCGCGGATCAGTTGATTGACCACATCCCATTGATGATAACGGGGAAAGATCATGGTCTCAGTTTTGTATTTGCGCCCTTCCCAGGTTTCTTTCTCTTCAATCTGCAAATGCACATAGCGGGCGAGGATATTTAACAGGTTATCGGGCAACAACACCTCGTTCCACAAATAGTCAGTGGCGTACTGGTTGACATCCTCAGGTACCTCATTGCCTGCCCCGCCGTCTTCGGTGCCTTTGTTAAACGGCAAAAAGAAAGTCTCATCCCCTTCCAGTCGGGTGGCCATAGCGACTGCATACTGGCTCACCGCAAAGTGCACCAGCGCGCCGCGTTTAAAGGTTAATAACGGTTCGGGCTTTTTAGTGACAGGGTCGATGGGCAAGCGCGTTGTTTGGTACTGTTTGATGGCTTTATCCACCGCCTGCTTGAATTCGGATTTCAGCTCCAGCGTTGCCACCGGCAGCCCATTCACAAACAACACCAGATCGATGCGCCAGGCTTTGGCTTTCATACCGGTTTCGGCCAGATGTGCTTCGGTCGCCCACGGACTATAGACCAACTCAGGCACCACGCGCAGACGATTTTTCTGATACCGCGCCAAAGTGTCCGGGTTCAATTCATGCTCGGGTTTGAACTGGCACAGACTAAACCGCGTACCCCGGTCACGCAACTCATGGCGCAATACCCCCAGAGTGCCAAACGTGCGCAGCTCGGTATTCGCGGCATTGGGGTCGGCCTTGTTTAACTGTGAGGCGACGCGCGCCAAAAACTTTTGTTCCGGGTTGTTTGGGTAGATTTTGCAGTACTGTTGCCATTGCGCATCCTGGGTGTCTTTGACAAAACCCAGCACATCCTCAGGATACAACGCCAGTTCACGATGGTAGTTCTCCGGCTTGCCCAGCAACCAGCCATTGGCGAGCAATTGCTGGATCATATCGTTTTGAAAGGTAAACTCGTTGGCCTTGTCGCCGCCGAATAGACTCATGCGACGGCTTCCTGGTTGGTTGAGCTTTGTTCCGGGGCTTTCCAGTTGCGGACGTCGATCTTGCCGGTGACGGCGGCGAAGATTAGGGCGGTGCGGCGTTCCTTTAGTAGCTCTATCGAATCTTTAGCTCTAGACTCAAGTAACGAGAATTTGCTTACTACTTTTCCCATATATTGGACTAACTGCATTTGTTCATCTTTCTCAGGTGGATAAGCAACTGGGATATTCCTTAAAGCATCTGCTGTTAATTTTGGCTGCCTCATGCCAGTCACAAAGAGATGTAAAGGTGTTTGCTCGATACATTCAGCCAGTAAAGACGGTTCGACAACATCAGCTCTCAAGATATGCGCGTGATTATTTACCCATATCTTCCCGTTAACTGGACGAGCCACAGGCTGTGATCTCAACATAAGATTCCAACCATCTTCACATACCAAGACTAAAGGTTCATCGAACAAATAGTCATCCACATAATCAATGATCCCTGATGTCCCATAATATGGATATTCGCCCTGTCGATCACCCCGCACTCCTGCTTCTATAGGAACGCGGCATTGATCTAATGAACTGGAACAGTACGCAACTTTCCCGACAATCCAATGTTTCGGCACTTCACCCAACCACTCAACACCGGAGTCGCGCATGGGGGCGTTGGGGTTTAGGCCTTTGGTGACGGCATGGCTAATCACTGTCTGGCGTTTTTCTTTGAGCAGTTTGATGAGTTGTTGTTGTTTTTCGATCAGGGTATCGATTTTGGCCGTTTCGTGGTCGAGAAAGTTGGCGATTTGCTCTTGTTCATCGACAGTTGGCGTACAAATTAAAAGTTCTAATAAATCTGAAGCATATAACGCTGACCTGACACCTTGCCCACCTATGTCGTTATAAATTCCTCTCAAATAAAGATCGAAATAAAAATAGTAAAAAAACCTTGTATTTACCTTTTCATTTGGCGTGGCCCGAATATACGCAGGACTCATTATTCCTTTCTTAGGAACAATTCCGACTCTACTTGTTTTAAAGTTTTCTAGGTCAATAAGTTTAAAAACCAAATCACCCTTTTCAAATATCTGATAACCGCTGAACTCTGCAGGTTGTAAGCCTTCATCAGATTCAATACTTCGCTCAATGACTCCATTCATTGTTAGAGCCAATCGCTCCATACATTGAAGTTCTTTATTAACTACTTTTTTATTAGTAAATTTAAACTTACCTCTAATAAGATTCCAGTGTTCTGGAATATCACCAATCCATTCAACTAGCGTACTTCTATAGCCAGAATAGTTTTGATACCTACCCATAAACACATCCTCCTGGTGAGGATTTTTTCGTGAGTGCAAGGCGTGTCTGCACGCAGCGAAGGAGCGTATGTGTAATACGTGACTGAGCGAGTACAGCCACAACGCA
Source organism: Nitrosomonas aestuarii (assembly GCF_003046585.1). Taxonomy (GTDB): domain Bacteria; phylum Pseudomonadota; class Gammaproteobacteria; order Burkholderiales; family Nitrosomonadaceae; genus Nitrosomonas; species Nitrosomonas aestuarii. Next base: position 133,176 of record NZ_QAAE01000007.1, on the reverse strand, counting down.
GCAATCGCGGGAAAAGACCATCAGGAGTGCACCTCTTGTAGTAAGGCCATGATCTCCGCGCTGACCTTATCCAAATCGGCATCAATCTCCGCCAAATCTCGTGGCGGCTGATACACATAAAAATGCCGGTTAAACGGGATTTCATAACCAACAATCCCGATCTCGCCATCCTTCTATCGGTTTTACTGGCATCGATCCAGGCATCGGGCACATGGGGCTGCACTTCTTTGGCGAAATAGGCTTCGTTGATTTCATTGACGGTTTTTGACGGGTCAAGCGCGACGTTTTCAAAATCGCGCAGGTCGCCATCGGCTTTGTACTCAATGACTTTGCCGCTGACTTCAAATAGTCCATACATCGGATTGGCTTTGCCTTTGTGGATTTTCCTGATGACTTTTTTCGCCTGCGGGTTCTTCCAACTCACCGCGCTGGTGATTTGTTTCTTCTCGTTGGCGTCGAGTTTGATACCCTGCTGATTACATGCGGTTTTCAGGGCGTCTTCATAGCCGTTCATATCATCGTGTTGTCCGGTGCCGATGGCTTGTTGCAGTTGTCTGGCTTTGCGCAGGATTTGTTGCTGGTTTTGCCAGGTTTTTTTATCCAGCAGGTCTTTGATTTGTTTTTCTTTGAGGTCGGTGAAATGTTTTTTGATAGTGTTGCGAATGGTGTCCTGGTGTTCTTTCAGGTCGCCATAGTGGTTACAGTCGGCGGCATCTGTCCAGTACCGGCCGAATTCCTGATAAATCCATTGCATGGGCGCGGTGAATGGTTTGGGGGCAAAACGCAACCCGGCAAGCCGTTCATCGCTGAACTGGTAGGATTCTCTTAACGGGCGCTCAATGGTGATACGGCGGTAGCCAAATTCATGGGTGGCGAAGATCTTGCTGGCAAAAGTTTTCGGCACTTCGATTTTTGCGTTGTCTGACTGGCGGCCACGATTGCTTTTTTGTTCCTGGGGTTTGTCCAGTTGCTGGTGATCAATGGCTTCAAAGCGGCCGAAACAGCGGGTAATGACAGCAATGTCTTCATCGGCCATGACATTGCGTTTGGAACCCAGGGATTTGCGCATTTTGCCGCAGAGGTTGACGCCGTTAATCAGTTGTACCTTGCCTTTGCGCTCGCTGGATTTTTTGTTCGACAGTACCCACACATAGGTGGCAATGCCGGTGTTGTAGAACATGTCGGTGGGCAAGGCGACGATGGCTTCCAGCAGATCGGCTTCGAGAATATAGCGGCGGATTTCGGATTCGCCGGAACCGGCGCCACCGGTAAACAGCGGTGAACCGTTGAGGATGATGCCGATGCGGGCGCCGCCTTGCGATGCATCTCTGAGTTTGCTGATGAGGTGCAGCAGGAACAACAGCGAGCCGTCGGAGACTCTGGGCAGACCGGGGCCAAAGCGGCCGTCAAAACCTTTGAGCGTGTGTTCGTCTTTAATATTGCCTTCGATCTTTTTCCAGTCGACGCCAAACGGCGGATTGGACAGCATGTAGTCAAATTTGTCGGCATAGAGCTGGTCAGTGGACAAGGTGTTGCCCAGTTTGATGTTGTTCACCTCCTGGCCTTTGATCAGCATGTCGGCTTTACAGATGGCATAACTCTCGGGATTAAGCTCCTGACCAAAGGCGCGCATCACTGCCTGTGGATTTAACTCATGCACGTATTCCATTCCCGCAGACAGAAAGCCGCCGGTGCCTGCGGTGGGGTCATAGATGGTGCGGATAATGCCCGGCCTGGTGAGCGCGTCATCATCTTCCATAAACACCAGCGCGGTGGTAAGGCGCACAATATCGCGCGGGGTGAAGTGTTCCCCGGCGGTTTCATTGGAGCTTTCGGCAAAACGCCGGATCAGTTCTTCAAACACCAGACCCATTTCATGATTGGTTATGGCTTTGGGGCTTAAGTCCATGGTTCTGACTTTCTGGACGATTTTGTACAGCAGGTTGGCGTCATTGAGCTGGCCGATAAACTCACCAAATTTGAAGTATTCAAAAATCTCGCGCGCATCTTTGGAGAAATCGCGAATGTAGGATTCCAGATTGTCCTTGATATCGGCCTCACCCAATCTGGCAAGATCCATTTTGGAGATGTTGAAAAACGATAAACCGCCGGTGGCGCGTAACAGCAGTTTTTCCTGCGCCTGTTCCGGCAGGTTCATTTGCCGGACTCTCTCATTTTCGGCCAGCACGGCACCCTTGCCGGGCGCCAGCACGCATTCCAGACGGCGCAGCAAAGTAAACGGCAAAATCACGCGGCCATACTGGCTTTGTTTGAAATCGCCGCGCAACAGGTCAGCCAGAGACCAGATGTAGGCGGCCAGGTTGTTGGTGGTTTGGGTCATTTTATTGTTGGTTTTTTTGTTTATGTTCGATTCAGGGTGCAGTGAAAATCGGCACCCACCCGGCCCGACTACAAGCAGGGACAGACTTCAGATTTCTTGAATGGCCAGACGATTACTATGTAAAACCCGATAATGTACTGGAATGTACGGAATAATCCAAATGATTGGATCATCTGCCCGGGGAAAAGCATGGCATCTGCATCGTTCCGGGTTTACAGTCTGGCGTGGGTTGACGGGTGAGAAGATTGAATACATGAAGAAAACAATTCGAGTGTTAACCGTTTCAGCGGGTTAACCTGGCGATACCACTGACTAAGCCTGCATTGACAACGCTATTATTCCTTAGTAGTCTTACCCTATGGGTTAGTAGGGTTATATTGCTATCAGTTGTTGAAATTAATTTCTAAAATTAAAAGATTGTTTATTAATCAAGTGGTTAAACTATTCTCGGTTAATCAATAAATTCTTTATTACCATACGAGCGGGAAATTCAATAACTGACTACGACATCGCCTTAAGTTTCATCTGAATGAAAATTAAATCATTGATCCAGGCTCAATAATCCAGTCGTTTATATTGGCCTATCTTTAGGGGGGCAAGAATGAAATCCGACTCCGTAATCCATAAGGCAGTGAGCCCTTTTCTGGACTCTCAAAATCACCCTTCCCTGACAGATAAAGGGGTGGTTGACGAAAATTTTTCAGCACACTCGCATTTCGAATCACAGACCCCCTTCTTTGCGTCATACCAGGAACTTGAAGGAATGGATGGCGCATCCGATCCTCGCCAGACCGAAATAAACGCATTGATGTCTGATCTCTATGTCGAAGAATTTAATGACGAGATTTATCAACTCGTTGCAGAGGCATCCGAATTTTATCACAACCGGCTTCCCAAGCACGATGCTGGCGACGGCGAACTTGCAGAAAGACAGGCCTGGCGGGAACTAGAAACCCATTTTGCGCCGCTCCATGAAGATTTGGAAATCATCCTTGAGAGCATGATTGGTGAAGTTGACGCGGCAGACCTTGAGGGTATGAGCGACCACGAGAAGGATCTTTGGGTTGATTCCTTCTTCTCGGGAGAAGGGGAATTAGAAGAAGAAGCGCCAGAAATTGAGCATGGGTGGTTAAAAAAGAAATTAAGGAAGGCCCGAAAAAAACTCAAAGGTATTAGAAAAAAAGTCGGCAAACTGGTCAAAAAAGTCGGCAAGAAACTCAGCAAGCCACTGCTAAAAGTTATGTTGCGGCGACTGAAAAAATTTGCCAAAAAACTGCTGATTCATGTCCTGCAGGTTGCCAGCAAAAACAAACGTTTTCCCAATCGTTATCGTCCGCTTATTGCCATGCTTCGCAAGAAGCTTGTCAAGAAAGAGTATGCTGACGATGTGATACAGGAAGAATGGGTTGCAAACAGCGTGGCGTCTCTGCAAACTGAACTGGATTATTATCTGGCTACCGGGCTGCTGGGAGAACACGCCGCTTCTGGTATGGAAGAAGAATTGCTTGAACTCGACTCTCCGTATGAAGAAACATCGTGGCAGGATATGGAAGAAGCACGCCAGCTATTTGTCGAGCAGATGCTTGCCCTGGAAGAACATGAGGACCCTGCTCCGCATATCGAACAGTTTGTTACTGCTATCTTACAGGCTATCAGAGTCATAGCCCAGCCTGTCATTGCAGCGGTTGGCCGGGACAAAGTCATCCGATATCTGGCAAAATATGTTTCCAGAATTACCGGGAAATTCATTAAAAAAAAGAACCTCAACAAATTAATTGCTACGGCTCTGGTAGATGTTGGCCTGCGGCTAATGAAACTTGAAGTTCAGCCGGAGGATGAAAAAATGGCTGCTGCAGAAGCGCTGGCAGGAGTGGTTGAAGATACCGTCATGAACAGCCTGCAATTACCCGCCGCAGTTTTTGAGAACGAACAATTATTAGAGGCTGAAGTGGTCGCAGCTTTTGAAAAAGCTGCTGCCGATAACCTGCCTCCTATGCTGCCCGAAGAAATCTATCGTAAGCGACCGCATTTGCGGCCATCCGGCAGTATGAAGAATGCCTGGGTTCAACTGCCGCACAGAAAGTCAAAACATCGCAAGCGCTGCCGGTGTTATAAAAAGGCAATCAAATCTCCCTCACGAAGAATCAGTGCACATACTGCCAAGGAAATCAAAACCTTTGATGAAGTTTCTCTGGAAATGTTTTTGGAAGAGCAGCTGGGCATCGAAATCGGTGGTGGACTGGATGCGCAGATTCATCTCTACGAAGCGCTTCCAGGCACGGCGCTCTTTGATATTGCGAACCAGGAGAGTTATGTACCAGGACTTCGCAGCAGGCACGCCTGTAATTACAACATGTTGCACCCTTTGACTACCCACGCGGCAGGGCTTCTTCTTGGAGAGCCTGCGCTGGGTAGAAACGTCCCGGCGCCTTACCTGATGCATCGTCATTGCATTTTGCCTGGACAGCGCTTCTACTTCCTGGAAGTTCCGGGTGTTCAGCCACAAACCTTTTTGGAAGAGGGATCACTGAGACTAAGGCGTCCCTCCAAGACAAAATTAAGTCTCGATTTTATTCGAAATGAAATCAAGATCGATCTGTTTATCAGCGAAAAGGCAGCCCAAAGCATTGCTGTGGACATGAGGGAAAAACAAATCAGCCCAATCGCCTCGAATAAAGTAGTTGGCATCTTGTCGGATGGGTTAAAGCAAAACTTTTCACAGATAGGACAAAACACAATTCATGTTATTCATCCTTCAGTCATACCTGGGTGGGGGTCTGGATTTGCATTGAGGCGACTTCCTCTCTACGTCATCGAGCTGCTTGCTTCCAGCATACAAAATTGGGCTGTGAGCGCGTTATCCAAAGGACTGACCAACCAGATGGAACAATTTGTTTCGGCGACGGAACACCTTGAGGACGGTGTTATGCTGCGCATTCAGTTGGTCAGCATTCCTGGATTAGATGACATTGGAAAGGCCCTGGGCAATGTCCGTAACATTCTTTCGCATCCTTTTGATGGAATACCCGGTTCAGCTCGTCTGGAAATTTATCCAGGGTACGTTTGATTATGACGCATCTGGAGATCAACACATACACGCAGCTGGAACGGCAGATTGAGCACTGGATGGCTGCTGTCAGCAGACTGGAAGATCTGGAACTGTTTGCTGCCACCGATGCCTGGGCGGAACTGGAAGACTATTTAAGCCTGCGCTTGAAAGAATCATTACGGGGTTCTGTTGCTAATTTAAAGCAAGAAATCGTGCTGCTGCGCAGACTGTTGATGAACGCAGGCACTCATCAACCTTTAGAAAAGTTAGCGCAACGGACTGTGAAGGTACGTGTTCGTTATCAGAAGGTAGAAACCTTACTTGATTTTTATATTGACGCCATCAACACACGCGCCAATCCACATATGGCCTCACTCTTAACATCCTGCGACCGAATGGTTATTCATAGTATGAAAAACATTTTAGTTGCCTTGAATAAACAAACGCCTCCAGTTCTGACATATATTGGCGAGGGTTTAGGGGCTGCTATCTTAAAAGCAGGACTTCGGCTCTGGGATGGCCGCACGGAGAGCCCCGTAGCATCTATCAAGTTAGCACGGCATAATTTATACCGGCCTACGGCTCTCATTCACGAAGCAGGACATCAGGTTGCGCATATTCTGGGATGGAATGTAGAACTTGCAGAAATTCTATCTGACGAATTACCTCAGACAATCGCACCCACCTGGGCAGGCTGGGCTTCGGAAGTTGCTGCTGACACCTTTGCCTTTGCCAATACAGGGTATGCTGCCATTGCCGGTCTGCACGATGTGGTAGCGCATACTCCTCACTCGGTGTTCCGTTTCCTTGATGGCGATCCTCACCCAATCAGCTATATACGTGTCCTTCTTGGAATTGAGATGTGCCGCCAGTTCTACGGTGCAGGCCCCTGGGATGGAATGGAAAAAGCCTGGCAGATTCGCTATCCCCTGTCGGAAGCTGATCCTTCGACTCAGTTTTTAATCCGCGAATCGATCCGTGTTTTACCCAGGATCGTGTCGCTCTGTTTACGAAAGCAATTACGTGCATTTGATCAAAAGACACTGGTACATTTTGTCAACCCAGATAAAGTTGCGCCACAAGTACTTTTGACGATGGAAGAAAAACATGGAAAGAACCTTTTTCACTCAACTTACTGGCTGGAGAATGAGCCACTACGTTTACTGGCACTAATCGGTTATCGAATTGCTGTTGAGCCTCGTCAAAGTAGTTTATTAATCCGACAGCAGGAAGAGTGGATGTTGCGTGCAGGTTCTAGAATCAAAAATGCAGATGTTATTCCATTAAATTTCTCTACGAAAAGGTATCAAACGATATGAACACGAAATCAGCGACGGAATACAAAAAATCGACACAAACCACATCAGGATCAGCGCAAATGAATCAGGCAAACATTGACAGTTCTAACCCGCCGGAAAACGCGGTAACCAAAGAAATAAAAAATATTGAAAGATTACGAAAACTGGTGGAAGGGCCGGAGCCATTGTGGCCAATCCCCGTGCCAGATGAAAAACAGGTCACAAACCTAAAATGAGTAATCAGATGCCATAATTCAAAAATCTATAAGGAATAGTCGTCATGTTCAGAAGAATTGTCGTGGATAATACAGGAAAAATTGATCTTGAACGTTTGAATGCTTTGTTCCAGGCACATCCCATACAGATAACCACACTTCTGGAATTAGCGTGGAGAGCTCGGGAACATCAGGATTCTGCTGAACTTCTTCTGGGTCAGCCAGATCGTCGAAGTGATTCGCGCGGCATTCCCGATTGCCTTTTAGATGGATTAATGTGCACCCTTCGGCAACGCGGTTCAGATGCCACCCTGGAACCTTTTAATCGTGCTTCCTGGACTAATGTTCAGCTCTGGATGCATCTGATTTATGCGTATTTAATAGAAAATACGAGAGTCTATGAAATTTTCCGCAAAGTTATTTACGAGTTTCGGCATGGTGAGAAATTAGGTATTCCCCGGCCCGAAACTCAGCACTGGATGCGTATCACGGAAGAACTGTTTTACCGCTCCCCTGCTCCCTTCTTCATTTTTGCAATAGACAGCGATATACGCCCTGATCAGGGGGCCACTCGCAGGAATGCATATTGGAGATTGTTTGGCATGGAGCTTAATCATCCTATGAAAGAAGGTATGCCTTACGCTTTTGTCAAGCCTGAGACTTCAAACATAGAGTTCGTAAATGTACTGGAGAACCTGCTTCATCATATCTATATTGGCTTAATAAACGTTAGCAACGAAAGCGGTGCGAAACCAACTGACGATGCCATTATCTTCAATTATGCCAATCAACTCTTTGATTTGATGATAACACGTAAACAATACGGCATCCTGGCACGTGAAGAATTTTGGTTTGTATCCATGATGTCCTGGTTCCATCTCACTTTAGAGCAGAACACATCTGTAGTTTTAGATTTACGTGCAGAAGGATCTAGTCCGGAACAGCGCTTGTTTAATATTGCAAAACGAGTAGAGATGCCAGCACATAGTAAATCTGAGCAATTTTTTCGAATGGCCCCCTTGTTATCCGAGTTGTTGATATTCATTGAATCAAATGGCGTGAGTAATGCCCCTGCAGCGCAGACGCTATATGACGATGTACCCGGAAGTTTACGTGGCATCAATTACCAGATTATAGCTGATTGGGAACAAGCCACGGGCCACAACATCCGCAAACGTGATTACAGTAATGTTAAATAAACATGTCTAAATCTAATAAATCCAGCCATCTTGAAATTTATTCTGAATTTTTGGATGATGAACTGATTGAAAGCAAACTGATTTCGAAAGAAGCAGTTAGTTCTCGTCCGAATTTTGAGAGTTCATTTTTAGAAAATTTTTCAGGCGCTGTTTTTGAAGAATCTACTTTAGACGAATCAAACGAAAATAGTGAGCGCGAGGTAGAAAGCTTTGAGGAAACTGACTGGGAAAGTGAAGGTCTGGAAGATAGTGGTATTGAAAGTGACGACTTATATGAAGATATAGAAAATGAATCGAGAATTGAAAATGATTTTTCGTATTTTAACTTTGAAGCGGTAGAAGATGAAATCGAAGAAACAGGTGAAATCGGTATCGAGTCTGAAGACCTGCATAATGATGAAACACAATACGAATTAAACGATGACGAAGACGAATTGTGGAAAGTAAGCGATCGGGAAGATGAACTGGGCATAGAGACCGACGGCTTATATGATGATGAAATCCAAAACGAATTGGATGATTATGAAGACGAGCTGTGGGATGAAAGTGACCAGGAAGATGAATCCAGTCTTGCAGGCGAAGGCTTCCATGATGATGACGACACACAAGATGAATCAGGGGTTGAAACGGAAGGCTTATATGATGACGAAACACAAAGCGGATTAGAAGAATATGAAGACGCATTGTGGAATGAAAGTGATCAGGAATTCGAGTCCTATCCGGATAGCGCGTATTCTAAAAATGAAACGTATCTGGAGGAAGAAACACTTTCAGCCAGCCAGTTAAATAGCGCCATTGAATATAACCGGGTCAAGATGAAGACTTTGGGCTGGCAAGAACACTTTGATGAGATTGTCAGCAATATACTCAAACTCAATTACTCTCCGGACGAAGGGGAATTCGCCCAAAAGGTGGCGGACTGGCAAGACAGTAAAGGTTTGACTCCCGATGGCAAAATCGGACCCGGTACCTGGAAAAAAATGAAGCCGATTCTAGGAACCGGTTCTTCAAAAAGTACAACAAAGCCCCCCTCCTCTACCAGGGCAAAGGATTTGATAAGTTTCAAGATGCCTGTCTCAGTGGGCAGCAAATATATCGTAAATGCATCTTCAAGGGCTTATGGAATTGCTGAGGCCATCGAGGCCATTGAATGGATTGGAAATCAGTGGCATAAAAGCAATCCGGATATAGTACTTAAAATAAGGGATATCAGTAAAAAAGGCGGCGGGCCATTAAGAAATGGAACCAAAAATGGTAAGCCTTCGTACCACAAATCACATCAAATTGGTTTAGATGCAGACCTGCAATTACTAAAAAACGGGGCAAAGATCAATACACTTGCGGGCAAATCCTACACCCTTGAAAAGCAGAATATACTGCGAAACTTCATCAAAGTGATTTTAAGCAATCCCATCCTCGGCATTAAGATCATTGGCTGCACCGACAGCGTTCTGGCAAAAGAATTTAAAAAAGTTTCAGCGTGGTCTGGGCACAATAAACATCTTCATGTCCGCTTTTGTGTTTTAGAAAAATACCGGTCTATTTTAAAAAAGGTGTCTGTTCCATCGATTTCCAACTATCAGTGCAAAGACTCTCAAGGTGAAATCGGAGAGAGCCCCCATGTTTTGAATGATGGGGCCCATATGGAAGAAGAACAGCTTTCGGCCAGCAAATTAAATAGCGCTATCGAATACAACCGGGTCAAAATGAAGACTTTGGGTTGGCAGAAACACTACGATGATATTGTCAGTCAAATATTAAAACTCAATTACTCTCCCGACGAGGGCGCATTCGCCCAGACGGTCGCAGACTGGCAGGACGGTAAAGGGTTGACCCCTGATGGCAAAATCGGTACGAATACCTGGAATAAAATGAAGGCGATATTGGGTATTGGTACTTCAAAAAGCAAACCCGCAAGTTCTGCTTCTAAGGTTTCTTATAAAAAAATGGATTGGAATACATCCGAAGAAGACAGCCTTTTTGAAAATTTTTTAAATAATTTTCATAGCACCCGATTCTCAGATGCCAGTGACATCAATTCCTTTTTCAAAAAAACAACGGGTTATGAATTTTGCCAATGGTTTAGAGAAAAAATAGGCAATAGTGGTTTTTTTGGAAGCATGCCTTATGACCCTACTTATACCGGAAAAAAAGGAAGAACGCCCAAAAATATTCCTAAAGGCCAGGAACCTAATTTTATTAAAGTCTTTGACAATATACCCCTGCTGTTTAATGGGAGCCAATACAGTAAAACAAAGATCAACTTTTTTCAATTTTTTGCCCTGACTTCGATTATTATCAATGAGCATGCTGGAAAATTTACAGTTGGAACAGAGCTCGGTAATTTGCCCTATTTGTACAGATACAATTCCAAGGCAAACGGAAATCAGGGCATCGCGTATAATCTGCTTCACAACCCGGTCTTTTTAGCGGCGCATGGCCACAAAGGAAATGTTCCCGCCAAACCCTATAGCAATAAATGGAAATTAAAGGGGAAAAGCAATTACCCCTTGGCGCACCCCAAATCAGTAAGTTCGGGTGGAATCATTGCGGAAATGGACTTCTGCAAATTCAGAGGAAGGGGTCTCACTCAAATTACATTCAGAGGCACGTATAAATGGTTGATTAACCATATTATAAACGGTGGTTATAGTAGTTCAAATTTGTTGGTGAAGAGTTTTAAAAGCAAATACAAAGAAAAAGGACTGGACGAAATAGCCACCCGGTCTTCTAACAAAGAATGGGATGATTTATTTCTTAAGACAGATTATGAAATTGCCTGTCTGGCAACTTACATTTTTCAGAAAAATAAGAGGAATTTTTTAGATCTAGGGCTGGGAAAAACTCTTCTAAAAAAAGAAAGCACCAAAAGTTCAGGCACCGGGTCATTATTTTATGTTGGTTACCGGCAGGGAGGCACCAGGCATTATGGGAGAGTGGTCAAAAAAAGAGTCCTGCAATTGATGGAGGGGTTATTAAACAGCTATTGACATTGACAACCATCTCTTCATAGAGCTCATTCAGTAGTTGACGAAATAAAATGGTGTTAAACCGTTTTCTGCGTCCTCGAGAATTTCTGGCATCCTCGCCCTGATACAAGCAATTCCTTTGGGGATCATGACGCCATATTCTAATAATAACCCTCGGATCTCGTTCGCTTGCGCAGTCCGCCGGGAAACCAGCAGACTCCGTATGCGATGGATACCTTGTTTTTAAAGCGTCGTGCTGCTCGACAAAAGTAGATGCTTAAGCTTCAATGGCTGCAGTAAGCATTTTTCGTGCGCCTTCCCGTAATACTTCCCGCAACGGATCATTTTTTTCCGGTTTGTTCAGCCTGAAATATTACTATCTGTCATCGCGGTGTTTTCCTTTTTTATTGGTTGATTTTCCCAGATATTCACCAACAGGTTACACCGCTTCCTTCTCCATTGTCATACACCAACCAGAAATGATCATAGCTCCAGTTTAATTCAGATGCAGATAGGAGTTTCATCAATTTATTCATTGGTTTTTCCAACTAATTATGCAAAACTGTAGATTGATTCAATACCTTAATGATTATCTGACAAGAGAGTCAACAGATATGTTATCTCTAATGTATAAATTCGAATCTGAGCGTGTTGTTGTTAACCTGGCAATTAAATTCGCCTGATAATAGCTCTTTTATGCCTTGCTTTTAACAACGCCATAAATATAACGATTGGTCAAAATATCGTGAAATGATAAATACACATTTTTCTATCCGGTTTGTTTGGTATGTAGCCTTTTTACTTTTCGGTTTTTCTGGATTACTTGTTTTTTCCAGTGCTGTTTTGGCGCATGAAACCTGGATTTTAACGCCCGAGCAAATTGATTACTGGAATGCTCAAAAGCTACCAGACATTTTTACTCAAGTATCTTCTCTTAATGTGTTGATGATTTCGGCTTTTTTAGCTTTTATCATCGGCTGGGTATGGCTTGGTTTCACAGGAGCACGTGAACTTTTTCCTGATTTGCAGGCAAGACTGTCTTCTTATGGCGATCATGTGCCGCGTATATTGCGCGTGTGTGTGGGCTGGATTTTATTATCTTCGGCTTTCGGGGCGGAACCACGTTTTGGAGTAGAAGCATTTACCTCACCTACTTTTTTAGCGCCTGATCTTGAACTAAATCAGCTAGGTTCTGAATGGGCCTGGATAAGGTGGGCTGAAATTATATTAGGCCTAACCATTTTGTTTGGCGTTTATGTCAGATTTTTTTCTTTCCTGCTGATATTGTTAAGTCTTTTAGGCTGGTATTTATTTGGCGAGGCTATTTTTCCCTATTTAGGCGCCATAATTGGCGCAAGTATTTTTCTCGTTTTACAAGGTGCGGGTAGGCATTTTTTACCACTGCCGATCCCGGCTGCCTTTCGTGGTATACAATCTTTTCTGGCTAACCAACCCCGACAACGTGCTCAGGCCATAATGCGCATTCTGACCGGCACTACGATATTGTACCTGGGGGTATTCTATAAGCTGCTGCAGCCCAATCTTTCAATGGGCATAATCGAAACTTATCAGTTACCCATTCTGTCGATCCACCCTGAAGCCTTTACATTGCTAATGGCGCTTGTTGAAGTAAGCGCAGGCGTTTTGCTAATTGCTGGGATATTGTTACGTCCTCTGTCGATTTTTTTAATTAGTGCCTTTTCTATTTTTGCTTTATTACTTCCGGAAACACCTACCGCACATATTCTTTTTTACGGGGTTGTTTTGTCATGCTTTATAAATTCTGCCGGTCATTTGCGTCGACCTGTGCCAAGAGACAAAGCCGCTGACATTGTCATCATTGGCGGAGGCCTTGCTGCCCTGCAAGCTGCTGTTAAAATAGAGAAACTCATCGGCCAGTACTCCAATGTCCGTATTACACTGCTTCATGAGCAGGGAAACTTTTTGTTCGCACCGTTCTTACCCGAAGTTATCGGCGGTACGGTACAACCGGGCAATGTGGTAAATCCATTTCGTCGTATTGTTCAACGAACAAATGTCGTTGTTGCACACTTGGATGCTATTAACGAGAAAGAACAAAAAGTAATCGCAAAACGAAAAAACAATGAAACTATAGAGCTAAAGTACGATAGCTTGATATTGGCATTGACACCATCGTCTCATATTACGAAGATTCCAGGCATGATGGATCATGCATGCCCAATCGACTCGATTGCTGACGCGCTTCGCATCAGGCAGCGTGTTCTTGATCTGGTTGAAGAAGCAGAAATGGTTAAAGATGCTGACGAGAAAAAGCGTTTACTTACTTTCGCTATCATTGGTTCGAGTGAAATTGCGTCCGCAATCGCTGTCGAAGTCAGTCAAATACTGCAATCGGCAGAACCATCGTACCCAGCTTTACAAAACTCAGGGTGGCAGGTTCATCTTTTTAATGAATACGATAAAAGCAGAACCAAATTTGAGCATCAAATAAGTTCAAAGCGATCTCAATGTTTGAAAAAGGCCGGTGTTATCGAACACCTGGAAGAAAAAATTTCTGGGCTTACTCAAAAAGGACTGGTTTTTGAAAAAGGAGACCCCCAGGCATTCGGTCTGCTAATAAACGCCTCTTTCGAGTATCCAACCATTCGCTTTGTTGAACATGGTAGTTTGAACTGGCCTTTTGTAATTGACAACGAATTGCGTTTGCAATCTTTTAACAACATTTGGGTGGCAGAGTCGCATCAAAATGCGACAACTCCTCAATTTGTTTTTGCCAGTGATCAGGTCAATTTGGGGCAAAGTACCGGCTTTAATGCCTGGGCAAATTCACAAGGATTTTCCCGGCGCCCATTCAAGCAACAACGACATTTTGTCCAGCCATACAACATGCGTCAATTTTCCTTGTGTCGCGTGAGTGGGTTAATTTTTACCGGAATACTAGCCTGGTTTATTTCGCGTTTTATAAATCTGCTCTCAGTACCTGGATTGGAAAGGAATCTGCGCATTATTATTGATTGGTTTTTAGTGCTGGCATTTCGTAGCGATATTGCAGTCTTGGCACAAACTTCTTCATCTAGTTTGGAAAAATCACATTTTAAAGCAGGCGATGAAATTTTCAGTCAAGGTGACACCGCTAAAATGGCTTATGTAGTTGAATCCGGACGTTTAAAAGTAATCCAGAACGGCATAAAAATAAGAGAACTGGGTCCCGGAGACCATTTCGGTGAAATATTGCCGATACATCAAAATAAACGCACAGAAACAGTCCAGTGCCTTACCGATTGTGAATTAAAAAATGTTTCGCAAGAAGATCTTGGTGCATTGATAAAAAGTGGTTGGTTGATGAGTAAGGCAATCCGGAATCTAAGGGATTTTCAACCTGATACTTCGTTAACAGATACCTCGCTTGGGCTGAAGCGACTAACCTACGTTAGTAAACTAAGTGTACCGCTTGATCAGAAAGGAATTCTTGAGATAGGACGTAAAGCAAGTTTGAACAACCAGAAGATAGATGTAACTGGCATCCTAATTGGAGTAGGAGATTATTTTTTTCAGATTTTGGAAGGCGAGGAAACAACTATCAATGTGCTGATAGAGAAAATAAGTCGCGATCCACGGCATCGTGATGTGACCATACTCAGCGCAGAAACCGGTTGTGAAGAGAGACTTTTTTCAGACTGGAACATGAAGGCAGTAACTCTCAATGAAAGTAATGATCTCATACTGCTGGCCATCAGTTTGATGTTACAAAACATTGCTCAGTCACATAATGCCATGGGGCGATACACCCAACCGGCCTTGCTTAAATTCCTAATGGAAGGGATTGATCCACTGACTATTCCAATAAAGAGCGCGAGAAAAATAGTCGTTTCAGGAAGTCTTACCGACTTTGTAGCGCTACGGAACCAATTCTCTGACGAGGAACTCGTTTGTGCAGTGAATAACTTTCTGGAAATTTGTTCGATAGCGTGCATTGAATATGGCGGTCAGGTAATAAAGTATTCTGGTGGGTGTTTCGTCGCTCATTTTGAAATACATCAAATAGATTCTGCGATAGCTTCATGCGTCGATGCATTTAACAAGTTCAAAGAGCAAGCAAAATTATATCCGAGTGATAAAGTAATGAATTGTGGATTTGGTTTGGCTTCTGGAATGGTAGCAGAAGGCAATATTGGTTCGTCAATAAAAATGGATTACACAATTTTAGGTAATGCGGTAAATCAAGCTATCCGGTTAGGTGAAATTGCTCGAAACATAAATAAAGTTATCCTCATTGATGAGTCTTTCCAGATTGATATTGTTAAATCTTGGAAATTTGAAGACGCAGGGACATTTGAGTTCAAAGAAACCAATGAATCAAGACGTGTTTACGCACTGGAATACTCAATTGATAGTTAACGTGTCAATCTACAATCAAATTTTACCATCTGTCTACATCCAGCAGTTTTCAGTCAAAATTTTTAACCCATTGTATTTTAATATACTATGAAATTAGGTAGAAAATCTTGAATATAGATTCCGATCCTTTCCTGGCAATTGTTGTATGTTAATTAGCACACCTGAAAATAGTTTGACCAGTTATAAACCGGTATCAACCATTTGAGTCGTGGTTTCACGATAACTGATATTCTCAATACCGTGGCGATCACTGCCACCCAGGCGAAAACAGGAGCAGAAGACAGATGAACATACTGGTTCTGAATTCAGGTAGCTCGTCCATCAAGTATCAATTGCTGAAGATGCCAAGTGCTATGTTGCTGGCTGTCGGACAGGTGGAACGTATTGATGAAGTTGAAAGCCGTTTGACACACCGTCGACGCAATGCGGAAGGCAAGATGGAAGTACATGTTCACATGGCCCACATTCGAAATCACCGTGCAGGCCTGGTGGCGATTACCGAGTTACTGGTCGATACGATGCAGCTTACAGCCATTGGTCATCGCGTGGTGCATGCCGGCGAAGCATTCAGTGCACCGATACGTATTGATGCACAGGTTATTGAAATTCTACGTGGTGTGAGTGAGCTTGCGCCTTTGCATAATCCGGCCAACCTGGCCGGTATCGAGGTTTGTCTTGAGTTGTTTCCAGATATTCAACAGGTTGCAGTTTTTGATACGGCTTTTCACCAAGGCATGCCGGCACATGCTTATCGATATGCCTTGCCCAACTCGCTGTATTCAAAACATGGCGTGCGCCGCTATGGATTTCACGGCACTTCTCATACTTATGTCGCCAGACAGGCTGCACTGCATTTGCAAAAACCGCTGGAAACGCTCAATCTCATCAGTCTGCATCTCGGTAACGGCGCAAGCGCTGCCGCAATTCATGGTGGACGTTGCATCGATACTTCCATGGGAATGACACCGCTGGAAGGCCTGATGATGGGTACCCGCTGCGGCGACATTGATCCAGCCGTTGCGTTTTATTTGCAGCGGGTTACCGGACAAAGTAGCGCAGACATCGAATCACTTTATAACCATGACAGTGGGCTCAAAGGTATTTGCGGTGAGAACGATATGCGTGAGGTGTTACGCATGGCCGATGCTGGCGACAATGCTGCACAACTTGCTATAGATATGTATTGCTACCGCATTAAGAAATATATCGGTGCCTATCTCGCTGCGCTAGGTCGCATCGATGGCATCATATTTACCGCAGGCATAGGCGAGAATGCACCGCGTGTTCGCCAGTTAAGTTGCCACGGTCTTGAAGCACTCGGTATCGTCATAGACGAAAACAGAAATGTCCGGGCCCAAGGCGATGTTTGTGAGATTCAGTCTTCGAATGCAAACATTAAGCTGCTGGTGGTGCGAACAAACGAAGAACTGGAAATTGCGCGACAGACAGTTGAATGTATTGAGTGTTAAACTGGTTGGTGCATTGTAATCAATAGTAAACAGCCAATCGTTATTATTAAATAGTATTAACAGAACCAGAATAGAATAGTGCTTTCCTAAATGTGTGCCATTCAGAACAATATAGATCAGTGTTAACCTGAACTGATGAGCCCACAGTCAGCCGATACACTATGGCTTTGCAGATGGTTAATTGTTAGCGCAGGAATCCAGATAAACTTCAAACCCTGAGGTGCTGCAAATGACAACAAGTAATAAAAAATCCGCCGTTCAAGCCAGTTCACTTTCTGCCGACGAACTGCGCAAGCTCGACGCTTACTGGCGTGCTTGCAACTACCTCGCCGTTGGCATGATTTATCTGCGGGACAATCCTTTACTGCGCGAGCCGCTACAGGCTGAACATATCAAGGTGCGCCTGCTCGGTCACTGGGGTGCAAGTCCGGGGCTGGCGTTTATGTATGTGCACATGAATCGCTTGATCAATAAATATGGCCTCAACGCTATTTTTCTCGCAGGTCCCGGTCACGGTGCACCCGGTGTGCTCGCGCCGGTATATCTGGAAGGTACCTACTCTGAAGTTTATCCAGACAAGAGCGAGGATGAGGAAGGCCTGAAACGTTTCTTTAAACAGTTTTCTTTTCCCGGCGGCATTGGCAGCCACTGCACGCCGGAAACGCCGGGCTCGATCCATGAAGGTGGCGAGCTTGGTTACAGTATTTCACATGCCTTTGGGGCTGCTTTCGATAATCCGGACCTGATTGTTACCGTAGCGGTGGGTGATGGCGAAGCCGAGACTGGCCCGCTAGCCACGGCCTGGCACTCCAACAAATTCCTGCACCCGGGACACGACGGCGCCGTATTGCCCATTTTGCACCTGAACGGTTACAAAATTAATAACCCGAGTCTTTTATCGCGTATCTCCCACGAAGAACTGGATAACCTGTTCCATGGCTATGGTTGGATTCCGCATTTCGTCGAGGGTGATGATCCGGAAACCATGCATCAGCTCATGGCTGAAACCATGGAGCGCTGTATACTTGAGATTCGGGAAATCCAGGTGAAGGCACGTAATGGAGGTGCGATCACACGCGCCCGTTGGCCAATGATCGTACTGCGTTCACCCAAAGGCTGGACCGGCCCCAAGGAAGTTGGCGGGCATAAGGTCGAAGGTTCCTGGCGAGCGCATCAGGTGCCCTTGTCCGGTATGCACGATAATCCGGCCCATCTAACACTACTGGAACAATGGATGCGCAGTTATCGGCCGGAAGAGTTGTTTGATGTCAACGGTCGTCTTATCCCTGAACTAAAAGCAATGGCGCCCCAGGGTACGCGTCGTATGAGTGCTAATCCCCACGCTAACGGTGGACTGTTACGCCGGAATTTGCGCATGCCGGACTTCCGCAACTATGCCCAGAAGCTGTCGAAACCCGCCGTTGAAAGAGCGATGAATACCAAACCTTTAGGCGTCATGTTGCGCGATGTGATGTTCCGGAATATGGATAACTTCCGTGTGTTTGGCCCTGATGAGAACTCCTCCAATAAACTCGATGCAATTTACGAGGTGAGTAAAAAATTATGGTTGGCGGACTACTTGCCTGAAGACAAAGACGGTGGTGAACTCAGTCCTGATGGGCGCGTGATGGAAATGCTTTCGGAACATACACTGGAAGGCTGGTATGAAGGTTATGTGCTCACCGGACGCCACGGATTCTTCGCAACTTATGAAGCCTTCGTTCACGTCATCGACTCCATGTATAACCAGCATGCCAAGTGGCTGGCCATCTGCGAGCATTTACCCTGGCGTGCGCCAATCGCCTCCATCAACATGCTTATCACTTCTACAGTATGGCGACAGGATCACAACGGCTTTACTCACCAGGATCCGGGCTTTCTGGATGTTGTGGTTAACAAGAACCCGGAGGTTACACGCATTTATTTGCCGCCGGATGTCAACTGTTTGCTTTCAACCGCAGATCATTGTCTGCGCAGTTACAATGACATAAACGTGATTGTTTGTGACAAACAAATGCACCTGCAATACCTGGATATGGATGCAGCCATCAAACATTGCACCAAGGGCTTGGGGATTTGGGAGTGGGCGAGTAACGACCAGGGCAATGAACCGGATCTGGTCATGGTCGGATGCGGAGACATTCCAACACTGGAAGCGCTGGCGGCAACCGCCTTGCTGCGCGAATACTTCCCCGAACTAAAAATCCGTTTTATCAATGTAGTCGATCTGTTCCGTATGGTGTCAGCCGGTGAACATCCCCACGGGCTTTCCGATCGTGACTTTGATAGTTTGTTTACCATCAACAAACCCATCATTTTTAACTTCCATGGTTATCCCTGGCTGATTCATCGTCTTGCTTATCGGCGTACTAATCATCGTAATCTCCACGTGCGCGGTTACAAGGAGAGAGGAAATATCAACACACCTCTGGAACTCGCCATCGAAAATGAAATCGACCGATTCAAACTTGCAATAGATGCCATCGATCGCGTACCTCATTTACAGGTGGCCGGTGCTCACGTCAAAGATAAACTGCGAGACATGCAAATCGATTGTCGCAACTATGCCCACGAGCACGGTATTGATAAACCGGAAATGCGTAACTGGGTGTGGCCGTATTGATGGTGAGTTGCAGGTTTGATTTTGATCACAGTCCTGTTTGTCATGTGGTGACCTTACAGGTTAGTCTGGTATCCTGGATAAATTGAGCTATGTGTGATTCTCACAAACCGGTGGTGCTTTACTGTTTCATTTACTCTCCATACTTTATGAACATACCACTGTCATTATTACGACTAATCTGGTGTTCGCAGAATGAAGCAGCATATTCATCGACGCCAAAATGACCACTGCGCTGCTGGATTGATTAGCCCATCATGGTCACATTATTGAGATCGGCAACGAGTCTTTACGCTACAAACAGAGTACCGCTAATAGCAAAAATGAAAATACAGGAAAGAGAAAAAACACATTATCACCAAAGAATAATCTTGGCGAATTATAGCGGGTCCCGATCAAATTAGGACATCAACAGGAAGCACAAAACCAATTCAGTCTGGTCAATTTTCAACCGTAACGGGGGCCAGTTTTAAGCCGGCATCAACATGGAAGGAGCTCAACATGAAATTTTATACTTCAATGCAATTCTTTCTCGCTTTGCTAAGTATCCCTTTCTTATCTCAGGCTGCCGAAATCAATACCAGTTTTGAATTCAACAACACCAGCGGCTCTTTTACACTCACTGACGAATCAGCTTCCGCAGTATTTAGTGGCGGCGAAGCCAAATCAGTAGGTAATTTCTCACTCTATCATACGGGTTTAAGCGCCTGGATGGTCTCGCCAGGCGCAACAGGGAACATCGATTTTAATCCACCCGCCGAACAGATTACGGTATTTTTCCGTACAGAAAACGGTAACAATAACAGTATACTCGAGCTTTTGGATAGTGACGGTCAGATTCTAATCAGTTTTCCAGGTTCATCTTCCAATTGGGCAGAAGTTATCGCCAATACGGCGTCACTGGGAAAGCCTGTCGCGCGGGTGATTCTGCGAAACGAGTCAAGTCAAGGTTATGCCGTGCTTGATGATTTAATCACTGTTACTTCACAAGCACCGACAGGCCAGCGCCTGGAAAATCCGATTCCCGCATTGATCCAGAAAGGAACTAATCGGCTCAGACTCAAGCAGATTACAGACGGTCTGACCGCGCCGAACTGGGCAGTTGCCGCCCCCGGAGACAGTCAACACTTGTATGTGAGCGATCAGAACGGAAAATTATGGCGTATTGATTTGTCCAATGGCGACAAAACCATTCTTCTGGATCTTTCAGACCGGCTGGTGCCATTGGGGGCGTTTGGAGTCAGTACATTTGACGAGCGCGGTTTTTTAGGTTTTGCCTTTCATCCACAGTATGCTGAAAATGGCTTGTTGTACACGTATACCTCGGAGCCGGCGGATGAAGCGAGTGATTTCTCTACAATACCGGAGAATTCAGCTCCGAATCACCGTTCGGTAATCCGGGAATGGCGATTAAGCTTTGCTGACTCCATCCAGGATCAGGCAACTGTGGCAGAAGAGCGTGTGTTGCTGACTGTTGATCAGCCCCAGTTCAATCATAATGCCGGTGGACTTAATTTTGGTCCTGACGGCATGCTCTATATCGCTTTCGGTGATGGTGGAGGGGCTGATGACCGCGATGGTCAGGAATTTGCAGGAAGTCCGATGATCGGACACGGCATGGCAGGGAATGCGCAGAATAACGCAAACCCACTCGGCAGTCTGCTACGGATTGACCCAATGGGAAATAACGCAGCAAACGGTAAATACGGCATTCCCGCTGACAACCCATTTACTGGATCAGAAACCGAACTGAACGAGATATACGCTTACGGCTTTCGCAATCCATTCCGGTTTTCATTTGATACGGTAACCGGTTTACTGGTGCTTGCGGATGTCGGACAAAACGATATTGAGGAAGTGAATCTGATTCAGGCTGGCGGTAATTATGGCTGGAGTACTAAGGAGGGTAGCTTCCGTTTCGATTCCAATGGAAATGATGCTGGTTTTGTGACCAGCGAGCCGGCTTCAGGGAACTTGATCGATCCTGTCGTTCAGTACGATCATAACGAAGGTACCGCAATAATTGGCGGTTTTATCTACCGTGGTGAGTCAATTAGCACGTTGCAACAGTCCTATGTGTTCGGTGATGTTGCCAGAAGGGGCAATGGTGATGGCCGAATATTCTATACCCGTGGCGCTGAAATTCTTGAACTCGACCTGACGCTGCGTGATACACCCGGTTTCTGGGTGCTTGGTTTTGGACAAGATGCAACGGGTGAACTCTATGTCCTTGGCAATGCAACCGGTATACCGTTTGAAACAACTGGCGCAGTTTACAAGCTCGTTTCCAATGCCGCTTTCAGTGCTGGGACACTCAATATACCGGCTATCGACCTGATACAGGCAGGCGGTAATGATGCATATCGAGCGCGACTGCAAGCTGTACAGGGTAGTCAACCGTTGCGTTTCGAACTGATTCAGGCGGAAAAACTGGCTGAAAGTTTTCGCGGAGATAATGCCACGTTCGATCAAGAAACCGGTATCTTGAATATTCCGTTTGTTAATATTTCAAATGCAGATAATTCGGTATCGACCTATTCGGCGAAGCTTGAACTGATACCTGGTTTGCCATTGTTGACTTTCGAACTGAAACAGGTGGTTCTGGTAAAATAATTGCAATTAGTAATTGAGAAAGCCGGATTGAGTAAAAGTCTGTACGGTTTTCATCTTTTGCATTAATTGGCTCGGTAAATGTCGGTTTGTGGATGAAACGCGTACCACGCGAACCAGAAGTATACTGGATTCCGGGAATCTCAGAAAATACTCTAATCGTCGCAGACAAATATAAAACCAAAATTACTATATAACATTTGGTCCTTTCCTAACTTTTTACCCTTACTTGACATACTCGTATCTTATGATATCGACTGTGGGTTTTTTCACATCGTTGATATTCAACTTATTGGTAATCTACAAACCTGTTGTAGAAATTGTTCTTTGATTTTTGCAATAGAGCCAGGTTTATAGGCTAAAGAATACTCTGCCAGACGGGCTCAAGTAGTTCTGAAATAATCTGGCAAAGTAGATGATTCATAACCACCAATAAGGAGGTAGTGATGCCTAATATTTCTGAAGCACTAAACAGTGCAATTCAAGAAGCTGTGAGACGAGAAGTCGCTAACCTTTCGCAACAATCGGTAGCGTCCGAAGTTGAAGCAGCTGGTAAGCAGCTCGGAATTACTCAACCAGCAGATAATGTGCGTTACGTAATTTACTGGACTGCAGCGGCACCAAATCTTACTAATAGACAGGTGTAATTTACCGGACTGCATTTAGTGATTAATTGGGAATTCCCCTGGCATTTAAGTTAGGTTCAAGGGGTGTTTCCGTAGGTGTCTGGGAGATTGTTGAGAATTGTATGCTATGTTCATGACAACATGTCAGACATCATAAACTAAACGCAGAAATACCAAAACCCCATCGTGGATGCCTAGCAGTATTTCATTACACGATGGGTTTAGGATTACTTCAGGTCCACAGGGTTTTCTTCAGCTCCAGATCTAGGCAGTTAGTAGCCTATGAAGAGTTTGCTCTTATATCTAGCCCTCAAGCCTGCAATGCCGTCTTCTGTGCCTTCTTGGAATCGACCTTGATGCCAATAGAATGTTGATTTCACCGAGACCGCTTTATTAATGGCCATATATTCAGGAGGATAACGATGATTAATTCAAACGCTTGGAAGGGAGTAATATCTCTACTAGATAATTATTTAGAACTGCGTTCAGATGACACAGTTGTTGTGGCTTATACGAGCGATAGTCACGAGGCAGCCGCCTGGGTATCGGTCGCGTTGGAGATGCGAAATTTATCTGCTACGAAAGTATGGATGGCACCTCTGCATGATGTCGAATTTAGTAATCGATTTGCAGCAGCACTTCCTGATCCCAATGAGCTTCCGGGGCGACTTGTTATTATAACCTTTGAAATGGATACGCTGTCGCATGACCGTATCATTCGTTCCGAATTATCGAAATACGACGCTAATAACACCATTGTATTTAGAGCTATTAGTGCTTGCGAGAGTTTGTTTTCAGATGCGCTAAACGTTACTCCGCAACAGCTATCTGCGAGAAACACGACAATTCTTGAACGTTGTATGGGGAAAAAACAATTACACATAACAACGGAAGGTGGGACCGACCTGCGTGTTGAAGTGGATTCTAGTAAGTATCGATGGGTTAGTAACCGTGGAATCTGGCGACCAGATAGTTTTGTAATACTTCCTGCTGGAGAAGTTGCGACTTTCCCTGTTTCAATTGAAGGGATTTTAGTTGCCGATTTTGCATTTAATTTGAATGTGATTACGGATATGGATGTACGACTCGATCAGTATCCGGTGACTGTATGGATAGAGGGAAATCGTGCTGTTAGATATGAATGCGACAATAAATCCATGTCAAAATTTCTTGATGAATGTTTCAACACTGACTGTGCCCACATTGTGGGTGAGCTGGGTTTTGGAACAAATATCGGGGTGAAAACCGCCATTTCTCTGAACTCTCACATAAATGAACGTCATACTGGAATTCATTTAGGTTTTGGTGAAAGTAATCAACCGCCTAGTGTTGTAGGTTATTCGTGCAATATACACTTAGATTTGATTGCGAGAGGAGGAATGGTTTGGGTTGACGACAGTCTTGAACCGCTCGATCTGCAAAATATTACTCCTTCATCCCTACCACACCCAACGCGTACTCTTGATGAGGATGCTAGTTCGCCAGATGGGATAGCTGATGTTGGTTGTCAAGACGATTGTTGCGGAATTCTCACACAAGATGGAATGAAATTGTGGCGCGATCGTTATAGCGAAACTTAGCGTTTCAATCGAGTGAAGCCAACGTCTGTTGTGTGACGGGACATCATGGTTAGAAATATACTGACAGCGGTGTCGTTTATGGCACCTGCATGTTAATAATGTATTCGGGTTCTCCAAATGAGAAAAACTGAACAAATCAATGACGTGTCGAATTTAAATCTTGGTGAGATTCTCTCAGAACACCAACCAGTCATATTTAAGAATATAAGCTCAGATTCATTATTGCTGGGTAACAATAGCTCAGCCGGGGAGGATCTGATGAATAAATTATCCGATGAAATTGGCTCAAAAGTTGTGTCTGTCATGTCGGGTTTTTATGAAGATGGAGGATTACTCAGCTACTCTAATCCCAACGTAGATACACGAACGAGAAATACTTTAATCGGCCCATGCGCTTTTGATAAGTTCGCGAGACAAGTCTTAAAGATGTCTAGAGATGAGAGGCCTGGATATCTCTACAGTCAGTTATTGGATATTGGCAACTCAATGCCAGAATTACTCCCTATGGTTCGGCCGTTGGATGCAAAGCTCAACGTTAAGGGTGAGGCTATATGGAACCTCTGGTTAGGATCAGGAAAGCACCGAGTGAATACACATTATGACAAAGTCGAAAATTTCTATTTTGTATTGCACGGAAAGAAGGTATTTAATATTTTCGAACCAAAGTTGTTACCGGAATTATACTCTGGGCCATATGAAGGAGGCCCTTCAGGGATTCCGGAAAGTGTTGTAGATTCAAACAACCCAGACCACAAGACATTTCCGAGATACTCAGAAGCGCTTGAAAACAGCCAAGTCGCGGAAGTTTGCGCTGGAGATATGCTCTATTTACCGGCGAATTGGTGGCACAATGTCAGCTCGGAAAGATTGAATGTTTCTGCAAACTTATGGTGGAGTGATATTGGGAAAGTGGAGCGATTTCGAGCCGAACTTGCATTTTTACAACTATTATATTCGGTAAAAGCACTTCCGAAGCATTGGAGAGATTACTGGATGACAAACATTGATCACTATGTTTTTTGTAAAAATGGGAATCCTTTAGAACACCTTCCGAAGGAAAAACAAGGAATAGCAGGGGAAATAGAAATAGAAGTATTGACAGGAATAAAACAAAAAATACGAGACCTTGAGCAAGAGATTTTTCGCCTTGAATTAGATATAGATCTATCTGACGATCGGTTGAAATTAAATTGTTCGCATCTTTTGAATATCAAAATTGAAAGTATTGATTATATAGAAATAAGTATTGGTACACACCAGGTTTTCACTGAAGAGTATAATGTTTTGGAGATATTGAGGGCATTTTCTGGAGGGCGGCGTCCTTTGGAGGTATACGAGGGAAAAATTGCGCAATTGTATAAAATTGATCAATTCTCAGAAAAACTTGTGAAATTTATTCGACATGGTGTGCTTGTTATGAGCCATGAGTGAATTGAAAATGATTCAGATTTTCCTGATTAGTTTTGTTATCTGCCTCAGAAATCTGAGCTGCATCGGTTCGGTTTTTCCGGAGACGTTTTAGTTTGAATAAGTTTTATTGCCAATCAGCGTTGAAGTTCTGCCGATTTTTCCAAAAAATGGCGTACATATTTACCAGATGAAATTTATACCGGAGCCTAGTGACTGGAAAAACGGATGCTGATACCGGAAAATATTGGAAGCTGATTTATAATTAAGGCACAACAGTGTGGCTGACTCAAAGACAAATGCGGGGTGTCATGGCAGATTATTCCGTCAGAAATAAGCGCGTAGATGAACAATCTTGATCCTACGAAATCTGGTCGAGTGATGCAAGCCATGCTACAAATGGGAAAAATTGATATTAAAGTCTTACAACACAAGTTTATGCGCAATAATAATGGTATCGCTAATAGATAGCGCCTAGAGAAGACCAATAAAAACCCATGAACTTGCGCACATATGCAGTGACAAGTGCTTTATATGCCATCTGCTTAACGAAAGCAAGGATGGCATTATCGTTCTAAATTTTCCCAGTGTTAGTCAATCAAGTATGCTTCGAAATTAGGCAGTTTTAGAAACTCTGCGTCATTCTTTTGCGATTAAATTTTACAGGGGTAACACAAAATTTCTAATATTCCCCTACGTAACCCACCGTACTGAGAAAAAATTGCATGGCGCAGCTGCCTCATCAGATAGAAGAATACCTCATTTTTTGCAGCGTTCCTTCAAATCAATGTCAGATTAGCAGCGACGCTTTCCCCTGCAGTTAATTCAAATCCATGTAATTATCCTTATTTTCTAACAACTGTCCTCGAATCACACCGGCTGGAAAAGCCGTACTATGCACATTCGCATAGATTTTTCCTGCACGCATTGCAAAAGCTAAAGAAGCAATGTTATTGAGCGGTACGCCACATGCATCCATAGTTTCAGGTAGTATGATATCGCTATTGTCCAGGGTAACTTCAAGTGCTCCATTGCTCACATCCACTGGCGGATCTACAGGACCGAAGAGGAAGGCCACTACTGGCCCATTCACACCGCAGGTGCACAATGAAAATGTGCTTGTGTGATTCCGGTACCGTTACGCACAGCAATACGGAACTGCACTTTGGTTAACGCCTTATCAAATTCGACTGTAATTGCGCGCCGGTAGTGTCAGTAACAACCCCGCCTGCCGGATTAGTAACCTCTTGCGCGCCACTTGAATGATGTTGATCGGCCAGGTTAAGCCACCGTCTGTATCATACGCCGTTTACGACATGAAGGATAGAATCCGCGCCGTTTGCAAGATAAAGCAGCAGTTTCTCATGGTGGAGCCAGAATAGAGTGTAATCTGATAATTACACTCTATGTAATACAAGACACCTTTATAACACAGCTTCTTTATTACAAATTGCGATGACAGGTAACATTGGTTCAGTGCAGTCCAGCAACCAATATTGACTTATACATACCTACTCAGTTATTGTTTGTTGGGACTATTTCTGTTAATACTAATAAACAGGAAACAAACAATGACAACTACAAAGTTGGATTCAAGTACTTCAATTTGGGAACACTTTTTTAGCGTTTATCCTTTGGTGTTAATAGGCAGCCGAGACCCTGAGGGCAGTTACGATCTGGCGCCCAAGCACATGGCGATGCCGGTCAGCTGGAACAATCATTTTGGTTTTGTTTGCGCCCCACATCACCGGACGTACCAGAATATCCGTGACAGGCATGAATTTACCGTCAGCTATCCCCGGCCCTCGCAAATTGTACTAACCAGCCTGGCGGCAGATCCCAGGACGGAAGATGACACCAAACCCGCGCTCAAAGTACTGCCAACTTTCAAAGCGGAAAACATCGATGGTGTTTTCATCGAGGATGCCTATTTGTTTCTTGAGTGCCGTCTGGAGAAAATTGTTGACAATATTGGTGGCAACAACCTGATTATTGGAGAAGTCGTTGCAGCGCAAGTGGATAATGAATTTATACGCATCGTGGAACGCGACGACCAGGAACTGATTCACGCATCGCCACTGCTGGCTTATCTGTATCCTGGCCGGTTTGCCAAAATCGAGCAAAGCTTCTCCTTTCCTTTTCCAAAAGGCTTTAGCCGGTAAAATCCCATGCCACAAACCCGCGCTCGTGAACTTCTCGCTTGGTTTCAGCAACATCAGGATGAAATGGTCAATTTTATCCGTCATCTAGTCGCACTGGAATCGCCTTCTGATGTTCCGGCTGCACAACAATCTGTTTTCGATCTGCTTAGCCAGGAATTAAAAAAACTTGATTACCGCATTATACGGATACCGGGCAGGCTTTCCGGTGGTCATTTATACGCCAGGCCGACAAAGCGTATCAGAAAAAAACCTGTGCAGCTTTTGATCGGGCATTGCGATACGGTGTGGCCGGTGGGAACAATCGACACCATGCCTGTCGAGTTTAAAAGCGGCAAGCTCCACGGTCCGGGAATTTACGATATGAAGACCGGGCTGGCACAAATGATTTATGTGCTTAAAGCCCTAAAGGCAATTCAGCATGAGCCTGAAGTGACACCGATATTATTCGTTAATTCGGACGAAGAAGTGGGCAGCAAAGAATCATCCCGTTATATTCATCGCCTGGCGCGTGTTGCCAACCGCAGTTTTGTTCTGGAGCCATCTATGGGGCCTACAGGACAAATCAAAACCGCACGAAAAGGGATTGGCCGGTTTACCATTACAGTCAGAGGCAAAGCGGCCCACGCCGGTTTAGATCCGGAAGGTGGCGCCAGTGCAATTTTAGAACTGTCGCATGTCATCCAAAAATTATTTGAGCTGAACGATATTGACAAAGGGATTACAGTCAATGTCGGCATGATAGATGGCGGCCTGCGCCCCAACGTCATCGCGCCTGTCAGTACAGCGATCTCCGATGTGCGCGTGCTGACGCAACGTGACGCTGAGCACATCGAACAGGCGATATACAATATCCAACCTGCCACGCCAGGGGTCAAGTTGGAAATTGAAGGAAAAATTGGCCGGCCGCCACTGGAAAAAACGTCAGCTAACCGTAAACTCTGGAAAGTGGCTGTTCAACTCGCGCAGCAGCTGGACTTACAGTTGGAGGAAGGCACAGCAGGTGGTGGATCGGATGGCAATACCACCAGTTTGTACAGTGCCACCCTGGACGGTTTGGGCGCAGTGGGCGATGGCGCTCATGCCATGCATGAGCATATCGACCCAAGTAAATTGCCGGAACGCAGCGCATTGTTGGCGTTATTAGTACTTTCGCCCGCTTTGCATCAATCATGAATAAACGCTTTGACCTGTGCCGAAACACATTCGACAAAATTTCATAAGGAGGCATGCTGATGAAATGCCGTTATATTTCTACCTCGTTAACCCGAATCAGTAATCTGGATGCGTGTGACTTTGAGGTCAATGCGTTACCGAGAGAACAATGGGAAACCGGGGATTATGTTGTCGGCCGGGTATTAAATACCAGCGGTTGCCTGCGCCATATAGAATTACCCAATGGCCGCATGGCTGAAGTGTCGGAGGACGATCTGTTAATCGGTGCTTTTGGTCAGCGCGCGGCGACTCTAGAAGCGGTCGGCGATTGGCGTGACATCGCACCGGACAATCGCTTCGACATCATGACTTCGGCCGGGCTATTCGGAAAAATCACTTCACGGTCAACTTATCTGCCGCAGGCCATGTCGCTGGCTTATCAGGGGCATGTTATGGTTGCCGAAAAAAAAAGCTGCATGGCCAATTATGTCAGACCCGCGATAACAGAAACCTTCGACATACCGGTGATACTGTTGATCGGCACGTCAATGTCTGCCGGCAAAACCACTTCGGCGCGCGTGATTATTCGGTTACTCAAACAGTCCGGTTACAAGGTGGCTGGCGCCAAGCTGACCGGCGCCGGCCGTTACCGGGACGCTTTGTCCCTTGCAGACGCCGGTGCTGACCATATTTTTGATTTCATGGATATCGGCCTGCCTTCCACGGTTTGCGACCCGGATCAATTCCGTCCGCTACTGCGCCAGCTGATGTATCGTATTGACGATACCAAAGCCGACGTACTGGTTGCCGAGGCTGGCGCTTCTCCCCTGGAACCCTATAATGGCTCCGTAGCTGTTGAAGAACTCGAACCCTGGGTTCGCTGTACGGTTTTATGCGCTTCCGATCCTTATGCGGTTGCCGGTGTGATTGCGGCATTTGCAAGCAAACCCGATATCATTGCAGGCGGCGCAGCAAACACCTCGGCAGGCATAGCTTTAGTGGAAAAACTGACCCATCTAAAAGCAATGAACTTACAAAATAAAAATTCCATACCTGAACTGAAGAAAATTCTATCCCGGTGCCTTGGTTTCAATTTATAAGCAATAAAGAAAAGGAATTCAGGTTCTTAGCGATAAAACGGATAATCTCCAGTAACATGTATGTAACTGGATCAGTCTGAAACATTCCTCAGTAGTTCATTTCTTATTAGTACTTCAAAAAAATGTTTTCAGAATAAATCCAATCACTGCACAGGCTGAAATGACTTCAATCACATTGCGTTTAAAGCGAAACAGCGCAATAGCAGCCATCAGAGCAATCAAGACCGATGTCCAATCGAAGGCTCCTGTAAAACCTTCCGGCCATAGTACGTGATAACCAAAAAACATGGCCAGATTAAGAATAACTCCGACAACAGCTCCCGAAATTGCAGTTAGTGGTGCAGTAAATTTCAGTTTACCATGCGTAGACTCCACCAACGGGCCGCCAACAAGAATAAAAATAAAAGATGGCAAAACCGCATATGCGCCTCCGAAAGTCAATAAAGCAGCCTTGGTAAAAAACCATCCCATTTGTGTCAGAGTGTGACCCCATCCATAGCCTGTCGTCAGAAGCATCATTGCAGTAACCACAACAATCCACCAATAGAGACCACCTTAGCCAGTCGTGACCAAAGAAAGCACGCATGCTCTGGTTTTGGTGTATGGTCATCTATCAATGCTGCGCAATGAGGTTATTAAACCGAGGGCACCAATACTGAATAGCAAAAAGATTGGAGGTTCTGGTACTGCAGATATAGATTCTGAGAAACTAATTCCGTTTATTGGGAGAAAACCGTTAGTGTTGGTTCCGTCGAGATTGATCGTAGCAGATGCAGAAGTTGCAGTAAACAGGATACTTGTAACTCCGAATGCACTGTCCGTTTGGATACCCTTTAGATTGGTAATTGTTCCGATAGACTTTGACAGTTCAATCCCGCCAATGACTGAAGGAGTAACCGTTCCGCCACCAGACCCAAATCCCTGATTAACCAGATATGAATCATTATGCCAGGTCTGGAACAGATAGTCTTGCCCAATAGTAAGGCCGGTTATGGAAACAAAGGCATCCTGATCTTGCGTTGCGACCAGATCCTCAAGTAAGTCATTAAACGAAGTTCCTGTAATTTGACCTCGCTGCTGTGATGAGCCCCCTCGTGCTTCCCAACCATCACTGTCACCGCCAAGTGTGGCGCTGATACCAGCCGCAGTTCCATCACTTGTCAATACCAAATCAAAACCACCCGCTCCTGCAGGACCAGTTGGTAATTCTTGCGGGGTCCATCCAGCTTGAGTTTGCTGGTTTGCCGCGCCAATATTCTGTAAGTCAACCTTGATGAGGCTAGCACCTGATGATTCAGCCCATACAAAAAATAGTGCTGGTAGAAGTTTGAAATAAGTATTCCTCTTCATATTGAACGCCTCCCGGTTTGTACATTGACAGAATTGAATTGATAATAGTTGATGAATGTGGCTTGCCTAACGGGCGAATTCACTAGCAGTAATATAGTTTAACGAATTGACGTTCGTTGGAGCTGTGCATATTGTATATGCAGGGTCAAGTCTTGCAATATAATATACTTATTCGATTTTTTAACAACCCGACAGAAAACAGCATAATAATACACCCCAAATTCATCCGCAATGGCTTCTTAAAGGGTATCAAAGCGGTCATCAATCCGCTGGATAAATTGTAAATAGACCAGCTGGATGCATGCATATTCATTATTTCAAACTTGTCGGAAATAAACATATTTACGTGCAGAAGTACAGAAGGCTTTTAAGATCGCCCTCCCCCAATATAGCTAAACTCCCTGCAGTTTCAAAGATTATGATTCCACATGAAAACCGATTCAATGAGGCTTTCACCGATGCAGTGAAAGACCGCGGCATTGTTATCAGCCCGGATGGCAAGGCACCTGAAGAAACAATGTGTTTGTCGAGCGTTAGTGGCGCAGTGTAAAGTACGAGGAGGTTTATCTCAATGCTTATGAAACAACGTCTGAGGGCAAACAATCACTGGCAAGATATTCTCGGTTTTACAATGAGATCCGAAAACACCAGACCTTGATGGCAATACCGGATCAGGTCTATTATGAGTCCATTAAGCTGCCTAAGGCAGATTGATGCGAAAGAAAATAGCTTCTTAGATACCTGTCCAGAAATGGGGCCCACTTCGGTGTGTATCAGGTTCACGATGTAGAGGACCAAGGCCAGACTGCGCTGTTTCAACACTTACATTGATTGATTGTTACGTTTTGAGTCGAGACGCATTATCCAGTCGACTGTTTGATCAAGCAATTCTTTTCGCCACTCCAGTCGGGAGAAGGTATGATCTGCATCTGGAATATCTTTTAGAGTAACTTGTCCCGAAGCAATTATTTCTTGCCAGATTTCAGATGATTTAAGATAATCTTTAAATTCTCTTGCAATGAAATCAAACCCACTTGTCAAAATAAATATCTGGCCCTGAAATTTTTCACAACTTTTAGCCAACCGTTCTGGCAGGGGCAACTCGATGAAATTATCGCTCATTTCGGAATGTGAAACATTTTCTGGTCTTGTAAAAATTGATTGCATCATTTTCACGATAGATTTCAACGAGTTTGTTGCTGAAAACTTACCAGACATGACTTTTTTCCAAAAAGATTTTTGCATTATACGCTGCCAGTAGTAATGCTTGATTATGGTTTTCGCCAGACCGACATCCGTTCTAATCCAGGGATTAACCATAAAAATACCTTGGACACGCGTGTCCAAGTAGCTAAAGAATGCGCTGGCGGTCGCAGATTCGCATTCTCCCCACAAAACAACCTTCTCAATCTCAGGCACACGGTCGAATAAAGTATCGATTGCACTTTGTATGTCCGCATTCATATCTACAAAGCCTCGCAATTTACCTGTGCTGTCTCCGGTGCCGCGATGATCAAATCGAATGGAAGCAATACCTCGTCCAGCGAGTAATCTTGCAAGGGTTACAAATTGTCTGTGAGCACCAACACGATATTGCGGCCCTCCGGCCACGATAATAACAACGCCTGTCCTGCAAGCTTTCACCGGTTTGTTGACAATTCCGATTAGGGTCTCTCCTTCGCAGGGAATAGAAACCGGTTGTTCAGACTGATTCGGTAACATAGCGTACAGTCGCATCAACCAATTCTGGAACCAGCGTACGTTCGTGTGCCAACCAGAACGGCGGGCCTACAATTTCCTGATGATTAACTGCCACACCTTTTTGGCGCCACTTCTCAATCATCATCAAGTCTCCACGTGGCGTTTTCCTGTCTGTACTGCTGATTACAGTAAACCAGCCAACAGGCACAGACACAGCGTCAATATAAGATTCAAATTTTGCAGCTTTAATACCTCTAAACAAGTCCGGTCCGACTTCGTATCCTGATACACTGATATACTGACCGTTTTCAATCTGCTTTTCCATCTCTTGGGTCGTTTCAACTTTTTCATCCCGCTGCATTGATGCTGCGATTTTTATACGCAGAAACTGGGTCAGTGTTGCTTGCCCATTAATAACAGGTTGCCAGAAAATCAAGCGTTTCAAGTTTTTAATTGCACCAGAAATTTGCATTGCCTGTAACGCACCCAGTCGCACACCCATTATTGATACTTGTTTATAACCAAGTGTATCCGCATAAGAAACCGCAGTCATCAAGTCTTGACAGCTTTGTTCCCAATTAGAATCCCTGAACTCTCCATCGCTATCACCTGTGCCATAAGCATCCACTACTAAGAAACCAAAATTCTGTTGCGTCAATTGTTGAGCGAGCATTGTGCCCATATAACGACAGCGATTCATTTCTTCTGCAAAAGACGATGCCACAACAAAACACTCAGATTCGCTGGTAATGCAGTCCGGCGCATAGTGTATGGAAAATAACTTTCCTACACCGCCTTGAATGAAACTGGGTGTAATTCTCAATCTTGGGTGCATACGGTATCTTCTACAGTTTTGATTCTACCAGCTGCGTTAAACTGCCAATTGTTTTAAAAACATCAGCAGTAATCTCGTCATCTTCAAAAACACAGCCATATTCTTCTTCTAACGCAGTAATAATGGCCACCACCGACATTGAATCAAATTCAGGAATATCACCCATTAAAGCTGTTGATTCGCTAAAGTCATCCGCCCGGTCTCCAAGCACCAACACATCACGCACAATATTGATTATTTCATCTTCAAGTTTCATTTTTTTGATTGAGTTCTTACAAAGATTATAGATCCAGTGTTACTAATTCACTGTATAAATTATGAATGCTATCGGCTGACAGTTCCTTACTCAAAAAAAACTTTCGAGCACCCTGTTCCGGATCTAGCCATGTTTTCATCCGAATGTTTTCTAATAAACGTGCTTCAATTTTGCTGGTAAACAGACCATGTTTAATAAGTAAATGCGTCCGTATAGCAGGCCAACACTGACAAAATAAAGCGGCATCACTCACATACATAATCCATGCACTGGCCAGTCTTTTATAACGTTGTTTTTTAAAAATTAAAAACCCGTATCGGTCCCGTTCGTTAAAAAACATGAAATTAAGCCAGGGAAAATCAATGTGATCCACATAATGTTGTGTAGCATGCTCCGGTAATAATGCCTTAATTTGCTTAAAACTCTGTAGACTCGGGATCTTCCCGGCCCCAAGCAGTGAAGGCATATTTAAAAATATTAAGATCTGATCATCTAACGGTTTGAATTTTAAATACTTGAAAATCTCAATCCCATCTTTATTAGGTGAAAACATAGTATATGTGTATCCTTCCTGACGTATCAGCGACAACACCAGATCAATACTGCGCGTACGAAAATCGGATAGTACACACCAACTATGTGGATTACAAAATCGTTTCAAACAACCTGCTATATTTTGTTCAGAATAAATAGCGCATAAGGTACCTACAATTTGCGAATTACATCTTAGCATGAAGCCAAAATTAGGCGCATCAGGCAGCCATGACTTACTGATACCCTGTTTCCATTCCTGCTGTGTAAAACGACTATTCATATGATGATGCAAAAACCCGGCTACCTCATCAAGATCATGATGAGTAATTGCAGTCACCATTGTTTTATCGGTAATTAATCGATCATTTGTCATTTTCTAACGGGATAAACAATTCATCAAGTTAAGTGCATCCAGCATAACTTCAGTTGTGTTCTGCGTCGAATCGGTACCCAGACCGCTGGTTTGGTCTGTCAACATTCTCGGCAGTCTTGGCGCGCAAAATACCCAGCCAGAATACTTGGCAGCCAGTTGCCGCACTAAAGCTTCAACCGCAGCCTTTGATGCAATATATTCATTAAACCCCTTTTGAGGTTGTTCCAGAAAAATTGTAGAAGGAGTAAAAACAGTTAAAAAATTTCTACTGTATGCAACATCAGATAGAAATTTTTCAATGAGATTAACAAAACCATTTATATAATAGCTGCAGAATTTCTGAAAAATTGCATCATCCCAAATTAGATGATCCCCTTTCTCAATCAATGGAGATGCAAAGTAGTAAATATGCGTTATACGTTTGCCCGGAAAACAGCTCGTAATGTCTGATTCCGCAGAGGATAAGACATTATATGAAATTGTATCGCATTTTCCGCCATGAGACCGGATTTCATTGACGATTCTGGCCGCATCGTCCTTTCCCTGATGATAAGTAATTACAGAATGACCACCGCCTGCCGCAATTAATTTAGCCACAACCTCACCAATACCACGCGATCCTCCTATGATAAGCGCTATTTGACCTGCAAACTGATCTTTTGACACAAGTGCCTGGAATTCTGTGTATTTCTCCTGAGAAATCGGTTTGGGTCGAAAAAGCGCAGTGATTTCGCCACTCGCTTTATTATGCGATATGCCAATGGTCACCATTGAAAAACGGCTATCGCTACGGATTACTTTAAAATGCATTTTTGCGTCACTGGAAGATTCATTCTGGACAAAATGAACATTAAATCCGGCAAAAACAGAATGCAATCCAGGGCACTGCATACCCACAATGTTGGTCAAACCCAGTAATACAGCAGACTGATTGTCTGGTAAATACTTTTTAACATGCGGAAACAACGATTGTATTGAATCTGGATCCCACACAAGATTAAACTGGCTTTCCAAAGCCGTCGCATCTTCAAACTGTAAGTCTACAGGTTGAGGCCTGTTTACCGGAATCGAGATATACTTTGGCATCTCTGACTTTTTGTCAGAGTCTCCCATCCATATCAGATCAATATCCTGCGCACGTTTCCCATGAACTAACAATCTGAGCTTCAGGGCGTGCGCCGCGGATTGATGCATGACAACTTCTACGTTGTCATTAGGCAAAATGGGCCTGGTGAATTGAACCTTTATAGAAGCGATTGATACCGGACAACCTAAATGCCCACATAGAAGATCGAGTGCTTTAAAGACACCGCAAACACCATGTATCACAGTTGAGCCAAATTGGTAGCGACGTGCAAGAATGGAATCAACATGTAAAGGATTAAAATCACCCGACGCCTGTGCAAACCGACAGCTAGTCGCATGATCAACCTGAAATGCTCCAATTTTATTCCAACTCATCGTCATTAACTAACCACCATTCATCTGATTAAAGATGATTTTTCTATATTCAAGGGAGGATTTTTCATGTGATATCGATCTGTCAGAAGCTCCCAGACTTCTTCAGAATCACTTGAGTTGATCAACTCAAATCCAAGTTTATGATAATGTTCTTTTACCAGCTTGTTTTTTTCAGTAGGACGATAAAAACCACGTAATTTATTGATACCGTACGAACGAGCAAGTGCAACTATCTCATCGCACACAGCCTCTTCTACCCTGCGCTTAATAACGCGGCAACTCATCAACCAGGTGTCGATTTCCCAATGATCATCGTAAACTTTGCAAATAACAACGCAAACCATACCATTATCACCAAACTTATCTTGCAAATGTACTTGCAAAGTTACAAAGTGATCAGATTTTTCGAACTCCAATACGTCAGCTTCTGTGTAACGACGTGTAGTCAAATTAAACTGGTTTGTTTTATTAATCAATTGCACAATCCGCTTACGGCCCATTTCATCAAAAGGTACAAAACGGATGTGCATCTCCAATGAAGCCAGATACTCCGTCAGATTGGGAGTAGTTTGCAGCATTTCCTGACGCCGAAGATTGCTTTTATACTGCGCACTGCGTTGTGCATCGTCATCGGTAAAGTCTATTTTTTCAAAATAACGTGCCGCACATAATATGCGCAAAAATTGCGAAGGATCTTTTGGTAACTCCGGGACACTGATTTCAGGTATCATCGTTCGTATAATTTCTCGTTCGGCCGGATTATCGTCGACAAATACCATCGCATCAAGGCCAATGTTCAGTATTTCTGCTATTTGTCGAATATTTGACGCCTTATCGTTCCAATTTGCAATAAAAACAGCAATATCGTCTTCCTCAAGCAACATACCCGAATGTTTGTTAAATGCTTCCAGTGCTATGTTTTTTTCATTCTTGGAACATATCGTAATAATGATTCCCAGATCTTTAAGTGCCTTTACCCACTGCTGAACAGCCAAAAACGCTTCACCCACCGGGTGCCCCTGTCCGACCTGAATTCCTTCGAGTCCATCATCGCCAATTACTCCGCCCCACAGAGTATTGTCAAGATCGAGAACCAGACATTTTTTGCTTTTTCCACGTAATGCAGCAATCAATTTTGTTAGATATTCGGTATAAAGCGGGATAAAAGTATTGGCCATCGGCACTCTTGACATATACCATTGTCTCTCATCGAACCATTGATTTACACCGACCATATTCGCCAATGCAGCTATATCAAGCATAACATCGGCACACGTTCTTACGTCTTCTGTCAATGCAAAATTAAATTCTGATAGCGCCCTACGCAGCATGCCATCAAGCTGGGCATCAAAATTTCCACTTAATTCGTAAGGTGGACAAGCCAAAGTTTGCGTGATACAGATCATGCCACCGTAATTTGTGAACGATTCTCGTATTTGTTGTAAGTAACCCAATGCTTCATTACTTAGGGATTTTTCATTGGAGCTGCTGAATTCACCGGCAAAAATTGGATAAGCACGATAGTCAAGAGCGAGCAAAACAGCATCCAGATGCGACTGGTTGAGTTTAGAAACCGGATCAAATGCCTCTTGCGCCACTTGCCCAAAATCTGCAGTAATTACTTCAAGATCTATACCATTTCGAATGGCTGCTGTTACCATTGACGGTATCATCAAATCCATAGTGCCATTACTCGCGATACCCAATCTAAATGGCGTCAAGGTACCGGATAATACAGCACGTGTTTCAGCACTTAATTTTTGTAGTGCACGATATAACCGATTAGACTGATTAACAGATAATGCAGCATTAGCTAACGCGAGCACTTCATCGACAGGTGACAGGCTATCTGCTAATTGCGCGCAACGCTCATTAAAATCGTCTGCGGGCTTGAGTAACCAGGGAAGATCATGCATGAGAAAATACAGAAAAAACCATCATTTTAATTTCTCATGTAGAAGATCTACAATAGTAGCCACATCCGTCATATTTCCGATTTCATCCAGATCAAACTGGATACCAAAACCTGCTTCAATGGCAGTCAACAATCTTATATGACTTAAACTGTCCCATTCTTCTACATCATCTCTGGTCGTATCAATTGAAAAAGTGCAGCTGTTTTCAATAAAGGTATCTTGGAAAATCAGCGCTAGCTGATCAAATATTGCTGCTTTGTCTTGGCTCATGGTTTGAATCTTCCAATTTTCATAACAATTTAATCAAAATTTTTTTATATTAACAGGACGTTAAAAAAATTCTCGAGACAGGCAATGCAAGACACAAGACATAATTATGCAAAAAACCAGTTATATCTGATAAATAGGCCTTCTGAGCCTGTTTCAACGTCACAGCGGCAACCCAGATAGTTTTCAACAGACTGTCAAATCATCATATACGAACGAAATCAATTTCAATTTATTATTTTAACGCTATAACAAAAAAATAAACCATACAGATAAGCAATCAGATCTGCTTGTGCCTTATGGGTTTACCTCCACAATAGAATTATGTCTTGCAAAACCGCTTATAATACGGCCAGATGGATTGCGTACTTGAACAACCTGCCCTTCGGCTGCATCCGCCAGTGCCTGGCCTTCCGAACTTACGCTAAAGCCTTGCCCCTTTACTTGCAATTTTACATTCTGCCCTCGCAAAATGACATAGGGTGCCCGCAACATATTCCCACGTAGAGGCTGCCCTGATGGCAGGTTCATCACTGCAATCTTCCCAACAGCCTGCATATACTCGGTAAGAACGCCTTCAGGCATCTGAGTCAAATTGACAATCTGCAGCGCAATATCTCCGTAATCAATCGTTTGATCACGTGTTACAGGGCGTGCAATATGCAAAACATTCGCCATGACCTTGACTTCCGCTTGTACATATATTGTCCAAGATACATGTTCATTACAACGCACGCCTACCGAAGTTTTTCCCCATAATCGGCTGCCAGGCGGCATAAAAGGCTCAAGCCTTGCACACTTTGGCAATGTAATACGCTTATCGATCTGACCAACTTCAGCTTTTACTTCGCCCGATGGACTGACTGAGTGACTGTAAATAAACTCTTCAACCGCTTTCTGTATTAAAGGTATTTCCTGATATTGCGATAACAAACGATGATTTTCTGCAAATACTGGCACTGCAAATTTTGCAAACATCAAAAAAACCGATAATTTTAATATATAGCACCGCATCATATTTTCCTAAATGTTCTTGCCGCTTCTTGCCGCATTCGGCAATTATTGCCATCAAGACGATATATTAAATATAAAAAGTGATCTTAGAATTTTGAGCTAGCGGTAATTTCCTGTTCTTTTCGTGCATTTATTAGTGGCATTTATGCAATAGCATAGTTGGCACACAAAATGCATAAATTGAGATGGAACATTTAACTCAGGAATTCAAATGATCAATAAGTTAGACAAAACAGTAAACTTTCATCAACAAGCACTCAGTCTGCGCGCAGCCAGGCAAGAAATACTTGCCAGCAATATTGCCAATGCAGACACACCTCAGTTCAAGGCTAAGGATATCGACTTCTCGAGCGTGTTGCAGGAAACGCTTTCATCCAAAGCAAAAGCAACAACACTCACCACAACTTCATCGATGCATATCAGCACAAATAAGGGTAATGGTATCAGTAACAATACTCTGTATCGCGTTCCTCTCCAACCCAGTGCGGACGGAAACACGGTTGATATGGACTCAGAGCGCACCCGCTTTGCTGATAATTCAATCAAATACGATGCAAGTTTAACCTTTATCAGTGGTCAATTCAGAAACCTAATGTCCGCAATTCAGGAGCGATAATCATGTCATTATTTAATGTATTTAATATTGCAAGTTCTGCAATGACCGCACAATCTCAGCGTTTAAATGTAGTCGCCAGTAATCTTTCTAATGCTGACAGCGTTACAAATTCCTCTGGCGAGCCTTATCGCGGTCGTCAAGTTGTTTTCAGTACGTTAAAAACGGACGCGAATGGTGCAAGTGGCGTCAAAGTAGCTGGTGTCGTACATGATGCATCGCCAATGAAAAAGGTTTTTGAACCAAACCACCCTCTGGCAGGCGAGGACGGCTACATCATAAAACCCAATGTCAATATTGTTGATGAAATGGTCAACATGATGTCTGCATCGCGTTCCTATCAAAATAATGTCGATATGATGAATACAACCAAGTCATTGTTGCAAAAAACGCTCACCATTGGACAATAGGAGTCACGCAATCATGAGTTCAATTCAAGAAACCAATAGCCAGCTAATTCCCACAGCAAACATCAAATCTGCGTCTGAAAAAAATAGTGTTGATAATCCCCAGGACCGGTTTCTTAAACTACTTGTTACACAGATGCAAAACCAGGATCCCCTTAACCCGCTTGATAATGCAGAAGTTACCAGTCAACTGGCACAAATCAGTACGGTAACAGGCATAGATAAGCTGAACGACACGCTGGAACAGCTACTCGCAGGTGTTGAAGATAGTCGCACCATGGAGGCAGCCAACCTGATCGGACACAATGCATTAGCCCCCGGATCAATGTTATCACTTGAAAATAATGCAGCCATCGGTGGATTTGAATTGCCACAATCTGTTGATAACTTAAGCGTTACTATTCTGGACAGTACAGGTGTTGCTGTACATACGCTTAATTTAGGTCCACAGCCATCTGGGGTGAACACATTCATTTGGGATGGTGTTACCGATAGTGGCGCCAATGCAGCCAATGGGAGCTATAGCTTTGCCATTAATGCAAAACAGGGTGACCGCGAAATCACTGTCGACCCACTTGCATTAGGTCTCGTCAAAAGCGTTTCTCCCGGTAAACATGATGCGATTCTAGACATGGGAGCTCTTGGTTTCATCAACATGGCTGATATTAAACAAATATTTTAAAAAGGAGTAAATAATGGGTTTTCAACATGGACTAAGCGGGCTTCACTTAGCATCGAAAAGCCTTGACGTGATCGGTAATAATGTCGCAAATGCCAACACAGTCGGATTTAAACAGGCACATGCACAATTTAGCGATATTTACACGCATTCTTTGTCAGGTTCAAGCGGCAATCAAATAGGCATAGGTGCCAAAGTATCAAATGTTGCACAGCAATTCTCCCAAGGAGCCGTCGAAAAAACTAACAATCCGTTAGACATTGCAATTAATGGCAATGGTTTTTTTCGCATGAATGACAATGGCGCGATTTCCTACAGCCGTAATGGCCAGTTCCATATTGATGACAGCGGTTTTATTGTTAACAATAATAATCTGAAATTGACCGGCTATTCCACAGATGCTACAGGCAACATCCTGGCTGCCAATCCCACAAACTTAAGAATTTCTACGGCTGCATTATCACCTAACCCAACCTCTTCCTTTAGTACAGGGTTAAATCTAGATTCTCGTGTCGCTGTACCTGCACCCCTGCCAGCCTTCGATGCGACTGATCCGACGACATACAATGGTACGACTTCCGGAACTATATTTGATAGCTTAGGAAATACACATATTCTTTCATTATATTTCCAGAAAAATGCTGCGAATTCATGGGATATGTTTGCCACAGTAGATGGTGAAACGTCACCCGCCGGGGTGCCAGTGGGCGTAACGCTGGGCGGTGGCGCTTCTCAAGCACTGACTTTTGACAGTAACGGCAACTTAACAGCGCCGGCAGCGCCGATTGCAGTGTCTGTTGATCTGGCAACAATTGACCCTGCATTAGGCGCCACTTCGCCACTGGATTTTGATTTGGATTTGACAGGATCGACGCAATTCGGCACTTCATTTGGCGTCAACGCCTTAAGTCAGGATGGCTATTCATCAGGCAGTATTGCCGGTTTTGCGATTGATGGCGATGGTTTTGTCAACGGAAACTACACAAACGGTGAATCAAGAACGCTCGGCCAAATCGTATTAGCCAACTTTAGTAATCCCCAGGGTTTAACACCAATTGGCAATAATCAGTGGACTGAAACCCCGGCTTCCGGCCAAGCGCTGGTGGGCGCGCCAAGAACAGGCACAATGGGTGTTCTTCAATCATCATCCGTTGAAAGCTCAAATGTGGATTTAACGACTGAGCTTGTAAATATGATAACCACGCAACGAACATACCAGGCAAACGCCAAAACGATTGAAACACAAGATGCGATTTTACAAACACTCGTAAACCTCTAACAGGTAAATAGACTATGGATCGCTTAATCTACACAGCAATGACCGGTGCGGCACATACGCTGAATCAAAAAGCGACTGTTTCCCACAATCTGGCCAATGCAGCAACAACGGGGTATCGTGCCGAAACAAATGCCTTTCGCGCTGTTCCAGTTTATGGTGATGGGCTGCCAACACGTGCCTTTGTTGTAGACTCCACAACAGGGGCGGACTTTACACCCGGCCCTATCCAGCAAACTGACCGTGAACTTGATATCGCTATTCGCGGCTCAGGCTGGATCGCCGTACAATTGCCCGGTGGAGAGGAAGCTTATACACGTCATGGCAGTCTGCAAGTTGGCCCTAACGGCATCTTGCAGACACATAACGGATTTAATGTTATAGGTGATGCCGGAATCATCTCTCTCCCCCAGGATAACCGTATCACCATTGCCAAAGACGGTACAGTTTCGGCTGTACCGATAACACCCCTACCCAATACAGTGGCCATCGTTGGCAGAATCAAGCTTGTTGATCCGCCTGAAAACCAGCTTATGAAAGGCCCTGATGGTCTGTTTCGTATGAAAGATGGCACTGTTCCATTGGCCGATGCCAATGTTAGCCTGGTAAATGGTGCGTTAGAAGGCAGCAATGTTAATCTGGTTCACGAAATGGTCAGCATGATTGCACTTGCCCGTCAGTTTGATATGCATATGAAAGTACTTGAAAGTGCGGAACGTAATGCACAACAAGCCAGCGAAATAATGGTTGTCAGAGCATAAACAGCAAGCTGACAAACAGTTGATCCACAAGAAAAAAACAACGGAGTAAATTATGATACGCTCATTATGGATTTCCAAAACAGGTCTTGATGCCCAGCAGACAAAAATGGACGTCATTTCCAATAATCTGGCTAACGTCAGCACTAACGGCTTTAAACGCGCACGTGCAGTTTTTGAAGACTTGCTTTATCAGACGATACGTCAACCGGGTGCCCAATCATCACAACAAACGCAGTTACCTTCAGGGTTACAACTCGGCGTAGGTGTTCGTCCGGTCGCTACAGAAAATATTTTCACACAAGGCAGCCTGCAACAAACAGGAAACCCTCGAGATATCGCGATCCAGGGAGAAGGTTTTTTTCAAGTCTTAATGCCAGATGGAACGACGGCTTACACCCGTGACGGCGCATTTCAATCTGATGTCAATGGGCAGCTTGTCACCTCAAGCGGTTTTGTCATACAGCCAGCTATCACTATTCCACCTAATACATTGAGTATTACCGTAGCACGTGACGG
Source organism: Nitrosomonas aestuarii (assembly GCF_003046585.1). GTDB lineage: Bacteria > Pseudomonadota > Gammaproteobacteria > Burkholderiales > Nitrosomonadaceae > Nitrosomonas > Nitrosomonas aestuarii. The sequence continues at coordinate 89,040 of NZ_QAAE01000007.1, read as the reverse complement.
CACAGTGTCGGCACTGGTGCCAGGTTCTGCAACACCTATTCAGGTCGGTAATGTCCAGCTGGCGAGCTTTATTAACCCAGCCGGTCTGCAGAAAGTGGGAGAAAATCTTTATTTACAAACAGCCTCTAGCGGAGTGGCCAATCCAAATGCACCTGGAACAAACGGCCTGGGTTTACTAAATCAAGGTTTTGTTGAAACTTCGAACGTAAATGTTGTGGAAGAACTGGTTGGCATGATTCAAACTCAGCGTGCATATGAGATTAACTCGAAGTCTATTGAAACATCAGATCAAATGTTGCAAAGGTTAGCACAATTATAAAACGATTGAGAACTGAAACGACCGATGACTTACGATCAGCTATTGCAAACTAAAATACCAACGCTAATTTTATTGACGATGGTGTTTTTGGCGTCTGGATGCGCAATAACACCATCAACCACCATCCATCAACCCATTACTTCGCGACCACAGCAACCTGTAGTCGCCACTGAAGCAAATGGCGGGATTTTTCAGGCGATCAGTAGTGGTCCCGTTGTCCGTTATACACCTCTTTTTGAAGATAGACGTGCCCGTGGCGTAGGCGACACAATTATTGTCACCCTGAACGAAAAAACTAATGCCAGTAAACGTTCAGGGAGCAATGTCGATCGATCCGGCAGTATCGATTTTTCAATTCCCACTGCTATCTTGGGCGTGCCTTTGAATTTCTTAGGCGGCACAGAACTGGAAGCTGCGTCCGGTAATAAATTTGATGGAAAGGGAGCCAGCTCCAGCAACAATGATTTTACCGGCACGATTACAGTTACCATTATTGAAATACTTCCTAATGGTAATTTATTGGTGAGTGGAGAAAAACAGATTGGTATTAATCAGGGACACGAATATATCCGTCTGTCTGGAATCATCAACCCGATTAATATCATGAACAACACCGTTTCTTCAGTCCAGGTGGCTGATGCACGTATTGAGTATCGTGCTAATGGTTATCTTGATGAAGCGCAAACAATGGGATGGCTGTCAAGGTTTTTTCTTAATGTTTCACCATTCTAAATCTGCAAAATTTAATGCTCGACAAATAAAAATGAGAAGGTTGCTATCATGATTCGAATCAAGGTGATTTTTATTGTAGCTTTTCTACTGTTATCGCCATGCATCAGCCAGGCTGAACGTATCAAAGATCTGGCCAGTATACAAGGGGTTCGCAACAACCAGCTAATAGGTTATGGGCTTGTCGTTGGACTAGATGGCAGCGGTGACCAGACAACACAGACACCATTTACTGTTCAAAGTATTATCAACATGCTTGGACAACTAGGCGTTAACTTGCCGCCCGGGACCAATCTTCAATTACGTAACGTTGCTGCGGTAATGGTAACAGCAACCTTGCCGGCATTTGCGCGGCCAGGACAAATGATCGACGTCACTGTCTCATCAATGGGCAATGCAAAAAGCCTGCGTGGCGGAACACTGTTGATGACGCCATTAAAAGGGGCTGACAATCAGGTTTATGCGATGGCTCAAGGCAACATACTGGTTGGCGGCGCAGGTGCTGCTGCCGCTGGAAGCAGCGTGCAAGTTAATCATCTAAACGCCGGCAGAATCAGCGGCGGTGCCACTGTTGAACGTGCTGTTCCTTCAGCACTTGGTCAGGCTGAATATATTAACTTGGAGCTCAATACGACCAATTTCACAAACGTCAAACTTATTGTCAATGCCATTAACGGCTTTTATCCCAACGCCGCCGCTGCTATTGACGGTCGATCAGTTCAGGTTAGAGCACCCATTGACAATAACCAGCGCGTCATGTTTATCTCGCAGATAGAGAGTCTTGAGATTACACCGGCCAGAGATGCAGCAAAAGTTATTGTTAATTCTCGCACCGGCTCAGTCGCCATGAATCAGGCCGTCACACTTGAATCCAGTGCCATAGCACACGGTAACCTGTCCATTATCATTAATAACGAACCCGTGATAAGTCAACCCGGTCCATTTGCCCAACGCGGTGAAACAGTTGTAGCACAGCGTGCACAAGTTGAAATCCGGAGTGATGAAGGTAATCTGATGCTCTTATCCACTGGAGCAGACTTGGGTGAAGTTGTAAAAGCATTAACAGCTATCGGTGCAACTACACAGGATTTATTATCTATTTTGCAGGCATTAAAAGCAGCGGGCTCTTTACGTGCTGAACTAGAAATAATATAAGGTCACAACGATCATGATGAATTCACTTGATTTAACCAGCAGACTTGCTATCGATACGAAGAGTGTCGACGATCTTCACCTGTTGTCAAAACAGGATTCAAAAAAAGCATTGCGCGAGGCCGCCAAACAGTTTGAAGCATTGTTTCTACAGATGCTGATAAAAAGCATGCGGGATGCAACACTTAAAAGCGGCTTGACAGACACGCAACAAACACAGTTTTACACAGAAATGTACGATCAACAGCTGGCCCAAACCATGTCGGCTAAAGGAATCGGACTGGCAGATATCATGGTTGAGCAATTAACACGCACTTATAATGCACCGGAACATTCAGAGTCATTGACTGGTATAACAGAAGATCCTGTGTCAAATAACTCAATAAGTAAACCTAATACTTCTTCCGCAATTAACCCATTTCAACAGCCTTGGTCAATTACTCACCCGGGATTGATTATGCCAAAATCTGATGATGCAGTCACCAACTCATCAACGCCTGTGTCCGACAAGTCTCGACAGCTCTGGACAGGTGAACATACCCCAACACATACACCGGAACCTGTTAAAACGGCTAATTTAGAAGAAAAACTCTCTATTTATAACATATCTAATAACTTAGTAAGCACTTCTGCCAATAAAACAACCGATTTTATTAGTTCGCTCATGCCGCATGCCAGCCAAGCGTCAGAATCTACTGGCATCCCTGCCAGATTTATGCTTGCTCAGGCAGCACTTGAAAGCGGCTGGGGGAAACATGAAATACGTCACCCTGATAATTCACCAAGCCATAATCTGTTTGGGATTAAAGCCGGTAGCAACTGGAAGGGTGAAACAGTTGAAACGATTACAACGGAATATGTCAATGGCGTACCGCAAAAAACGGTTGAGAAATTCCGTGCATATCAATCTTACGAAGAAGGGTTTCGTGATTATGCCAGGTTATTGTCAAACAATCCTCGATATGCAGACGTGCTCAATACGAATAATGCTGCTGATTTTGCTAATGGACTACAACAGGCTGGCTACGCAACAGATCCTCGATATGCAGATAAGCTCATACGTATATTGAATAATTCAATTTAATACTCTCAAAAAACAATTTAATCTACGCACTTTTTTGCCGTTAAAACATACAGGTATTTTTTGACAAATCATTAAGCACGCAATCATAACGATGGGTATTCTAAGCACAGGAATCACAGGTTTAAATGCAGCACAAGCCAATCTGCTAACAACCAGTCATAATATAACAAATGCGGACACACCCGGCTATACACGCCAGCAAGTGCTTCAAAGCACCAGCACTCCTCTCTCTACAGGAACGGGCTTTATTGGTCGTGGCGTTAATGTAACAACAGTACAACGTATCCATAATCAATTCCTGACCACCCAATTATTGCAGGTACAAACACAAAGCAGTCAATTGGAAAGTCATTATAACCAGATCAAACAAATTGATAATTTATTTGCCGATCCGGTGTCTGGGTTGTCACCCGCGCTGCAGAATTTTTTCAGCGGCGTAAATGACGTAGCAGCAAACCCTTCATCAGCCCCTTCCCGTCAAGCAATGATCAGTAATGCGGAAGCATTGGTTTCTCGATTTCATAGCCTGGACCAGCGTTTATCTGAAATGCAAGAGGGAGCAAACACCGAAGTCCGTACGCATGTTAATGAAATTAATTCACTGTCAAAACAAATCTCAGAACTCAATCGTAATATACTCCTGACAGAGGGTAGCACCAGCGGCCATCCAGCAAACGACATGCTCGATCAGCGTGATGAAATGATCAATCAACTAAGCAAGCTAATCAATACGGATGTCGTAAAACAACGTGATGGCACTTTAAATGTCTTTATAGGCACTGGCCAGGCTCTGGTTGTCGGAACACAATTTATGTCACTTAAGGCAATGACATCGCCAGACAATCCTCAGGAAGTGGCCATTGGCCTTGTTACCGGCAACAAAACGATTCTCCTGCCAGAGAACCAGATTCAAGGCGGCAGCTTAGGCGGCATTTTGAACTTTCGCAATGAATCACTCAGTGAAACACAAAATTCATTAGGTAGAATTGCGCTCAACCTTGCGCAGACTTTTAATGCGCAACACCGCCTGGGATTAGATCTCAACGGTGCTTTGGGCACTGATTTCTTTTCGACACCTGCTCCACAGGTCTTTTCATCTGCCGGCAACAACCCTGCATCCAGTATCTCTGCCAGCATCAGTGATGTAGGTGCCTTAACAAACAGTGATTATCAGTTTTCATATGACGGTGCCAACTATACACTCACTCGATTATCGGATAACAATTCGATCAACAGCGCTGTTGCGCCTTCAGTTGGTTCTCCATTGACTATGGATGGCGTCAGTATTACAAATGCTGCTATTAATGCCACTGAAAGTTTTCTGATTCAGCCCACGATTAACGGTGCAAAAAGTATTTCGGTAAATATTTCGGATACAGCAAAAATAGCTGCGGCTGCACCTGTACGAACTGAAGCAGCATTGACTAATGCAGGCAATGCCACCATTAATCAGGCCAGCGTCAATCCACTGCCGATTGATCCAAATCTACAGCAGCCAGTAACAATCACATTTCATACACCCTATGATGGTCAATTTGATGTCACTGGAACAGGTACCGGATTGCCTGCTAATAATCAGGTCTATACAGAAGATGCCGATATCAGCTTTAATGGCTGGACAACCCAGATTCGTGGCACACCTGCTGCAGGAGATGTATTTACAATTGAACCCAATAACAATGGTAACGCAGACAATCGCAATGCGTTATTGCTAGCCGGTCTTCAAACACAAAAAACTGTGTCCGGAGGGACAGCTTCATTTCAAGCATCTTATGGAGAAATGGTCAGCCTGATTGGCAACAAAACAAGGGAACTTGAAGTTACCAGCAAGGCACAGGCAAATCTGGTCACACAAACGGAACAATCCATACAAGCTATTTCAGGTGTTAACCTGAACGAGGAAGCAGCTAACCTATTACGTTACCAACATGCATTTCAAGCTTCAAGCAAAGTAATTCAAATTAGCAGTTCCCTTTTTGAATCTATACTTAGAATCGGTTAAAAGACCAAAGGATTAAATTATGCGAGTCAGTACAAATGGAATGTATGATTCAGGCACAATCGCTATGCTACGCCAGCAGGATGCATTAATTAAAACACAACAGCAAATTTCAACGGGCAGACGGATTCTGACCCCGGCAGACGACCCGATTGCTGCCGCTCAGGCACTCAATGTTTCTCAAGCTGCATCCATAAATTCACAATATTCTGTTAATCGCGGCCATGCTCTGACATCGCTCGGGCTGGTTGAAACCACATTACAGAGTATTACCTCTAACTTACAGGATGTTCGGCAAGTCGCTGTAAATGCAGGCAACCCCACCTTAAGCGATACAGATAGGAAAAGCCTTGCGATTGAATTGCGCGGACACTTTGAAGCTTTACTAGGACAGGCAAATATTACCGATGGGACAGGGAATTACTTATTCTCCGGCTTTCAGGAAAACACTCAACCATTCACCCATAAAGGATTCAATGTTCAGTATAACGGTGACCAGGGACAACGGTTAAACCAGGTAGGACCTTCCCGTCAAATCGCTGTCAGCAATTCTGGAACAGATGTTTTTGAACGCATCAAAAATGGAAACGGTATTTTCGTCACAGCTGCAAATGCCACAAACACGGGCAGCGGTGTTATAAATTCCGGCTCAGTGACTGCACCAGCCAGTCTCACCGGTCACAGCTACGATATTACTTTTTCTGTCTCCGGAAATGTCGCGACTTATGATATTGTCGACACTACATCAGGCGCCACACTCTCTTCGGGCAATGCATTCGCCAATAACAACACTATCAGTTTTGACGGTCTGCAATTCAGCATTAAAGGTGATCCGGCAAACGGTGACAAATTCACTGTGTCACCAAGCACCAATCAAAGTATATTTACCACAATCGGTAATTTGATTACCACACTGGAAGCACCATCAAGTGGTCAACCTGGCGGCACACTACTAACCAACAATCTGAATTCCGCACTGCGAAATCTGGATAACAGCCTGGAAAATATACTTTCCACTCGTGCATCAGTAGGATCAAGGCTCCAGGAAGTCGAAGCACTTGAAAGTATGGGAGAGGACTTTGAGATTCAATATGAACAAAGACTTTCTGAACTGCGGGATGTGGATTTCGCTAAAGCAATCTCAGATCTCAACCGACAACAAGTCTATCTTGAAGCTGCACAGAAATCTTTTGCGACTGTAACAGGCCTGTCCTTATTTGATTTTATTTAATTATCCAATCGATAAACTATGCTTGACGGTGGTGTCAGAATCAGGGGAACAGCAAATATCCCTGATTCTCCAAACGATGGAATAATAGTTTCCATAAATGGTGTTAAAGAACCTGTTGATCCACTGGTTTGAGTAAATCCTTTGTTATGGATTATCTTATCGAGTACAAACGAATTCGTCTTGGCCAGATAGTCAAAAATAAGTATATTGGACACTGGTTGAATTCGGCTTGTTCTGAATGAAGAAAATGTCCCCCGCGATGCACTCAAATCAGTATAAATTGAATTTACAGAGATAAGTAAATCCTGCCCGTTAAAATAACCTGTAGCCTCAATGCTCTCCAGTCTAAATGGCAATCCCCCTGATCCGACTGCTTCAGGAATTCCAGCAAAACCGATTGCTGTATCTCTATCAATACAAACACTCTGACCATCATTTACAAATCTGGGCAAACCACCAGATAAGATTAAGCGCACTATTCCACCGTCAAGCACTTCAATGACTTCAAATCGGCTAACAGCAGGTATATTGGTCGGAGTTGGGTCATTCGTATTCGCTGCACTAAGGCATTCAAAACCCTGATAAGTAATCGCTTGAGCAACAGTTTTTCCCGAAAACAAAAACAGCGCAGATATCATGGCAAAAAAATATATGACTTTCATAATACCTGCTCCTTAAAATTGCTGTTTCTATTGCTGTTTCATTTTCTTTTTTTGACACGTAATCTTCTGGCTTCTTTGGGATCCACAGTTAACGGTCGATATATTTCAACACGATCACAAGACTGCAATACAGTTTCCCGTTTAACAAACTTACTGAATATACCAAATCGATTATTGTTTAAATCAATTTCGGGAAATTGATGCATGATACCGGAATGATGAATAGCCTCTTCAACGCTGGTGCCTGCCGGCACCTGTAATTTTTTCAGCACTTGACGTTCAGGCAAAGCATAGGCGATTTCAACTTCAATAGATTCGCTCATTTATTGCCATAAACCGCATCCGCACGTTCAATAAACGATTCTACAAAACTGTTGGCTATCATATGAAATACGGGACCAACCAGTTTTTCCAGAATTTTATGTGAAAACGTGTAGTGCAGACGAAACTCTATTTTACAGGCTTCATCAGATAACGGAATAAAACGCCAGTGACCGTCCAAATGTTCAAAAGGCCCATCCAGCAAAGTCATTTCAATCAATTCAGGTGGATTTCGTTTATTCTCAGTGGTAAAACTATGCTTTACATGATGATAGTTAATCTTGACGGTTGCATGCGTAATGGTTTCATTTTGCTGGTCGACTACCGTACCACCACACCAGGGAAGAAAATCTGGATATTGCTCCACGCGATCGACCAGATTAAACATCTGTTCTGCTGAATATTCCACTAAAACTGTCTTTTCTATTTCTGCCATAAAGTCAGTCACCTCTCCTTCGTATGAGGTCTATTACTGAAAAACTGATAAAATACACAAAATTTACAGAACAATCACCTTTTTTATTATTTTTGACTACCTGCATGAGTATTATTCAGAACAAAAAAGCCTTTCACGATTATTTTATCGAAGAAAAATACGAATCAGGTTTGGTGCTTGAGGGCTGGGAAGTCAAAGCTATCCGGGCCGGGCGTGTTCAGTTAAAAGAAGCCTATGTTATCGTCCGAAATGAAGAATTATACCTCATAGGTTGTCACATTAGTCCATTGAAAACAGCATCGACCCATATCTTTCCTGATCCGGTCAGGACCCGCAAGCTATTATTGCATGCAGAAGAGATCAAACGACTCATCGGCAAAGTTGAGCGCGCCGGTTATACACTTGTTCCGCTGGACATGCATTATAAAACAGGCCGGATCAAACTTGAAATCGGTCTTGCCAAAGGCAAAAAGCAACATGACAAACGTGAATCCGAAAAACAAAAAGAATGGGAACGAGACAAACAGCGTTTAATGCGCTCTAAGTAAATTATACCTACCAAAACAGATACCTTTCATTTATTTTTTCAATTTTTTGTAACTGATTTACCCATGAATACAGAGAAAAAACCTATTGCAATCTGGCTGTTAATTTGCTGCGCCCTGGTCTTTGCCATGATCGTAGTCGGCGGTGTTACACGGTTAACCGACTCAGGACTTTCCATTGTCGAATGGCAACCGCTGGTCGGCACGATGCCACCGATAACGGAGCAAGACTGGGATGAGTTGCTGGAAAAATACCGCACGTCCCCGCAATACCAGCAAATCAACAAAGGCATGAGCGTTGATGAATTCAAAACCATATTCTGGTGGGAGTATTTCCATCGGCTGCTGGGGCGCCTTATCGGTGTCGTTTTTTTCGTCCCTTTCGTTTATTTTTTAGTCAAAAAGAAAATAGACAGGCCTCTGGGCTACAAACTCGCCGGTATTTTCGTTCTCGGCGGACTGCAAGGTTTCATGGGCTGGTATATGGTCATGAGTGGGCTGGTTGACAATCCAAATGTCAGCCAATACCGGCTGACCGCGCATCTGGGACTTGCGTTTATCATTTTCGCAGCCCTGTTCTGGGTCGCATTGGGATTATTATCACCACCAGCTCACTCTGTTGAGACGACCGGCCAGAATACAGATACGTTAAACGGATTAAGACGCTATGCGTATGGATTGTCATGGCTCGTTTTTATCATGATTTTATCGGGTGGTTTTGTCGCAGGAATCCGCGCAGGACTGGCTTACAATACTTTCCCACTGATGAACGGTCATTTCATTCCACCGGACCTGTTTATACTCGAACCCTGGTACCGTAATTTTTTTGAAAACATGACAACCGTGCAATTCGACCACCGCATGATTGCCTGGATACTTGCTTTTACCGTACCACTGTTCTGGTTTAAAGCCATCCGGGCGAATCTATCGGGTACAACACACCTGGCCTGCCATCTGTTTTTGTTGATGCTGATCGTCCAGATCAGCCTTGGTATTGCTACTCTTTTGAAAGTTGTGCCTATTCATCTGGCTGCAGCGCATCAAGGAGGGGCAGTATTGCTGTTTACTGCATCACTCTGGGTAAGTCAAAGACTAAGCAGGCGCATATAAAAACAGTTGGCTATCACTGACAAGAACTGATTAAACAAATCAGTTCTTGTCCATATAGCAGGCTCATTTTACGACGATCAGCAGCACCAGGAGGTTAAAGCGAGATTCCCAACGCTCTGGCCACGCCTTCTCCGTAAGCTTTATCCGCGTTCAGACAATTATGGATATGACGTTTTCGAACAGCATCGTCAACGCTTGCCAGCTCGGCCGCAGTATTCTCAAACAAGATTTTTTGTTGAACTGACGTCATAAGACGAAATAACATACCCGGCTGCGTATAATAATCGTCATCATCTTCGCGGTAATTCCAGTTATAAGCTGCGCCATTGAGTTCCAGCGGTGGCTCTTTAGCTTCCGGGCACTCTTGCCACAATCCCAGACTATTTGGCTCATAACCTTTGGTACTTCCGTAATTGCCATCAACACGCATCATACCATCGCGATGAAAACTCGCCACCGGGCAGCGCGGTTTGTTTACCGGTATTTGTGCGTGATTTACACCCAATCGATAACGTTGCGTATCGCCATATGAAAACAACCGGCCTTGCAGCATTTTGTCTGGCGAGAAGCCGATTCCAGGCACAATACTGGCCGGATTGAACGCCGACTGCTCTACTTCGGCATGGTAGTTTTCAGGATTCCGGTTCAGTTCCAGCACGCCGACATTGATTAGTGGGTAGTCAGCGTGTGGCCACACCTTGGTTAAATCAAACGGATGGAAACGGTAATTTTCCGCATCTCGCTCAGGCATGATCTGAACTTTGAAATCCCAGCGCGGATAATCGCCGCGTTCAATAGCCTCGTACAAATCGCGTTGGTGGCTTTCCCGATCATTGCCGATAATCGCTTCGGCCGCAGCATTGCTGAGGTTCTCGATACCCTGCTGACTTTTGAAATGGAATTTTACCCAGCATCGTTCATTATTTGCATTGATGAAACTAAAAGTATGACTGCCGAAGCCATGCATATGACGATATGTACGTGGAATACCGCGCTCGCTCATTACTATCGTGATCTGGTGCAAAGCTTCCGGTAGAAGTGTCCAGAAATCCCAGTTGCTCTGCGCGCTGCGCAGATTAGTGCGGGGATCACGCTTTACGGCATGATTAAGATCCGGAAACTTGAGCGGGTCGCGCATAAAAAATACCGGCGTATTGTTTCCCACCATGTCCCAGTTGCCTTCTTCCGTGTAAAACTTCAAGGCAAAACCGCGTATATCACGCTCTGCATCGGCTGCACCACGCTCACCCGCCACAGTCGAAAACCGGGCAAACACCTCGGTTTTCTTACCCACCTCGGAAAAAACTTTTGCTTTGGTGTACCGGCTGATATCGTGGGTCACGGTAAAGGTGCCATAGGCACCGGAACCTTTGGCGTGCATGCGTCTTTCCGGAATCACTTCACGATCGAAATGAGCCATTTTCTCCAGAAACCAGAAGTCCTGCAAAAGCAGGGGGCCGCGCGGTCCGGCAGTCATCACATTCTGATTGTCGGCAACAGGACAACCATTGGAAGTGGTCAACCGCGTCTTTTCATCATCTTTCATGTGACTTTCTCCTTTGGTACATTGTGAGAATGATTATATATAATTGACTGATAGTACACCGTCATCAACCTGATAGTGGCAAACACAGCATTCACAGGAGATTCCACCACCATGCACGGTTGCAGTTCATGGACAGACGTGGTCATTGGCTCATGTTGCGACACGATGACTGCGTATCCTGTGATTGCCTCCGGATTAGGGATCAGCGTTCCAACGCACTGGTCGTATTGGGTCTTAGGACAAGAGAATAGTCTCTGTCGGCAAAACCAGCTTCAGCTGTCTCAATTGATGGCATGCCAGAAGCCGGCTGTGCAAAACCGACGACTCAGGGTTGCAAGGCCTGCTCGATGGCGCTCACAATGGTTGGATCAAACGGCTTGGTGCGCGGACTAAATTGTGTGATTAGCTTACCATCGCGCCCGATTAAATATTTGTGGAAATTCCAGGTCGGATAGGTGCCTGATAGTTCGGCCAAATCTGTATAAAATGGATGTGCGCCCTCCTTTTTCACCGTGATTTTCTCAAACATCGGAAATTTGACGCCATAGGTCAGTCGGCAGAAATCCTGAATTTCGGTTTCTGTTCCCGGCTCCTGCCCCATAAAATCATTGGACGGAAAGCCCAGCACAACAAGTCCCTGCTGTTCATATTTCTGGTATAACTTTTCCAGCCCATCATATTGTGGCGTGTTGCCACATTTGCTCGCGGTATTGACAACAAGCAGCACTTTTCCAGAATAAGCTTCGCACAAATTTACCGTATCCGCTTGCGCTAACTTACGGAAATTCTGGTCAAGTAACGCACTGTTGCAGCCAAATGCCGGATAAATCACAAAGGTCATGATCATCAATAGAAAAATCCGCATAGTAACCTCCCCGTCCCTTAAAATTAAACTCAATAGAATATTGCATTCCTGTATTTAATTAGATCAGTAATATGACTGATGCGTTCAGTATTATTAGTCAAAAACAATCTGCATCTGACAGACCGTTGAAAAACGTTTTCGAAACAGGTAATGCAATCCAACAAGGTGACAAAATTTCTGCAAGCAGCTTGAACCTGTTTTTAATGCTGCAGTCGTATTGCAGACATTTTTTCAAAAAACTGTTAACGCACTATGTAATGACTGGCATCCTTTCACGACATTACGCATTTTTCGGTTTTTTCTTGATTTTTTTATTGCCTTTGGAAGATTTATCAATGGTTGGTGGCTGGGTATGCTCGTTTGTCCCTGTTGATCTCATCTCATCCAGCGTCTGCATGAATGCTTTTTTATTCGCGGGTGAGACCATAATCACTTTATCTTCGCCATATTTTATTTCCAAACGATCAAATGACAATGCCGGGCTCATTAATGCGTTTTGAACCTCCTGCACCGATGTGATCGATTCTATAGGAATTTTCCATGAGAACGGCCCGCTTATAATGTCCAGACTTTCGTTTTTTAAAATGTACTTGGTAGAAGTCAGTATCTGCAGCGGAAAACCTGCACCGGCAATCAAGGTAACCGCTGCCAGGACATAATTGAAAAGTCCGCCCACCTTCAGCATCACGGATGCACCCAGCACGCAGGCAATAATTGATAGAACCAGGCAAATTAATAACCCTTTGTCGATCTTAGATTTGAATACGTTCATGATTAAATTTTGTCGCAGTTAAAAGTCTTCGAATGTGTAAAGCGCCAACCATTCATTTAGTTATTGCGCACTCAACGATACACTTTTTTGTCAGATTTTTCACATCGTATCAACGCGAATAGCGAATAGTATCCTACCAATGCAGGATTATTGAATTTTAACGTCATTTAAACAGGACATGACTACGGCGCTTATCAATAAAATAATGACTCCAGTAACAGGGCTGCCGATTACTTTCACCATTGTATGATATGCTGCGGCACGTCGACTGGAGCAACCCGGGCTAATCTTGCCATTGCATCTCAAAATTTCTTTTCGTAAAGGGCAGAGTAGCAAATATTTGTTACGTTGCCCTCGTGCTAAACGCACGCGCCGCGGGCAATTTGTCCGACTGCAACCGCTTGTTATCAGCATGTTTGGAATATTTCATTAACAACATTTTGAAGATTATTGTAAGTCGTTTTTATTGGATCCAGTTTCAGCAAAGAACCTAATCTTAAAGATTTCTGGGAACCAAGTTTTTCGTTTATTGTACTTGCCGATATGCAGTAAAACTCCCATTGATCTAAATTTAGTGGATCAATAGTTGCTTTGTCCTTGTGTGCAAGTACACAAAACACATAGACGTCAGCTTGGCGCATTTGAATAGTCGAGAATTCGTTTTCCTTTGCGTCCCACCCATAGGTTTGGCCTATACCAAAACTAATGGGAGATAGTTTTTTTTGGTGCCAACTCTGAATATATGCGCCAGACTTGACTTCAATCTTTATTCCCTCTGCTGTTTTGATATCGCATGCATCCCACTCTGTGCGGACGCTGCTTTCACAACCCATGGCACAAGCAACTAAATATTCCGCTATTATGCCGCGAAGGGCGTTACCGACTATATCGGAAGACGACCACTGCCAAAACGAAAGCAGATTAAAGCCAGTTTTATTTGAACTGAAGTGAAATGGCTCTGCTCCGGTATGCCGTTTTACTTCTATTGCATGGAGATCTTTAGGATTCATACAAGCCGATAACGCCACACATCAGTGGAAGGCAACCGCATCGCGCAGCGACGCGGGACTGCCCGCTGGATGTGATTGTTATGCACTTTTCCTTCTCATGTCTGCGATTACTTTCCACTTGTTTGTTCCAGGCAATAAGCACTCCCAAAACCTCCAACCATTAACTGCATTTTCAGTGATTGCTACTGCTGCTGCAGAAGGTGAAGTAAATCTTTCACCATTTACAACCAAAGCACCATTTTCAACTTTGCCGGTATATAGCTGGCCTTTATAAGTTGACCTGAACTCTGTGCCATGTGGAAAAGAAACACCCTTACACACCCAAGGAAAACGGCCTGTTTCGACCGCTACGGGACGGGAAACAGAGGCTGAGGATGATTTATTGAGTCCAAGAAGAACCCGAATAACGTCATTTTCTGTTACGGATTCAGAGGTACGACGGGCCGTAAGTTCTTTAAAAACCTCAAAATCTACTTCAATTGTTGCCATGAATAACCCTCCTACTAAGTTATAGTAGGAGTAATAGTAGCATTAATAGCAAAGGTGTCAAGCTTTTATTTGCCCATAACATAATGTATACGACATTTTGTCCAATAATCTACCTTCAGATGCCTTCTACATTGTGCAAATAATGAATTATCAATTTGTATTTGAACAATAATTAATCTTTATCAAGACATTTTATGCAAGCAAATACAACAAAAAAATAAGGGTCATGGCGACGATTCGATGCCTGGGTAAACACCCCATTCAATTGGCGCATACCCTTCGACAAATTGCCATCTGGCGTTTCAATCAACAAATGATAATGGTTGCTCATCAAACAATAAGCATGACAAACCCAATTAAAGTCTTCAATGACTTGCCCCAAAATGGTTAGAAACTATGCTCGATCAATATCATCATCATAAATATTTTCACGACAATCACCACGAGCGGTCAAATGATAAAAAGAAAGCATCAGAAAATTCAATTCTTATGGGTCAACTCATACGGCTGATAGTAGCATACACGGAACAACTTATATAGACCTGACCCCGCTGCGCTGTGCGCCAGCCGGGACTGACCTGAGCTGATTCCGAGTAAATTCAGGTATCTCTTCAACTTGTGAGTATTGATGCCTGAACTCCTCGATTTCTTTATCCGATGGCTCTCTGACCTTTGCAGCGATAGCGCAATCATAAGGATCATTGAAATTTGCTGGCGAACCAAAATACAAAGTCTGCGATTTTAGATTTAGTAGACTTTGCACGGTTATTGGCTCGTATTTGTATAGCTTTTCTGGTTTCTTCATATCGTTTACGATGTGGCTTAACTGACCGTGCTCACATAACGCAATATATACGACATTTTGTCCAATAATCTACGACAGATATCGTATAAGGCCAATGATAATAAATTAACATCGATGAGACTGCGCATTGTTTCATAAACAGACATGTTCTAAATTCAAACGCGGCACCACTTCCCTGCAGAAATCACGCCTATTCATAGGCAATATTCGACAAGCGCTATGGTTCACACAGAATTCACCTACCCTCTCATTACGCTATAATCCGCCACCAGCCGAAATTCCTGCCCCGGCGCAATGGCGATGACATCACTGGCAGCATTGGTGGTTTCTACGCATAACAGCCGTTTATAATCCGTATCTTCCAGATCTGCCATTTCTGCCGATATTTTTTCCCATGGATTCCAGACCACGGCGGTTTTATTGCCTTGCGAGAGTATCTGGATGCAGCGGTTCAGTGCTTTGTCGTCGATAATCATGGTATTGCTGACATCGTGATAAATACGGTCGACTTCGGATGCGATCGTGATAACGCCTTCCTGTTTTTTTTCCGCGCTGCTATTAACCTTGTCGATATATGTACAATCCTGCAACCCCATGACGCTGGTTTGTGTGATGTCACCCACTTTGAAATAAGTATGAAACGCTTGCGTGATGCTGAACAGTTCAGCGCCGGTATTGCGCGTAATCAGTGTCAGATTCAACGAATCACCGACTACAATCTCCTGTGTCAGTTCAAATGCATGCGGCCAGATTTCCCGTGTTTCCGGGGTATCGGTCAGGCCGAGTGTTATTTTGATATCATCGTCTGGGGTGGCCTCAGTACTGAGAACATTCCACGGGCGATTACGCACAAAACCATGACCGGGCCGCCCCTTGCCTTCCGGATCGGGGCCAAACCAGGGCCAGCAGACTGGCGCGCCGCCTTTGATTGCTTTGCCGTCCTGATAATAGGCTTTGCTGCTCAAAAACAGTATGTCTTCCTCTCCGGACGGCTGATAAGACAATACCTGGCCTGCATGGATGGAAATCAGTGCATTGGCTTTGGGTGTGCTCACCTGAATCATGGTTAAGCCACCGTTACCCTCGATAAATTCAACCTGACCGGCAATACCGTGATCAGCATTTAATTGTTCATTATTCATTATTTTTCCTGTAAATGTTGTTTGTGCATTCAGATTAGATTGCTATTGCTGTTGATTTTACGCATCAATGCTTTTGACGAAAAGTACAGACGTTAAGCTTCATGATTCACTTTTTCTATCGGTATCACTTTGCTGGCGGCGAGCTTGGCGCGTACCCTGGCTTCATCAGCATTTGCACCGTTCGCTAATGCCACACCCATACGTCGTTGCTGAAATGCTTCGGGCTTTCCGAATAAACGGAGATCGCTTTGCGGCACATTGAGTGCATCCTGCACGCCGGAAAAAGCGATTCCTTTTGAATTGAGTCTGCCATAAATCACCGCACTTGCACCCGGTGCACGCATGGAGGTATCCACTGGCAAACCGAGGATGGCGCGCGCGTGCAGATCGAATTCATTCTGAATCTGACTGCAAAGCGTAACCATACCGGTATCATGCGGGCGCGGACTGACTTCGCTGAACCAGACATCATCGCCACGAATAAACAGTTCAACACCAAATACGCCCAGGCCACCGAGCTCATCGGTGATTCTTCTGGCATAATCACGCGCGCATTGCAAAGCGGTTGCTGACATCGCCTGCGGCTGCCAGCTCTCGACATAATCGCCGTGCACTTGTAAATGTCCAATCGGTTCGCAAAAATGTGTGGCGATATCGCCATCCGCATTTTTCGCGCGCACGGTCAATAGCGTGATTTCATAATCGAATTCAATTACACCCTCGACAATAACACGTCCCTGATCCACCCGGCCACCGCTTGCAGCATAGTCCCAGGCCGTTTTGACCTGGGAAGCATTGTCAACTTTGGACTGGCCTTTCCCAGAGGACGACATGACGGGTTTGATAATACAGGGATAACCGATTTTATTATCGATAGCTGCCTGCAGTTCATTAAGGGTATT
This sequence comes from Nitrosomonas aestuarii, assembly GCF_003046585.1. GTDB lineage: Bacteria > Pseudomonadota > Gammaproteobacteria > Burkholderiales > Nitrosomonadaceae > Nitrosomonas > Nitrosomonas aestuarii. Next base: position 71,921 of record NZ_QAAE01000007.1, on the reverse strand, counting down.
TGCAAACACGTAAGGTGAAGTAGGCAATTGCAGTGTTTCAGCCGCCAGAAGACGGATGCCTTCCCGGTTCATGGTCAATTGTGCGGCGCGGGCAGTCGGAATAACGGTTGCCAGGCCTTCCTGTTCAATTTCCGCAAGCATATCGGTTGCAATGGCTTCGATTTCCGGCACAATGATATGCGGCTTTTCCTGTTCAATCAGCGCGCGTAATGCCCGGCCATCGGCCATATTGATCACATGCGCACGATGTGCAACCTGATGACCCGGCGCATCGGCGTAACGATCCACAGCGATGGTTTCAACACCCAGACGCTGCAGAGCAATAATCACTTCCTTACCCAGTTCACCGCTGCCGAGCAGCATGACTTTGGTTGCATTTGGGCTTAATGGCGTACCCAGTATTAATTGATCATTCATTGACATCTATTCGGTAGACTCCTTATTTTCTTTTTTGTATTGTTGTTCCAGTGCCCACTGCACATGTTCGCGCACCATTTCGGAATCGTCATCCAGCCGTGTCTGCAGCGCTTGTATTATCTCCGGTGAATAAGGTGCATTACCCAGCCCTACTGCAATATTACGCAGCCATTGTAGATAGCCAATGCGGCGAATCGGGCTGCCTGCCAGCCTGGATTCAAATTCTGCTTTATTCCAGCTGAATAATTCAAGCAGCGTAATATCATCCAGACCATGACGCACATGAAAATCTTCTTCATCCGTAAGATGAGAAAATTTATTCCAGGGACAGACCAGCTGACAATCGTCACAGCCATAAATACGGTTGCCGATAAGTGGTCGCAAAGATTCGGGTATACTTTCTTTCAGTTCAATGGTGAGATATGAAATACAGCGTCGGGCATCAACCTGATAAGGCGCGACAATAGCCTGGGTCGGACAGATGTCGATACATTTAGTACAACTGCCGCAAAAACTGCCTTTTGTGCCAACAGGTGCATCAACAGGCAATAACAAATCGGTATAAATCTCACCGAGAAAAAAAAATGAACCGGCCTGACGCGACAGCAACAGCGTATGTTTGCCGCGCCAGCCAAGGCCGGATTTTTGCGCCCATTCTACCTCCATCACCGGAGCACTGTCGGAAAAAACGCGATAATTGAATGATCCAATAGCGTGCTGGATTTTTTCAGCCAGTTTCTGCATGCGTGCGCGTAGAACCTTGTGATAATCACGGCCCAGCGCATAACGGGAAATAAACGCCTGATCACCGTTGTTGATCACCGTCCAGCTCTCTTTTGCTTTTGGCGGATAATAATTCATTCGTACGGAAATAACCCGCTTCGTGCCGGCAACCAGTTCATCGGGACGCGAACGTTTGGTGCCATGTTTTCCCATATAATCCATTGCACCGTGATATCCTTCATCAAGCCATTTGAACATCCCGGCTTCCGCTTCGGACATATCTGCATGCGCGTCGGCGATACGAATTTCCTGAAAACCCAGTTCCTTGCCCCAGGCTTTGATGTTTAGAGCCAGGCCGGCAACATCAAGTCCGGAATTGTCTGACATATTATGGGAGGTCTTTTCTTGCGCAGTATCCATGATCCAGATTCTAAATTAGGATTGTCATTTTATCTCGCCAACGAAGCAGATACGCTGACTTTAGGTAAAAAAATTTCCACTGTCTTAAAACCGAATCTGATTATTTTCCTCAATGGAAATCTAGGTGCCGGTAAAACAACACTGGTACGGGGTATTTTACATGGACTTGGCCATCAACACACCGTAAAAAGTCCGACCTATAATTTAGTTGAAATCTATAAAATTTCTAGGTTATACTTGTATCACTTTGATTTCTATCGATTCAGTGATCCTTATGAATGGGAAGAAGCAGGTTTCCGGGATTACTTTAATGCAAATTCAGTTTGCTTGATAGAGTGGCCGGAAAAAGCTGCCGGACTTTTGCCGGCAGCCGATTTACAGATCAATTTTCAAATACTTGAATCCGGCCGCAATATCTCGATTCACGCTGATACGGATGCAGGGGAGCAATGTTTACTATGTTTAAGGCATCGGCAAAACCCGGATTGACCATGACTGCAGCAACACCAACGTTTATGTCATTTACACGCTTACGTTGTGTATTGCTTGATATTTCTGTCCGCAGAGCATATTACTTGCTGTTCATACTGGCGCTGCTGACCTGCTTCATATCATTTCACAGCAAACCGGCGCTCGCAACCGATACCATCATTACCGCAGCGCGGGTGGGTCTGGCCGATCATCATACCCGCATCACACTGGAATCCGATCAACCCATCCAGTACGAGCTAAGCATGCTCAGCAACCCGGGACGCGTTGTTGTTGACCTGGTAAATGTAACACTTAACCGGACAATCAAGTCTTTACCTGCCAAGATAGACCCAACCGACCCCTTTATTGCGCAAATCCGCTACGGGCGTTTTAAACCGCATATCCTTCGTCTGGTCTTTGACCTGAAAGCCGATGTCGTGCCAAGGACATTTTTAATGGAACCCGCCGACGATCACGGATACCGGCTCGTACTGGACATCTTTCAGCCCGACAAAGCCGCTATTGCTGAGATGGACACAAATATAAAAGAAACCAGCACTAGAAAGAACGTGGACGGTGACGCACTCGGTGATTTGGTTGCATCTTTGCTCAAGAAGAAGCCTGAACGGCAGACATCTAGGCAAACATCCAAAGACACAAACAGATTTTCACCTAAAAGTTATCAGGTTGCTCAATACCACAAACCCACTCCGCCCCGAACCATCATTGTCGCGATTGATCCAGGACATGGCGGTAGAGACCCTGGCGCAGTTGGCGACAACGGCACAAGAGAAAAGGATATTACGCTGGCGATCTCCCGCAAGCTGAAGACTATTATTGACAAGGAACCCTTTATGCGCGCAATTTTAACGCGCGATGGTGATTTCGATCTTCCACTCAAGCGTCGACAGGAAATTGCACGGCAACAAAATGCTGACTTGTTCGTTTCCATTCATGCCGACGGCAGTCCCCGGCCGCATGCACATGGTTCATCCGTTTACACATTATCAGAGCATGGCGCAACGTCCACCACTGCAAGCTGGCTGGCACAAAAAGAAAACAATGCGGACAGCAATCTGATAGGTGGTGTTAATATAGCCACGAAATCAGGGGATATGCGCGAAATCATTCTGGATTTATCCATGAGTGCCACTATCAGTGACAGTGTCAAAGTGGCTGAGCTTGTTCTGAATGAACTCGGGCAGATTAACCGGCTACACAAAAAAACAGTTGAACAGGCCGGTTTTGTAGTACTCAAGTCCCCGGATATTCCTTCCATTCTGGTTGAAACCGCCTTTATCACCAACCCCAGTGAAGAAAGGAAATTAAAAAATCAGGATTATCAGAGAAAAATGGCAAAGGCGATTTTTGGCGGCATTAAAAATTACTTTGCTTCAAATCCTGCGCTGGCGCGAACTGAGGTAGCGCGCGCGCAATAGATACGAAACACCGCATTACTTTAAATAATTCTCCATAAATTTGAATGTTACTGACTAATTGATATACAGTAGACGATTCAATTTACAATTTTGTCCGCACTGCACCGCACCACCTCAAACGAACCTTGAAATTACTTTGATGCCGATGAGCACACAAAAATCCGGCAACGACTGGTATCAACTGATCGATGATGACCATTCGGGCCGCCTGCTGTTAACCGGGGATTTTACACTGGTTGCATTGGAAAACAGATACCGGCACATTGCAGCAGCGCTCGCCCGGCATGCAGAAAATCGTGACCTGTGCTGGGATTTGAGTGGCATCCGCCATCTGGATACTGCAGGCATCGTTTTACTATGGCAGGTTTGGAACGCTCAGCGTCCCGAGCATTTAATAGTACGGCCTGAACATGAAAAAATGCTGCGGCGCATCGAAAGCCTGCCGAATAAAAAATCACAAACAGAAAATAAAGATTTTTTCTGGCCGCTACGTGCTGTCGGCAAACTGGGATTGCTGCTGTGGGACAATTTGACCAGCATCATCATCATGATCGGTCAATTACTACTCGACTGCCTATATTTTTTACGTCACCCGGCATACATCCCCTGGCGCGAGATTTCAGCAAATCTCTATCGCACCGGTGCGCAAGCCCTGGGAATTACCGCACTGGTCGGGTTTTTAATTGGAATTGTACTCAGCTACCTGTCTTCTGAGCAATTGCAGATGTTTGGCGCTGATATCTTTATTGTCAATATTCTGGGAATCAGCATTATCCGGGAACTCGGGCCTCTGCTCGCCGCTATTCTCGTTGCTGGCCGGTCCGGCTCATCGATGACCGCACAACTGGGTGTCATGCGCGTAACTCAGGAACTGGACGCCTTAACTGTCATGGGGATTTCACATAGTCAGCGACTGATTTTTCCAAAAATTATCGGCCTGGGTCTTGCGATGCCGCTGCTCGTCCTCTGGACCAGTGCCATTGCTTTATTAGGCGGGATAATTGCGGCTGAAATCCAGCTGGGCCTCAGCTACTATTATTTTTATCATGCACTTCCGGATTCCGTACCCATTGCAAATTTATGGCTTGGGCTTGGCAAGGGCGCTGTAAGTGGCATGGTTATCGCATTGATCGCATGCCATTTTGGTCTCAGAATCAAACCGAATACTGAAAGCCTTGGAGAAGGTACAACAACGTCTGTTGTAACATCCATTACCGTGGTGATCATCATTGATGCAATTTTTGCAGTTGTATTTTCAGATGTAGGGATTATCTAGCCTGACTTATGGATCAAGCGCCTGACATCATTGAAATAGAAGGTCTTCACACTCAATTTGGACAGCATATCGTTCACCAGGATTTGAACTTAAACATTAAACAAGGCGAAGTACTTGCGATTGTCGGCGGTTCAGGCAGCGGCAAAACTGTGTTGTTGCGTCAAATACTGGGGCTTGAACAGCTAGTCAAAGGAAGTGTCAAAATTTTCGGCTGCTCACGTTATAATTGTGACTTTGCTTTGCACAAAAGTATTCGAAATCGCACAGGTGTATTATTTCAACAAGGCGCGCTGTTCAGTGCTTTGACAGTATATGACAATATTGCACTACCATTGCGCGAATTACGAACACTTGATGAACGAACGATTCATGATCTCGTAATGATCAAGTTGAATATGGTCGCGATTGAACCTGAACATGCTCATAAAATGCCAGCGAATCTATCCGGTGGCATGATTAAACGTGTTTCTCTGGCGCGTGCACTGGCACTCGATCCTGAACTATTGTTTCTGGACGAACCAACCGCAGGCCTGGACCCCGAATTAAGCGCAAGTTTTGTACGATTAATTCAGGATATGCGCAGCGAGCTGGATTTAACAATCGTGATGGTCACGCATGATATCGATACCTTAATTGCCTTATCCGACCGCATTGCTGTTTTAGCAGACAAACAGGTTGTCACCGTTGGCTCATTGCAGCAAATACGTCACCACTCACATCCATTTATAGAAAGCTTTTTCAAGAGTGAACGTGAAAAATTTCAACGTACCGATAACAGGGAACAATCATGGAAAACCGGGCACATGCCCTCATAGCAGGTCTTTTTGTCATTTGCTTTGGTGCTGCCGCACTCATTGTGGCGCACTGGTTCAAAGGTGATTCTATCGAGCATGATCATTATCAGGTGGTTTCGCGGGAATCGGTAACCGGACTTGGGGTACAGGCATCGGTATATTACCGGGGCGTTAATATCGGCAAGGTGAATCGAATTTATTTTGACCCTGATAACATGAACCAGATTCTGATCGATATTGCAATTGACGGCAGTATCCATTTGCCAAGTAATATTTATGCTCAATTGGGCTATCAGGGTATCACCGGACTGGCCTACCTGCAGCTCAGAAATGATACTGAACATACTAAAATTCCACCCGAGATACTCCCTGAGGACGCACGCATTCCGATGCGTCCTTCACTGCTGGATGAAGTCACCGGTTATGGTCAGAATATTCTCAATAATGTCAATGAACTGGTCATTAAGTTGCATCAGTTGCTAAACGACGAGAATCAAGAACAGATTGCCAACATCCTGCAGAATATTGGCAAAGTAACACGGGGATTTGACGACATTGCAAACAATTTACAACCGGGACTCGAGTCATTTACCAGGTTAACAACTGAATCTACTATCCTGGTCAGCCATCTGGATGACTTACTCAACGAAATCAATGAATCCATGAAAAAAGTTAATCAACAGGACGGAATTATAGACAGTCTGACGAACAGCACACAGGAAATCGCAACCACCATTCCTCAATTACGCAAAGCCAGTACCAGTTTAATGCGAAATTCTCAAAGTCTGAACCGCGTATTGCACCAACTGGAAGAAAACCCCCAAATGCTGTTATTCGGACACACAGAATCGCTGCCGGGGCCAGGCGAAGCAGGTTTTATAGCGCCTTCAGGAAATATGCAATGAATAAAAGTGTCGCAATCATACTTGGAATCCTGCTGTTGTCAGGATGTACGCTATTTCCAAAACCGGGCAAGGGCCCTGCGTTATACAATTTTGTAGATATTGTTGGCAGCCATATCCCTGAACAAGCACAGCAATCAGGGTTGGAAACCCGTAAAAATGGCAAGAAAATTCTAGTTGCACAGGTCATTGCGCCTTTATGGCTGGATACCCAGGCAATACATTACCGTCTTGCTTACCATAATGCTTCTCAAGCATACACTTATGCAGACAGCCGCTGGACTGCACCACCCGCCTTTCTATTGACGCAACAAATAAAACAAAAAATTGCAGCTGATACGGCTCATCTCGTTATTCAGGACAGCAATGTGGCTAAGGCAGAATTTGAATTACACATTGAATTGGAGGATTTTTTTCAAAATTTCGAAACATTGACAGATAGCCATGTATGGGTACGTTTTCGCGCAAGTCTGATCAATAACAAACATAGACTGATCGCCCAGAAAAGTTTTAACGCCAGCCAGTCATCGCCGACAGCAAATGCCGCAGGTGCTGTCAAAGCTTTTTCGATTACCAGCGATCAATTAACCGATGATTTGGTTCGCTGGTTGAATGACGAACTGGAAAATATCCAGCGCACCATAGTTTTATAATTTTTAACAAAAAGTTAAACAAATCTTACGATTTCTTATGATAGTATCCCAAGCCTGTTAGTGTGAAGGAGATTATTTGTGCATTTATTGATACGATTATTTTACATAACTTTTTTTTTGGTACTGACACTGAATTTATTGGTTGCTTGTGGCAACAAAGGGCCACTTTATCTACCTGAAGGCGAGGCACCCACTATATCTATGGAGCCGACCACGCCACCGGCAGCCGTTACCACGGGAACTGAAGAATGAGTGATTTTCCTCACTTTGAATATCAACAGAATGCGTTGTATGTCGAATCCGTTCCACTTGAAACAATTGCCAGCAAATTTGGCACACCTTGCTATGTATATTCACGTGCGGCATTAATCACAACTTATCAAGCATTTGAGCAAGCATTTGCGGACGATGATTTTTTGATCTGCTACGCTGTAAAAGCCAACTCCAATCTTGCTATTTTGAATCTGCTTGTTCGGCTGGGCAGTGGGTTTGATATTGTCTCGGGCGGAGAATTGCAAAGAGTAATCAAAGCGGGCGGTGACCCGCAAAAAATCGTTTTTTCGGGTGTGGGTAAACAGGCTGATGAAATGCGCATGGCCCTGGCTACAGATATTCTCTGCTTTAATGTTGAGTCCGCCGCAGAACTGCAACTACTCAACCAGATTGCAGCAGCCATGAACAAAGTTGCGCCCGTCAGTCTGCGCGTCAATCCAGATGTGGACGCCAAAACACATCCGTATATTTCAACCGGCCTGAAAGAGAATAAATTTGGCATACCGCTAGAAGAAGCCGAGCAGATTTATTTTTCAGCCGATCAATTTCCGCATATCCGATTTACTGGTCTGGATTGCCATATCGGTTCACAATTGACAGAACTGGCCCCTTTTACACAGGCTGGAGAAAAATTAGTCAACCTTTTGCAACGCCTGAAATCCGGGAACCAACAGATAACGCACCTGGATCTCGGCGGGGGATTGGGGATACGCTATTCGACCGAAACACCCCCTTCCATTCAGACCTATGTCAATGCACTGCGCAAAACATTGGGAACGAACAAAGTACGTCTGCTAATTGAACCAGGCCGTTCGCTGGTAGGAAATGCAGGGCTGCTGCTTACCCGGACGATCTATCTCAAACATACTCCGGATCGTCATTTTGCAATTGTCGATGCTGCCATGAACGACTTGATGCGCCCTTCCCTGTACAATGCTTATCATGAAATTTTACCTGTCTTAAAAAGAAACGGCGACTTATGCAATTATCAGGTTGTCGGCCCGGTCTGTGAAACAGGCGATTTTCTCGGACATGACCGTAAATTCAGTCTGGAAGCAGCCGACCTGCTCGCAGTCATGTCCGCAGGCGCTTATGGAACAAGTATGAGTTCAAACTACAATACGCGACCGCGTGCAGCCGAAGTCATGGTTGACGGCGACATGGTTCACTTGATCAGGGCGCGTGAAACGATTGATCAACTGACTGCATCAGAGACGATCCTGCCCGCGTAAATGTTTTGCTACATTTGGCTGCTTCTTGATAAATTGTCCACATTCGCGATGAACACGGCAAATTCCCGGAAAAAACATGCAACAAGACGGCATTTATACCTGATAAATAATCATTTTCAGCCAGCTTCTAACATCAAAATCATAACTGTAACAACATTTCAAAAACCGCATAATCTGTCTCGATGTACAGGCTTGTGTTGTAGTAATATATTCGCTTCCTGCTCAACAAATTTACCATGATCAGTCAATCGCAAAATTTTGATGAAGCCCGGTATCAGAATGATATTTTAAAAGACGTATCACGCACATTTGCGCTGACAATTCCTCAACTGCCCGAAGCACTTCGACAGGTTATTGGTAATGCGTATTTATTATGCCGGATTACCGACACCATTGAAGATGATAATGCGCTTTCTTCAGCGCAAACACGCCAGTTATCCGATATGTTTTCCGAAGTTGTATGCGGCCGTATCGCGGCAGAAAAATTTGTTGATGAGCTCTATCCGCTGCTTTCAGATCATACCATCCCGGCAGAACATGATTTAATCAAAAACACACCCGCCGTTATTCGCGTGACACATAGCTTTAACTCAGCCCAACGTAACGCATTGGAGCGTTGTGTGCGGATAATGAGCCGCGGTATGGCCGATTATCAGGACACTGAAACGCTCGATGGCTTGAAAGACCTGCCCGCGATGAATTTATATTGCTACTATGTTGCAGGTGTTGTCGGTGAAATGCTGACAGAACTTTTTTGTGATTATTCATCCGAGATCAATCGCCATAAATCCGAATTGATGAAACTGTCTGTCTCATTTGGCCAGGGTTTACAAATGACTAATATTCTCAAGGATATCTGGGATGATCGCAGGCGAGGCGCCTGCTGGCTGCCACAGGATATTTTTCTTGAAAAAGGATTCATTCTGAGAGACCTGCATCCTGATCATTCCGATATCCGCTTCCAGGATGGCCTGTCAGATCTGATCGGCGTAGCCAGGAAACATTTGCATAACGCATTAACGTATACCTGCATGATTCCACCCCATGAAAAAGGCATCCGCAAATTTTGTCTGTGGGCGCTGGGTATGGCCATTTTAACTTTGAACAAAATAAACCATCACCGCGACTTTAATGACGGAAAACAGGTTAAGATCACACGACGCACCGTTAAAGCAACAATCTTGACAACCAGTATTTTCGCCACCAGCAATTGGGCATTGACGCAACTTTTCAAAATGACTTCGCGAAATCTTCCAGAAACTGAAATATCGGATGAATTATTATTAAAAAAATGAATTCGGGAAAAATATAATTTTTTACATGTTTATTAATGTACAAAACAAATAGAGCGATCCTTATATGAAATCACTAGTTACTGGTGCGACGGGTTTTCTCGGTTCGGCGGTTATGCACTGTTTACTCAACGCAGGACACGATGTGCGGCTATTAGTCAGAGCAAATAGCGACCGCCGCAATATTGAAAATCTTCCGGTTGATGTTGTAATAGGTGACTTGCTTGATCATCAGTCGCTTGAAAATGCAGTCAATGGTTGTGACTATCTCTTCCACGTTGCAGCGGATTATCGTTTATGGATACCCGATCCGCAAACCATGTACGACATTAATGTGCACGGTACGAAAGCCTTGATAATCGCAGCTGCCAATGCAGGATTAAAACGAATTATCTATACCAGCAGTGTCGCAACCCTGGGCCTGATTCCAGATGGAACACCCGCCAACGAAGAAACGCCTTCCAGTCTGCAAAGCATTCATGGCCATTACAAGCGGTCAAAGTATATTGCAGAACAAACTGTCATGGATCTGATGAATCAACACCAATTGCCGCTGGTAGTCGTTAACCCATCAGCCCCGATCGGACCCCGCGACATCAGGCCCACGCCAACTGGTCGTATCGTGCTGGACACCCTGAGTAACAAGATGCCGGCTTATGTCAATACCGGCTTGAATGTGGCACATGTAGATGATATTGCCTATGGTCACTGGCTGGCCTGTCAACATGGAAAGATCGGTGAACGCTATATTCTTGGTGGCGACAATATGACGCTTCTGGAGATACTGGACACTCTCGATGATATTACTGGTCAGCGAAAAAAACGCATCAACCTGCCCATTAATCTAATGCTGCCAATTGCATGGACAATGGAAAAAATCGCTACTGTAACGCACAAAGAACCACGTGCAACACTGGACAGCATTCGCATGGCGCAAAAACTCATGTACTTTACCAGCGACAAGGCCATACGCGAACTGGGTTATCAATATCGCCCTGCCAGACAAGCCCTCGAAGATGCGGTTAAGTGGTATCAGGACAACGGTTACTGCCACTGAAATGTGTGTCAAATACAGACTCGGAAAATAATATCCAGAACTGACGATACCGTTTCTTAAATCCACACGGACTATTTATCAAGTCAACCATTTTTATCGGGGAATATGCGACCGTTATCCCCACAAAATATGGACCTGACAAACCATCTTGAAATGGAACTTGGATCAGAAACAGTTATCATATCGACATGAGATTTATCTTTTTTATTATCACGTTGTCGCTACTGTTTCCTGCCAATATGCTTGCGCATGAACTGCCGGATCTTGGGGATGTTTCTCAAGCAACTATTACACCGCGTGAAGAACGACAGATCGGATTACAGATCATGCGTCAGATTCGTGCTGACCCGAGTTATCTGGATGATCCTGAAATTAACAGTTATCTCAATAGCCTGGGACATAAACTGATATCCAGCTCCAGCGAGGCTCGTCCGGGACAGTCATTCGAGTTTTTTGCACTGCAGGATTCCAGCATCAACGCATTCGCACTACCGGGTGGTTTCATGGGGTTTAACAGCGGTTTGATCATTGCCGCCCAGAGTGAATCCGAGCTTGCCGGTGTCATGGCGCATGAAATCGCGCATGTTACGCAAAAACACCTTGCACGCATGATCTCTGGACAAAAATACAGCATGATTACCTCATTGGCAGCCCTGGCCGTGGCCATTCTTGCTTCCCGTTCAAATCCGCAGGTTGGTCAAGCTGTAATTACTGCCACTCAGGCCAGCGCAATTCAATCACAACTGAATTTTACCCGCAAACATGAGAAGGAAGCAGACCGTGTCGGCCTGAATATTCTAGTAGATGCCGGCTTTGATCCGCAAGGTATGTCAGCATTTTTTGAACGCCTGCAAAAAGCCAGCCGTTTTTATGAAAATGGCGCACCCTCATATCTACGCACCCATCCCCTCACTTTTGAACGGATTGCAGACATTCAGAACCGCACGCATGAAATGGCTTACCGGCAAGTACCTGACAGTACCGATTTTTTGCTGGTGCGCGCAAAACTGCGTGCATTACAAGGCAAATCCAGTGACGCCGTCAGTCAATTCAAAGCACGTCTGGAAGACAAACGTTATACCAATGAAGCTATCGAACGTTATGGTTACATACATGCTCTGTTGCGTGACAAGAGAAACAGACTGGCAAATGACGAACTGGCACGTTTGTACACCCTGATTCAGAATGATGGCAAATCAGGTTTGATTCTTAAAGACCACCAGCTTGGCAAAACAATCCAAGTCGAGCAAAAAAGCCTGCAGGCAGGCGCCATGGTCGAAACACTTGCAGCCGCAGTCAAACTCGCCAATGGAGAAACCGCCGATGCGCTCAACATCTACCGTACGGCACTCAGAATCTACCCGCAACACAAAGCGCTCATCCATGGTTATGCCAATGCCCTGCTGCAAAATAACCAGATTGAGACGGCTCTGGAACTTATCAACCGGGAATTACGGATTCACTCAAACGATATCCAGTTATATCAGTTACAGGCCCGTACCTATAGTCTTCAGGACAAGTTGATGCTAAAACACCGTGCTCAGGCTGAAGTATACATTCTGCAGGGTTATTATGATGCCGCCATTGAGCAGTTGCTGATTGCGCTCAAGCATGACAACGGAGATTTCTACCAGTTATCAACCGTTGAAGCGCGTCTGCATCAATTGCAGAAATTTATGGAAGAAGAAAAAGAAGAATAGCGTTCGACGATTCTTAACTGTGAAAAACAACAGCCTGTTAAAGCTTCATCAAAAAATTGAGCTGTTTTTCTTGTTATACTGGGCAATAATAATCAAGCTTATCAAGAAATAATTTATCTTTGCAGACGAACAATCATTCATCAGACAACAGGAGCATTCTTTGAAATTACATCTCGCAAACTTCGGTCAACAGAATATTTTCTCGGGCTATGGTGACGGTTATGTCATGATTAACAAAGTACGCCATGAAAACAATCTGATTGTGTTACCTGATCAGATCATGGATGAATGGCCAGTTGAGTCGGTTGCACAATTAAGCGTCGAGCATTTCGATTGCATTTTGCCGCACAAGCCTGAAATCATTCTGCTGGGAACCGGTGAGCAAATCAATTTTCCCGATTATGGCCTGATGGCTAAAATCATACAATCTGGCATCGGCTTTGAAGTCATGGATACACAGGCGGCCTGCCGCACCTATAATATTCTGGTTGAAGAAGACCGCCAGGTCGCTGCAGCGATTATTTTGTAACGTTTATTTAGTCGTATATCATTTTCAGGACATAAATTTCGTCATGAGCGCAACATGTTCAAGGCAAGAACTGGTTTAAACGCGGCGTTTACACATCGCGGATGAGTATTTAAAATCAGTTTTTAACGCCGAAATTGCAAGCGCTATATAAATTTATCCGAAACCGGGCCAATAATGACTATCAGGCAATGGTCTTTTGCCAAAAATAGCCTGACCGACACGGACAACAGTAGCACCCTCTTCGATCGCCAGTTCGTAGTCTCCAGACATACCCATGGACAACTCTTCAAAAGACAAACCTGCAGGCGCATTCTGGCGCAGCCGGTCTCTTAGATCACGCATTCTGACAAAACATGCACGTACGCGATCCAGGTCGGTTGAGAAAATAGCCAATGTCATAAGTCCTTTGACTTGCAATGACGAGTAGTTCGGTAATTGTTTGACAAAATCTTCAACTGCTTCCGGCGGCAACCCGAATTTGCTGGCTTCTCCCGAACTGTTAACCTGTACATACACATCCATGCCGCGCCCTGCCGCCTGCAGACGTTTATCCAGCTCGGCTGCAACTTTAAGGCTGTCGAGTGCCTGAAACTCATGCGCAAAACGGGTTATATACTTGACTTTGTTGGTCTGCAAATGGCCAATAATTGACCATTGAATATTGAGATCACCAAGCACTTCCGATTTTTCGCGTGCTTCCTGCACCTTGTTTTCGCCCATCTCATGACAGCCTGCGGTGTATGCAATGCGCAATCTTTCCGCAGAAACAGTCTTAGTTACTGGAAGCAGACGCACACTTGACGGTTCGCGTCCGACCTTGATACAGGCATCGACGATACGCTGCTGAACAGTTGCCAGATTATTTTTGATTTCGTTCAGTTGTTCTTCTACTGTTGCTGCTTCCAATATTTTCTCCAAAAATTTTCTCTAATTTTATGCTTTCTTATTGCTGTTTGGTTGCTTGATGAAAGACCATTTTCCAGCTATCGCCATGGCGTTGCCAGATCGAACTTCTCAACGACCCTTTGTTGGTTTTTGAGTTTATTTCCGGTGATAAATTTATTTTCTCCGCACGATAAACCGCAAGAATTACATCATTTGACAACATTTTGACCCTAAAGTCCTCCAGCGACCATTTTTGCTGTACGTCTTTATGCAGCAACCATTCAATTACCGCCTGTCTCGAGTGCACCCGGCCGTCATTTCCAATTTCCTCAAATCTTTCTGAGAGCAGTGCATCTGCCACAGACGGGTTAACGCACATATCAGTATGCAGCAGTCTCAATTCCAGTTGCTTGATCAACGCGGCAAGCTGTTCCATGACTAAGGTATCTTCGGTGACTCGAACAAGAATTCTATTTCACTTTCATACCGGGCTTTGCACCGCTATCGGGGTTAAGAATAAATAATTCTTTCCCGCCACTACCAGCCGCGAGCACCATGCCCTCCGACAAGCCAAATTTCATTTTTCGCGGTGCCAGATTGGCCACCATAACTGTCAAACGCCCTATTAACTGTTCCGGGTTATAAGCCGATTTAATCCCGGCAAAAACGATGCGTTGTTCACTGCCAATATCCAGAGTCAGTTTCAATAATTTTTCCGCGCCTGCAACATGTTCAGCCTGAATAATTTTTGCCACACGCAAATCGATTTTACTGAAATCGTCTATCGTAATGGTTTCAGCAATTGGTGCAACAGTCGCTTGTTGTTGGGTCGCTCCAGCCTGTTCCGGTGAGAGGCTTTGCTTATTTGCGGCTATTAATGCCTCAATTTGCCGACTATCAATACGTGTCAATAAATGCTGATACGCATTGATAGCATGTCCAGCCGGCAGCAGCAACTGTGATACCGGTGCACCGGCTGCAAGCTGTGGCCATGTCAACACATCACAATTTAAAAATTTTTCTACCTGGTAGATGGTATCCGGAAGAATCGGTTTCAAATAACGCGCAAGCAAATAAAAAAGTTGTATGCCCAGACTGGAAATACCCTGTAATTCCTTATTTCTATTGGCGTCCCTGGCAATTTCCCATGGCGCCATTTCATGAATCATTTCATTTGCTTCATCTGCAAATTTCATAATCTGGCGCACAGCCAGTGAAAAATCCCGTTCTTCAAACGCTTTTTCGATCGCATCCGGCCGCCAGTTTGCAAACCGCTCATCAACTATCCCTCGCAGGACCTGATAATCATCGCCATCAACCAGTTTTCCGTCAAAACGCTTGGTGATAAATCCAGCGCACCGGCTGGCGATATTGACAAACTTACCTACCAGATCGGAATTCACTCTTGCAACAAAATCATCCAGATTCAAATCGATATCTTCCATGGTTCCGTTGAGTTTCGCTGCGTAATAATAACGCAGCCACTCCGGATTGAGTCCTTTTTTTAAATAGCTCTCAGCCGTAATAAAGGTTCCGCGGGACTTACTCATTTTCTCACCGTTAACGGTCAGAAATCCATGCGCAAAAATTTGAGTGGGCGTACGGTAGCCAGCATTCTCTAGCATTGCGGGCCAGAACAACGCATGAAAATACAAAATGTCCTTACCGATAAAATGATAGAGCTCGGTTTCGGTATTTTTATGCCAGTATGCATCAAAATCAATATCTTCACGTGTGCAAAGGTGTTTGAAACTACCCATATAGCCAATCGGCGCATCCAGCCAGACATAGAAATATTTGCCAGGCGCATCCGGTATTTCAAAACCAAAATAAGGCGCATCACGTGAAATATCCCAGTCTGACAACTTGTTTTCACCCGTTTCTCCAAGCCATTCGTGCATTTTATTCGCGGCTTCCGGCTGCAGGTGACTGGCTTCGCGCGTCCAGCGCCGCAGAAAATCAACACAACGATAATCTGAGAGATTAAAAAAGTAATGCTCGGAAGATTTTTTGACTGGGACTGCACCCGACACCGATGAATACGGATTCTTCAAATCAGTCGGTGCATAGGCTGCACCACATACTTCACAAGCATCGCCATACTGATCCTTTGCAGCACATTTAGGGCATTCGCCTTTAACATACCGATCCGGCAGGAACATCTTCTTTTCGGGATCATAAAGCTGTTCTATGGCGCGCACTTTGATCAGTCCAGCCGTCTTTAACTTACGGTAAATATCTTCAGAATAATGCCGGGTCTCGTCCGAATGTGTGCTGTAATAATTGTCAAAATGAATATGAAAACCAGAAAAATCATTGTAGTGTTCGTCATGCACTCTGGCGATCAATGCTTCTGGCGTAATACCCTCTTTCTCGGCGCGCAGCATGATTGGTGTACCATGCGTATCATCCGCACATACATAATAAATGTTATGGCCGCGCATTTTCTGGAAACGCACCCAGATGTCCGTTTGGATATACTCCACAAGATGACCCAAATGTATACTGCCATTCGCGTAGGGTAGTGCTGAAGTCACCAGAATTTTTCGATTGCTCATGCGTTCTTGTTTCATCAATTATGAATAAACGCCTATTCTAACAAATTGTGTGCAGCACCTGATATTTGTTACCATGCCAATTTAATCCGATTTACTTTACGTGCCGCAGTAATTTGCAGGGCACCCAGCACTCAGCGTACCAAGGAGTTTCATAGTGACCATTTCTGAACAACAAATTCAATCTACTTTGCAGCATGTGATTGATCCTACAACCGGCAAAGACTATCTTTCAACCGGATCAGCACATAATATTCAAATCAAAGGTAACCATGTTTCGCTTGAAATCGAAGTGGGTTATCCGGCAAACAGCGTCAAGCATGACATTCAACAAAGAATTGTTACTGCACTGCAGGCTATACCCGGCATCGGCCAGATTAACGTCACTGTATCCAGTAAAATCGTGCCACATGGCGTACAGAGCGGCGTCAAACTGATTTCCGGCATTAAGAATATTATTGCAGTCGCATCCGGTAAAGGCGGTGTCGGCAAGTCAGCGACCGCCGTCAATCTGGCGCTGGCATTGTCGGCTGAAGGCGCAAGCGTCGGTATACTCGATGCCGATATTTATGGTCCCTCTCAGCCGCAGATGCTGGGTATCACAAAGCAGCCGGAATCACTCGATGGCAAATCAATGGAACCCGTCATCGCGCACGGTATCCAGGCAATGTCTATTGGCCTGCTCATAGATGTGGAAACACCCATGGTCTGGCGCGGACCGATGGTTACGCAGGCATTGCAGCAATTATTGCGGGATACGCATTGGAAAGATGTTGATTATCTGGTTGTAGACCTGCCACCCGGCACTGGAGACATTCAATTAACGTTAGCACAAAAAATACCCGTCACCGGCGCAATCATTGTCACCACACCTCAGGATATCGCCTTACTGGACGCACGTAAGGGACTCAAGATGTTTGAAAAAGTCGGCATTCCTATTCTTGGGATCATTGAAAATATGAGTACACATACCTGTTCTAATTGCGGGCATACTGAACATATTTTTGGCACCGGTGGCGGTGAAAAAATGTGTAAAGACTATGAAATTGATTTTCTTGGCGCATTACCGCTGGATATCAAAATTCGTGAACAAACGGATATCGGCGTACCGAGTGTCGTCGCCGATCCTGAAGGTGAAATTGCAGCAACCTATCGTATGATAGCGCGAAAAGTTGCCGTTAAAGTTGCGGAATCTGTTGAGGATCATTCAGAATTATTTGCCAAAATAGTCATGGAAGATGATTAATTCCATAGCAACCAAAATTTACTTTTAAAACACTATGACCATTAAATCAGACAAATGGATTCGGCGTATGGCGCTTGAACATGGCATGATATCGCCTTTTGAACCCGACCAGATCAGGCAAAAAAACAACCATCGAATCGTCTCATATGGTACGTCCAGTTACGGATACGATATTCGATGTTCAGATGAATTCAAACTGTTCACCAATATCAACACCACCATCGTTGATCCCAAAAATTTCGACTCCAATTCATTTGTCGATGTAAAAAACGACATCTGTATTATCCCTCCTAATTCATTCGCGCTGGCGCGCACTGTTGAATATTTTCGCATACCGCGTAATGTTCTTACGATTTGTCTTGGGAAATCAACCTATGCACGTTGTGGCATTATCGTCAATGTCACGCCATTTGAACCTGAATGGGAAGGTTATGTTACACTGGAGTTCTCAAATACCACACCGCTTCCCGCAAAAATTTACGCAAATGAGGGTGTCGCACAGGTTATTTTTTTTGAATCGGACGAAGCGTGTGAGACTTCTTACAAAGACCGGGGTGGCAAATATCAGGGCCAAAATGGCGTCACACTGCCTAAAATCTAATTGACCAAGGTACTTCAATGAAAAATTTACAAAATAATTTCCTCGAAGCCAGATATTTTTTTTCGCAGCTGGCAATGCTACTGTTATTCATACCCGCAGCAACTGTTGCATCAGATAAAGATTCCGCAAACAACGACAATCAGCCGCTCAAACATATCGAAATTTCAGGTATATCCATCGCGACACCTGCCGGCAAAATTGCCGACATACTCATCGCACAAGGTTATGCTCAGGTCAATAACACTCTATTTACAAAACAGGAACAACTCCAGAATAATCGGAAAACCATTTTTAGAGTGGAAATTGAAGACACCGCTGCTTTCCGCCAGATCTCTTATCATCGCAGCTTAAGTGGCGGACGTGTCAAAACAGCCGGAGACAAACAACCCATCCCAGCTTTCGAAAACGATACAGCTCAACAGCTATATCAACTCATCTGCGAAAATATTTCTGAAGAAACTAAAAAGACAAGGGCTTGTGAGCCTGTGACAACTTCCAGCATCAATGCGGGTCATGGTCAGTTTATCGAGCTTGATAATCATTTTTCCGCCCAACTCAGTGCAACTGCAGCTAACACGGCAATGGGAATAAAATATACCTATTAATAGATGATTTATCAATCATCCATCCAAAAAGCAATGTTGCTCTAAATCAAGTTCTGGTTTATCCTGTTTCCCCCATCAAAGTCGGCATAATACAATTTATACAAGCCGCCTGTAACAGATTTTCAATGGAGAAGTGACCGAGTGGCTGAAGGTGCACGCCTGGAAAGCGTGTGTACGGTTTATACCGTACCGCGGGTTCGAATCCCGCCTTCTCCGCCATTAACTTGTTAGTTATCAACTAGTTTTTTTTAATGTCGCCCAGATGTTGCCCAAACATTTCGGTTGCCTTTGTTGACTATCAGCGTTGAAGATTTGCCAGTTTTTTCAAAAAACAGCGTGTATATTTACCAGATGAATTTTATATCTTATTGCTTTATATGGCCTAGCGACTGGAAAATATTGGAAGCTGATTTACACCCTTGGTAATGACACTAATGCACATTAAACTCTACTTTTAACTGCGGGCAATAATGGGGAGATTGCCATGTTATCTAATTGGTGCTCCAGCGGCGGCGGTATTTTTATAGCGTTGGGCCTTATATTCGAAGACATTTTTTGGCTTGGCATTTTGAGAAGGAGAAAATAAACAATTTGATCAAATTGCAATTTAAGAACTACTGGCGAGTACTTTTCCAATCCCTTCCTCAATCGCTTCAACCATCATCCCCGCAACATTAAACCCTGTCTGGTTAACAATCTCCTGCATGCCAGTTGGGCTGGTAACGTTGATTTCGGTGAGATAGTCACCGATGACGTCAAGACCAACGAGCATTAAGCCCTGCCTGACCAATTCCGGTCCGAGGGTTGCGACGATTTGTTGATCATGCGCAGATAAGGGCTGGGCAACACCGATGCCACCGGTATTAAGATTGCCTCGCGTTTCGCCTGGTTTGGGAATACGCGCCAGTGCATAAGGTACGGGTTTACCTGCAATCAACAGAATGCGTTTATCGCCCTGGGCAATTTCAGGGATATATCGTTGGACCATAATGGTGCGCGTGCCATAGTGTGTCATGGTTTCAAGGATGACGTTGACATTATGATCTGTTTCGTGCACTCGAAAAATACTCGCCCCCCCCATGCTGTCGAGAGGCTTTAGGATGATGTCTTTGTGTTCTTGCAAAAACGCAATAATTAGGGATTCCTGTCGAGTGACCAATGTCGGGGGAATGAATTGTGGAAATTTTGTAATGGCCAGTTTTTCATTAAAATCACGGATACTGCGCGGACTGTTGATAATATGCGCCCCCTGCTTTTCCGCCAGTTCCAGCAAATAAGTGCTATACACATACTCCATATTAAATGGCGGGTCTTTACGCATCAAAACCGCATCAAACGCATGTAGCGGTATGGCAGTTTTTTCACCGGTCTGATACCAGGATTCCCCCTGCACAACTTTTTCTGCAATACGCAAAGTACGTGCAAAGCTGACGACACCATCGCCCTGCCAGATAATATCTTCCTGATGAATAATAAAAACCTGGTGTTTACGTGCGACAGCCTCGCGCATCATGGCATAACTGGAATCCTTATGCGTTTTGATGGTTACGAGCTGATCGAGTATAAAAGCCAGTTTCATGGCAAAGTCAATGTCAAATCCAGCACAGAATCAATGAATTGTTTGTTGCAGTTCCAATGCAGCTGCCAGCAGGGCCAACCTTGCGACCACGCCATAAGCATAATAGCGATTGGGCATCAGACCTTGTTGTTTTGCGTTGTTGGGCAGCAAACAATCCGGTTCGAATGATAGCGGCACAAAATGCATACCGGGCGCATTCAAATTTTCGTCGATGCCTCGACTGGTATGTACACGGTAGAATCCGCCGACGACAAAATGATCAATCATGTAAATAACCGGTTCGGCAACTGCCTGATTGATATTTTCAAATGTGTAGACGCCTTCTTGCACCAGCACATTAGTGACAGACATGCCTTCTTTGACAACCGCCATTTTGTTGCGCTGTTTTCGATTCAACTGATACACCTCAGCACCGTCCTTGACAGTCATAATACCCATGCCATAAGTGCCGGAATCGGCCTTTACAATCACAAAGGGATCTTCCTTGACGCTATATTCCCGGTATTTTTCTCGAATGACACCCAGAATTTTATTTGTCGAATTGGCAACGCAATCTTCACCTTTCTTCTCACGGAAATTGATTTTTCCACAAGAAGCAAAATATGGATTGATCAGCCAGGGATCAATGTCGATCAAACGGGCGAATTCATCAGCTATAGTATTGTATGCCTTAAAATGCTCCGATTTACGGCGTGTTGCCCAACCAGCATGTAGTGGCGGCAGGATTGTCTGATCCAGATTTTGCAGAATTTCCGGAATACCGTTCGACAGGTCGTTGTTCAATAACACAGCGCAAGGATCGAAATTCTCCACACTGAGTTTATTATTTTTCCGAATAATGGGCTCCAGTGTTATTGACTGACCGTCAGGCAAATTAAAAATTGTTGCGGTTTTGATTTCCGGCAACAAAGTACCAATACGCACATACAATCCCGCATGCTGCATAATGGTCCGTATGGACGCAATATTTTGCAAATAAAACGTATTACGCGTGTGATTTTCCGGAATCAGCAGTACGCTGTGCGCATCAGGGCAGATTTTTTCAACGGCGGTCATGACTGCCTGTACACAGAGCGCAATAAATTCCGGATTTAGGTTGTTAAAACCACCAGGAAAAAGATTGGTATCAACAGGTGCGAGTTTAAATCCACTGTTACGCAAATCGACCGAACAATAAAAGGGAACGCTATATTCGCGCCACTTGCTACGCAACCAATGCTCAATCAACGGTTTTGTATTGTATATACGGTTTTCCAGATCAAGGATTGGTCCGTGCAGGGCAGTCGATAAATGGGGTACGGGCATTACTCAGTGCTTTTTGGAAATTTAATGAGAGTGTCCTGAAAACGTCAGGTACAGTAGTACTGTAGTATACATCAAGCATTGAAAGTTGTATTCCAAGACTTTGGGGCTAACCAGAGGCTAACTTGCTTATGGTGGCAGCACCTTTGTGCGTTTCATACTTGATTCATTGGTCGATAACGAATATTTTAAACAACATGCGTGGAAGTATAAGCCCCCGGCTCATCCGTATAAAAACCGATCATGGATAAATAAATAATAATGCTGATCATTGTGTCCCCAATTTCCGCAAAAGTTTTTCCCAGAAAGTTTTATACCATATTAAATATATGACAAATCCTCTGCAGCCCATTCTTATTTTGCTGGCGATTGCTGTAATCGCGGTCGTTATTTTTCGCTTGCTGCGCTTACCACCTATGCTGGGTTATCTGCTTGCAGGCGTCATTATTGGCCCGCACGCTTTAGGATGGGTACCAGAAACAGAGGAAACACGTCATCTCGCCGAATTCGGCGTGGTTTTTTTAATGTTTAGTATCGGCCTTGAATTCAGCCTGTCAAAACTGGTCACCATGAAACGCATTGTATTTGGTTTCGGCACATCACAAGTCGTGATCAGTATCTTGCTCGTCATGGCGATAACCTGGTTTCTGGATATGGATTGGCGTATCGGGCTTGCCTTGGGGGGGGCGCTGGCGATGTCATCAACGGCTATTGTCATTAAAATGCTGTCCGAACGCCTTGAGCTCAATACGCCGTATGGCCGACAAGTAATCGGTGTTTTATTGTTTCAAGATCTGGCCGTCATTCCCTTATTAATCATTATGCCTGCACTCGCAAGGACAGTCGATAGCGAAACGGTTGATTACGGTCCAATGTTTGCAATCGCGGCTTTGAAAGCAATAGCACTACTCGCCCTGATTTTGTCTTTTGGACAACGGCTCATGCGCTCCTGGTTCCATGTAGTGGCACGCCAAAAATCATCTGAATTGTTTGTATTGAACGTATTGTTTATCACTCTCGGACTTGCATGGCTGACTGAATTGGCAGGTCTATCACTGGCACTGGGTGCTTTTCTGGCGGGCATGTTGATTTCTGAAACGGAGTATCGCTATCAGGTCGAAGATGACATTAAACCTTTTCGCGACATTCTCTTGGGATTGTTTTTTATTACCATCGGCATGTTACTGGATATTCAGGTGGTAATTGAAAATTTCCTGTGGGTGGCAATCATATTGATAGCGCTGATTTTTGTGAAAATAGTGCTGGTTACCGGACTGTCCCGCCTGTTTGGCGCCGAACCCAACGTTGCAGTCAGAACAGGCATGAATCTGGCGCAAGGCGGTGAATTTGGTTTTGTATTACTGGCGCAGGCAGGTGGCAGCGGCTTGATTGAAAACGCCATTTTACAGCCCATTCTCGCTGCCGTGGTATTGTCCATGTTTCTGGCACCCTTTATCATTGAATACAGTGAACGGATGACACAGCAGCTTTATACTTCAGAATGGATGCAGCGTGCCATGCAAATCACTTCCATTGCTGCGCAAACTATTGCAGAACAAAATCATGTCATTATCTGTGGCTATGGGCGAAGCGGTCAGAATCTTTCGCGTATTCTGGAGCAAGAATCCATACCTTTTATTGCACTGGATCTTGACCCACAGCGTATTCATGAAGCCAAAATCGCCGGTGAATCAGTCATGTATGGTGATGCGGCCCGGAAAGAAGTGCTGATTGCTGCCGGAATGCTCCGCGCAAAGGTACTAGTCGTCAGTTATTCGGATACTGTGTCTGCACTCAAAATTCTCAACCATGTTCGTACACTGCGGCCTGAATTGACAGTCGTTGTGCGCACACGAGATGACTCGGACATTGATTTGATAAAAGAAGCCGGCGCAACCGAAGTCGTGGCAGAAGTTATGGAAGGCAGTTTAATGCTGGCTTCACATGCATTGATGTTCATGAATATCTCAACAGGGCGTATTTTAAGGCGTATTCGACAAACACGCGAACAACGATACAGACTTTTCCGTGGATTTTATTTTGGTGTTACAGATGAAAACGAGGAAGGTAACGAAAGATTATTACCCCGTCTGCTGACAATCACTATCATACCCGGCGCGGCATCTGTCAATAAAACCCTTGGCCAAATCAATCTGGCAGAATTATCCGTAGAAGTTACTGCGGTCCGCAGGCGAAATATCCGGGGCTCATTACCTTCAGAAGAAACCCGTCTGGAAGCTGGCGATGTAGTTGTACTCAGAGGTACTCAGGAAAACCTGGCCGCGGCTGAAATCCGATTGATGCAGGGATGATGCTACTGGGAAATTTTCGAACGTTTTCGACATGAACATTGTCCAATTTTTCAACCATCGCTTCTTCACAGCAAAAAAATCTTAGATACTGCAGTGAATAAATTTCAAGTGATGTTTTTCAAGAGACCATGATGTCAACATGCCTATTATTAAGGCTTTTTTCGGTTTTATTAACCGTTCAGACATGGACAGTTTCGCAGCTAAAGTGTATAGTCTGCGTTCCGCCCTTTACTCTTTTGAAAAAGGGAAGGTGTCACATTGTAGCAAGCACATTGATATTCAATTTTAATAAATAGCTACAGTGAATGATAAGAAGGCGTAATTAATTATTAAGCGCAAAATTTATCTTTTATGGAGGAAGATATGATTAAAGCTGTTCAGGCAGTTGTTGGACTGGGACTGTTATGTTTTGCTGCTACACAAGCTGCTGTAGCTGCAACAGACATCTCAAAATTACCGCGTGTTAAACAAGAGTTGGTGGCTCCACCAGCAGTTCCTAAACACGACCAGGTTGCTAAAGGTGGCCCTAAAGTTGTTCAAGTACGCATGGAAACGGTTGAAAAACTCGTTGAAGTTGCACCGGGTGCAAAAGTCTGGGCGCTGACTTTTAACGGTTCCGTTCCAGGTCCGTTGATTGTGGTGCATGAAGGTGACTACGTTGAACTGACACTTTCCAACCCTAAAGAAAGCACACTGGCACATAATGTCGATTTCCATGCTGCGACTGGCGCATTAGGTGGTGCGGGTTTGACACTGGTTCAACCCGGCGAAGAAGTTGTTTTACGCTGGAAAGCTGTAAAACCGGGCGTATTCGTTTATCACTGCGCGCCTGGTGGCACAATGATTCCTTTCCACGTCATTTCAGGCATGAACGGCGCTATCATGGTTCTGCCACGTGACGGCCTGAAAGATGCAGCAGGCAAGCCATATCAATATGACCGTGCTTTCTACATCGGTGAGCAGGATTTCTATCTGCCGCAAGATGAAAAAGGCAACTTTAAAGAATACGCTTCACCTGCAGCTGGCATGCACGAAATGCTTGAGTTGTCTAAAGGTCTAGTTCCAACACATGTTGTATTCAACGGCGCTGTTGGTGCTATCACTGGTGACAATGCACTTTCAGCCAAAGTTGGTGAAAAAGTATTGTTTATTCATTCCCAAGCTAACCGTGATTCACGTCCGCATTTGATTGGTGGTCATGCTGATTTGTATTGGGTAGGTGGTTCATTCAGCGATACACCGCTGACAAGTCAGGAAACATGGTGGATACCGGGCGGTACAGCAGTCGCTGCAGCTTATGAATTCCACCAACCCGGACTGTACGTATATCTCAGCCACAACCTGATTGAAGCTGTGTTGTTGGGTGCTGCATTGCATATGAATGTTGAAGGTGAATGGAACGATGATCTGATGAAGCAGATTAAAGCGCCTGATAGCTTCGATGCTAAAGCAGCTATGGATCACTAAACACTTAAAAATATACTGCTAGTATATAGAAGTGGTTTAATCAGAAGACGGCTCCAACCAATTGGTTGGAGCCGTTTTTTATTTGAATTATGCCAGTTCTTTAATTTTTTTTAACAGTCCAGTCCAACTACTTTATTTATGCCGATTAAGTCCCTTATTCGCACAATTCCGCATTATCCACATAAAGGGATCATGTTTCGTGACATTACTACGCTGTTAAAAGATCCGATTGGTTTACGTACAACCATTCAGGAAATTACCAAGCGTTATCAAACCTATTCGATTGACAAGGTTATCGGTATTGAGTCGCGCGGTTTTATCATTGGCGCACCTGTGGCCTATCAGCTCGAAACAGGTTTTGTACCCATACGTAAACCCAATAAATTACCTGCCCAGACGATTGGCCGCGATTATCAGCTTGAATACGGCAATGACCGCATTGAGATTCATGCCGACGCGGTACAGCCTGGAGACCGTGTATTACTTGTTGATGATCTTATTGCAACCGGTGGCACAGCAGAAGCCGCTGTCAGGTTAATTCGGGAAATGGGGGGTGAAGTCGTCGAATGCTGTTTTGTCATTGATTTACCGGACGTAGGCGGTCGAACACGCCTGGAAAAAATGAATTGCAAGGTATTTTCACTCTGTAAATTCGAAGGTGATTAATTCCGTATTGTCTTGATTCATAGTTTATTACTTATAGCAGCCATCAGCTTTTCATGAATACCGCCAAACCCGCCATTACTCATAATTAAAATATGGTCGCCTGGAACGACAATGTCCGAAATGGTATTAATTAATTGTGACAGGTCGTGAAAGCATTTTGCTTTTTCGCCAAGTTCGTCAAAAGCATTTTCAACCCAGTCAGTTTCTGTGCTATAGCAAAAAACACGATCGGCAGCATTAAGGCTATCTGCCAATTTCTCCTTCCAGACGCCCATTTTCATAGTATTGGAACGCGGTTCCAATACTGCAATAATCCGTTTTCCGTTGCCGATATAACCACGCAAGCCGTCAATGGTTGTTTGAATCGCAGTTGGATGATGTGCGAAGTCATCATAAACAGTAATTTCATTAATTACACCTCGTTTTTCCATGCGTCGCTTAACATTCTTAAAACGTGCCAACGCTTCCAGCCCTATATTAACAGGAACGCCAGCATGCCGCGCTGCTGCCAGTGCAGCCAGTGCATTCATGCGATTATGTTCGCCCAATAATTGCCAATGCAAATAGCCTTGTGACTGACCCGTAAAAAATACTTCAACAGCATTTTGCTTCAACTGAGCAGTATGCCAGCCTTCTCTAATCCCAAACCGCTCTACAGGCGTCCAACAACCTTTTGCCAGCACATGCGTCAGGTTTTGATCATTGCCATTGCTAATAATCAATCCTTTGTTCGGAACAATCCTGACAAAATGATTAAATTGTCGCTCAATTGCCGCTAGATTTTCAAAAATATCCGCGTGATCGAATTCAAGATTATTTAAAACCACAGTTTTTGGACGATAATGAACGAACTTTGAACGCTTATCAAAAAATGCTGTATCGTATTCATCCGCCTCAATGACAAAAAATGGCGATACTTCACATGCATGCGGCGGCAAACTCCGCATGACATGGCCGATACGCGCCGAAGTGCCAAAATTCTCCGGTATACCGCCAATCAGAAACCCCGGATGCAGTCCTGCATATTCCAGAATCCACGCCAGCATGGAACTTGTGGTTGTTTTGCCATGCGTGCCCGCAACAGCCAGTACCCACCGATTATTTAATATATTTTCCGACAGCCATTGCGGTCCGGAAACATAGGGTAAATTCTGATTCAGAATTTCTTCCATCAACGGGTTGCCGCGTGTTACCACATTACCAATCACAAAAACATCAGGCTTGAGATTGATTTGGTCGGCTGAAAACCCTGAAGTCAGTTCAATACCGAGGGTTTCCAATTGCGTACTCATGGGTGGATATACATTTTGATCGCAACCGGTTACTTTAAAACCGGATTCCTGCGCGATGGCGGCAATACCACCCATAAAAGTGCCACAAATGCCGAGAATATGAATGTGCATAGTCAGGTAGAGATAAGTTATTTACTAACAATATTATCGCAACAGTTACTTTGTTTTCGATTGTTGTAATAAATTGCATATAATTTTTCTGTTACATCACGCTGTAACAAACGATTGGTCCGAAAAATAATTACAAGTTTTATTATTAAAATAATACGTTTAATGAAACCCTGCCGCCATTGGCGCGCGGAATTATGAACACCACCGTTCAGCAGTACGACACGCCCGGTTCGCATCATGCGTAAACTGACTTCTATATCTTCCATCAGTGGGTATCCGGGAAACCCTCCCACTTTTCCGATGGCCGAGACACGAAAAAACTGGCCCTGGTCACCAAAACTGGCACCTCCCAGGATTGCACGTGCATCATTGAGCATTTCTATAACAAACAGCTGCATACTGGAAGTGTTGAATCGTTGTCCGACAGCGCCTCCGACAACATCAGGATTTTTTTCCAATACACTCATGATACGTTGACTGACATCATTATCGCATATGCAATCCGCATGAATCACCAATACCACCTCTGAACGGGCAGCCTCAACAGCCGCTTTGATTTGAGTGCCACGCCCCGGTTCACTGTGCACAACACAAACCCCCATTTCCTTTGCAATCGCGACAGTTTTATCAGTAGAGCCGCCATCACAGACGAAAATTTCATCAGCCGGCCGTTGCATTGACTGAACCGCCTCTAAACATGCTTTTATCTGTCCGCCTTCATTCAGAGTAGGGATGATAATTGCCAATGTTTCCGGTTTAGTCCAGTTTAATTCCGGTCGCAGATTTCGCAGTAAAACCATTCGTAATTCATAAGTCAGCACCAGTAAAAATGGCAGCCAAATCGACCACATGGCCCAGACCGGCAGTGACCAGTCACTTCCCTGCTCTACGCTGAATGTGGATGTAAAATAGGCGCCGCTGGTAAAGCTTAGTACTAACCAGGACAAACCGGGGTAGAGTACAACAAACGGAATGATCCACAGAATATACCAGTAGTGCACTACTGGTGAAAATAACACCAGCGCGGCAATAAGTAGATATGCCGCTTTAACAGGTATGCTGACCGCCCGGATAATCCAAAATGCTGTCAGACTAAATAACCCAGACACCATCGCTGTTGACCATGCGACATGAGCATTCAATAAATAATTAATCGGGCCATGTATCGGCCCATTAAATGCATTCATGCCGCCAAAATCCCAGAGCCCCTGGAACATACCTGGTAAGGTTTCAACAAAATATAACGAAGGCACCGCCAACGTAATGAGCAACAACCAGCCATAACGCCACTGGCAGCGCCAAAGATAAAGCGGCACCAGAACAACAGCAATAATTTTTATTTGAATGGATACCCCCAACCAGAACCATGCCCAGGCATACGCCCTTTTTTCAATGCACAGTACTGACAATAGCATCGTAAAGATCAACAGCACATCAAAATGCGCTTCACCGGCGATAGCAAACAATGTCAAGGGATTTAATGCATATAACAACACATTGCGCGGCCCCAACCCATGTGCTTTGAGCAAACAGATCAAAATTCCGACGATGCACAAATCTACGAAAGTAAACAATACTTTAAAGGCCCAAGGTGAATAAGAAACGCTGCTGACAGCAGCAAAAATCAGTTCGGCCAGTGGTGGATACGCAGTCAGTTTGTCCTTGTGATTCATGCCATTCCAATATGCGTCTCGATACTTGGCATAATGTTCATGATCACCCGGATATCGGTACGGACTCTCACCCGCAGAGACGAGTTTGCCCTCCCAAAGATAGCGGTTAACATCATCCGATACCGGCAAACCCATCATCATAATACGGGCAAAAAGAGAAACCAGCAGAATTAATCCGATTTTACGTGATGTACTTAATCCGTCCGGAAAACTTAACCAGGCACCGATGAACCCAAAGAACACCGTACCATATGAAACCAGCATGATGATAGCTTTACAAGTAGCAGCCCAAGGCGTCCAGTGCAGTACACCGGCAATAAATATTAAAAACAGTGAAAATAAGAAAAATAACAAACGGACGCGATGCCTACAGGCAGATGTCGGGGTAATTACCATGACTCAGGCACCTGTACTATGCAGTCGCTATGCAATGAAATCACCGAGAATCGTTCTCGTACGTTTCCTTAAGCGATCGGATACCAACCAATAAAAAACCGCAGGCATAAATTAGCAAGAACGGTCCCACAATATAATGCCTGGCTTCAATATAATAAATAAGGCTCACTATACAATAGAGTCCTAGTACAATTTCGAACAGCGGCAATATCGACGCATTGACGCGATATCTCCTAAGCTCTTGATTTGCGGTAACCCTATTATCACTGCCGCCACTTTTCGGTGTGCGCACAAAACCGCTTTTTATTTTAAACAAAGCTTCGAAAACCGCTCGCGTATTCGAGAGCGCGATGCCCACACCCACACACATCAGCACCGGCAGAAAAAGTAGTTTCTTAACACCGGCTTTAGTTACTATCTGGCTTGTTAAATACAACGAACTTGGACCACAGATTGCCACTAAAATACAAAACATACAGACAACCATGATTTGCCACGGCACATTCACGTCCAACGTCAATAACACGGGCAAAGTCAGCATCGACAACAGTGCCATTACTGGATGAATACTGTAATGCGTCAAATGCAAAAAAGCCTGGACTTTAGCCATCAAAACAGATTGCGAACGCCAGACCTGAGGAAAGAGCTTCATGGCTGTTTGGATAGAACCCTTTGCCCAACGGAATTGCTGGCTTTTAAACGCGGTATATGACTGCGGCAACTCTGCAGGCACGACAACATCCGCGAGAAAACCGGCATGCCAACCAGCCAATTGGCAACGGTATGATAAATCCATGTCTTCTGTCAGCGTATCAGCCTGCCAGCCACCTGCATCTTCAATCGCTGTTTTGCGCCAGACACCGGCTGTACCATTAAAATTCATGAAAAAACCATTATATGCACGCGCACTTTGTTCAATCATAAAATGTCCATCGATACCGATACTCTGCGCCTGGGTAAGCATAGAATGCGCTGTATTCAAGTGTCCCCAGCGC
The DNA here is from genome assembly GCF_003046585.1 of Nitrosomonas aestuarii. Taxonomy (GTDB): domain Bacteria; phylum Pseudomonadota; class Gammaproteobacteria; order Burkholderiales; family Nitrosomonadaceae; genus Nitrosomonas; species Nitrosomonas aestuarii. The sequence goes on along the minus strand of NZ_QAAE01000007.1, from coordinate 41,058 downwards.
GCCTGCACAAAAGCCAGCTTATCTTCAGCAAGCAATGGGGGAATCATCTGTTTCAAATAATTCCGATTGGGAACAAAGTCGCTATCGAAAATGGCAATCAGTTCACCTTTACATACCTGCATGCCTTCAGCCAGTGCACCTGCCTTAAAACCCTGGCGGTTATTGCGTCGAAATACATCAATATCCTTACCTGATTGGCGTAACGATGCAACAACCGCATCGACAATTGCGCTGGTTTCATCTGTTGAATCATCGAGAATTTGAATTTCATGTTTCGATTGAGGATAATCTATCGCAGCTACCGCCTGAATAACACGCTCAGCCACGTTCGCCTCGTTATACAAAGGTATTTGTGTGGTTACATGCGGTAACATAGCTGCATCAGCAAAAATTGACTGCCCCGCATCAATGCGTTCACGCATCTGCACCGATGCCTGCCGATAAGTTTTCCAGAAACACCACACCATATAGTAGCAATTGACGCCATAAATAAATAACGCCAGGATACACACTATATAAGTACCTAATAAAATAGTCCCTGCCATTTAATCATCATTGTAAATAGCATGTGAAATGAATATACACACTGCATTAATCTATAAAAAACATTTTAACACCTTAGTCTGAGTAGATAACATCTTAAGAATTTCACATTTAAAACAAGCAGCTGAACTACTACTGACCAAAGTCGGAGGATTCAATTCTGGCTGAAGGCAACCATGCATGTGGCGAGCGTTCTTCGTACGCAGTGTGTTAAGTTGCCGCATAAATGCCGTGGTTTTTACCAATATCGATCTATGGTTGATTTAAGGACAAAACAACCAAAATCTGTTTTTTTGCCTAATGTTAAAATATGTACATAAATTGACGGATAGTCCTGATATAAAACGCCTATTTCTACAAATGGTATGTATGAAAGAAAAAAACTGGTGGCTTGTTTCTATTGGTATTTCAGCGGCACTGCTGATTATTCTGATCAGCTTATGGTTACAGATGAACAACTATTTTGTTGAACCGACAAAACTAATTAGTGAAGAAGGCACCAATATATATCTTCAGAAAAACTGGGAAAACAAACTCAAAGAATCCGGCTATACCGATCAACCCACAATTAAAGTTAAAACTGGTATATTCATACAATCACTGAAATTTTTCAATTCCACTGAAATTGATCTCTCCGGCTATATTTGGCAACGCTATCAGGATGGTATCCACGATACTATTAAACCGCCACTTTCAGAAGTCGGCTTTGTTTTACCAGAGCAGGTTAATACTGGAAATACAATTACTCCGCAAGAAGTATACCGGGAACATATTAACGGCGAAACAATTATCGGTTGGTATTTTGAAGCTACAATTCGTCAACCATTCGAATACAAGCTTTACCCTTTCGATCACAAAACCGTCCGGGTACGTATGTGGCATGATCTTTTTTCCAAGAACATTGTACTGGTACCAGATTTTGAGGCTTATACATCAACGCAATTAGATGAAATTTTCGGAATAGAAAAAGAAATAATATTGGGTACCTGGAACCGTGAAGACACATATTTCGACTATAAACCGTCCAGCTACGACACAAACTTCGGCATTTCCAATTATATCGGCCAGACTGATTTTCCGGAATTACATTACAATTTCGTTGTAAAACGTAAATTTGAAAATGCATTTATAGTTTATTTACTACCGGTACTGCTGGTTGCGACACTACTCTTTGCCGCCTTATTGACCGTAAGCAACAAACCAGACCTGGTCAGCAAACACGGCTTTAACACATCAGGCTTTATTGGCGCTTGCTCAGCATTGTTTTTTGTTGTCATGCTAGCGCATATTCAACTCAGAGAACAATTTCCTGGTTCTGGCATCATTTATATGGAATACTTCTATATCCTTATGTATGTCTACCTGGTGATTGCTGTAGTGAATACCTTTATATTTTCAATAGGTGCCGCCAGCTGGTTAACCATTATTCACTATCGCGACAATCTGATACCAAAAGTTGCCTATTGGCCCGTAACACTGATCACAATCATTCTAGTTACGCTGGTGGTAATGGAATAATTTCAATATGCATTATTGGCGCTAAAAATCGACATTGTGATAACAATGAATACCCTACTAAACCGCATACTCGGTCCCAGGGGCTAGGCACATAATGCGCCAAGTAAAAGCGGAGCTTGTAAGATAAGCATAATAAATGATCATTTTGAGCTTGTTTTTATGCCACAGTGACATATAGATAGTTTTTCAACATGCTGTTAGTATTAGAAGTGGCTGTTGATATAGTCTATACATTCTCTGAAACTTGCACTTAAATCTCCAGCAACATTCAATCCGTATCGTGCGATTTTTTCACCCAGCTCCTTTCTGATATCTTTCTTGTCTCTTCCATTGAAATCAACCCTTGAATTATTGTTATTTCCGAGTTTGATATGGCCGTAATGTATATGCCATTGCGCGCCGTTCCCTGCATCAAACTGCAGTTGGGCTACCATCAGAGGTGAAAGTTGAACGCTATCGCTTAGGGATTGTAGTTGTTGCATGCGTCTCACACCAATCGCGTCTGAACTGAATGACTTAGCAGTCTGCTGCGCAACCGCCTTAGCACCCATTAGATCTGCTTCATCTTCCAACTGCAAGTCATCATTGACCGGGATTCCCGCATTCATCTGCATTGTCGGCTGCACTCTGCCTTGTGCTTGCTGCACCACATGCCACGCCTCGTGCGGCAAATGTCTCTCCTGTCCAGATGCTACATGAATTTCGGTTCCCTGAGCATAAGCCAACGCATTGAGCTGAGCTGGTTTATTTGAATTGTAGTGAACTTTGACACTGTCCATGGAAATACCGGAAAGTGCTTCAATGCCGTTTTTTAGGTTGTCCGGCAAACCCGTTTTGTTAGGCTTGTCAGCAGGTGGTTCTTTTAACTGTGCCACATCTTGCGGTGAAAACCTGCCTTGCAAAAGTTCCTCTTCTTCCATGCGTTGCGCTGTCTCGAACCGACCCTGTAGCAATTCTTCTTCCGGTACTGCCTGCAACTGCGCTATCGGATCGCTTAAGACACCGTACAGCCTTCTTTGTGCGATCGAACGTGGGCTGAATTGAAATGATACAGCTGTTTTTCGCTGATCCACCATTTTTGAGCTGGCATTAATGTCCGCGATCATCTGGCGTTGTGCAATTGCTTCTACCCGATTATTGATAATGCCATGGGCCTGAACAGTATGTGTTGGAATTTTTGCATCAAGCCGAACAGGGCGCGGCTGGTGTTCTGATTCTACCGATAAGGACTTCCTCATAGTACCTTCCGATTTTGGTAAATTAAAATTAAAGCACCTGCAATTTATCAGTGTACCGTTTATAATTTTTCATGACAACATATCAAATTATCTATTGTTTTCAATAAATTTTTATGAATAGCGATGACACTGCAAACTGCAATTAATAAAGGCTTATGCAAACGGATCACTGCGACTGAGCCGCCCTGATTGCTTCAAGATTCACTTTAGCCTCTTCGTTACCCTGTGCAGCCGCTTTTTCAAACCATTCTATTGCTTTATCTTCATTCCGCACAACACCTTCACCCATGAAATAGAGTGCGCCCAAGTTATTTTGTGCATCCACATGACCTTGTTCAGCTGCTTTTTTAAAGAGTTCGACTGCTTGGTTCATATCCTGCGCAACACCTTCTCCATTTGCATACATTAATCCCAGATTAAATTGTGCATCAGCATAACCCTGCTCAGCAGAGCGATAAAACCAGCCCGCCGCCAATTCTGGATCGTTATCCAATAACTGACCAGTTACTGTTTTAGAAACAGCTTCGCCTGTGTAGTACATAACACCCAAACTATTTTGTGCTACAGGGTCACCCGCTCTGGCTTCTTCAAGCATTGACTGAAATTTTTCTCCGGGTGTTGGACCATCTTCAGTAGCGCCAGGTAAAATCTGCTCTCTGAGTTCAGCTTTTTCTTCCGGCGACAGCCCCTCACTCAGAAAAGACGGCAATTCGTCAATAGTTGTCACTTCGCTGAGTGTCTGAGACCTCACTTCGTTGTCTGATTTATCACTTGAAGTTTCCTCCCCGCAACCAGACAATGCAACTAATGGCGCTACGAGTAATAAAACAATCCATACTTTCATTTGATACATCCTTTATTCCTACAAAATTGACAATGTAACTCATTTATAAAATTTTCTTAATTCTATGAATAATCGCATAACATTGAAATTCAAAAAACTGCTTGAGCAAATTCATCTTATAAACTTGCTCAAGCACCTGTAATCACTACGATTATACGTAATTATCTTATGAAATTTCACCAAGTATGTGTTTACCAAGATGGTCATCAATCAAGGCATGCAAAAACAATATCACCATCAACTGTAATTTCATCGCGCACCGGCTTTTTTGAGCATTTCCACTGCTTCTGTATGACGATAAACATTAGCCAGTGTCAAGGCAGTCGCACCATTGCTTGCTTTTATATTGACATCCGCATTTGCTGCCAACAATACATAAATTACGCCAAGATGACCATGCTGTGCTGCCAGCATCAGTGCAGTCGCACCATTTTCTAATTGATGATTAACCTCAGCACCCGCTTCAATTAACGCATTTACAACCTGTTGATGCCCACCTCTTGCAGCAAGCATTAATGCCGTCATACCATCAATATTTCTTTTAACCCTCAAATCTGCATTGGCTTCCAATAATTGATCCACAACTTCCCTGCGGTTTCTTTTTGCTGCAAGAATCAGGGCAGTTTCTCCTGTTTCGGTAGCAATAGCGTTAATCTCTGCACCCAATGGCAACAATAGCTCAACCAAATAGCTGCGGCCATCCCGTGCAGCCTGGATTAGAGCCGTATAACCATTATCGCCTCGAAAATTAATATTGGCTCCACTGTTTATCAAGCGTTGTACTATCGGCTTACTGCCTTTTCTGACTCCTGCGAAAAACGCTGTATTGATGGTAGCTTCAGAAATTTCATTATCATCGTCGAGAATTTTTTTCAGTAAAGGAAAATTTCCTTTTTCGGCTGCAAGAATCAATTCTTCGTCAATTGATTCCGAAGCCTTTGCCCATGCATTAATAGTCCATAAAAACACGATCAGTATAAAGCCAAATCGCTTAATCGCTTGTAATTGTTGCACCTGTAATTTTGTCATTCACACGCTCCTTAATCCACTCAATACTTTATTTCATAAAATCAACAAGATAAATAACTCAACCTAAAACCCGGGCATATTTTTAATTACACCGGATTTTAATCATTGCGCTTAGTGCATTCCATCATTGCGGGAGCTATGCTAAGCTCAACGTTTTCAGTTTCAAAAAATATTGCTGGGCCGGATATTTCGCAGCATTACCGTATTATTCTGACTATCTTGTTTATATATGTCCAATCTGATGACCCTAAATTCAGGGTCACTCTTATATAAAACTAAACGCTAAACATAAAATTTTATCAAAAGAAAATTAATGAGTCTTGAAAATTACGATATTGCTATCATAGGTGGCGGTCCAGTTGGCATGGCATTGGCGCTTGCATTAAGCTGCAACAGTAATCTGTCTATCTTACTTTTGGAAGCGCGCGGTTTGCCGGAAAAGGTTGATGATGAACGTCCTTTAGCACTATCGCATGGGAGTCACCTGATTTTGCAGCGACTAGGCGCTTGGGAAAAACTGTCTCAATTTACACCAATCAATACCATTCATATCTCAAATAAAGGTTACTTCGGCCGAACTGTTTTAACAACCGAAGACGCTGGCGTACCAGCCTTGGGGTATGTCGTGAATTATCATGATTTATTTCGTGCGTTATATGAAACATCCTTGCAAAGTAACCTCCACTATCAAACAGGGGCCGCTGTGCAACGGTGTGCTACGGATGACCAACTTGGACATGTACAATATTCACACGCGGGGATAGAAAAAACCATTTCAGCTAAACTACTCGTTTTGGCAGATGGGGGTCAGCTTAGCAGTCAAATTAAAGACATTACCTATCAAACCACTGAATACGATCAGTGGGCAATTGTCGCCAATGTTCGAACTGAAGAACAACAAACGGGCGTCGCTTATGAACGGTTTACGTCAGATGGCCCTGTCGCGCTATTACCTTCAGGTGATTATTTTGCGTTGGTATGGACAGTATCTCCAGAAGCTGCAAAGGAGATTCTTGCAATGGATGAAAATCGCTTTCTTATCCGTTTACATGAACACTTTGGCAATCGCTTAGGACAATTTGTACATACCGGCAAACGCTCTGGTTTTCCGTTAGCACTTAAGTATGCGGTTCCCGCCACCTCACAGCGCACAGCACTCGTGGGCAATGCGGCCCAGACATTGCATCCGGTAGCAGGACAAGGATTTAACCTTGGACTCAGAGACGCCTATGAACTTGCTCAGGAAATACTGGATACTACTTCGAATAGCAAGGAAATAGGCACCCCGCCCATGTTGACAAGATACCGTCAACGTCGGCGTACAGACAGTCAGGGTGGTCGTATTTTCACCGATTCACTGATCAAGCTATTTTCAAATGACAATACACTGCTTAAGCACTGCTGTGGATTGGGCCTGACAATAATGGACAATTTTCCACCGATTAAGCGATTTGTTGCAAGACGAATGATTTTTGGGACAAGAGGTTAATTTACTTCAATTGTTTTAATTATCTCTCATGTATAGCTATCCAATTTTGTCATGGCTTCATAAAAAAACTGGTTTGCTTATGCACTAACTATAAAAATAGTATTTAAACAATGTTAAAAAAGCAATAGTGAAAACGATACAAACTTTTTACTATCCCAATAAAATCGGATTATTACCCATCTGATTTAATTTTTAATCAATTTTTTGATATTTCTCATACTGCATGCAGATAGGTTCCCATAAACTTAAAAACAAGCTCATTGTTGCACCCATGGCTGGTGTAACTGACCGCCCTTTTCGTCAACTATGCAAAAAAATGGGAGCCGGTATGGCTGTTTCTGAAATGGTATCCAGCAACTCGCTTTTATGGGGATCGAAGAAAACACAAAGGCGCGCGAACCATGACGGAGAGGTGTCACCTATCTCCGTACAAATTGCCGGTGCAGATCCCGACATGCTGGCTACCGCTGCGCGTTATAATGTTGATCAAGGTGCACAAATCATCGATATCAACATGGGCTGTCCCGCAAAAAAAATCTGCAATGTAATGGCGGGGTCCGCTTTATTAAAAGATGAAAAACTCGTCGAAAAAATCTTATATTCGGTTGTCAGTGCGGTTAATATCCCGGTGACCCTTAAAATAAGAACCGGATGGGACCAGCAAAATAAAAACGCACTGAGGATTGCCAAAATAGCTGAAAACACCGGTATTCAAGCCCTGGCGATACATGGACGCACACGCGCATGTGCATACCGCGGCAATGCCGAGTACAACACCATTGCGGCTGTCAAAGCTGCCGTCAGCATTCCAGTCATAGCTAATGGCGATATTTCAACACCTGAGAAAGCAAAACAGGTGTTGGAATATACACAGGCCGATGCCATCATGATTGGCCGTGCGGCTCAGGGGAGACCCTGGATATTCAGAGAAATTGATCACTATCTGAATACGGGTGAATACCTGCCGCCTCCTGAAGTATGCGAAACACATCGCGTGCTTATTAAGCATTTGTACGATCTGTATGATTTTTATGGCGAGTATGCAGGCGTACGTATCGCACGCAAACATATTGCCTGGTATACAAAAGGTTTGGTCGGCTCTGCCGGTTTCCGTCAACAAATGAATCAATTGCAAACAAGTGAGGAACAACTCACACAGACGGACATATTTTTTACACAATTAGCTGATTACAATACACATTTAACATATATTGAAGAAGAAAAGGCGGTTGTCGTATGAGCACAATCAATGAAAATGAAATTGCATGCTGTGTACGTAAGTCCATCGACAAGTACTTAATTGATTTGGACGGTGAAAGACCATCATGTATCCACGAAATGGTCATACGGAGCGTTGAAAAGCCACTGATCGAAGTTATTTTACATCATACACAGGGCAATCAAACGCAGGCAGCTGAACTACTTGGCATCAACCGCAACACATTACGTCATAAAATAAAGCAATATCAAATCAAATAAGGTACAGAATGTCTATCAAACAAGCACTAATCAGTGTGTCTGATAAAGCAGGCATCGTTGATCTGGCACGTTCACTTCACCACGCCGGTGTCAATATTATCTCCACCGGTGGAACAGCAAAATTATTACAAGCAGAAAATATTCCGGTAACAGAAATAAGTGACTACACCGGCTTCCCAGAAATGCTCGATGGACGCGTGAAAACGCTGCACCCGAAAGTACATGCCGGTATACTGGCAAGAGATGATTTGCCGGAACACAAATCCGCCATGAAGAAAGCAGGCATCACTGACATCGAACTGGTCGTCGTCAACTTGTATCCCTTTTCTCAGACCATAGCAAAAGATAACTGCACCCTGGCAAGCGCAATTGAAAATATTGATATCGGCGGCCCCACCATGGTACGCGCCGCCGCTAAAAACTACCGGAAAGTAACGGTTATCACAGATCCGTCGGACTATCCGGTATTATTGAATGAAATGGCATTGAATAACGGCACTGTCAGCACTGCCAATCGTTTCAGATTTGCACAAAAAGCTTTTTCACACACCGCAGCTTATGATAGCGTGATCAGTAATTACCTGACAGCGATTAATGATGATGAAAGCCGCAACGATTTTCCTACAACATTAAATCTTAACTTTACTATCGTGGAACCTTTACGTTATGGCGAGAATCCACACCAGAAAGCAGCATTTTACCGCGATTTGTTCGTTGTTCCTGGTGGACTTGCCAACTATCATCAGGTTCAGGGCAAAGCTTTATCATACAACAATATCGCTGATACTGATGCAGCTTGGGAATGCGTGAAATCTTTTGAAAATCCTGCCTGTGTAATTGTAAAACATGCCAACCCTTGTGGCGTGGCAGTTGCAGATGACATCCTGACCGCCTATCAACATGCTTTAGCAACAGACTCAATTTCTGCTTTTGGCGGTATTATTGCGTTTAACCGTTCGCTTGACGCAGAAACAGCCACCGCCATTCTAAAACAGTTTGTAGAAGTGATTATTGCGCCTGAAATTACCGATGAAGCTAAAATATTACTGGCACAAAAAAACAATATCCGTGTATTAACCTTACCGCTGAAACAAGCCAGCCACCAATACGACCTGAAGCGCATCGGCGGCGGTCTTCTGGTTCAAACACCTGACAGCCACTGCCTGTCACGAACAGACTTCAAAGTAGTCACCCAAAAGAAACCATCCAAGCAGCAAATGGACGATCTGCTTTTTGCATGGCGTGTTGCGAAATTCGTCAAATCCAACACAATTGTTTTTTGCCATAATAATCAAACGCTCGGTATCGGTGCGGGTCAAATGAGCCGCGTTGATAGTGCAAAGATTGCCACCATCAAGGCACAACAGGCCGGATTCGATTTGGCCGGTTCTGTCGTTGCTTCTGATGCATTTTTTCCATTCCGCGACGGTCTGGATGTTGTGATACAGGCTGGCGCAATGGCTGTAATCCAACCAGGTGGCAGTATCCGTGATGATGAAGTCATCGCAGCCGCTGACGAGCAGAGCGTAGCAATGGTTTTCACAGGAGCACGGCATTTCAGACACTAATCTATTCACACACTTATACCCGCAATGAAAATACTTGTCATTGGAGGCGGTGGCAGAGAACATGCACTGGCATGGAAACTCGTACAATCACCGCGCGTTTTAAAGGTTTTCGTGGCACCTGGGAATGCAGGTACCGCTCAGGAGCATGGCCTCGAAAATATCGCCATCACTGCAACTTCTGATTTGATCAGTTTTGCGCAGAAGGAAAATATAGCTTTTACCGTCGTTGGACCCGAAGCGCTACTAGCTGCCGGGATTGTCAACGCTTTTCAATCAGCTGGCTTGAAAATATTCGGCCCCAGCCAGAAAGCCGCACAGCTGGAAATCTCAAAAAGCTTCGCAAAAGACTTTATGCAACGCCATCATATTCCCACCGCCGATTATGCCGCCTTTACCGATGCACAGCAAGCGCATCAATATATTGATCAAAAAGGCGCACCGATTGTTATCAAAGCCAGCGGTCTCGCAGCAGGTAAAGGCGTTGTAGTCGCCTCTTCATTGGAAACGGCGCATGCCGCCATTGATCAGATCCTGATTGAAAAAAGTTTTGGCGCAGCAGGTTCTGAGGTCATCATAGAAGAATTCCTGCAAGGTACCGAAGTCAGTTTCATTGTGATGTCAGATGGCCAGCATGTTTTGCCACTCGCCACCAGTCAGGACCACAAACGTCTCAATGATGGCGATACCGGTCCCAATACTGGTGGAATGGGCGCTTACTCACCCACACCGTTCATTACTCCTAGCCTGCACGCGCAAATTATGCGCGAAGTCATAAATCCGACAATTCAGGCCATGGCGCGAGAAGGTACTCAATTTACCGGATTTCTTTATGCGGGCCTGATGATTACACCCGAAAAACAAGTTAAAGTACTTGAATTCAACTGCCGTATGGGCGACCCGGAAACACAGCCTATCCTGTTGCGCCTGAAAAGTGATTTATCGGAATTGATGGAACATGCACTCAATGGCACACTTGATCAAGTTGAAACAGAATGGGATAGACGCGTTGCATTAGGAATCGTCATGGCAGCTATCGGTTATCCTGAAAACCCGGTACAGGGGGCCACCATTAAGGGGCTTGCTGAATTACACTTAAAACAAAATGAAACCGATGATTTTCATATTTTCCATTCAGGCACAGCGCTGGGAGGAGAAAATGGACAGGAATTGGTTACCTCTGGCGGAAGAGTGCTTTGCGTAACGGCACTTGGCGACAACCTGAAAATTGCACAGCAATATGCATACGAACTAGCAAAGCAGATTCATTTCAAGGATTCTTATATGCGCCACGATATCGGTTATCACGGTATAGACTTCATCCACAAGCAATAAAACAGAAAAGCGATAAGCTATCGGCCTAACGGCGTTTATTTCCTGTCATAATATAAACATGAGAGGCAAAAGATGTTTTGGCGCATTTCGTTTGGTACATCTGGCGCTTAACCTGGATGTACTTGATGATACGCTTCGGCTAGGCACTGAGCATGACGCCAACTCAACATCCGAACGCACCTCTGCTTATCAGTTTCATTCACCGAACCTTTATCGACAGTAATATTCACCTCGTTTGGCAAACAGACCTGGTTGAAAGACTGGAAGACTAATTGTTTTCACCAGGATTTAAAATTGCCAATATAAAAGGCTGATGTATCGCTGGAACACCAGCGCTGTCAATCAATGTCTGCTAAAAGTAATAATTGACAGCAAAGATACCTTCATTGTTATGATCATAGCGATTGAACTCCAGTCGTATATCTAGATTTTGTGAGAATGCATACCGTGTGACAACATGTGAGGTGAAAAAGCGTTTATGTTCGCCCAGAATAAAAGCCTGATAGCTGGCTGCTAGCTTAATTCTCAGATGATTGTTGAAATCGTAATATGTACCCATTTCCACATCACCGCCTATGCGATAATCGCGCGCTAAGTGATCCGAAAATTCGGTTCTCAAGTCAAGAAATGAGAATAGCAATAGCGGAGAAAAAAAAGCAGGGCGATATGAAATGCCCCTGCCATAGCTGCCTTTAATGACGTTGCAATAATTGCAATTCCGGTCTCTGAGTGTATCAATATTCAAATCCATCCGCCAAGCAGGCTTAAATAAAAGTGAATCGTATGGGTTCAGTGCAGTAATCGATAGAAGTCTTGCCTGATCCAGCCTTACACGCCGTGATTCGAGAAAATACCGGAGTTTAAAATCCATAAAAATAATTTCCGAATCTTTGTCGTAACCTTCGTCTCTGGCCATTAAATCATGGTAAGCAGGCCGGTAGGCAAATTCCATAAAGGGCTCTTGATCATTATGGCCCATCCCGATACGCAAGCGATCGGCACCATGACCATGATCCGGCGGACTGGAAAAGTGTGTTACAGCTTTGGTTTTTTCCTCAGCTACTTGCAGACGACTTCTAGTCAATAAAACTGAATGTGGAATTTTTACCTCATGGTTATTTTTTTGCTGCATGCTTTGGTGCTGCAAATAATCCATATATGTATCCAGTAACAGCACTTGCGATTGTGTTGAAAGACGTGCAAACTCGTCAGATTCTAGTGAAATTTCTGCCTTTACAATACGTTGAAGAGTTTGTTCCTGCACATTCGTCATCGCATGCCGTTTCTGATTCATTTGACTCAGAATAGAAGGGCGGTATACGGCATTTCTAACCAGATTATCCTGCTCCAGGACAATTTTTACTGTATCTGCAGGAATAACACTAAAAAAGAACCGATCTTTTAATCGCAGTTCCGGTTTGGCAATCTCAAAGAGGGAAAGTACGTGATACGAACAGTTTTCCTGAAAATAATAATAATCAAAATAAGTGCCGCCTAATTCCCATAGATGCAAAAGCATGGTATTTAACTGGTCTTCGGTGAAATTTAGTTCATATTCCCAAAGATCACGACTTTCCAAATTATTATATTCCTGTACCTTTGTATAGTAGGGAAAGATAGCAAAACGTCCTTCGAATGCGCCTGTTAAGCCCCGCCAGGCATAGAGAAAAGGATTGTCAGTATCTGGAATAGCTGCATAGTTGGCGCCATAATTTGTTAATTTCCTCTCCCCTCCACGATCTCTGCTATCGATCCGCACTAGTGTATGTCCAAACATTGAGGCCGGGTTATTCAAATAGTAAGTAGCAAAAACCAATGTCACGCCAACCGGGTCCAGTTCGTTCACCCAGCGGTCAAGGCGATCGCATACCTGTATTCTCAATCGATTAGTGTCAAACTTAAGTTGTTGATCCAGCCACTTGAAGCGAGCAGGAAAATTGCACTGAGGATGCTCCTTGTTTTTTTTCAGCTGATCGGAGGGAAGAAAAAAGCTGGCCAGAGTGGCTGACAATTCGGATTCCGGATTAGTCTTTCCATCCGGGGCATTAAAAAAATCCATGCCATCTGCTTCACTGACCACAGCGCCAAAAAATCGTGGGTTGTATTTTAGTAACAGATGCCAGACACGCTGTTCACTGAGTTTTATTTTTCTGGCGTGCTGTTGCAGTTCAGCCAGATAATCATTGTTAGCGGTATCTTTAGAGAAAGCAACTTCGGGCAAAAGGGCAAACAAAACAACTGTTATTCCAGCAACAAGCAAACTGGATGGCACGAAAAAACCGGAGAATTGAGAATGCAATGATTTGACGAACCTAGTACTCTAACCACTTAGAAATGACGGGTACTGTGTTCACAGGATGTCGTCGTAAGGCACTGCTGCAGCCATGCTGCAACGCGATGACGGAGCATCCTGTGATCGCTCGGCGAGCTTACCTTTTTAACACAGATAATTGAATATTGCAGGATTTTGATAGTGCGCGATGTTGATTCAACTGATTTTCGAGCCGACTAAGCAGCTCAATGGGAGTCGTTTGCGCACCGGCCACTAAATCATTAAATTTATCCTGTGTCATGGCACCAAATTCCTGATAATTAGCGATTGGGCATTGATACATACTGGCTAATATGTTCAGATTCTCGCCTTTACCCTGTGCCATTTCTTTAACCAGGCTGGTATAATTCTCGGAAGCAAACACTTCTCTTTCCTTACTCAAATTGAGCAGACCGTGGTCACCACAATTTGACGTACCTGAAGTCATACCGAAAGTCTGCGAACCAGAAGTACCGTTAGTTGTTGCCGCAAAAATCTGTTTCGCTCCCCGGTCCGATCCAATCACCATAGAACCCAGTCCACACCCTGCTGTACCATATCCTGCGGCACCGGCGGACAGCGGAAGTAAAAATAGAAATACTGCAAATACAACCAAGCTATTACGTATCATAATACTCTCCTCATCAAGGATATTTCTGCTCCAAACCTAAATAACACTTGGCTGAAACGCACTCGGTTTGAAAGCAGCCAAATTTACATGAACTACAGGCAGATGATCTAAATAAAAATTTTTATTTGAACGTGTCAAATCTACGCAAAGTTCCTCGGAGTGTCAAAAAAAGTCAATGATGGATTTTAACAGATTGCTGTGAAACTATCGGCATTGCCGCGGCAACGCTATCAAACATACCGATATATTTCTCAAAATCGCACCTACAACTTTTAAAAGTTATCTAAACGCTCAATAAAAGTTAGAAATTTACTGCGGTATTTGAATTCATGTCCCCAAAACACATCTATATGCCCTCCTCCCGGAATTTTCCAAAGCGTTTTCGGTTCGACCAGCTTTTCAAAAATCATGTCACTAAACATGGGTTCTACAATCCTGTCTTTTTCTCCGTGTATAACCAGAACAAGCACAGGTGACAGTGATTCCAGGTTGTCAGGAGCCCAGCGATCGTTTAATAAAATATAGCTTAACGGCTGCATCGGCCAGGTCAACCAGTGACGGGATAACTTGACGCGCGCTATTTGCTGAAAAGAATCAAAAGTACTGTCTGCCACCACCAGTTTTAAGTTTATCTCGGTTTTTTTATCAATAGCTGTCCGTAATGCAATTATCCCGCCTACACTCTGGCCATAAATGATAATCGGACCATTATTGGCCCTATGCTTGTTAACCCAATCAACTGCAGCATAACCTGATTCGAGGCAACTCTTCGGGGTTGGCTTTCCCTCTGAGCGCCCGAAACCGGGGTAATCAAAAATAAAGAGGTTATAGTGTTCAGCACTTACCCATGCTAATTGCAGGAAATGAGAAGTCAAGTTTTCTGCATTACCATGAAAAAAAATAATGGTTGCCTTTGCTGGCGATTTTTTGGCAGGAAACCACCAACCATGGAGCTTTCTTTGAGCAACATCTGTAAAAAAAATATTTTCCGGTGAATAACCTGCTGCCTGGGGATCGTAAAAGCGGTGTTTGTCGTCAGGATAATAAAACAAACCTGAACAACCATAGAGTAATAACACGCAAGCAAGAAACAGAAAAGAAAATCGATTGATCACTTTGCGCATTTTCAACTTTTTATTTGGTTGGATACTTACCGTCTGCTATATTCGCTGCCAAGTATGGCACTGCGGTCATAGCAGTTATGCAATGTACAGAATTTATAGCATTCTCTGCTATTGATGGTTTAATTCATTCCACTTGCACTAACAGACTTAACCGCTAACGTAAAACGCGAAACAGTCTGTGTTTAAGAACTTCATTTTTTCATTCACTTGATTCCACGAAACTCGGTGCGAATCATCACAAGAAAGCTATTACATGTCCAAGGGTATTCGAAACGCCCATATATCAATCAAGCTATCCTTATTCAGAATCTTGGAAATCGTAAATGCACCACGTAGCTTTTCTGGTTTGTAGCCGGTTGCAGCATCAATCGGTTATTTTTCTACAAACATGAATTGCATATCCTTAGCAAGGACTTCACCGTGAGCATACCAGGCAAACTCTATCATTCGGAATGACCATCATGAACCGATAGCGGGTTACGCCATTGCGTGATCCAATGGTGCTGTCTTGTAAGCTGGCTGCAAATTACCTGCGGCCAACTGCTGTTCAAAAAAAATGTGTGGTTACCTCCTTGAGCGTCAGAACAACCAACCGATTAATGACGTATCGCACTTAAAACAAGTGGCGGCTTATATATTTTAACCATACAATCCAGCTGTTTTCTATTTTGAAGATATTCTTTTACTAACCATCTGACAGCAATTGATTGTCGATTGATTTTGATTATTCTGACCTATGATGCAATAAACGACATCGATTATTAACGAGTTCTTATAGACTGATAAATGATTATCTTGCGATGTAGCTTACAGCACCCGTCAAAATAGAGATACAATAGCGACGTATTGAAATTGAAGCGGATGTGTAAATAACCGATGCAATGTAGCAACATATATTGTTTACTTGATAGAATAACGTAGTGATTGTATTAATTAAATCATATTTTTTATTTCTTAATTACCTGTCAGTTTTAACAACAAGTAATTTTCCAGCAGATTGAAAATGCCAGCATCCTTTGCGACAAATCCACTCAATTACATCCTGCGCAGTGAAAGCTGGGCGTGTAAACGATTGCAGCCACATGAAGGCAAAATTGTTTGTATTCGTATCCCGCCAATCGCACATTTTAAAATGATCGTACTGGCTAATGGTGAGATGCAAAGCAACACGGACAATCTTGAAGCAGATACCACACTTTCGATACTACCCGCAATCTTGCCAGGATTGATAATGCATGATGAGTCAGCTTATGACGGTATTAGCATATCGGGCGATGCTTTATTTGCAGAAGATCTCATTACTGTCAGTAAGTATCTTAAACCCAATTTTGAACAGGCACTTAGCAAAATACTCGGCGATATCCCAGCGCATCGCATCACCAAGGCTAAAGATAGTTTCTTCCAGTGGCATATTCATCTGGTTAAGAATTTATCAGATGCACTTGGCGAGTACTGGCAGGAAGAACGGCCAATTATTGCCAAATCCAACGCAATTAAAGACTTCTCGCGCCAATTAAATGAATTGAAGCATGATGTCAATCAACTAGAACACCGGATTAATCAAATCTTTTTAAAAGATACGCTCAATAACCGTTAAACTGCAAGTCAGCCAAATATATTCGATCAACCATTCATTGTCCAGCGTCAATTAAATCATAAATCGGCTTAACTTTTTTTAGAATTAAAAATTCTGAAAATAAACATTCAAAAATATTTTAATGCGCATATTTCGCCTCCTAAAAATACAATCTGTTGCATTTCGTTTTGGACTGGATGAGTTTTTTTTAAGTCACGGCCCATTACGGTTTCTAAAGAAACCCATCCAATGGCTGACTTTCTGGCGCAATCTAGACCGTCCACGTGGAGAACGGTTACGCCTCGCCCTGGAAGCGTTAGGTCCTATTTTTGTCAAATTTGGCCAAATGTTGTCGACCCGGCGAGATTTGCTGCCGCATGACATTGCCGATGAACTGGCAAAACTGCAAGATCAGGTACCGTCTTTTTCTTCGGATATCGTTCTAACCATACTGGAAAAAGCTTATGGGCGAACAGTTGATGAAGTTTTTCTTAGATTTGATAAGAAACCGGTTGCCAGCGCTTCTGTGGCGCAAGTTCACTTTGCAGTTTTACATGATGGCACTCAAGTCGCTGTTAAAGTTTTGCGGCCCAGTATTGCACCCATCATCGCGCATGACATCGCATTGATGGATACCGGCGCCTGGCTTGCTGAATCTTTGTGGCCGGATGGGAGACGCTTAAAACTCAGACAGGTTGTATCGGAATTTGCACGTCATCTGGATGACGAACTTGATTTAATGCGCGAAGCAGCCAACTGCAGTCAGCTGCGGAGAAATTTTTCAAACTCCCCATTATTACTGGTTCCGGAAGTTTATTGGGATTACTGCCGCGACAATGTGATGGTCATGGAGCGTGTTTCGGGTGCTCCGATCAGTCATGTTGACGAATTGGTCGAGCAAGGTATCGATATTCCGCAGCTGGCGCGCGTTGGCGTTGAAATTTTCTTCACGCAGGTATTTAGAGATGGTTATTTTCATGCCGACATGCACCCTGGCAATATTTTCGTTGGACAGGATGGCCGATATATCGCAGTTGATTTTGGCATCATGGGCACACTCAGTGATGAAGACAAAAACTATCTGGCGCAAAACTTTCTGGCTTTTTTCAGACGGGACTACGGACGTGTTGCGCAGGCCCATGTGGAAGCCGGCTGGGCGCCCAAGAATACCCGTGTGGATGATTTTGAAACGGCTATTCGCGCCGTTTGCGAGCCTATTTTTGACAAACCACTCAGAGAAATTTCATTCGGACGCGTATTGTTTCAATTGTTTCAGACATCACGTCAATTCAATGTTGAAATTCAACCGCAACTGGTATTGTTGCAAAAAACACTCCTTAATATTGAGGGGCTGGGACGCGACCTGGACCCCAATCTTGATCTCTGGAAAACAGCCAAGCCATTTCTTGAAAACTGGATGTCTGAACAAATTGGATTACGCGGCTTAACGAGCCGTATGCAAAAGGAAGCACCCAACTGGGCTATAATCTTTCCACAATTTCCCCGCCTGCTTCATCATTTATTGTCTGAAAACCGTAATCAGGGACTTGAAGAAAAAATGCAGCTTTTAATTTCAGAAAGCAAGCAACAAAACCGTCTGCTGATTTTAGTGATTCTATTACTAATTGCATTACTGCTGTGGCAGACCCTGTTATAAATTCATTTACCAGGCAGATTTCATCTACATCTGCTCCAACACGATGCAAACTTGGTTTGGCAGACTGCAAAATCAAGTCAATCCTTCTTCTGACCTGAAAGCAGATGACTGACAGACTTATCGATCCCGCCATTACCAGTGATCAGCTCACCAGGTTTGTCAGGCACCATGTGCGCCCTTTCAAGGGGTAGTGTTTCCCCGTTAAAAAATCTGCGTTCTCGTAAATTCCATAATATCATCAGTAGAATACCGAAAAATAATGAAATGACACCGATGACAAACACCGCACCCACTCCCGCTATGGAACCGCTTGATCCATATTCGGGGTCTATCATATTCCATGCTTGAAGCACAGCCACAATAATCAAGACGGCTGCAGCCATGGCAGGCAAAATGACTTGTGATAAAGCAGTATGCCAATGATTAAAGGCAGTTCGATGAAAATAGAGCGCACATGACGATGCCGCCACAATATAAAAGGTACAAACCGCGATGCTGACGCTGTGAATCGTATCTTCAACAATCGACTCGCTGATCAAACTCAACGTCATATAGATGACTAATGTCATCAAGCCAATTGTCCAGGTGGCAAACTTCGGTGTTTGCGTTGCTTCATTCACAGACGCAAAGCGATGCGGGATCGCCCGGTAAGTCGCCATCGCCAAAGCAATACGGGCTGAAGGCATGATTGTTGACATTGTCGCCGAGAAAGCTGAAACACAAATGACAATGGCAGCAACCAAAGCGCCCTGATTCCCGACAATGTCTGTTGCCAATGCCGTAATACTGGATCCAATATTGTTCGGATGCGTCAGGCTCGATTCATGATTTGGATCAATACCGGCATACGCCAACGCCGCGATCGAGAAGATCACATAGGTAAAAACAGTAATACTCATGGCAATCACACCACTGCGGCCGGCCTGTTCAGAGCTGCCGTCAGTTTCTTCGGACATGGCCAGCGAAGCATCGAATCCCCAGAATATGAACAATGCAATCATAAAACCGCTCAAAAAGACATCAAATGAAGGAATGGCAAACGGATTAAACCATTCCCATGAAAAAGGCTCAGCAGTACTCACCGCGTCACCTTGCAGGACGTGCATAAACAAGGCTGCAGCGAGCAGAATAAGTATTGCATATTGCGCAGCGGTTAGAATTAGCGTAGTGCGCGAAGATTCCTTGGCGCCAAGCGCTGTAATATAGGTGGTACTGAAAATAAAAAGTACCGCGACTAAAATATGGAACCATATTGGCGTATCATCCATTCCAAAAATGACCGCCGCTGAAATCACCGTGATCTGGGTCGCGGCCACACCGGCCAGTATACTACCCAATAGAAGCGCCCATCCACCGAACCAACCAACGCGAGGCCCTATTGCCTTGGTACCCCATGTAAAAATGGTACCTGCATCCGGTGCAGCAGCTGTAAGATGTTTGTAGGACAATGCCACAAAGAACATAGGAATGACAGACAAGATAAATACAATTGGCAATTGATAACCGCTTCCGGCTGCACCGTAACCCAATGCACCGGCCAGGGAATATGCCGGCGCAGTCGCCGCCAGACCGATTGTGACCGCAGCCAATCTGGATACCGATCCTTTTTTGAGGCCCTTTGCTTTCAAGCCATGCATCTGTGTTTCTTCGTGCATCTTATCCTCTGTCTGTTATTTTCCGGGATTTAGAAAATAGAACCTTTTGGTGTGGGGCGGAAAGTAGCAAATATTTAAATCCAAGTCAAAAAAACACAAAATATGTTTAAATATGTAAACAGCCCGCGCGTATAATCTGTAAATTTCGAATTAAAACTCTAGCGATCAAAATGAATTACTATCAACACCATGTATTCTTTTGTACCAATCAACGCGCGGACAATGCCGTCTGCTGTAACAACATGGGTGCACAAGAGCTCCGTGATTATGCCAAAGGACGAATTAAAGCGCTCAAACTGCATGGTAAAAACAAGGTGCGCATTAACAACGCCGGTTGCCTTGACCGTTGTGACGAAGGCCCGGTTATCGTCGTTTATCCAGAAGAAGTCTGGTATACCTACATAGACAAAGAGGATATCGATGAAATTATCAATGAACATCTGATCAATGGCCGCATTGTAGAACGTTTAAAAATCTAGTACGCCATCAATATTGATTGTACTGAATTTTTTATGCATAAATTTTTCATTGACGGCCCCGCTGGCAAAATTGAAACCATACTGGCGGAACCAAAAATCAGGCCCAGAGGCATCGCAGTAATTGCACACCCTCACCCGCTACATGGCGGAACGATGGACAACAAAGTGGTATATACCTTATTCAACAGCACACTTGAACTCGGATTTATTGCAGTCAAATTCAATTTTCGCGGTGTCGGTGAAAGCGAAGGTATTTTTGACCACGGCACTGGCGAAGTCGACGATGTTGCCGCCGTAACACAGACCATTCAAAATCAGTTTCATGATCATTCAAGTGAAATGCCGCTGCTACTCGCCGGTTTCTCGTTTGGTGGCGGTGTTCAGTTACGTGCAGTCGAACGGTTAAATCCACAATCGCTGATTTTGATAGCACCATCCATACAACAAACAAACACGCCGCTCCTCCAAGAAATACGCGAGCATACTTTAATCATTCATGGCAACAAAGATGAAATTATCCCGTTAAATACGGTGCTCGACTGGGCAGCTCCACTTTCATTACCGATTGTTGTCGTTCCTGGTGTCGGACATTTCTTTCATGGCAATCTGACCTTACTCAAGCGAATTATTCACAAATTCCACAAGATATAGCAACTCAAAGATCTAATTACCAGGCGTTTCTCAACTTCCGCACCTGAAGCTATTCGTGGATCACTACGTACATTGACTCGAATGCAATTAATACAGACTTCTGCTGCCCGGTGACCAGATCTGAGTGGGTATCACGATATTTCAACTACATACAAAATTATATTCAAATCACTTGCATGTAGATATTTGGAGTCACATAACGAAATTGCGAATTTGGGTGTAATGATTTCAGTCATTGTTAATGAATTATCCCCGAACTGATTGCAGGCAAAGCCATTGGATATATATCTGCGGCATAGTCACTTATTACCGTAGGAAACAACCCGGAACGCTTAAAGTCTGAAGCTGACTTTGCCGCATTATGCGGTGTCAAGTCAATTCCTGCCTCACCAAGCAAGGTCAACAGAAACAGATTGAATCGTGATGGCGATAGAGCAGCCAGCAGCGCGCTGCATATTATTGCAATAGAGAGACCGAAGACAGACGTCAGAACTAAAGAGTAAGTTGAGAAACATTTAACTCAGGACCACACGAAACTTGAAGCGCTTCGCTGTCTTAAACGTTATATCGCAAGAGAGCTATATTACATTTTGAGAAAGATGGATAATTTTATCAATATGCACTGACAAAATAATGTTGTTCCACAACCTGGGAACCGCAATTGAATTCCTTATGCCTAGCCATTTTCATCACTCATACGAACAGAATGAATTTCTAGCCTGAAACAATGGCATCAAATGCACTGACAACACCGGTTGTTGTCATTGTAATGTGTCAAAAAAATTGACAACCCCTTGGTCATTGCGTACGCTTCAGCAAGCAGAGACACTGATATTCACCGTTTTTTAACGAGTTCATTCAGGCACTGGGGTCATTTTCTGCAAACAGTTTCAGGGCAATAAGCTGCACAAATTTGTTCCGCCAAGTTTAGCAAAATTAAATATAAAACAACGAGGTTCAAGGTTTACCCGTATGACTAGCGTATAAGTCCTTTACATTTTCTGGGAGTCGTTAAAATGTTTAATCGTCCCTGGCATAAATTACCCGTTTTACTCGCTTTGCTGAGACTCATTCAGTTTCGCACTCAATTAAGAAAAAAAAATCTTCACGACACCGCCCACTTACCTCACTCCGACAAGCTCCCCAAGCCCGTTCCCGACACCAGTCAATCCTATTTGACCACCCGCACGATCGATGGCAGTTTTAATGACCTTAAACATCCGGAAATGGGCATGGCCGGAACCCGCTTTGGACGCAATGTACCATTGCAGGATTCCATCACAGATACACCCAACATACACAGCCCCAACAGCCGAAAGGTAAGCCAGGCATTGC
Source organism: Nitrosomonas aestuarii (assembly GCF_003046585.1). Classification (GTDB taxonomy): domain Bacteria; phylum Pseudomonadota; class Gammaproteobacteria; order Burkholderiales; family Nitrosomonadaceae; genus Nitrosomonas; species Nitrosomonas aestuarii. The sequence continues at coordinate 18,599 of NZ_QAAE01000007.1, read as the reverse complement.
TTACTCGAAATAACTTTATTCCAGCAACTATTTTGAATATCAACGCGGCTTCCTGGATTCAATTCCAGACACATGACTGGTTCTCGCACGGGCGTAATCAACCTGACAATCAATGGGAAGTGCCAATCGAAGGTAAAGATACCTGGCCGCAGGATCAACGTCCAATGAAGATTGACAAAACGCTCGCTGATCAAAGCCGCCCAGCCGCTTCAGACGAACCGCAAACGTTTGTCAACACCGAAACACACTGGTGGGATGCTTCCCAGATATATGGCAGCAATCAGGAAACCATCGACAAACTCCGTTCGCATACTGATGGAAAAATGCGTATTGAAAAAAGTGGTTTCTTACCCTTCGATCCGGAACTGAAAATTGACCTGGTCGCCTTCCCCGGCACCTGGTGGTTCGGATTAAGCATGCTGCACACCTTATTCGTCAAGGAACATAACAGCATCTGTGATCATCTCAAACAGGCCTATCCACAATGGAATGACGAGCAGCTTTTTAATCATGCACGACTCATCAACGCAGCGCTGATTGCAAAAATTCATACGGTCGAATGGACACCGGCTATTCTTCCACATCCAGCCACCGCAATGGCAATGAATATCAACTGGTGGGGCTTGCTGGGCAGGAAATTCAAAAACATGTTTGGCCGCATCGGCAATAGTGAGATACTCAGTGGCATACCGGGCTCAAAGGCTGAACATCATGCTGCACCTTATTACCTGACAGAAGAATTTGTTTCTGTCTACCGTATGCATCCACTGGTACCCGATCAATTTGATTTCTATTCTCATCGGGATGGAAAATTTCTTACCAGCAAACCATTCATGGCGGGGTTCGACAAACAAGCCCGCCCGATGATGGAAGATATCGGCATGGAGAATCTGTTTTACTCATTTGGTATTGCACACCCAGGTGCATTAACGCTGCATAACTATCCCAACTTTCTGCGCAAGCTGGTCAAACCAACGGGCGAAGCATTTGATCTGGCCGCAGTAGACATTCTACGCGACAGGGAGCGCGGCGTGCCGCGTTACAACCGCTTTCGCGAACTGGTGGGGCGTGAACGCGTGAACTCGTTTGAAGAGATCACCAGCAACTCTCAATGGGCACAAGAACTCAGAGTAATATACGACAATGATATAAATCAGGTTGATTTAATGGTGGGTCTTTATGCCGAAGATCTTCCCGAAGGATTCGGCTTCAGCGACACCGCATTCAGAGTTTTTATTCTGATGGCTTCGCGCCGGTTGAAAAGCGATCGCTTTTTTACGGATGATTACAGAGCCGAAATCTATACTCAGGAAGGCCTCGATTGGATAGAAAACAATTCCATGCTGACTGTTTTGCGCCGCCATCATCCCGGGTTAGCACCCGTCCTGACTAATGTAACAAATGCTTTTGCACCCTGGCCTAAGCGGACATAGTCATGCAAGTACAGATACAGACTTCATCGCAATTTAGCAATTGGGGTAAAACCATTGTTTCCCATCCCAGGGTGGTTGTAAAACCCGACTCGGTGGACGATTTGATCACCTTATTAAAGGATACTGAAACCTTTCCGGCTCCGATACGCGCGATTGGGTCAAATCACTCGACCACGCAATGCGCTGTCGCCAACGGTGGCACCATTGTCGACATGACTGCCTTTAACAAAATTCTGGATATCAGCACTGAAAATCATACGGTGACTGTTCAGGCAGGCGCATTATATATTGATGTCGCGCATGCGCTGTGCGAAAAAGGGCTGCAGTTTTTTGTCAATGTAGAGCTTGGCAATTTGTCTCTGGGCAGCGCATCCAGCGGCGGTACCAAAGATGCATCAATGCCCGGGGAGTTCGGTCAAGTCTGCTCCTATGCAACAGTATTGAAAATGGTCACGCCACAGGGAGAATGTATTGAAATCAACGAATCCGAACCTGAACTGCTGCGAATGGCGCGCTCGAGTTATGGCTTGTTCGGCATTATCTATGAGGTCACATTTAAAGTACGGCCTGCACAATCCCTGGCGTTGCGTCACAAGACCTATACACTTGATGAATTTATTCAGACCTTGCCCGCATTGACCAACCGTCCGGATACTGAGCAGGAATCAATGATGTTCTATTTGTTTCCATTTCTGAATGAAATTGCGGTGGAGTTTCGAAAATATATTGATAATACCCCCACTAAGCCAACAGGCACTTGGCAGTGGAAATTGAGAAACTGGACATGGAAAAATCTAGCCCCCGGTGTCGGGTATATTCTGACCCGATTTATTCCTTTCAAAACCATACGTTACAAACTGGTTGATTTTTTTAACCAGAAAGTTCAACTGGTTCTGGAACGGATACTCAAGAGTCCATCCGGAACCAGTGCAACAGATCAGATTATTCGTTATCCGCATCAATCCACCTGGACTAAATATACATTCAGCATCTGGGCCTTCCCGGAAGAAAAATACTCTGAAATCCTGCCCGCTTACTTCCAGTTCTGCCGAAATTACTATCAGCAGCATGGTTATCGCTGTAATATGCTGAACGTCGCTTACCGCATTCTTAAGGATGACAACTCCTTGTTTTCTTATTCATCAGCAGGTAACGTCATGACTCTCGACCCGGTTTCTACCGGTGATCCAGGCTGGGAGGACTTTATTACCGCCTATAACGAATTTTGCAGCAATCTGGGTGGCGTTCCATTATTCAATCAGACGCGCGGCATCACCCCGTCACAAGCACGCGCTGCATTCGGCAGTCGCCTTGACAAATTTGAAACATACCGGCAGCAATATGATCCTGACAACCGACTGTTGAATCAATACTTTCGAGAACGGTTAAGCCCGTCTGCACCACATCAGGTTGATTAGCGGAATAAACGGTTTCAATAAGATACTTTGCAGATACAAATCTTAAATAAACAAAGAACCACATACTATTGAATCATGTTTGCAATTAAAACCGTTTCACTTTTTTTTGCAACAGCTTTGATGGAAATCGTTGGCTGCTATCTTGTTTATCTTTGGCTCACACAGGGAAAAACTGCATGGCTATTAATCCCGGCCGGATTGAGTCTTGCTGCGTTTGCATGGTGCCTGACATTACACCCGACTGCTGCAGGCCGGGTCTATGCAGCGTATGGTGGCATGTACATTTTCGTCGCCATTTTCTGGTTATGGGCAGTAGATGGAATCAGGCCTACCTTCTGGGACATGGTAGGCGCATCCGTAGCACTTATTGGCATGGCAATCATCATGTTTGCACCAAGAGCCTCTTGATGCACATAATTATTTATACGAACAATCTGCATTGGTATTTTTTTATTGATTAGTGCAATGCATCAGCGTTTACATATCGTTCTCAATATCTCTCCGCAAAAACTAATTTATTATTACGAAGGCGTAGCAAGTACCGTCGTGACAAAAACAACAGATGGCCGTATCATACGTTTCCCCGCTAAAATTTTACGCTCGGTAGTGCAGGCAGACGGCGTGCGGGGTATATTTGAGCTGGTTCTCGACGAGAACCATAAATTTGTTTCAATTACCCGTGTTCGGGGTACGTAATCTACAATCATACTTGCCCACTTTCATTGGTGGAAAAGCTGCGTTACACTCTATTCTTCTGTATATCCAATCAATAATGTTTTTTTCACTTTTATAGTCTAACAAATGGCCCAATATGTCATGTCTATGCTCCGCGTGAGCAAAATCGTTCCACCGAAACGTCAAATCATTAAGGATATTTCACTGAGTTTCTTTCCCGGTGCAAAAATCGGCCTGCTGGGACTCAATGGTTCCGGAAAATCCACTGTGTTGCGTATCATGGCAGGTGTGGACACCGAATACGACGGCGAAGTACAACGCCTGTCCGACATACGTATCGGCTACCTGCAGCAGGAGCCACAACTGAACCCTGACCACACCGTGCGTCAAGAAGTAGAAGCAGGCATGGGGGAGATTATCGAGGCGCAGAAAAAGCTTGATGCTGTTTATGCCGCTTATGCAGAAGAAGGGGCTGATTTTGACGCACTGGCTGAAGAACAGGCGCGACTGGAATCCATACTGGCCACTGCAGGGAGCGATACCGAGAATCAGATGGAAATCGCAGCGGATGCGTTACGCCTGCCGCCATGGGATGGTGTGATTAAAAATCTTTCCGGCGGGGAAAAACGCCGCGTAGCCTTGTGCAAGCTGTTACTGGAAAAACCCGATATGCTGCTGCTCGACGAACCCACCAATCATCTCGATGCTGAATCGGTCGAATGGCTGGAACAGTTTTTGGTGCGCTTTCCTGGAACCGTGGTGGCGGTTACGCACGACCGTTATTTCCTCGACAACGCTGCCGAATGGATACTCGAACTCGACCGCGGGCAGGGCATTCCGTGGAAAGGCAACTACTCAAGCTGGCTGGAGCAGAAAGAAGCGCGTCTGGAGCAGGAAAGCAAACAGATCGACGCGCATATGAAAGCGATGAAAAAAGAACTTGAATGGGTACGGCAAAATCCAAAAGGCCGCCAGGCAAAATCGAAAGCACGTATCGCTCGGTTCGAAGAACTTAATTCTCAGGAATATCAACAACGCAACGAAACGCAGGAAATCTATATCCCTCCAGGTGAGCGACTTGGTAACGAAGTCATCGAATTCACAGATGTGTCCAAGGCCTATGGCGACCGGTTACTGATCGACGGCTTGAGTTTTCAGATGCCCCCCGGTGCGATTGTCGGTATTATCGGCCCGAATGGCGCGGGTAAATCTACGCTGTTTAAGCTCATCACCGGCAAGGAACAACCTGATTCAGGCGAAGTTAAAATCGGACCCACCGTCAACATTGCCCATGTCGACCAAGCGCGCGATTCACTGGAAAACGACAAAACTGTATTCGACGCCATCTCCGGCGGCAACGACCTGCTCACTGTCGGCAAATACACCACCCCTGCCCGCGCATATCTCGGTCGCTTCAATTTCAAGGGCGGCGATCAGCAGAAAATCGTAGGTCAGCTCTCCGGTGGCGAGCGCGGGCGCCTGCATCTCGCGCAAACACTCATATCGGGCGGCAATGTACTGCTGCTCGACGAACCGTCCAATGATCTCGACGTGGAAACCCTGCGCGCACTCGAAGACGCCCTGCTCGAATTCGCCGGTTGCGTCCTCGTCATATCGCACGACCGCTGGTTCCTCGACCGCATCGCTACTCATATCCTTGCCGCTGAAGGCGAATCGCACTGGACGTTCTTCAACGGTAACTATCATGAATATGAAGCCGACAAGATCAAACGTCTTGGCGAAGAAGGTGCGAAACCGAAGCGGATACGGTACAAGCCGATTAGCCGGTAAAATCAAAAGTGGATGCATCCAGAACTTACATATCTGTGAATCTGTTGTAATCGCGCGATGTGAAGTGCAAACAAAATGTCGGGTATTTGATGGTTGAGAAAGAATAGGAAAGCATAGACGTTAATCGAATTAAAAAAAGCTATGAACCCGGAAAGCCAGGTTTGTATTGGTCAATATTGCTAAGCTGTTTTTTTCATTTTCTGAAATGGTTGTCGGATATGGCGCACTCGGTCATCTACAAACAGTATTCCGCAATTAACTCAGACAGAATTTCTACGCAGGGCTGAATACTCGACAGCTCAATAAATTCATCAGGTTGATGCGCCTGTGCGATATTACCGGGACCTAGGATAACTGTATCGATGCCAAGTTGGGTTAGGTAAGGACCTTCGGTACAGAAAGCAACTGCGTGCGCAGCGGCATGGCAGTGATGCTCGCAACTTCTCACAATGGGCGAATCGATAGGCGTGTGCATCGGCGGCGTACCGTGTATCAGCGGAAACAATGCCCAGTTGACACCGGTGCTATTCAGTATCTTTTCCAGGCGCGCATGCAATTCTTGGTGTAACGCGTTGCTATCCATTCCTGGCAGTGGACGCATGTCAAAATGAACCTCACACTGATCGCAAATGCGGTTGGGGTTGTCACCACCATGAATATGTCCGAGATTGAGCGTGGGTACCGGCACGGCAAATTGTTCATCCCGGTATCGGCGTTGCAGGTCTGTACGCCAGTCAAGCAGCTCGCCAAGCACCTGGTGCATATATTCCATTGCATTCAGTCCCAGTGCAGGATTACTGGAATGTCCTCCCCGTCCGATTAGTCGTATGCTGTTCATCGATATGCCTTTATGCGCGTTTACCGGTTTGAGTCCAGTCGGTTCGCCAATGACAGCGTACCGCACCGGTGGGCATTCTTTTTGCAGCAACATTTCCGCACCTTCCATTGAGCTTTCTTCATCGGCAGTGGCCAGTATAACCAGAGGTTGTTTGAATCGGGATGTATCAAATCGCTTAACGGCTTCAATGATCAATGCAAAAAAGCTTTTCATGTCAGTTGTGCCAAGTCCATACAGACGATTATCCTGCTCAGTCAACTTAAACGGGTTATGGTGCCAGAATTTTTCATCATAGGGCACAGTATCAGTGTGTCCGGCCAGCATCAAACCCTGGTTCTTCTCTTTGTCCCGGGCAGGCCCTATTGTCGCCAGCAGATTTGCTTTATGCGGTTGTTTCAGCAATGGCATAATTTCCACCGCAAACCCAAGCGATTCAAACCACCCGGCCAGCAGATCAATGACTTCACGATTACTGACATCAAATGACGGGCTGACGCTACTCATTGAGGGCTTGGCAATGAGCTGCCGCAGCATATTCATAAGGTCAGGAGTGGCGTATACTTTCATGGTTGATATGTGTAATGAGCCTCGTAAAAACAGCCGCTTTAGCAAGCTGTTGAAAATTATCGACGTTACTTCCCGGTATAAAAAAGATTAAAATACTTGTTTATCAGACAAAAAGTTTGCTTTGTCGTAACACACTGTCTACTTTCGCGTCTCGAGTCGACTTCCGCCACTCAAAATTTGCTGCCGGAAGTTTTGTCGTTTGCAGCGACTTTCATCGACTGCCTCGAGTATATTTATAACGACATGTCTAAGCTAGCCCGAGCGTACTGGCTTTTCATCATGTAAACTGAAAAATAAGTACTGACTAAGGGTTACTTGCCAGTGTATCCAGGTATTCCACTCTTACTTCAGCCAACCCATGTTTGTCCAGACCGATTTTTTTTGCCGCACCATGGGACAAATCAATGATTCTATTTCTTTTGAAAGGACCGCGGTCATTTACAATGACATCCACCGATCGACCATTACGCAAATTGGTCACCCTGACCTTGGTCGGCAAGGGCAAGGTTTTGTGCGCGGCTGTCAGTTCATGTGGATTAAAGCGGACACCCATGGCAGTTCGATTGCCAGATTCTGATCCATACCATGAGGCTATGCCCTTTTCGCTATAACCGACCGCCGAACGCATTGGATAATAGGTTTTGCCTTTGACTGTATAGGTTCTGTTATAGGGTGCATTTGGAGAGGGCTTGTGTATGCTTGTTGTTTTGGATGGAATTGTAGTCGGCACAGGTGCTCTAAAAGGGGTCGTGCAGCCCACAAACAAACTGGTGAACACAACTAGTAGAATGGTTAGTGAAAAACGTTGGAACCCGATAGCGGATCGCGGTAACAAAGTAAATTGAATTAATTCCTGTCGAACTGAGCTAATAATCACTGAATAATTCTCGCGCCATGAAAATAAAAATCATCTACCGGACAGTTTTTTGCCTGCATTCATTTTTGTGTGCTTGGACCGGTATGATACATGGGTTCTTTTTACTACAGGACATACCCTCGGATCAAGTGATTTTTCTATCAACTTAACCTCAATTCTAATTCACAGGTTTCGATCAACAAAAATGTAATCGCGTTATAAACTTCAAGCGTTATTTTGAAGGGTGATCGCTGGCGGACAAGATAAGATAATTTTGATGAAGCCTTAAAATCTGTTCATGCAGATTATCGATGCCCTGATTATTGACGACAATATCATCAGCATTTTTCAGGCGATGCTGACGGTTGATCTGAACCGCCATTATGGCTCTGACTTCTTCAGCATTTAAACGGCTGCGCGCCATCGTGCGTGTGATCTGCAACTGCTCATCACAGTCAATAACCAGGATGCGCTGAATCAAATGATCATAATCACTTGTCTCAAATAGTAATGGAATGGCTACAACTACATAAGAAGACTGAGAGCGCTGAACACGGCGAACGGTCTCTGCGAGAATCAGTGGGTGCAGCAGTGCTTCCAGTTGATCACGCTGACTGTTATCGGCAAAAATAAGCTGGCGCATTTTTTTTCTATCAAGTTCGCCCTCCAGGGTAATGAAAGCATTACCAAACAGACTGCGTATCGACGCAATCGCTACGCCGTTTGATTGTGTCAACTCATGTGCGATCAGGTCGGTATCGATCACATCGATACCCAGTTCTGTAAATATTTTGGCAGCACTGGATTTCCCGCAACCGATTCCGCCAGTCAAGCCAACTGTCAACACCACGAATCAGAATAATCCGAAATAAGCATGCGTAATTTCATGCCCCCAGAATAAAGCAATCAACGCACCTCCAGCCAGATATGGACCAAAAGGAATCATAACACCCTTATTGAGTTTGGTTGCAATAATCAGCCCAACACCGGCAACCGCGCCAACCAGCGAAGAAAAAAGTATTACCAGTGGCAATACGCTCCACCCAAGCCAGGCACCAATGGCAGCCAGCAATTTAAAATCACCGTAACCCATACCTTCTTTTCCGGTAATTATTTTAAAAAACCAGTAAATCGCCCATAACGACAGGTAACCTGCAACGGCACCAATGACTGCGGAATGCAATTCGGTAAACCCGCCGTGAATATTGACAAGCAATCCAAGCCAAAGTAGCGGCAACGTAATATCATCCGGCAATAGTTGCGTATCAATATCAATGGCAGCCAATGCAATCAGCGCCCAAACAAAAATCAAGGCTGCCACCATCATCCATCCAAAACCAAAGTGCCAGGCCACAAAACCGCTCATTATGCTTGTAGTAACTTCAATCAGAGGGTAGCGCAATGAGATTGGTGTGTGGCATTCAGCACAACGCCCCCTTAAAAAAAGATAGCTCAAAACGGGAATATTCTCCCAGAAAGCAATTTGATGATGGCAATGCGGACAGGTTGAACGGGGGGAAGCAATATTAAAAGTCGGCAGTGTTTCAATAGATTCACCGCTAAACTCCGCGCATTGCTGCCGCCAGTTTCTTTCCATCATTTTAGGCAAACGATAAATCACGACATTAAGAAAACTACCCACCATTAGGCCAGTAATGGCAGCAAAAGTAATCAAGAAAGAAACTGAATCATGCAACTGACTAATCATTGACATAATGAAATGAATTTATGAAATTGCGCTATATAACAAGAATAAGCAGGGCCTGATTTAAAACTGACCAGATTTTTCCGTGATCAAGATTCTAGCGCCAGAACTTGAATTAAGGAAAATTTTATTAACAAGCCGCCTCTAAGAATTTGCTTTTCTATTATAAAAATTGCAGACTGACACATCAATTCAGCTGTTATATTTATGTAAATTAACTAATTAAGGCTAACCGACAGCCATACCCATTTTAAAGATTGGCAAATACATGGCAACAACCATACCACCAATCAATGTACCGAGCACGACCATGATCATTGGCTCCATAAGACTGGACAATGCTTCTACTGCATCATCAACTTCCGCCTCAAAGAAATCGGCAATTTTACTCAACATGGAATCCAACGAACCGGCCTCTTCACCGATGGCGACCATTTGTAACACCATGTTTGGAAATAATTCGGTAGTTGTCATAGACGATGTCAATGCATTACCCGTACTGACATCAACTTGAATCTTTTTGGTCGCCTCATAATAAACATAATTACCTGCAGCACCCGCAACTGAATCCAGTGCTTCAACAAGCGGCACACCTGCAGCGAACATGGTTGATAATGTCCGCGACCACCGCGCAATGGTTGCTTTACGAATCACGTCACCCAATACGGGCAATCTCAATACCAGCCTATCCATCACTTTTTGTACGGCTATTGAGCGCTTCCAAACATACAAAAAACTGTAAAGACTGCCTCCCACAAAACCGAAAATTGCCCACCAGTAACTCACAAAAAAATCCGATAGTGTCATTACAAAAAGCGTTGGTGCTGGCAAATCCGCGCCGAAACCATCAAATAAATCTTTAAATGATGGAATAACAAAAATCATGAGAACAGCGGTAATTACAAACGCGACCACAATAATGGAAATCGGGTAAAACAATGCAGATTTGATTTTCCCTTTAATAGCCTGAATTTTTTCTTTGTACGTAGCCAAACGATCAAGTAAAGTATCCAAAATACCTGCAGCTTCTCCCGCACCGACGAGGTTACAAAAAAGTTGGTCAAAATAAAGTGGATATTTGCGAAAAGCATCCGCCAGATTGCTGCCGGTTTCAACTTCGGTTTTAACATTCATCAATAATTTGCTTAAAGCACGATTGCTGTGCCCCTTACCGACAATATCAAAGGCTTGAAGCAAGGGAACGCCGGATTTCATCATGGTAGCAAGCTGACGCGTAAAGAGTGTGATGTCTTTATCTGTAACTTTGCCGCCCGCTTGATAAGTTTTTTTTACTTTTGTGACCTTGATGCCTTGGCGTCGCAATGCGGCAGTCACAACAACAGATCCGGCTGCACTCATTTCGCCTTTAATTTGTTTGCCGTTTTTATCCTTACCTTCCCATGAAAAATTTATTTCCTTAATTTTTTTTTCAGTACGTGCTGTCACAGCGCCCATGTTTACTCCTTAAAGCCGGGTATATTGATGATCAATTCGAAAAACTAATGATTAGTTTTAATAGATTGCTGTATATACGGCACAGGATTGAGATTGCTTAGATCAAAGCAGCCTATTCCAGCACAACCTATCACAATGTATTTATGGAAAAAAGGCGTAGCACTGTATAAACGGAAAAGAATGATAATAAAATTACATAACTCAAAAACTGTTTGAAGACTGCCCCAGAATACCGGCGATCAGTTTGGATTCAATTTCCAGATACTGTTTATTGTTATTGCGGGATACCGAAGATTCATGCCATGCCGGATTCTGGCGTAGGGTACTGATGAATCCCGTCCAATTTTCAGGCAACTGTGCTTTATCCGGCGTATCGACCTGCACCGTATCACAGGCGGCATGGCCGCGATGCATCAGTTTTTCCAGCAATTGCTTTTGACGCAAGTAGAGTACCTGCAGTGTATTTTCATCAACACATAACCATTTTGTACCTTGAACAGTTGCCCTGATCTCATCTCCATAGCGTTTAAAAGTCGACCAGCTAGCCCCAGCCAGTGCACCCAGCGCACTCGCGGCCCCCAAGCTCAAGCCACCGACCATAAGATCGATACCCGCTCCCGCCGCTGCCCCTTTCGCTGCAGCACTACCGACATCCAACCCGTAAGCTTTGAGTATTCCGGGTGCAAAAATATCAAGTTGCCATTGGCCATTACTGACTGGAATTTTTTGAATAGCAACATCTTTTTCCGAGAAATTAAAAATAGACAACAGGTCGTTAAGGCATTTCTGTTCTGCTTTTCGTACAAAACTATGTATTCGGTCTTCATGCAATGGATCCACTAACTGATTGCTCTTCAGGCTCTTATTTTCACGGTAACAGGCAACACTGACCACCAATTCTGCAATACGCTTCGCGCCGGACAAGCATAGTTGTTTCCATACTTTTGCACGATGATCAATCAGCTTCTGCAAATTATCATAATGCACTTCCACCAGTGTTTGAATTTTCTGGTACAGCCGTTTCTCGGCATCAAATGTAAATGCAACCGTATCGAATTCTAATGTTGCATGTATGTTGTAGGTAGCCAGTTGTTCACGCCAGTGAAACAGTTCCTGTTTATGCCCGGCGATAAAATTGAAGACCGGTATAATCGGTTTTGCCGATCGGGTGAGTATTTCCAGCTCAATCCGGTATTTTTCCAGGAAAGGCTCTCGCACATCAATAACATACAGCAATACGTCGCTGCGTAAAACCTGGCGAATAACCTTCGCCTCCTGTTCCAATGAATCATGCACGGAAATATTGGCGACAAAATCTTCCAGTATTTTTACAGGTGCTATCGATCTGGACTTTGCACTTGCCTTTTTTAAATATGCGAACAATGCATGTGTGTCCTCTAATCCGGGCGTGTCATGAAGATTCAAGACGGGCAGATCGCCTACAAAAATTGTAGCCTGTTCAACATGGCGTGTCGTACCTGCCGCATCCTCAATCTCGCCAAATTCGGTACTGCGCAACATCGTACGAATCAGTGATGTTTTACCGGTATTCGTATGTCCAACCACAGCAATATTCAGCAAAGAATGTGAAGCGGAATTATTATTTACCATGAATTGTTTATTGAGTAATCACGTGTTCAGCAGGAATTGCACAAGCTTCTGCCAAGCGAAACCAGGCCAGCTCACGATTGTTTGTCACGGATACAGCAGGATATTTATTCAGCAGAATCAGCCATGGCTTGCAGCCTGTAGCAGCGATCAGATCCCTGACGATGCGTTGAACACCCCTATCCGGCAGACGATAAACCGCCACACCGATTACCAATGATCCATTGAGTTTTTTAACCAGTTCAATAGCTTCCTCATGCGTTTGCTGATCTATAATATTCAAACGACAGGTAACAGAATCCGGCCAGTTGATCTGACCATCCAATTCGATACCCAAAGCATGCGCATTAATCGGAATTGTATGATTAACAGGGTGATGCGCAACTTCGGCAGGTTGCTCACCGGCCAATGGGTCCGCATCGATAATTTTTGGATTTACTTTACGCGCCATCAAGCGTTGGCGCAAATCAATAAAATAAGGTAAGTACAAATCCAACTTGAACCGATGCTCCGACCAGCTCAGCATCAAAGTCGATACGGCAAGCAATAAAATTCGTGGCAATAGACCATAAACCAATAAAACACCAATTAGAAACCGTGCCCAAGCTCCACGTGTTGCTGCATCCTGTCTTCCTGTATCCATTCTGCTGGCCGCGATCTGCTGACTATCCGGTATTTCCAGACCAATATAAACCAATGGCTTGCCCAATGATTCAGTCAGTTTAGGCAGGCTGCTGTCTGGCAACAATGTGGTCCCCCAGACAAAATTATATTGTTTGGCCAGCATAAGCAGAATCAATAATACAAGACCTGCAGTAAGATAAACCAACCAGAATTGATGTGTCAGGATGCTGATACGCCATTTTCCGACACCTCCAGACAAACAACTCTCCCACCAGCCACGCCTCGCCAATGATTCAACTGAGTCATTTTCTTTATTCCGAAACGGTAGCCAACTCGCAAATTGCGCGGCAACGCCACTACTCAAGCCCTGCAAATTAAACGTGATACCGGTGACCCATAATATCAGCGACAGCAGATTAAACCCCAGTAACACTGTAAGCAACCAATAAATATCTAATGTATATGACTCGCTAACTGCATTGCCAGCAGCCAATCCACCCAGAATAGCCGCAGCAGTCATGCAGACCCAACTTGCCTGCCTGAACTGTTTTCTCGGTTTTATGATGATGTCTTCGAGTCTGTTATCCTGTATCAGGCGATTCGCGCGCACGGAGAGACGCCGTATAAAGTCGGTATATTTAAAATCGACCGCAACCTGATTCTCCATATCAGAAATACTGGCATAGGATAGTTCTGCAGTTTTAACAGACTCTATTCTGCGCAACTGTTCGACACGCACCATATCAGTGAAAGAATTATTTCTTACTGCCATTGATAAAAAAATTTCAAGAAAATAAAAGGTTAGTCAAAAAATTGAAAAGATGGAAATGACATTGATCATATCGAAATCACGAATAAGAAATCCGGAACAAAATTGACATATGTTATCAGGAGAAAATATGATTGATACACAAATCAAACACGACTATCAGATCTTTTAAACAATTATCGGCAGGAAATCCTATGAAACCAGTTGCAATTTTTAGACATTTACCTATAGAAGGGCCCGGCTATTTTGCCACATTTCTCGACAACAATCATATCCCATGGCAATTGATTAAAATTGATACCGGCGCAGAACCACCAGACAGTGTTGATTCATATAGCGGATTGGTTTTTATGGGCGGCCCTATGAGCGTAAATGATGATTTGCCCTGGATTGAATCATCACTGAAGCTCATCAAACTGGCAGTCGCCCATGATATACCCGTATTGGGACATTGTCTGGGTGGTCAGTTAATGGCCAAGGCATTGGGTGGCGTTGTCAAGCAAGATCCATTCAAGGAAATGGGCTGGGGAAAAGTCGAAGTGCCAGAAAACCCGGTGGCACGCGCCTGGTTTGATGACCTATCAGAATTCGAGACTTTTCACTGGCATGGTGAATCTTTCAGCCTGCCAGAAGGAGCAACGTGCATACTTTCCAGCCTCTATTGTGAAAATCAGGCATTCGCCATGGGCATTCATCTGGGCATGCAATGTCATGTCGAGATGACAGAACGCATGGTAAAAGACTGGAGCGATGTCAGTTTTGAAGAAGTCATACAACTAAATGTGCCTTCCGTACAGTCTCCAGCCGAAATAGAAACCAATCTAACAGAGCGTGTTACGAAACTCAATACGGTAGCTGACCGCCTGTATACAAAATGGATTGCCGCATTGAAATAACGGCCTTATTCGTTATGACCGAGTATCAGTCAAAATCCCTCCCCATTAACAGCGTCATGAATTTTTTTCGTGTTTCACCAGATGCATCTCGATATAAGGTATATCTGGCATGCTGATCTGGCTGTGCGACGTCCATCTCAATGCCCCATAGCGGAGACAGATTCATCGGCAGATTTGAATAGCGTACATCAATCAGCACATCGGGCTGTTCTGGCCAGATAGCAACGAGACCATCGGAAAAAGTTGTGAAACGTTTGATATCACCCGCCAGCAGGGAAGATACCGGTAACTCGGGCATATCGCGTGCCAGATCAAATAACTCGATAGAATCTCCTGGATAAACACGCGCATCTGAAAAAGGACCGACCCGTATTGCATCTACATATAGCCGACCTTCAGTCTGGTAAATCGAACGCCAGAGTACCAGATTGGCCAGCGTCGGTTTGACCAGTAGTCGTTCGATAGCGTGTCCCCTCTCCTGGGCCAAAGTTGCAGCAACGTTTTCAGCACGCTGCAGCTGCATCCAACCCAGTGACAAGTAAATGGCTGCCAGTAACAATCCCATACGTGCCGGGGTATGTGTATATTTCCTGAATGCCATAATCACTGCAATCAATAGTATCAGGGTAAACACCGGATCAATGACGGAAATAATATTAAACGCCAGACGATCATCATCAAGTGGCCATAACAAATGCGTGCCATAGCTGGTAAACGCATCCAGCATACCACTCAGACAGTAACCAAGAAAAGCAAACAGGTAGATACGTGCAAACGGCAAGCGTTTGCGTAAAAAGGGCCATAACAGAAAAGCGGCAATCAGTGCACCCAGCGGGACGAAAAAAATAGAGTGCGTAAAATGCCGGTGAAACTCGATATTGAGCAGCGGATCGTTTTCAGACTGAATCAGGATATCCGCATCAGCAATAATCCCCGCAAGAAAACCGATACCCGCAGCTATACGTGTTTCATTATTTTTTGCACCCGATTGCGCCATACCTGCACCGAGCAAACCTTGAGTCAATAAATCCATAATGCCTGAAATGTGTCAAAGAAAAAATATTCGTTCGCCTAATGAATACCGCTTAGTATAAAAGGGTAAATGATAGAGCTGCGGGTTTTTTAAGCAATTTTCTAAATTGACTCCTTGTGTCACTCAACATGCTGTTTATAGCAAATGGAAGATTTATAAGTTTAAAGAGATAGAAAAACAACTCAAATTATGTTCAATTGAAGTGCTTAAGTATATTGATAATAAAAAGATGCTGCTGATACTAAGCTAGGAATTGCTGCAAATTGATTTTTTTTATGAAGCATAAAAGACTGATGGAATGGATACAAACAAAGATGGTAAAATCATCCAGCTACGTGTCCCCGATACTGATGAGAAAGCGAATCGAAGTGCTATCCATGAAATTATTCGTAACCGTTGATTGAATTAGAGAAACTTTCCAAACTCAAGAAATTGCAATCAAATTATCAAAGAGTTAGCGTTAATTCAATGGCTTTTTGTAGCCTAACACTGAATTTCGTTATGTAAAAAGACAAAATATCATAGATAATCAGACTTATTGACACCATGTATCTTCATTCTATAAGCTAACGTGGATGGTTTGATGCCAAGCAATGCAGCCGCACCATCTGTACCCGATATACGCCAGTTTGTAAGTCGCAAAACAGCAATCATATTTAATTTTTCTTTTTCACGAAAAACAGCATCAGTCACAAATCCAGCTTTTTCAGTTTGATCAAATGGTGGCATCGGTTCCGATTTCCCATTTTGGGCATGGCCTGGCATGGCAAGGTCGAGTCTCAGCCGATGACCCGTTGTAAGAATAACCGCTCGTTCGATTATATTTTTGAGCTCTCGGATATTACCCGGCCAACTATAGCTATTCAAAAATTCGAGCTGTTGACGAGTCAATGATAATGGCTCGCGTCCAAATTCCTGGCAAATATTTTTCAGAAACTGTATTGCAAGTGGTCCGATATCCTGGATTCGTTCCCGCAGCGGTGGCACCTCGATAGGAAAAATGCTCAGTCGATAATATAAATCCATACGAAATCGTCCGGACTCAACCTCTGCTTTCAAATCACGATTAGTCGCAGCAACAATACGCACATCTACCTTAATCGTTTTGTCATCGCCCACACGTTCGAACTCTTGCTCCTGTAATGCACGTAATAATTTCCCTTGTAAATCGAGCGGGATTTCACCTACCTCATCCAGAAAAAGCGTACCACCTGCAGCAAGGTGAAGCCGACCGACCCGGTCACGATGCGCGCCTGTAAATGATCCGCGCACATGCCCAAAGAACTCGCTTTCAAAAAGCTCTTTAGGAATTGAGGCACAATTAACTTTAACAAGCGGTTTTTCCGCACGGACGCTATTAGCATGAATCGCCCGAGCAACCATTTCCTTACCAACGCCGGATTCACCTAAAATGAGCACACTGGTTGAGGTTCTAGAGACTGCCTCAATCTGAGCCAGTGTACGTTTCAATGCCTGGCTTTCGCCAATAATCTCACCGAAATTAACGGTGATATTAATTTCATCACGCAAATAATCGCGTTCCCGTTCGAGCAGTTCTTTTAAAGTTTTTATTTGAAGATAAGCTGCCTCGCGTTGCTGCTCGTTTTTCCTGCGTTCCGTAATATCACGATAGACAACAACAGCCCCTTTTACCTCACCATTCTCACGAATAGGTGTACTGGTATATTCAACAGGAACCGGTGTCCCGTCTGTACGCCAGAAAAATTCATCATCTCCCTGGTGCACCTTGCCATCTGTAAATGCGTTATAAATTGGGCACTCACTACTTGGATAAGGCGAACCATCTGGATAGGAATGATGGTGAATATCGTGTAATGATTTCCCAATGACATCTTCAGCACGCCAGCCCAATATCCGGGTGGCCGCTTCATTAACAAAGGTTGTATTACCATATTTATCAACGCCGTAAATGCCCTCCCCCACAGCGTTGAGAATCAATTCATGCGTCGTTTGCAATTGATTGAGCTTATTGACCGCCTGGGTGTAATCTGCCATCTCGGTGAACACCAATAATACTTGCTTCTGCTCATCGTCAGTTTGTCGAATCCTCCAAACCGACAACAATCCACTCGGTGTTGATTTAATTGAAGAATCTATTTTTTTCAAAGATATTGTCCTGCCGCACACTTCACTCTTCTCATGTATCACCTCCCTGATTTGATTCTTAAGAGAGGATACATTCTCATGGCTAAATAATTCCTCCACTGGCAGTGCAATCGCAGCTGTATCTGATAAGCCCAGATATTTACGCCATTTTGGATTGATATCACGGCAGACAAACCCCTTATCAATTACAGCAATAAACAGTGGCGAATAGCGAAAATGTTCATTAAACGCGTTAATCATTATTCAATAAATCACAGTTTTTTGTGAATCGTATCACAAAATTTTAAGAATCATAAATTTTTGATACTTTACTAAACAATAAATTAATTATTTATCAATAGGTTAATAGTTGGCATGAATATTGATATACATTGAATATAAATTTTTTTTATAGCCATATTCAACGTTATCAATATTACAAGGTGATTTTCATGATGATTAACACTCAATTCCGGCAGTTCCAGCTTTGCCGCATGGCAGACCAGATTGCTGTAACGGTACAAAATATAACCAAAAAAAATCTCAATCAGAAAACAATAACCAAGTCATTATGTCACTCATAACTGCAACCGCTAAAAAATGTCTGCTCAAATTCGGCCTGATCACGGGAATCATCATCATTTTAGCTTCACAAGCTTTCGCAGATAAATCAGCGCAGAATACAGTAGTCAACACCAACTCTTCATCTGATAAAAATAATGCAGACTGGTCAAAAGTACCGCCTGTCAGTGCGCCACCGAAACCTGGCTTGTTTTCAGGACCACCATCGGGACCGGGCTATTACTCTGTCTGGGACATGATTAC
>NZ_QAAE01000006.1 GCF_003046585.1 Nitrosomonas aestuarii | reverse complement strand
GAAGCGCCGATGACTGACCTTGATGCGAGTCGTGCTGAGGGTAAGCTGGTATTAAAGGCTGACGACTGGGACGACTGGGATAATGAGGACGACGATGACGACGATGACGACGATTATTAAATTGTAGTCATAAATTGTAACAACTCTGATGGCCGTATACAGGCGTCAGAGTTGTAAATTTGTAGTGCGTTGAATAATACTCATCAGCATAATTAAGTAAGCATCAATAAAATGTGCCGCCATCTTGGTAATAACATTTTGCGCTGGCAATATTTGTTCACTTTAGTGAATCATAATGCGATGATAGTCCGGTCGAACGTCTAGTGCCGCATTCCAAAGACAGAATGTTTCAACTTATACTAATTAATTCTTGTGTCAAAAGAGTTGCATAAAAAAAAGAATTATGTGGGTAGACTAGGGTATAGCTATCGACGTAATCTGCATGAACGATTTATCGAGTCGATATTATTCTTATCTGCGTTACTTTCCGTTGTCATCATGCTTGCAATAATTGTGATGCTGGTGAAAGAGTCAGTTATTTTTTTTCAGCATGTTTCCATCTGGGAGTTTCTTACGGATACCCAATGGACACCTCTTTTCGATGACGCGCATTATGGAATTCTGCCACTTGTAGCAGGTACAGTTGTGAGTTCAATGGTTGCGCTGATAGTGGCACTTCCACTTGGAACCATTATCGCAATATATCTTTCAGAATTCGCACCATTCGCAGTACGCGAAGTAGCAAAACCCTTTCTGGAACTACTTGGGGGAGTGCCTACTGTTGTTTACGGTTATTTCGCACTGCTTTTTGTTACGCCGCTGTTGCAGATGATTTTTCCTGAGTTGCCTGGTTTTAGTTTGCTATCGGCGGGCTTGGTAATGGGAATAATGATCATTCCGTATGTCAGTTCTATGACCGAGGATGCGATGCGTGCGGTGCCTATGCACTTGCGAGAAGGTTCTTATGCAATGGGAGCAACGCGTTTCCAGACTGCTATTCGCGTAGTGGCACCAGCTGCATTTTCGGGTATTGCTGCTGCATATATCTTAGGTATTTCACGTGCAGTTGGGGAGACAATGGTAGTCGCAATTGCGGCAGGTATGCAGCCAAATCTTACGTGGAATCCGATGGAACCGGCTGCGACGATTACAGCATATATCGTGCAGGTTAGTCTAGGCGATTTGCCACATGGAAGTATCGGCTATCAAACAATTTTTGCAGCTGGTTTAACTTTGTTACTCATGACGCTAGTGTTCAATATTATTGGACATCTATTGCGTAAACGTTACCGCGAAATATACTGAAACTAAATTAATCCTTTTAAAGTAACGAGCCATGAGAAATGTAAATAATCTGGATGAAATCAGAAAAATAATCGGGCGCCATAAACGCTGGGATTTGTTATTTATGATTACCGGCATTATTGCATTGATGATAGCAATTATGACTTTTATTGCATTATTTACTCAGATGTTAATAGATGGCATGCCTCGGTTAACTTGGGATTTTTTTACGTCTTTTCCATCAAGGCGTCCGGAAGCCGCGGGTATATTGTCAGCATGGGTTGGCACAACGTTAGTCATGCTGGTAACTGCCGCGTCGGCAGTTCCGCTGGGTGTCGGTGCAGGTGTTTATCTAGAAGAATATGCACCTAAGAATTTGTTTACTGAGATTATAGAAATAAATGTAACAAATTTGGCCGGGGTGCCTTCGATAATTTATGGCCTGCTTGCCTTAGGTTTATTTGTTTATCAATTAGGGTTTGGCCAAAGCATTCTGGCAGCTGGATTCGCATTGGCATTATTGATTTTGCCGGTGGTTATAGTGGCAACTCGCGAAGCGATAAGGGCAATACCCATTGCAATCCGCGAAGGTGCCTATGCGCTAGGGGCTACCAAATGGCAGACTGTTTCTGATCATCTATTGCCTTATTCTGCGGCTGGTATACTAACGGGTATTATAATCGGATTGGCACGTGCAATTGGTGAGACAGCGCCGATAATCACTATTGGCGCATTAACCTTCATAGCATTTCTACCACCGTCACCAGTTACAAATGAGTTTCCATATATATCGTTTGAATGGTTAACTGCTCCCTTTACGGTAATGCCTATCCAAATGTTTAACTGGGTTTCTAGACCGGAAGAAGCTTTTCAATTGAATGCAGCTGCAGCAGGGTTGGTATTGGTTGTGATGACCCTTGCGATGAACGGACTGGCAATTTATTTACGTTATCGCATGCGTAAGAATATTAAATGGTAAAGAAATGCAAAATACTGCAGAATCGAATCAGTACAAGTCAAAAGTAAAAAATCTGAGCTTTTATTATGGTACTTTTAATGCCCTGAAAAACATCGATATGATGTTACATGATAAAAAAATTACAGCGCTTATAGGCCCGTCAGGATGTGGTAAGTCTACATTTCTGCGTTGTTTTAATCGTATGCATGATTTGTATCCAGGTAATCGCTACGAGGGTGAAATTACACTTTATCCAGATAATGTCAATATTTTGTTGCCAAAAGTAGATCCAATAGAAGTGCGGATGCGAATCAGTATGGTTTTTCAAAAACCCAATCCATTTCCAAAATCAATTTATGAGAATGTCGCTTATGGCTTGAGGGTTAGGGGTATTAGACAACGCGCTATACTGGATGAAAAGATTGAAGATGCATTGCGTAACGCGGCACTCTGGGACGAAGTAAAAGATCGTTTAAATGATTTGGCGTTCAATCTTTCTGGGGGACAACAACAACGGTTATGTATTGCGCGTGCGTTGGCAACAGATCCTGAAATTTTGTTGTTTGATGAGCCAACATCTGCGCTAGATCCGATAGCAACGGCAAGTATCGAAGAACTCATCGCAGATCTTAAGCATAAAGTCACGATTTTAATCGTAACACATAACATGCAGCAAGCAGCGCGAGTATCTGATTACACGGCGTATATGTATCTTGGTGAATTAATCGAATTTGATGAAACCGATACAATTTTTATCAAACCAAAGAATAAACAAACAGAAGACTACATTACAGGTCGATTTGGTTGAATATTAGAAATTCCCTATTAGAAACTTGGTATAAAAACTGTCTACGTTTGTTTTAACCTGCGTTCTTGTGTTGTTCATCATTGAAATCGTAACAGTCTGACTTTTAAAAGTCTTTTTGAAGCCAAATCGGCTCAATGAAGACTCTAAGAAATGTAATAGATTGACTAGTAAGTCAATCAGGGGTAGCATCGCCCATTTTGAGTAAGCAAGGAAATAAACAATGCGAAAAAAACTGGTGGCTGGCAACTGGAAAATGCATGGTAGCCTAGAAGAAAACAGCACGCTATTAAACGCATTGGTTAAGGGTATTCCAGAGCTGGAAAGTGATCCCAGTTGTGCTGTTTGTGTTCCATATCCCTACTTGGCTTCGGTGCAATCTGAGTTGCAGAATACGAATATCAAGTTGGGAGCACAGAATGTCAGTCAACATGAAAAAGGCGCTTATACTGGTGAGGTGTCGGCTTCAATGTTAAATGATTTCAATTGTACCTACGTAATCGTTGGGCATTCTGAAAGAAGAATGCTTTTTGGAGAAAGCAGCCAGGTTGTTGCAGAAAAATATGTTGCTGCACAAAGAGCGGGATTGGTGCCGATTTTATGTGTGGGTGAAACGTTGGAGCAACGTGATTCGGATGTAACTGAGCGGGTTATAAATGATCAATTAAGTGCAGTTATAACGTTAGCAGGTGTGAATTCACTGGAGAAAGCAATTGTTGCCTACGAACCTGTTTGGGCAATTGGGACAGGCAAAACAGCGACACCTCAGCAGGCACAAGAAATACATCGTTTTATAAGACAGGGCATAGCTGCACAGAATGAAAAACTCGCGGCTGGTATGACTATTCTGTATGGTGGAAGTGTAAAAGCAAGTAATGCAGCAGAATTATTTGCAATGTCTGATATTGATGGCGGATTAATAGGTGGCGCATCGCTAATTGCTGATGATTTTATTGCGATTTGTAAGGCGATACGAAGTTAAATTTACTGTGGAGTTACACGTTGGAAACCTTGGTTTGGTCTATACATGTTATATTAGCGGTGGTATTGATCGTCCTAATATTATTACAACATGGCAAGGGTGCGGATATGGGAGCTGCGTTTGGTAGTGGATCCGCAGGTAGTTTATTTGGTGCAAGTGGGTCAGCTACTTTTTTAAGTAGGACAACTGGTATCGTCGCGGCAATGTTTTTTATAACCAGTATGAGTTTGACTTATCTAACGATGAATCGTGTTGAAGATCTGGGGGTGATGAGCTTGATGGACGAAGTTCAGGAGACACAAAATGCGACAACGCCAGATCAACAGAATTTAAAGCCCGATGTTGATGAAATAATTATTCCGGGAATGTCAGGCGCAGAGGGTGCGTCGTCAAAAGCAAATCAGATACCAGATTAAAGGGATACTGAAGAAATTTTTTTAATGTCGTTGGCAATAAACAATCGTAAAGTGAGCGCCGACGTGGTGGAATTGGTAGACACGCCGTCTTGAGGGGGCGGTGGCGAAAGCTATGCGAGTTCGATTCTCGCCGTCGGCACCATATATGAATTTCTCCATTTATTTCATGTCAAAATGCTCTGCGGGTAGTTAACGTATAAAATAAAATAAATTTATGCTTGAAAATTATTTTCCTATCTTATTGTTTTTGGTTGTTGGTTTTTTGGTGGGCGCTGGGTGCATGATTGGTGGTTGGTTGATGGCGCCTAATCGACCGGACAAAGAAAAATTATCTCCTTATGAGTGTGGTTTTGAAGCTTTTGAAGATGCGCGTATGAAGTTTGATGTGCGATATTACCTTGTTGCAATTCTGTTTATTTTGTTTGATTTGGAGATAGCATTCCTGTTTCCATGGGCAATCGTTCTGGATGAAATAGGATTGTTTGGTTTTGTTGCGATGATGATATTCTTGGGTATTCTGATAGTGGGTTTCATTTACGAATGGGTGCGCGGCGCATTGGAGTGGGATTAGAGTTATGAGTATTGAAGGTGCTTTAGAGAAGGGATTTATTACAACCAGCTTGGATTCTGTTATTAATTGGGGGCGAACAGGGTCAATGTGGCCAATGACGTTTGGTCTGGCCTGTTGTGCGGTAGAGATGATGCAAACAGGCGCTTCGAGATATGATCTTGATCGGTTTGGTATTGTATTCCGTCCAAGTCCGAGGCAGTCGGATGTGATGATAGTGGCAGGTACGTTGTGTAATAAAATGGCTCCGGCACTTCGAAAAGTATATGATCAAATGGCTGAGCCACGATGGGTGATCTCTATGGGTTCATGTGCGAATGGCGGAGGGTATTATCATTATTCTTATTCTGTGGTGCGTGGTTGTGACCGTATAGTGCCGGTTGATATTTATGTTCCGGGGTGTCCGCCAACTGCTGAAGCTCTGCTGTACGGCATCATTCAGTTGCAAAATAAAATAAATCGCACAAATACCATTGCTCGGTAATAAAAATATGAATACATCTAGACAGGAAGCCTTGGCTGAGGTATTGGACAGTATTTTAGCGGAACGGTTAGTGAGTCAGCATTGTCTTTTTGATGAGTTGACAATTGTAGTGCATGCCAAGGATGTTGATTCAGTGAGTAAAGTTTTGCGTGATCATATAGAGTTGGGTTTTGACACTCTAATAGATTTGTGTGGCATGGATTATTCGACCTATGGCGATGAGGTGAATGCTTTAGGTAAGCCCGGTGGCAGGCGCTTCGGGGTGGTTTATCATCTGTTATCAATTCCTCTAAATCAGCGATTGCGAATGAAAGTGTTCGCAGAGGATAATGAATTTCCGGTTATTGATTCAGTGACGGATATTTGGCCGGGAGCGAATTGGTTTGAGCGTGAGGCGTTTGATCTCTACGGGATTGTGTTTCAAGGACACACAGATCTTCGCAGAATTCTTACCGATTATGGTTTTGTGGGCAATCCATTCCGTAAAGACTTTCCAATATCAGGTTATGTTGAGATGCGTTACGATGAGGAACAGAAACGCGTCATTTATCAGCCTGTAAGTATAGAGCCACGTGAGATAACTCCGCTTGTTGTTCGGGAGCAGAACTATGGTGACAGCTATGCCGAGTAGTCTGAGTGGTTGGTTAATAAAATAAATTTCTAAAACAAAAAGCAATATATGGCAGAAATAAGAAATTACACCATGAATTTTGGCCCACAACACCCAGCAGCGCATGGTGTGTTGAGGCTGGTGCTTGAGTTGGATGGAGAAGTTGTCAGGCGTGCCGATCCGCATATAGGCCTTTTGCATCGTGCGACTGAGAAACTTGCGGAAAATAAAACATTTCTTCAGTCTGTGCCGTATATGGATCGGCTGGATTATGTGTCCATGATGGTAAATGAACATGCATATGTCTTAGCTATCGAAAAGCTGCTACAAATAGATGTACCGATAAGAGCGCAATATATTCGTGTGATGTTTGATGAAATTACACGAATTTTAAATCACTTATTGTGGATTGGTGCACATGCGTTGGATGTGGGGGCAATGACAATGTTTCTTTATGCATTCCGTGAAAGAGAGGATCTTATGGATTGCTATGAAGCAGTATCAGGTGCAAGACTGCATGCAGCCTATTATCGTCCAGGTGGCGTTTATCGTGATTTGCCCGATACAATGCCACAATATCAGTCGTCAAAAATTCACAGTGAGAAACAGACACGTTCAAGAAATGAAAACAGGGAAGGCTCCTTGTTGGATTTTATTGAAGACTTTACCGAACGATTCCCCACTTACGTGGACGAATACGAGACATTGCTGACAGATAATCGTATATGGAAACAACGTTTGGTGGATATCGGTGTGGTTTCTCCTGGGCGTGCTAAGGCACTTGGCTTTACTGGGCCAATGTTGCGAGGTTCGGGGGTAGCTTGGGATTTGCGAAAAAAACAGCCATACGAAGTGTACGATCAACTTGATTTCGATATTCCGGTGGGTGTAAATGGCGATTGTTATGATCGATATTTAGTGCGCATGGAGGAATTTCGACAATCCAACAGAATTATCAAGCAGTGTGTTGATTGGTTACGCAAAAATCCAGGGCCGGTCATTACTGATAATCATAAGGTTGCCCCTCCGTCGCGGGTCGCAATGAAGCAGAATATGGAAGAAATGATTCATCACTTCAAGTTATTCTCAGAGGGCTTTCATGTGCCCCCTGGTGAAGCCTATGTTGGTGTTGAGCACCCGAAAGGGGAGTTTGGTATTTATTTGGTATCCAATGGTGCCAACAAGCCTTATCGCTTGAAAATTAGAGCGCCTGGTTTTGCTCATCTGGCAGCGCTAGACGAGATGTCACGCGGTCATATGATCGCCGATGTGGTGGCAATCATTGGTACACAAGATATAGTATTTGGTGAAATTGATAGATAATCGAGATGTTGAGCGCTGAATCCTTAAAAAAAATTGATCGTGAAATAGCAAAGTATCCTGCTGATAAAAAACAATCTGCAGTCATGTCAGCTTTGGCAATTGCGCAAGATGAAAAAGGGTGGTTGGCAAGTGAGACCATGAATTTCGTTGCTGACTACCTGGATATGCCTGCAATAGCAGTTTATGAAGTTGCTACTTTTTATAATATGTATAACCTCGAGCCTATAGGGCAGTACAAAATTACTGTCTGTACGAATTTGCCATGTGCATTATCAGGGGGAAATGACGCGGCGGGTTATCTGAAACAGAATTTAGGAATAGAATTTAATCAGACTACGTCAGATGGGAAATTTACTTTGCGGGAAGGTGAATGCATGGGCGCTTGTGGCGATGCACCTGTGATGTTGGTAAACAACAAACGTATGTGTAGTTTCATGTCCAGCGAGAAGATAGATGAAATGTTGGAGGAATTGAAAAAATGAAACAATATCCACTTACATTACTCAACGGAGTGGAAGCATCTGAACCTGATAATTGGCGATTAAAAAATTACGAAAACCGTGAAGGATATGCAGCGCTCAGAAAAATTCTTGCAAATAAAATTACACCTGAAGAGATCATTGAAGAAGTAAAAAAATCAGCATTGCGCGGACGTGGTGGAGCAGGTTTTCCTACCGGGTTAAAGTGGAGTTTTATGCCGAAGGATTACCAGGGTGATAAATATATCGTTTGTAACTCTGATGAGGGTGAGCCGGGTACATTTAAAGATCGCGATATAATGCGATATAACCCGCACATATTAATAGAAGGAATGGTTATTGCTGCATATGCGATGGGTGCTAAAGCTGGTTATAATTACATTCATGGCGAAATATGGGAAACCTATGAACGCATGGAAGAAGCCGTAGATGAAGCGCGTGCGGCCGGTTATCTGGGGAAAAATATTCTTGGTTCTTCTTTCAGTTTTGACCTTTATAATCATCATGGCTATGGTGCATATATTTGTGGGGAAGAAACAGCGCTGCTTGAGTCCATAGAAGGAAAAAAAGGACAGCCGCGTTTTAAGCCACCTTTTCCTGCAAACTTTGGTCTTTATGGAAAGCCAACGACGATTAACAACACAGAAACATTTGCATCGGTGCCTTGGATTATTCGTAATGGTGGTGAACAATACTTGCAATTAGGTAAGCCAAATAATGGTGGAACTAAAATTTTTTCAGTATCCGGTCATGTAAATAAGCCGGGAAATTATGAAATTCCACTTGGAACGCCCTTCGCCGAACTGTTGGAGTTGGCGGGAGGTATACGTGGAGGCCGAAAATTAAAAGGCTGCATACCAGGCGGGTCGTCAATGCCAGTATTGCCTGGAGATATCATGCTGGAAACAGATATGGATTATGACTCTATCGCTAAGGCTGGTTCAATGCTGGGTTCCGGAGCCGTTATTATCATGGATGAAACAACCTGTATGGTCAAAGCACTTGAACGGTTGTCCTATTTTTATTTTGAGGAATCATGTGGTCAATGCACGCCGTGTCGAGAAGGAACCGGATGGTTATATCGTATTATTAATCGTATCGAACACGGAAAAGGACGACAAGAAGATCTCGATTTATTGGATAACATTGCTGACAATATTCAGGGGCGCACAATCTGTGCATTAGGGGATGCAGCTGCGATGCCTGTTCGCGCTATGATTCAGCATTTTAGAGATGAGTTTGCGTTTCACATAGAGCATAAGAAGTGCATGGTGTAAACAATATCAATTGTTTAACTCGGAATAAATTGATGATAAGTCGGTAGAGAAATGCAGTCTCTTGTACTATTTATACGAACTTTTAAAAACAAGAATTTAACTGATGGTCAATATTGAAATAGACGGTAAACAAGTTTCTGTCCCCAAAGGCAGCACTATCATGGATGGTGCTAAAGAGGTCGGAGTCTATATCCCTCATTTTTGCTATCACAAGAAATTATCCATCGCGGCAAATTGTCGTATGTGTCTGGTTCAGGTAGAGAAGGCACCTAAACCTTTGCCAGCCTGCGCTACACCTGTTATGGATGGTATGAAGGTCTACACGCATTCAAAGCAGGCTGTGACGGCGCAAAAAGGAGTGATGGAGTTCTTATTGATTAATCATCCATTGGATTGCCCAATTTGCGATCAGGCTGGTGAATGTCAATTACAAGATCTCGCTGTCGGTTATGGTGCAAGTGGTTCGCGCTATCAAGAAGCCAAACGTGTTGTGGCTAACAAAAATCTTGGTCCTTTAATTTCAACTGATATGACGCGATGTATACACTGTACGCGTTGCGTGCGTTTCGGTCAGGAAATTGCCGGCATTATGGAACTTGGTATGGCTGGGCGCGGCGAGCACGCAGAGATCCTGTCTTTTGTAGGCAAAACTGTTGACTCTGAATTGTCCGGAAATGTGATTGATTTGTGTCCGGTGGGGGCGTTGGTCAGCAAACCATTTCGTTATTCTGCGCGCACTTGGGAGTTGTCGCGTAGAAAATCGATCAGCCCGCATTGTGGTCTGGGCTCTAATCTCATTGTTCAAGTAAAGCATAACCGGGTGATGCGTGTATTACCCAGAGACAACGAAGCGATAAACGAATGCTGGCTATCCGATAAAGACCGTTTTGCTTATGAAGGTCTGAATTCAGAAGACCGCTTGACACAGCCGATGATCAAACGTGATGGTCAATGGCAGGAGTGTGATTGGCAGGAGGCATTGGAATATACGGCTAATCAACTTATCGACATCAAAGAAGAGTTTGGCGCTCAAAGTCTGGGCGCGCTGACATCCGCACACAGCACAACGGAAGAACTTTATCTTTTACAGAAATTGATGCGTGGACTGGGTAGTGGAAATGTCGATCACCGTCTGCGCCAATCAGATTTTAGCGCAGATAAGCAATTGCACGGTATTCCATGGTTAGGAACAAGCATTGCGGAATTATCGGAACTAAAATCAGTGCTGATTGTGGGTAGTACACTGCGCAAAGATCATCCATTGCTTGCGCAACGAGTGAGGCAGGCTGTGAAGAAAGGTGCGCAGCTCAATATTGTTAATCCTGTTGATGATGATTTGCTGACAAAAATAGAAAACAAGTTCATTGTTGCTCCGAATGAGATCGCTGAAACATTGGCAGGCATTTTAAAAGCAGCGTTAGATGTAAAAGATGTAAGTGAATCAGAAAAGTTTAAGTCATTGCTGGCATCAGTACAGATTCAGGAAACTGCAACGGCGAAAGCCATTGCGACGAGTTTAATTGAGAATGCTCCAGCGGCAGTTTATCTGGGTAATATGGCGCAACACCACCCGGATTATACGAAATTTCTTATATTATCGAACGCATTGGCTGAAGTAACGGGTGCAAGTTTTGGGATTTTGGGTGAGGCGGCAAACAGCGTAGGTGCATATGTGGCAGGTGCTGTTCCGGATCTGTCGGGCATTTCATCTGCGGTCAATTTATATCCGGGTGTTATGAGCGGATACAATGCAGCACAAATGTTGCAACAATCGACGGACAATAAATGCCGCGGGTTCATATTAATGAATATTGAACCGGAGTTTGATACCTATGATGGTCAGCAATCGATGAGCGCAATTAGATCATCAGATTTTGTGGTGTCGCTGAGTGCATATAGAGGGAATGCGCCAGAATATGCAAATGTATTGCTACCAATTGCGCCATTTACTGAAACCTCTGGCACATTCGTTAACACGGAGGGGCGTGTGCAGAGCTTTAATGGTGTTGTTGCACCACAGGGTGAAACGAGGCCTGCGTGGAAAGTGCTGCGGGTTATGGCAAATTTATTCAGACTGGATGGTTTTGACTATGAAACGTCAGAACAGGTTCGCGATGCAATATTTTTTGAAGGTACAGAACTGGACAAGTATATGAGTAATAGCATTAGAACTACTGGTTTTGATCTGCAGATGAATAGGAAGAATACTATACAACGTATTGGAGAGGTGCCTATTTATCAGGCTGATCCTATAGTGCGCCGGGCACAATCACTTCAACAAACACGAGATGCAGTATCAATACAAGCTCAGTTGTCATCTGCATTGATGGAAACTTTAGGAATCAGTACTGGAGATCAGATAAGTATCAAGCAAGGAAATGAAGCTATACAGCTGCAGGCAGTTTGTGATGAGAAATTACCAGCCAATTGCGTGCGGTTACCTTGCGCCCATCCCAAAACGTTCAAGCTAGGCGCGATGTTCGGGGAAATATCGGTAGAAAAAGTGTAATGGGAAGGAACGCGATCTAATGGAATTTATGCAACAGCAGTTTGAACAGTTGTTTGGCGTTGAATGGGGTGCCATGTTGTTCACACTTGCGACAAATATGACATTTATTTTTACCATTATTGTTCCATTGCTGCTTGGCGTTGCCTACCTTACGTTTGCAGAACGCAAAATTATTGCCTACATGCAAATACGCGTCGGGCCCAATCGCGTGACATTTTTTGGCATACCTTGGTTGCGTGGCTGGGGACAGCCGATTGCAGATGCAGTAAAGGCTTTAATGAAAGAAATTGTTATTCCGACTGGGGCAAATAAATTTCTCTTTATACTGGCGCCTATACTGACCATCATGCCCGCGTTAGCAGCATGGGCTGTAGTACCGTTTTCCGCCGAAATGGTGCTGGCAGATATTAATGCGGGATTACTTTATATACTGGCAATGACATCGATGGGCATTTATGGCGTAATTATTGCAGGCTGGGCATCAAATTCTAAATATGCATTTTTAGGCGCCATGCGATCTGCAGCGCAGGTCGTATCATACGAACTTGCCATGGGCTTTGCCTTGGTATGTGTACTCATGATGTCACAAAGCCTGAATTTGGGGGATATTGTAAATGGTCAACAGGGAGGCAGTATGTTGCACTGGTATCTGATACCGTTGTTTCCCATGTTTCTGGTGTATTTTATATCAGGTGTGGCCGAAACGAATCGTGCACCATTTGATGTGGCCGAGGGCGAGTCTGAAATTGTGGCTGGTTTTCATGTAGATTATTCGGGAATGGCATTTACCGTATTTTTCCTTGCGGAATATGCCAATATGATATTGGTGGCAACTCTGACAGCGCTCATGTTTCTGGGGGGGTGGTTGCCGCCTCTGGATATTGCGCCTTTAAACATGATTCCAGGGTTTATATGGTTATTGTTAAAAATAGCTTTTTTGCTATTTTTCTTTCTCTGGTTTCGCGCAACATTCCCTAGATATCGTTATGATCAGATTATGAGGTTGGGGTGGAAGGTATTTATTCCTATCACATTAGTATGGATAGTTGTATTGGGTTTAGTGATGCAACTACCCCAAACCGTACGCGAGGGATTTCCGTTGAATCTCTGGTTCTAAAAAAGAGGGTTTGTTATGAATCGAATCAAAAAGTTTTTTAGCACCTTTTTGTTGCTGGAATTGTGGAAAGGAATGATGGTTACCGGGCGCTATATGTTTAAGCCCAAAATAACTGTGCATTATCCTGAAGAGAAAACGCCGCAGTCACCGCGTTTTCGTGGGTTACACGCATTAAGACGCTATCCTAACGGAGAGGAGCGATGTATTGCATGTAAACTGTGTGAGGCAGTGTGTCCAGCAATGGCTATTACGATTGATTCAGAACAACGGGAAGATGGTACGCGTCGAACAACCCGCTATGATATAGACCTCAGTAAATGCATTTTTTGCGGTTTTTGCGAAGAATCCTGTCCAGTTGATTCGATTGTTGAGACTCGCATACTTGAATATCATGGCGAAAAAAGAGGTGATTTGATTTACACCAAAGAAATGCTGCTGGCGATTGGTGATCGGTATGAGGAGCAGATTGCCAAGGACAGAGAAGCGGATGCACATTATCGTTGATATAAGTCGGTAAATACGAATGAATTTTCAGGATATAATTTTTTATTTTTTTTCGACAGTACTGATTGCATCGGCGCTAGGTGTGATTACCGTGCGTAATCCAGTTTATTCTGCTTTGTTACTTGTTTTAGCTTTTGTTACATGTGCGGGCTTATGGTTATTGCTGGAAGCTGAATTTTTAGCTATTACATTGGTTCTTGTATACGTTGGTGCTGTGATGGTGTTGTTCCTGTTTGTCGTGATGATGCTGGATATCAATCTGGAGAAACTGCGGGAAGGTTTCTGGAAATGGTTCCCTTTGGGTGGACTGGTAGCACTAGTAATGGTTGTAGAAATCGCCATGATTATGCTTGGGCAACATTTTAGTCTGGAAGAAATGCCTGCACCTGAACCTAAAGCGGCTGACTACAGTAACACTAAGGAATTGGGGCGCTTGCTGTACACAGAATATGTTTATGCGTTTGAGTTGGCGGCGGTGCTTTTGTTGGTCGCAATGGTAGCAGCCATTGCGTTGACACTGCGTCATCGTGAAGACAAGAAAACGCTTGATGTTGCTAAGCAAGTCAGTGTTAACAAAAAAGATCGCCTACGAATAATTTCAATGCCAGCAGATAAAAAGAATTAAATATCTGTGTTAATACTGATCACAATCTTGAATAATAAAAAAAGAGGTAGTTAGCTTGGTATCGTTATCTCATTATCTAGTGCTTGGTGCAATATTATTTGCTATTGGCATTGTGGGTATTTTTCTCAACAGAAAAAATGTCATTATCATTCTGATGTCGATTGAGCTGATGTTGTTGGCAGTAAATATGAATTTCGTAGCATTTTCACATTATCTGCAGGATATTTCAGGGCAGATATTTGTATTTTTCATTCTGACCGTAGCTGCAGCTGAAGCAGCAATAGGTTTGGCAATACTGGTCGTTTTATTCCGAAATTTACGTACAATTAATGTGGATGATCTGGATCAATTAAAAGGCTAGTAACTTCAATTCATATTTGAATAAAAAGATATATAACTGACACATAAAAAAGTAGATTGAGATGCAAACACTTTATTTGCTGGTACCAATAGCTCCGCTAATAGGGGCTCTTGCAGCCGGATTATTTGGCCGCTACATTGGCACGATTTGGAGTCATCGTGTGACTATTTCTCTGGTCTTTGTCTCCTTAATAGCATCCCTTATTATTTTTCTGGATGTTTTAGAAGGGAATGTATATAACGGTACTGTATACACTTGGTTAGTGACCGGGGACACGCGTTTTGAAATAGGATTTCTCATTGACCAATTGTCTGCCACTATGATGGTTGTTGTCAGTCTGGTGTCGTTGATGGTGCACATCTATACCATCGGTTACATGCATGGCGATCCTGGCTACCAACGGTTTTTTAGCTATATTTCTTTATTTACGTTTTCAATGATGATGCTGGTCATGTCGAATAACTTCCTCCAATTGTTTTTTGGGTGGGAAGCGGTGGGACTGGTGTCTTATTTGTTGATTGGTTTTTGGTATACTCGGCCAACAGCAATCTATGCCAATCTTAAAGCATTTCTGGTCAATAGAGTAGGTGACTTTGGATTTCTGCTGGGCATAGCCTTGGTACTGATGTATTTTGGTTCTTTGGATTATGCTACCGTATTCGAACAAGCTCCCGATGTTGTGGCAGAGACCATCGAAGTGGTACCTGGAGCATCGTGGCTAGTTATTACTGTTATTTGCATATTGCTCTTTATCGGAGCAATGGGGAAATCTGCTCAGTTTCCACTACATGTCTGGTTACCTGATTCGATGGAAGGGCCAACACCTATTTCTGCCCTGATTCATGCGGCTACAATGGTCACTGCGGGAATATTTATGGTTGCGCGTATGTCGCCGTTGTTCGAACTTTCCGATGTGGCACTTTCAACCATACTTGTAGTCGGAGGTATAACGACACTATTTATGGCGTTAGTGGCCGTTGTGCAAAATGATATCAAGCGGGTAGTAGCTTATTCGACGCTGTCGCAACTGGGGTATATGACTGTTGCCCTCGGCGCATCAGCTTACTCTGCGGCAATCTTTCATTTAATGACGCATGCATTCTTTAAGGCAGTGTTATTCCTGGGTGCAGGTTCTGTCATTATTGCGATGCATCATGAACAAAATATGGAAAAAATGGGTGGCCTGAAGAAATATATGCCCGTTACATACTGGACTATGTTTATAGCAGCGTTAGCGAGTGCAGGGGTACCAGGATTTTCAGGTTTTTTCTCAAAAGACGCCATCATTGAGGCAGTAGGATTTGCAGATATACCTGGTGTTGGCTTTGCTTATTTCTGTGTTTTGGCGACGGTGTTTGTTACTGCACTCTATACATTCAGGTTGCTATTTATGACATTTCATGGGCAGCCACGTATGGATGAGCATACAAAAGAACATTTGCATGAATCGCCCTGGGTCGTTACGCTACCGCTGGTGATATTGGCGATACCAACGGTCGCTGCTGGCTGGTTTATCGGTCCGATAGTTTTTGGTGATTATTTTAATAACGTGATTTACGTGCTCCCTGAGCATGATGCAATAGAAAAACTCGGTGCAGAGTTTACTGGCATTGGCGGCATGATGGTTCATGCTCTATCTACCGCCCCGTTCTGGTTGTCTGTTGGGGGTATATTTACAGCTTGGTATTTGTATACGGTTAGAACGGATATTCCGGGTAAGATAAAAGCGGTCAGCGGGCCCATTTATACTTTACTGGATCGGAAATACTACATAGATGAATTATATTCATGGTTATTTGCAGGCGGTACACGTGCGCTAGGTACCGTGTTGTGGAAGTTTGGTGATACTAAAATTATAGACGGTATTATGGTGAATGGCTCAGCCAAACTGGTTGCATGGACTGCAACATTGGTTAAACGTTTCCAGACCGGTTATATCTACCACTATGCATTCACTATGATAGTCGGTATCTTTGCAATCCTGACCCTGTGGCTGTATTAAGTATTTATGCTTAGTAACACAGCGAATCTCTTCTGATACTTGGAACTAATAAACACTAACAATTAAAACGGAATAAACATGTTGTTTGGTTTCCCACTCTTAAGTTTGATTATTTGGTTGCCAATTCTGGTTGGTATAGCAGTATTAGCTACCGGGGGTGATCGCAACGCACAGCTAGCACGCTGGATTGCGTTCGCAGGATCAATAATGGGTTTTTTGGTAGCGATACCTTTGTATACAGAGTTTGATGCCGCAACAAGTGCGATGCAGTTTGTGGAGAATCGTACTTGGTTTCAGCGTTTTAACGTCAATTATCACATCGGCGTAGATGGTATCTCTATGCCATTGATTTTGTTGAATTGCTTCACAACGCCATTGGTTGTAATTGCAGGTTGGCAAGTAATTCAAACCCGTGTTTCCCAATACATGGGCGCATTTTTGTTGATGTCTGGTATAGTTAATGGCGTTTTCGCATCGCTCGATGCTGTGCTTTTTTACGTATTCTGGGAGGCATCCCTAATTCCGATGTTTTTGATTATCGGTATTTGGGGTGGTCCGAATAGAGTATATGCAGCTATAAAATTTTTCCTCTATACCCTACTAGGGTCTTTGCTGATGCTGATTGCCTTTATTTATCTTTATCAGTCTTCAGGCGGCAGTTTTTCCATTGAGGATTATCATCAACAACCTATACCGTTTAAATCGCAGGTCTTAATATTTATTGCCTTCCTGCTTGCTTTTGCCGTGAAGGTTCCCATGTGGCCAGTGCACACCTGGTTGCCAGATGCTCATGTGGAAGCACCTACAGGCGGTTCGGTCGTTTTGGCTGCAATTATGCTTAAGCTTGGTGGATATGGTTTTCTGAGATTCTCATTACCTATAACACCTGATGCTAGCCATTACCTGGCGGAAATGATGATAGTACTGTCGCTGATTGCGGTGGTGTATATTGGACTCATCGCGTTAATGCAAACTGATATGAAGAAACTGATTGCATATTCATCGGTAGCGCATATGGGTTTTGTAACCCTCGGGTTTTTCCTGTTTAACGCCTATGGCATTGAGGGTGCCATGGTGCAAATGATTTCCCACGGTTTTATATCCGGTGCCATGTTTCTGTGCGTTGGTGTGTTATACGACAGGCTTCATTCACGACAAATAGCAGATTATGGTGGTGTCGTTAATAAAATGCCTATTTTTGCAGCATTCTTTATGTTATTTGCGATGGCGAATGCTGGCTTACCCGGCACTAGTGGTTTTGTCGGCGAATTCATGGTAATAATGGGGGCAGTAAAAGTTAATTTCTGGTATGCATTTTTAGCTGCAACAACACTTATTTTTGGGGCAGCTTATACCTTATGGATGTATAAACGTGTCATATTTGGGGCAGTAGCCACTCCGGCGGTTGAGGGGTTGCACGATATCTCCAAGCGCGAATTCGTATTGCTTGCCATTCTGGCGATAGCGGTGTTATGGCTAGGTGTTTACCCCTTTCCACTGACAGAGGTAATGCATGCAAGCGTTGAAAATTTGCTAGAGCATGTTGGTAACAGCAAGTTGTAAATAAAAACCAGAATAATAAATTTCTCGAGATGAGGATGAACGTTTAATGAATTTTATACCACCTGATTTTACACCAGCCTATTCTGAAATATTTTTACTTGTAATGGTGTGCGTGGTCATGCTGGTAGATCTGGCAACTGGAGAAAAAAGACGCTACATAACTTACTTGTTAACTCAGGCGATACTTTTGGGATGCGCATTTCTGACTTTTATTTCATTTTCGACTGAAACAACTTATACTTTTTCGGGCATGTTTGTAGATGATGCGATGGCAGATATCCTGAAAATAATGGTATATATTACGGTATCCGCTGTGTTGGTTTATTCCTATACCTATGTGAAAGAGCGAGGCATTTTGACAGGTGAATTTTTCAGCCTGATATTGTTTGCAACGCTTGGAATGATGGTAATGATTTCTGCCAGTCACTTCCTCACGCTGTATATAGGTCTGGAACTGTTATCGTTGTCATTATATGCTTTGGTCGCCTTGAAGCGTGATTCCATTGTGGCAACGGAAGCTGCTATGAAATTTTTTGTCTTGGGCGCATTGGCCTCGGGTTTCCTGTTATATGGTATGTCTATGGTATACGGTGCGACCGGATCGTTACATGTCAGTAAAGTGGCGGAGGCAATACAAAACGGTGTTGGTAATCATGAGGTTCTGGTTATTGGCTTGGTCTTTATAGTAGCTGGTATTGGTTTTAAGCTCAGCGCTGTTCCTTTTCATATGTGGGCGCCTGATGTTTATCAAGGCGCGCCAACGGCAATAACTCTCTTCATTGGTTCTGCTCCCAAGTTTGCAGCTTTTGCTTTCGTCATGCGATTACTCATTGAAGGAATGGGGGGGATGGTCACTGACTGGCAAGGCATGTTAGTGATTCTGGCGGTGTTGTCGATGGCGGTCGGCAATATTGCAGCAATTGCACAGACCAATATTAAGCGAATGCTAGCGTATTCGACAATCTCTCACATGGGTTTTCTGATACTTGGTTTTATCAGTGCTGATTGGAATGGGTATAGTTCGTCTCTATTCTATGTATTTACCTATGTACTCATGACACTTGGCATTTTTGCCATGATAATGATTTTGTCACGCAGTGGATTTGAGGCTGAAAATATCAGTGACTTTAAAGGGCTTAGCAAAAGAAATTCATGGTATGCATTTATGACAATGCTGATCATGTTCTCTTTGGCGGGTATTCCGCCCATGGTTGGTTTTTATGCCAAATTTGCAGTGTTACAGGCTGTCGTTAATGCCGGATTTATCTGGTTGGCTATTGCGGCTGTTATTTTCTCATTAATCGGGGCGTTTTATTATTTACGAATTGTTAAATTCATGTATTTTGATGCGCCTGATACAGAAGATCCGATTATTGTTAACAATGATGTAAAAGTGTTGATCAGCGCCAATGGACTGGCTGTTCTTGCGCTAGGCATATTCCCACAATCGTTGATGGGATTAAGCCTCTACGCCATTCAAAATTCAATGTGATTTAATAATGCTCGAGCAGAGGAAGGCAATATTTTGTACCGGTAGATACAAACCTGCTGAAATAAACTTTCTGGACAGATCTGCACTGTTTATTATTTCTGGATTATAAAGACCTCAGGTTTGTGGAAAATTGCTTCAATATTACTTGAAATACAAAATTTCGCCCCCATTACCAAAATCCTGATTTTTATTTGGAGAACACTGTGCAAGCTGAAACAATAAAAGAGCATCTGAGTTTTCAGACTGAGGCTAAACAACTTCTAAAGTTGATGATTCATTCCTTATACAGTAATAAGGAAATATTTTTGCGTGAAATGATCTCTAATGCATCGGATGCTGCAGATAAATTGCGTTTTGAAGGCCTGACGGATGCAGCGCTCTATGAAGCGGATTCTGATCTAAAAATACAAGTCAGCTATGATCTGGAGGCGCGCGCCATAACCATTACAGATAACGGAATTGGCATGTCCCGGCAGGAAGTCATAGATCACATCGGGACAATTGCGAAATCAGGCACACGTGAATTTTTTAATTCATTAACCGGCGATCAGGTTAAAGACGCACATTTGATCGGTCAATTTGGTGTCGGATTTTATTCTGCTTTTATTGTTGCAGACAAGGTGACACTTAATACAAGACGTGCGGGATTGACTGCAGAACACGGAGTACGCTGGGAATCCAGTGGTGAGGGTGACTACACACTTGAAACTATCAACAAGGAAACGCGAGGGACAGAGGTTATACTTCATTTGCGCGAAGGCGAAGATGATTTGCTGAACGGTATGCGCTTGCGCAATATAATTCGAAAATATTCCGATCATATTACTTTGCCGATTCTGATGAAAAAGGAAGAATGGTCAGATGAAGAAAAGAAAAATAAGATTACAGATGAGGATGAAACTACCAATCAGGCCAATGCGTTATGGGCACGTCCTAAAAATGAGATAACGGACGAACAGTATCAGGAGTTTTATAAACATGTTGCCCACGACTTTGAACCCCCGTTGACTTATGTGCATGCCCGAGTAGAAGGCAGACAGGAATATACTCAATTGCTTTATATTCCATCTCGCGCGCCATTTGATCTATTTGATCGTGAGCATCGCCATGGCATTAAACTGTATGTACAACGCGTGTTCATCATGGACGACGCCGAAAAACTGATGCCAAATTATTTACGATTTGTGCGCGGTGTCATTGATTCTAATAACCTGCCGTTGAATGTCTCCCGCGAAATATTGCAGGAATCGAAAGATATTGAGTCAATCAGAGCCGGGTCTATAAAAAAAGTTTTAGGCTTGATAGAAGATCTGGCAAAAGGCAAAACGGATAACGAAAAAGATAAATTCAAAACCTTCTATAAAGAGTTTGGCCAGGTGTTAAAAGAAGGTGTCGGTGAGGATTTTATCAATCGCGAACGCATTGCCAAGCTGCTGCGGTTTGTAACTACAGTCAGCGAAGTGGATGAGCCATCAGTTTCTCTGGAAGATTATATTGGCCGTATGAAAGAGGGCCAGGAAAAAATTTATTTTGTAACAGCGGATAGTCTTAAAGCTGCTAAAAGCAGTCCGCATCTGGAAGTATTCCGTAAGAAAGGCATTGAGGTACTTTTGCTCGCAGACAGGGTAGATGAATGGCTGGTTAGCCACTTGACTGAATTTGAAGGTAAGCAGTTGCAATCTGTTGCCAAAGGAGGATTGGATCTGGGTAACCTGGAAGACGAGGCTGAGAAAGAAGCACAGAAGAAAGAAGCAGATGAATGCCAGGATTTGGTAGAGCGGATGAAAAAAACACTGGAAGATAAGGTGAAGGATATCCGGGTAACTTTGCGTTTGACAGAATCACCTGCCTGTCTTGTTGCAGATACACACGACATGGGTGGAAATCTGGAGCGTTTATTAAAACAAGCGGGTCAAAATGTGAATCATTCTAAGCCGATCATGGAAATTAACCCACACCATCCTATGGTCAAGCGACTTAAATTAGAAGACGCACATTTTGAAGACTGGAGTCATATTTTATTTGACCAGGCGTTGCTTGCTGAAGGCGGTCAACCGGAAGACCCTGCAGCCTTTGTTAAGCGGCTCAATGATTTGTTATTGTCAACCACGCAGAGCTGATACTGATTAAACATTCAGGGAAGTCTGCTGGTTAATTTCCAAGCCTCCAAGAGAGAATTTCTCTAAATGGAGGCTTGCCTAATTACTTAAAATTCTGTAGAAGTCGACCTGCGATACATTTCTGTTAATTCTAGGGAAAGTACGCGTTGCTCAGGCGTACACGCAGTAGCTCTTAATCGAGGCTATTGAATATTCTGTCAGATTAAGTTTGAGTTAGTACGCATTAGTACGCATTAGTACAGTTACGACAAAGTCCCTTGTTCATTAGTCCACCAGTTTCCCTTGGTAATGACACTAGCACACATAATGGAATGACACAGAGTTTCTAATACCCCCGAGATTGTGGGTTTCTAACAATAAAAGCATGTCGCTGGTTCAAGTCCTCCCTTTGCTTGTCGTAGTAGTCAATGGAAAGTAATGGCCGAAGCAGGATGGGCAGAATGTATGACTAGTGTGCTCCGGACACTGCCTTACCCACTCAGGTACCCAATCCCATCGTTCTGCTTCCCGAAGATTTTTTGTCCTGCGGCAAAGTGCACACTGACAAATAAAACCATTCTCGTCCACGTAAAACAATTCGTTTGCATCTCTATCTGGGCGTTTCTCTTTATCGTGAGGTCGATTGGTGATGAGTGAGTTTACAAATAACAGTCCTTCACGGTCCCCCAAAGGGTAGACTATCTGATGATAGCGCCGATAAACAGTTTTACTTGAGCATTCGTACAGATGATTACATACCTCATGAGACATAAGACACTTATCAAACTTCGCTTTATAAAATTCTCTTACTACACCCGACATGCAATCCAGAATCGATCTACCTAAACCCCAGTCAGCAGTTATATGCGGTTCTCCTCCATTCTCCAGAGCGAATCGAAACCACGCTGGATTCAGATAAGCGAGGCGATAGTTTGCCCATACGCCGTAAATCACGCCAGCGTGTGTGTTTAGGTCATCAATGTAGTGATTCTTGAGTAATAATTTGAACGCTCGATCTATGTGTTCCATGACGTAATTGACCATATTCGCATAACCCAATTCATCAATTTTTTCATATTTGTCGCTTCTGTCTCATTCTCGGATACATCATACGATATGTTCTGATTTAATGACACTAGACACATTGATGAGAGACGATTTTAATGTCACTGATCGAGGTGGTTATGAAAGTAAAGCCAGTTTG
The DNA here is from genome assembly GCF_003046585.1 of Nitrosomonas aestuarii. Classification (GTDB taxonomy): domain Bacteria; phylum Pseudomonadota; class Gammaproteobacteria; order Burkholderiales; family Nitrosomonadaceae; genus Nitrosomonas; species Nitrosomonas aestuarii. The sequence goes on along the minus strand of NZ_QAAE01000006.1, from coordinate 176,829 downwards.
CAAACATTATTCGAGGTTATTTAAAGAAGAAGCGGTCGCATTTGTCACCGACAATTTAAAATTGACCCACCTGTGAGGCACAATTGCCGCCATTTTTTATAAAAGAAGGCGGTGTCGATGAGATGTTGACTCAGGAGAAATTAGTGGAAATACATGTTTTACACCGACAAGGTATGAGCATTCGCGGTATCGCCAAAGAATTGAATATATCGCGCAATACGGCGCGTCGTTATCTGCGCGATATCGCCAAAACGCCGAGCTATAAACAACGTGACACCAGGGTATCTAAACTGGATGCATTTAAACCGTATTTGCGTGATCGTATTGCGGCGGCAAAACCGGATTGGATACCAGCCACCGTTTTATTTCGGGAGATACAAACGCAGGGTTATCAAGGCAAAGATGGCATCCTGAAGCACTATATTCGACAATTTAAGCCGAAGATAGATGACCCGGTCGTTCGCTTTGAAACGCTGCCGGGTATTCAGTTGCAAGTGGGCTTCACTACGATTCGCCGAGGGCACTGCAAGCTCAAAGCCTTTGTGGCGACGCTGGGTTACAGCCGAGCCAGCTATGTGCGTTTCAGTGAATACGAGCGTCAAGAGGACTGGTTGGCGGGCATTGAAGGCGCGCTGCATTACTTTGGGGGCGTGCCGCGCGAAATGCTATTTGATAATGCCAAGTGTGTCATGATTGAACGTCATGCCTTTGGCGAGGGCCGGCATCGATGGAATGCCAGTTTGTTGGCGATGGCGCGGGACTATGGCTTCAAATTGCGGGCCTGTCGTCCTTACCGTGCCAAGACCAAGGGTAAAGTCGAGCGATTCAACGGTTACCTTAAAGGCAGCTTTATAACGCCATTGGCCGCGTCACTGAACCAGGCCGGACTGGCACTGGATGTCGATATTGCCAATGCCCAAGTGGGTCCATGGCTCGCGGATATCGCTCATCAACGTATTCATGGCACAACGGGTGAAAAGCCGCAGGTACTGCTGGATAAAGAGCAGCTCAGTTTAATGCCGCTGCCGTCCCTTCACGAGATGGTTAATCAGACCAAACCGCGAAGCCATAGGCAGGCTCTCCCCATCGAAAGTCTTCAGCATCCGCTCAGCACCTATGATCAGCTGTTGGAGGTCGCATTATGAATCTGCAGATGGATAGAATACAACAAGCCTGTGAAACACTTAAGCTGAATGCCGTGGCGCTGGAATGGCCAGCCATCGCGGAAAAATCCGCAACTGATGAATCGACTTTGGCAGACTTCCTTGAGCAACTGTTAGATGTTGAGTTGAGGGCCAGAAATCAGCGTACGCGTGATGCTTTTCTGAAGTTCGCTGGGCTTCCGTCAATCAAATGCTTCGAGGATTATGACTTCAAATTTGCCACCGGTGCACCGCGCAAGCAACTACAGGAACTAACCAGCCTTGCTTTTATCCAGCGTGCCGAGAATATCGTGCTGCTTGGCCCAAGTGGTGTCGGTAAAAGTCATTTAGCGATTGCTCTGGCCTACAAGGCTGTCATGAGTAGCATAAAAACGCGTTTCATTACCGCTGCCGATCTCATGTTGCAGTTAGCCGCCGCAAAAAAACTGGACCGTTTAGAAACATTTCTCAAACGCAGCATACTGGCGCCTAAACTCCTCGTTATTGATGAAATCGGCTACTTGCCATTCGGAAGAGAAGAAGCAAACCTATTCTTTAATGTCATTGCCAAACGCTATGAACATGGCAGTGTCATTGTGACGAGCAATTTGCCGTTTTCGCAGTGGTCAACCGCCTTCGCAGATGATCAGACTTTAACTGCAGCCTTGCTCGATAGACTGCTGCATCATGCACATATCGCTCAGATATCCGGAAATAGTTACCGATTAAAAGGAAAGAAGGCGGCTGGCACTATGCCAGTTACTAACCAACAAGTGACACAATAAGCAATAAAACGCTAAGGGTGGATCAATTTTATATTGCCGTTTTACCAGAAAAGTGGGTCAGAATTAAGTTGCCGTTGACAATTGATTACGGAACAGGGTAGCAGCGTACAGAAGACTGTGGATTCATTAGGTATTCGTAGCAATATGCTTTATCACTGGAAGTAGCCGTTGCACGAGTTATGATCATTTCTGTTGCATGACAAGCGAGAAGAAAGGGGGCGAACCTGTTGGTAAAGATCTCGGCAGATCGACAAATAAAAAGAGGAAAACACCGCAAGGCAGATAGTCATGTTTTCAAGCTGAAATATACCAGAACAAAAGGATCCGTTACAGGAAGTGTTGCAAGAAGGTGCACGCAAAATGTTGACAGTTGTCATAGAATCGGAAGTGGGTGCTTTTAATAAGCAGCTTCAAGGTGCTTATTAAATTGATCAAAAAGGTCTGTTTAAAGCGCTCTACGTCGAAAGAGCCGGCATATTTGGTGGGCCTAAACGGTGTAACTTCTCAGATGCAACGCGCCTGTAACGAGTTAGGCATCGAGATCATATTTGCTGACTCACCGCAAGGAAAAGGGAGAATCGAACGTTCATTCAATACCTTCCAGGACAGACTCATTTCTGAATTAAGACTCAATAGAATCAAAGATATGGATAACGCTAATCGCTATTTTCAGGATGTTTTTATTCCAACATTTTGGCGCAGTCACATCCAGGTTATTTCTAAAAATGACACCTCTGAGTTCACGTCAATCCCTGAACACATCAATTTAGAAAATCTTTGTTGTCTTGAAAGAATATCGGAAAATCAGGCATAACCACACGTTTAGCTATGGCAACAAGTTTTACTTCATTGAATCACCTCTCAAGCATTCTATTGCGAAACAAAAAATCGAAATCAGAAAGTCTTGTGATGACGGTTTCATTGCATATTTTGCTGGAAGGCAACCTGGCAGTATCCGAAGTTGTTGAGCCAACCAGGCCTTCTATGGTAGATCTGGAAATACAAAAGAAAGTCGATGCGATAGCGCTTACTGAAAAACTGCAAAATGTAGCTGAAGCAGCCCGAATTAGCGGTGTGTCACGCCAAACCCTATACAAGGACCGCAGGCTGCTCAACTCAAAGCAAATCACCAGATTGAATTAAGTCCAGCAGGCGTTAGATACGTATGGTTGAGAGAAAATATGCAGACCAGTACCCTAAGAGTTCAGCGGTAGAAATTATCGTTCGCTGTAGCATAGCGATAATTGATTCATTGCCAGACTCGTGATCTTACAGTCAGGGTGTTACACAAAGTCCCCGCGTAATGACGCTTTTACAGGTTACTACAACAATGAACGGTTACACTCAGCCATATTGGAATGTCACCAATCAAATATGAATTGTCTCAAATAAAAGTGTCTGGTTTGGTTTGACCAGAACAGTGAGCGGTCTGGAAGTTACCTAGACTAGATATTCTAATTTCTTAGCTAATTTGTGGATGTGTCATTTCTTGTTTTTCGCATGCTGCCTGCTATCAGTTTATATTCCAACAGGCGACACTCCAGTGCGCCGTTAAACAACGGTGTACGTTTAGATGCTTTTAGGCGAATTGTTTTGGGAAGCGATGGATCGGTGGTGAAAATATAGGCGTGCCAGCCACTGAACTTGTTTTTGAGTACATCGCCTAATTTTGGATAAAGCTCAATTAATGATTCAGTATCACCGATACGCACACCGTAAGGCGGGTTGGTGACCAAAACACCTTGAGGTTCCGGCGCAGATATTTCCAGTATATTGGCTTGTTTCAAATGTACTGCATCAAGTAATCCCGCTGCTTCCAGGTTAGTGCGGGCGTCTGTCAGTGCATAGCCATATAGATCACTGCCGTAAATGGATTGCAGGGATACTGATAACTGTCCTGAAAGTGCTTTATTTTTAAGCTTGTTCCATAAAGTCTGGTCGAATTGCTTGAATTTCTCAAAGGCAAAGCGACGTTGTGATCCAGGTGGAATATTCAGTGCGATTTGTGCAGCTTCGAGCAAGAAAGTACCGCTGCCACACATCGGATCCAGTAGTGGCGTTTCCGGTTGCCAGCCGGTTAATTGCAAGATGCCGGCTGCTAGGTTTTCGCGCAAGGGTGCATCGCCAGCAGTTTTTCGATTTCCGCGTTTGAATAAAGCGTCGCCGGAAGTATCCAAATACAGCGTAAATTCCTGTGCATCCAGAAAGCCATGAATGCGAATATCGGGCTGTATGGTACTGATGCTGGGACGTTTTCCGGTTGTTTTCCGGAACTTGTCACATACGGCATCCTTGATTTTCAGCGTAATAAAATCAAGACTGCGCAATGGACATTTAATAGCAGCCAAATTGACGCGTATGGTTAGTTCGGGTAAAAACCATTCATGCCAGGCGAATGCATAAGCTGTGTTGTAGATGTCTTGTTCATCGCGGTATGATTTTTGGGCTATCTGCCATAAAATACGACTCGCGATACGGCTTTCTAGATTAGCTTGATAACAGGTTTCCCAACTTCCTTTGAAGTGTACGCCGCCATTAGCTGATTTGATTGATTTGGCACCTATTTTTATCAATTCTTCGGCTAATACACATTCCAGCCCTCGCGGGCAGGGGGCAAAAAATTGCAATGAATCTGGTTTCAATAGATTTTAAAAGCAATTAACAGTGGGATGGTTATTTTGCTTTCCATAGTGCAACGGCCAATACAATCCAGGCTATCATAAAGGATGCGCCACCAAATGGTGTGATCATGCCCAGAATACGCAGCTCGGTCAGGCTCATCACATACAGGGTTAGGCTAAACAGTACGATGCCTAGTAGCATGAGCCAGCCGGACAGTTCAATAAGACGTGATTTGGCATAATACAACAATAGCAATCCAATAAATAGCAGGCCTTGTGCATGATAAATGTGATATTGCAGGCCGGTATGGAAAATACTCAACATATCGTTGCTGAGTATATTTTTTAAACCATGTGCGCCGAAAGCGCCCAGAGCAATACAAAAAAAGATATTGATGGCACCCAGTAACAGAAAGGTTTTATGCATAGAATTTTCCTTTTGGGAGTTGTTGAGTTTAACTGATTATTAGGCCGTTCGTTTGTCGAGGATTTTTCCGCAGTTATCTTTTTTTAATTTTTATTACTGCTGCATCGATTTGCCCTCGGGCGAATTTTACCTGAATTTTATCGCCTATATGGATTTGATTAACATTCCGTACAACCGTATCTTGCAGAGAATAAGTAATGCTGTACCCTCGATCCAAGATTGATTGAGGATTTAAGTGCGTTAATTTGACCTGCCGATGCTGTAATTGACTGACAAGGAGATCAACGTAATGAGAAAAAGTTTGTTGCAACTGTGCGGTCAATCTGCTCTGTTGTTCGGTTAGCTGAGTGAAGTCGGGACGGTTGGATAAAATCCGTTGCTCGTATACTTTAATTTTCCAGAATTTGCTTTCGATTTGATAAGTCCAGTTTCCGGTCAATCGTTCGCGTAAATGCTGAAGATGTGCAAATTGATTGTTAATACGTTCGCCCGGATGAATGAGACGATGAGCGAGCAGATCAACTCGCTGCATGCGGTTTTCCAGATGATGCAGCATTGTGTGTTGCAGCATTTTGTATTGTCTGTTGAGCTGTTGTTGCAGTTCTTTCATTTCCGGGCTGGCCAATTCAGCGGCGCCAGTCGGTGTGGGGGCCCGTATGTCGGCAACAAAGTCGGCAATGGTAAAATCGGTTTCGTGGCCTATGCCGCTGATGACAGGTATTGTACAGGCTGCGATGGCCTGTGCGACGAGTTCTTCATTAAATGCCCATAAATCCTCAATGCTGCCACCACCTCTGCATAAAATCAATATATCACACTCCCGTCTCCGGGACGCAGTTGCAATGGATGCAGCAATACTTTTTGCGACATCTTTGCCTTGAACGGGTGTGGAGTAAATGACAATCGGCAGCATGGGCATGCGGCGCCTTAAGGTGGTGATTACATCATGCAAGGCAGCCGTAGCTGGAGAAGTAATAATACCGATTTGCCGGGGAAAGGTGGGTATTTTTTTTTTGCGGGCAGCGTCAAACAAACCGTCTTGTTCCAGTCGTGTCTTGAGTTGTTCGAATTTTTCAAATAATGCCCCCAGACCGGCACGGCGCATGGTTTCTACATTCAGTTGAAAATCGCCACGCGTTTCATACAGCGTTACTAACGCAAGCACTTCTACTTGCCCACCTTCCTGAGGCTGCCATTCAATATACTGGTTTTTGTGCCGGAACATGACACAACGCACTTGTGCATGAGTATCCTTAAGTGAAAAATACCAGTGCCCTGAAGGATATTGCCTTAGATTTGAAATCTCACCATTTACCCAGAGCAATGGTATGGTATTTTCCAAAACGGTTTTGGCATGGCGATTCAATTCGCTTACCGTTATAATCTTATGCGAAATCTCAAGTTTTGGTGACAATTGCATACTAATATTTGATATTAATCCACATGTTTGGGTGTAAATGAGCGGATAATAGGCCTGACAATTTTACAATCATGGCGTTTGGTGTAACACATTGTTTGTATTAATCTTATCAAATTTACTTAAAATGCAGCCATCTATAAAAATCTTTTTTTATTTGGTGACTTAATATTGATTCTCAAAAGATATTCACAAAGTTATGCACAGAATTTGTGAACAAAATAAAAAGGATTGTTGCTGAAAACAAATCGACAGGATACATTATGTACTGGTTTGGGTTTTAGGATACATGATTTTTTTGTATCAAAAGCATTCGGTCTGATTAATGAGGAGAGTTTTGCGTGTTATCTTTAATTGAAGCAGCGGGTTGGCCTGTTTGGCCTATTATTTTTGCTTCCATCATTGCTGTAGGTATCATTGGTGAACGGATGTGGTCGTTGCGTCAACGTGTTGTTGTGCCAAGAGATTTGTTGCCGAGAGTATTGAATGAATATAAAAGGAGCGGTGTGACACTTGATATGATTTCAAAGCTCCAGCAGCATTCCCCGTTAGGACGGATTTTTGCAGCAGGATTACAAAATGAAAATAGTCCGCGTGAGATCATGAAGGAATCTATTGAAGAGGCGGGGCGTGTTGTTACGCACGATCTGGATCGCTATTTAACAACACTTGGTACCATTGCAGCGCTTAGTCCGTTAATGGGATTGTTCGGGACTCTGGTCGGTATGATTGAGATCTTCGGGTCTAATTCGCCGGCAGGCAGTAATCCTGGGCAACTGGCCTACGGGATTTCTGTAGCGTTGTATAATGCTGCCTTTGGTATACTGGTTGCTATACCAAGTATGATTTTCTACCGTCATTTCCGCGCAAAAGTCGATGCACTGGCAATTGAAATGGAATTGCAAGCGCTCAAACTCGTTGAAACTGTTCAGGGAGAACGGCGGTCCACCAGTGTGCCGTCAATTTGATGACTAAATATCTGACGCTTATATAGTGATGTGACATGCGGTGCAGCACACAGATATGAGTGGAGTGCGCCCAACATCAGAATGGGCTGTTCTAAGGGATAGTAAAATGCTATAAACTCATGCAGATCATGTGTTGCTTTATTGTAAAATATTAAAATTTGGTTTTGTAAAGAAAATTGAATAAATATTGTGCTTAATTATTCTTATCATGTATAAGTTTAGTACTATTTAGAAACAACAAGTAGGATACCTCATAAGTGTGCCTTTCTATGTTTTCGTGTCAGCTGCACAGCTCATTTTGTTGCAGTAAATGAATATTGCTGCACGTTTTTAAAAATTGTTTTCCTTATAAAAGAATCTTTATGCTGTTAAAAAAACAGGAAGAGGCGTGAGTAATCGACGCTCGTTGGTGACAGGCGGAGGAGGGTTTATTGGATCGCATTTGGTTCAGCAATTGCTTGAACGTGGTGAAACTGTCAGAGTGTTGGAATTAGCAGATGTGCCGTTATCGTCTGACGTGGAAGTGGTGCGTGGTTCGGTATGTGATGCCGATGCTGTCAAAAAAGCATTAAAAGGCGTCGACAGATTATATCATCTCGCGGCCAATCCGAACTTGTGGACGCGTGATAAAAATGACTTCAGGCGTGTCAATTATGAAGGTACCTGCACCATACTGAATGAAACTGCAAATCATGATCTTGATGTCATTGTCTATACCTCTACTGAATCTATTTTAACGGGAAAGGCGCGCCATGTTGATGCGATTGATGCAGCCATAAAGCGCGGAATACATGAAATGCCAGGACCTTATTGCCGGTCAAAATTTCTTGCAGAGCAGGCTGCTTTTAAAGCGGCCAAGGATGGTCAGCCTATTGTCATTGTTGCACCTACTTTACCGGTTGGTCCGGGTGATCGTAAAATTACGCCGCCTACACGCATGATTCTGGATTTTATCAATACACGCACGCCGGCTTATCTTGATTGTGGGTTTAATTTGATAGATGTTCGCGACATCGCCGCTGGTCATATACTTGCGGCCGAGAAAGGCCGGTATGGAGAGCGATATATACTGGGTAATGAAAATATGACGCTGGGTGAGTTGTTGCGTATGATTGAGGAGATCACCGGACTTGCTATGCCCAAAGTTCGCATTCCGTATTGGGTTGCGTTAACTGCAGGTGCTGTTTCTGAATTTCTTGCTGATTATGTTACACGCCGTCAACCTAGGGCACCGTTAACTGGCGTGAGACTCGCGCGTTATCCGATGCATTTTGATAGCGATAAATCAGTCAAAGAGCTGGGGCTTCCACAAAATACATTGCGTAAAGCGTTGGAGGATGAAATTGATTGGTTAAGTGGCCAAGGACTCATCACGCGCCGCTTACCAATGCAGCAACGGATTTAGCTGCCGCATTTTTCAGTTTTGTGACATGGTGGAACATCCCATATAAAATAGCAACTTTTATAAAGTGATAACGTTGATCGGTTTTGTTGGTAGATGAATGGATATGTTCAGTCCTCCTACAGTATGAGTTCGAATAAAATCAATAATTTGCCTAAAATTATTTTTTTACTGGCACTTATTTTAATACTGCAAGGCTGCTCTACACTGTCTCAAAAAGACGGCAGTGATGTGGACCCAGTTGATCCGCATGAGGATATTAACCGTGCGTCATATAATTTCACCGATAAGGTAGATCGTGTGTTTTTTGAACCGGTAGTCGATGTTTATGTGGAATATGTGCCGAATGCTGCACAGCGTTCGATTGGTAATTTTTATGACAACCTTTCGTATCCGAATGTTGTTTTAAATGCCTTTTTACAAGGAAAGGTGAAACAGGGGTTTGCGGATGGCTTACGTTTTCTAGTTAATTCGACAGTAGGGTTGTTTGGCTTGTTTGATATGGCAACCCATATGGGACTGGAAAAACACGATGAGGATTTCGGACAAACTTTGGGCGTATGGGGTGTCGATACAGGCTCTTATTTATTTATTCCTATTTTGGGGCCCAGTAGCAAGCGCGACGTGGCAAGCGTGCCGGTGACAATGGTAACCAATGTGCTGTTTTATGTAGGTGCGGTTGCCGGGGCTGGGGTATTTGCGCCTTTAACCATTTTGGGAGCGGTTGATAAACGGGCGCGTCTTGCAGGTCCTATGCGCATACGTGATCAGGCGGCGCTTGATCCTTATTTATTTGTTCGGGAAGCATCACTGCAGCAACGAGAATTTTTGGTTTACGACGGCAATCCGCCGCTTAATCTTTATGATGAAGAGCCATTTCAAGACAATCCATTTGAGACAAAAATAAAAAAACAGATTTCTGATTAAGGTGCGCCCGGAAAGCCCCTGATGCAGGATACCGCTAAGCAGGACATTCATGAAAACGGATCTGATCCGAATAATTAAAACAACATGAATACATTACTGAGATCCAACCACTAATTACATTGAAGATTTATATGAACGGGATGCATGAACGCATAGAAATGACCCAGGACAATACTGATTTAACCAACAAAAATGGAGCAGATGAACTGGCGCTGGATATCCAATTTAACAAGGCACGTTCGGCGTTATTGGCACTACAGAATCATGATGGTCATTGGTGTTTTCCGTTGGAGGCCGACTGCACGATACCCGCAGAATATATTTTGATGATGCATTTTATGGATGAGGTGGATATAGCGCTTGAAAACAAAATTGCCCGTTTTATCAGGTCGAAGCAGGATCAGGTACATAATGGCTGGCCACTGTATTATGGTGGGGATTTTGACATCAGTTGCACTATCAAGTCTTATTATGCGTTGAAGCTGGTGGGCGATTCTCCTGAAGAGCCCCACATGGTTCGTGCGCGCGAAGCAATTCTAAAACGTGGGGGTGCAGCCAGGGCAAATGTTTTTACACGTTTGCTGCTGGCGATGTATCAACAGATACCCTGGCGCGGCGTTCCTGTTGTTCCGTCTGAATTGATATTGTTACCCAGCTGGTTTCCGTTTCATCTAAGCAAGATATCGTACTGGTCGCGTACCGTGATGGTGCCGCTTTCAATTTTGTGTACTTTAAAAGCGAAAGCGGTTAATCCGCGAAATATTGATATTCGTGAATTGTTTACAGTTCCACCCGAACAAGAAACGAATTATTTTCCCAAAGCGGAAACGCGCCTGAAACGATTTTTTATGGGGGTGGAACGCATTTTATCCAGGGTGGAGCCGCGTGTTCCCGAATTTCTGCGTCGCTACTCGATACGACGAGCCGAACGATGGACGCTGGAGCGATTAAATGGTGAGTGTGGGATAGGCGCTATTTTTCCTGCTATGGTCAATGCATATCAAGCATTGGCGTTACTAGGATATAGTGATGATCACCCTGATCGGGTACTTTGCCGTGATGCATTAAAAGGTCTGTTAATCGATGATGGCGAGCAAGCTTGGTGTCAGCCATGCACATCGCCTGTATGGGATACCGTGCTAAGTGGACTGGCGCTACAGGAAGATCCCGGAACGGATCAAAAACCGATACATACGGCAATGGACTGGTTGTTGACAAAACAAGTCCTGGATGAAGCGGGTGACTGGCGTGATAAATGTCCGAGACTGCCGGGTGGCGGCTGGGCATTTCAATATGCCAACCCACATTATCCGGATCTTGATGATACTGCAGCTGTTGCCTGGGCGTTGGTGCAAGCACAAACATCTGAAAATGCGCGAACTTATGAACAACCGCTCATGCGTGCCGCCAACTGGCTTGCGGGTATGCAGTCAAGCAACGGCGGTTTTGCTGCGTTTGATATCGATAATACTTATCACTATCTCAATGAAATTCCATTTGCCGATCATGGCGCATTGATTGATCCTCCGACAAGTGATGTGACCGCTCGTTGCATTGGCTTTCTTAGTCTATATGGTGAGTCGCGTCATCAGCAGGCGGTACAGCAGGGTATCGCTTTTTTACTTCATGAACAAGAAGCCAATGGTGCCTGGTTTGGTCGCTGGGGTACAAACTATATTTATGGAACCTGGTCAGTATTGGAGGCTTTAAGGCTGGCCAAACTTGATGTGAATCATTTCTCAATTCGACGGGCAGTTCAGTGGCTGAAATCGGTGCAGCGAGAAGATGGAGGTTGGGGTGAAACAAACGATTCCTACTTCGATCAACAACAGGCGGGTCGGTTTGAGACCAGCACCTCTTTTCAGACGGCTTGGGCGCTGCTTGGTTTGATGGCTGCCGGAGAGGTCAACAGTCAGTCAGTGTCCGATGGAGTCAAATATTTATTGCGCAGTCAATCTGCAGAAGGTCTATGGGAGGAACCGTGGTTTACTGCGCCAGGTTTTCCACGTGTTTTTTATCTGAAATATCATGGGTATTCTAAATACTTTCCAGTATGGGCTTTGGCCCGTTATCGCGCCTTAACCTGGGAGCACAAGGAATGAGTGATAGTATTGTGGGCATTGTGTCGGCATTAAAGTCTGAAGCCAGTTGTTTAATGAAACTACGTTTTCCACTTTTTAAAATTGCCAGAATCGCACCGACTACGCGGCTTTGCCTCAGTGGAATGGGCAATGAAGGCGCACTGAAAGCATCTGAGATACTGCATGAGTATGAAGTTGATGCCCTGCTTAGCTTTGGCGTGGCTGCTGCCCTGGATAACAAATTGGTACCCGGGGATCTGGTGGTGCCGGAAAGTATTTATTATAACGGCAGGCAATTGCCGGTGACATTGGAGTGGCGTGAACGTGTGCTAAAGTTACTGCCTTCATACTTAACTGTTGTGGGCGGAACGCTGACTGGCAGTCGGGCGCCGTTATTTTCACGACGAGAAAAATTAGAACTGGGAGAGGAAACAGGTGCTTGTGCAGCAGATATGGAAACAGCGATCGTAGCGGATTTTGCCGCACAAAAGGATATTCCTTTTATTGCGATACGTGCAATCGTTGATCCCCTGGAGTTTTCGCCGCCACCCGCGCTGTTGGATGTGGTCTATGCTGATGGCACCACCGATATTGTGCGACTGATACCTTTACTCTTCAATGGCTCCGTTCCCTTAAAAACACTTTTTCATTTGGGAATGGGAATGTATGCGGCGCGTTCTACTCTGACAAAAGTCGTAGAGAAGGTCGGTTTGGATTTTAAAAGTGAATTAACGGATCGGAACCACGTGTATGCTCAAACGGAAAACAAAGAATCGGCTAGCGAGAGAACCGATAACAACAAGTGATGATGGTTTGGTACTTAATTAAGAATAAGAAATGATGCATTTTTGATATGATTTGTCCGTCTTCGAGGGCGTATTAAATTCCGAACGGCGGCAAAATTTTTCTTGCTAAAGTCGACGCGCGATTGCGCATCATGATCAAAACTCTCCAGTGCTTCAACGATTGCAACACGAGGCGCTAGCCCCGAAAAATTGGCAACTTGTATGGAAAGTCCAGGCCGAGCGTTCAACTCGATTATCATAGGCCCTTGGTCCCTATCCATGACAATATCAACGCCAAGATAACCCAGTCCGGTCATTTCGTAACATGCGGCAGCCAATGTAAGCAGTTTGTTCCAATGTGGCACCGTTAAATCATTAAATGCCTTGTGTGTATCTGGATGATGATAAACAGGGATCCCATACTGAACCGCATGCAGTGCTTCGCCGGTGCCGATATCGATACCGACACCGACTGCACCCTGATGCAGATTGGCTCTGCCATCAGAAGCATGTGTAGCCAGTCTCAACATGGCCATAATGGGATACCCTTTGAAGACAATCACGCGAAGATCCGGAATGCCTTCATAGCTATAATCAGCAAAAACCGGATCAATTTGTATCAGAGATTCGATCATGACAGAATCGGGTTTGCCACCAAGACTATGCAGTCCACTCAGGATATTAGAAACATGCCGCTCGATATGCGAGAGTTTGACGGCTTCACCACTGGGTTTATAGTAGAGATTATGATTTTGTTCGGTGATGACCAGAATACCCTTTCCTCCACTGCCTTTAACAGGCTTGATAACAAACTGCTGATAGGCGTTGAGCATGTTTTTGAGCTCTTTGACATCATATTGATAGTGTAAGGTCCCAAGCAATTTGGGCACTGTAATACCGGCTGCTTGCGCCAGTTGTTTTGTTTTCAATTTATCGTCTACCAACGGGTATAAGTGACGTGGATTATAACGCGATACCAGAGCGAAGTTTCTCTGGTTCATGCCTACAATACCCATGTTCTTGAGTCTTCTAAAGCTTGTCAGAAACATGCTGCTTTCCCATTGAATGAAAACGATAAAGTTCGGTTAAACGATAACCAGTGTATTGACCAAGTATCAAAATTAATGCCAGATTAACCAGCATTAATTCCGGAAAATTGAAAGTCAGGTATTCAACAGTACGGTTGGTCATGAAAATATAGGCAATCACTGCTGTTAATAGACTTCCTCCACCTTGAATCATAACTTCTCTGGGGCCATCTTCTTCCCAGAGTACAGACATGCGTTCAATTGTCCATGCCAGAATAATCATCGGGAAGAAAGTTACCGTGAGCGCCTGACTCAGACCCAGCTTGTGACTGATAATGCTAATACTTGCAATAATGGTAATGACGACAATAATGACCGCAGATATGCGTGCGACCAGTAATAAATTGAGTCGCGATAAATAGGAGCGTATGAGCAGACCGGTACTTACGACAAGTAGAAAGATTACAATACCCGTTATCAGGGTGGTTTGAATCAGGGCTAGCGCAATCAGAATCGGCATAAAGGTGCCGGAGGTACGGATGCCAACAAGAATACGCATGATGACTACGACTAATGCACCGATCGGCAGCAAAAGGATCATTTTAAAAGCATTCTGTTGTTCAATGGGTAGACTGTAAATAGAAAAATCGATCACAGTTGCCTGTTTGTTCAGACTGCTGCTGACAACAAGATTTCGAGTTGAATGCGTATTTTTAATAATTGAAAAAGAAACTTGTGAATTTTTGCCGCCAACTACGTCCAGTAAAGATTGTCCGCCGCGCTGCCAGATCAAAAAATTTTTCGGCTTGCCACTTTTACCTGTGTCCTGATTGAATAATATCCATTGGTTTCCGTCATGTATTTCCACAAAATTAGTGAGAGACTGGCGCCTGCGTCCGTCTTCAAGAAAAAGACCGCGGACAACACGCGCGCTGATACCTTCCAGTGCCAGCAAGTCAAGAATCAGCTGTGTTTTATAATCCTCACCAGCTTTGTCATTGCGTAATAAGCGTTGATTCTGACCGGGAGATGTCGAGTTTAATGTTTGAACCAATTCGCGTGTGAAGATTTCAGGGTTTGCAGATCTGGCTCGAACCTTTTTTAATAATGTCAAGGAGGCCGTCAGGAATACTTCATCCAATTCAGGTTTTTTGAGTTGTTCTGGTGCATCGGATGGCGGAATTTCAATAATTTTATCATTTTCGTAGACACTTAGGCGGTAGTATGCCGTTTGAGTACCCTGGGCTGTTCTTTTGCTCCACTGGCCGCGACGCTCACTATTAGACACTAGCTCACTGAAGCCGTAATCGGATGATGCAAAATCTTCTTCCATGAAGGTGAGATGTGGTTCTTTCGGTGGCAGGGCCAAGGAGACTATGACCGGATCCCCGTGAGCCTGAAAATCAATCTTTGCTTCGATTGTCCAGACAAACTTTTTGTCATCCGGCATAAGTGGAAAGCCCAGCATCAGGTGCTTGTAAAGAATTAATCCGATACCGGTGAACAGAATCAGTAAAACAACAGTATAAAGTCTGGATTTGGCTTGCATTTATTATTGAGTATTATCTGGTTTGGGCAGGGTGAATTCCTTGCTGACATCGACAATTGCCAAGTCGCGCAAGAAGTTTCTGCCAATGAGAACCTGTTGTTTGAATTTGCTGCGATCAATCAAAGTGAAGCTGATTTGTTCGTCGATGTCGCCCAATTTGACTCGTAATCGAACAATGGGGCGGCGCTGGGATTCTATCTTGTGTTTCTTGATTTTGGTGTGGCCGCGTATGCGGCGTGTTAACTCAATTTTTTCTTCTGTATTCGGGTCGATAATATTGAACTTGATATAGGGTTTGCCGTCACGTTCAAATTCGACCATGTCGAGTGCATTCAGCGATGAAGTTTGTGCACCGGTATCAATTCTGGCACTCAGGCTAATGCCAGGTGGGTCAAGATAGACATATTCCAGACCGCCAAGAATCGTTCTTTTATCTTTGGTATTTGTTTTATTTGAAGTATTTGAGGTTTTGCTTGTCGGGGTGCGCGAATTATTCGTAACGGGTTTGGGAGATTGTCCAGTTGGCCGCGAATTGGGCGGGAGCGCAGCTTTGTTCGTTTGATTATGTTGTTTTTCCTGCTGACTTTCCAGTTGCTCCTTTTGTTTAAATAATTCAGCCAACAATGTTACCAACTCACTTTCTCGCGCGCTGATAGCTGCTTCGCGCGAAATGAGTGCTTTTTCGCGCATATTCAACTCAGTAATCCGTTCTTCAAGGTTATCTTGCCGAGAAAAGAATGCTGGATTTAACTCATTATGGTCTGAGGGCACATGATCGAGTGACTGGCATCCGGACAAAAACACCAAGTTGATGATAAAAAAGAGATAATGTGGACGTGATTTTGGAAGAATTAACTTTTTACTATTAAGAAACAGCATATTAGTAATGTGGTATTGTATGAATAAAGATGTGCTTGTAATGAGAGTAATAGCTAGACAATCTAACCAGGCTCACTATTTGATTTTACCGACTATGATGCCAGCCTCCAATCACCTTTTTACGGTAACAAGCGTAGGTGTTGGCAGCAGGCGTTACGGGCTGTTGAGTTCAACAACTAAAGTTTCACTGTTGTAGGAACAGATACTACGGTGAACTTCAAGGCAATGAGAAGTGACCATAATCTTGTAGATACCTGGTGGCAGATTTTTAGTATCTAATTCAAATTGGAAATGACCCTGCTTATCGCTGGAGGAAGACTTCTCGACAATTACTGTATTGTTCTCGGTAATGACTTGAAAATTCAACAAAACATCCGCTGTTGGTTGTGCATTGTAATCTACCCATCCGTTAATAACGATTTTTTCTCCCACTATATAGTGTGTGTCGGATTCAACAAGAACGGGTTTTGATATATGTGTGGCACTTGCGTTGATGGTAACGCCGCAAAAAAATAAAACCAACAGACATGTAATGATGTAATTTCGTTTTAGCACCATAAGCATCTAATCACCATTAAATAAATTCATGATTTTTAAAATGTTAAATTGTCTTGTTGACGATGTGGAAATAGGTCGCCGATATTAAGTCATAGCTAATTAATGATTTTTAACCTATAACCCTATGCTAAGGAATATAACAGGAGTGGCAAGACAAAGCCAGTGTAACTTTGGATAAGTTCATGAAATAAAATCAATTGACTGATAATGTAGAAAAAGCAGCTATGTTTTGTTTTTGGGCGCATACAAATCTGTAATTGTTCCTTCAGCCATTTCGGCTGCAAAAAGAACAGTTTCAGAAAGAGTGGGATGGGGATGAATGGTCAGACTGATGTCTTCCATGTCTACGCCCATTTCCAGCGCCAGCACAGTTTCTGCAATGAGTTCACCTGCGTTTATACCGACGATGCCTGCTCCCAGAATGCGGCGTGTTTTTTTATCCAAAATAAATTGCGTTATGCCTTCATCCCGTGCCATAGAAATAGCCCGTCCGCTGGCTGCCCAGGGGAAGCTGGCTTTCTCATACTCGATTTCCTGTTTTTTTGCTTCATGCTCGGTCAGACCCATCCAGGCAACTTCTGGGTCTGTGTAGGCAACAGACGGAATTGTGCGTGCATCAAATAAGACCTTATGTCCGGCAATAATTTCGGCGGCGAGCTTGCCTTCATGAGTTGCTTTGTGTGCGAGCATAGGGCTGCCGATGATGTCACCGATAGCAAAAATATGCGTGATACTGGTGCGCAGTTGCTGGTCGACTTGAATAAAGCCTTTTTCATCAATCTGAATGCCAATACTTTCAGCACCGATATTAAAACCATTTGGACGGCGACCAACTGCCATCAGAATACAATCATAGGTCTGTGGCGCCGGTGCGTTCTCACCTTCAAAGCTGACGGTGAGACCGGATTTCCTGGCTTCAATTTCGGTCACGCGGGTTTCCAGGTAAATGGCCTCATAGCGTTTCTTGATCCGTCTGTAGAGAGGTTTGATCAAATCGCTGTCTGCACCTGGAATTAGCTGATCCATAAATTCAACAATGCTGATTTTGCTGCCCAGTGCCGCATAAACAGTCGCCATTTCCAATCCGATAATGCCGCCGCCGATAACCAGCATATGTTTGGGTATTTTTTCCAGCTTGAGGGCGCCGGTGGAATCAATAATGCGTGGGTCATCGTAAGGAAAACCCGGTATACGCGCTACGTTCGAGCCGGCAGCAATAATACAGTGATCAAATGAAACAGATTTCTTACCTTCACTGGTTTCTACCTGTATCATGTGTGGAGTGGCGAATTTTCCTGTGCCATGCAGTATTTCTACCTTGCGTTGTTTGGCGAGCGTCTTCAGGCCCTTGGTCAGCTTTCCGACAACGGATTCCTTCCATGTTCGCAGTTTCTCGAGAGAAATTTTCGGTTTGCCAAAAACGATACCATGATTTTCAGCGTCACCCGCTTCAGTGATGACCTTGGCCATATGTAAAAGTGCTTTAGACGGAATACAGCCGACATTCAGGCACACGCCACCCAGCGTGGCATAACGTTCGATCATAATCACTTTTTTACCCAGATCAGCCGCGCGGAAAGCGGCAGTATAACCTCCTGGTCCTGCACCCAGTACCACAACTTCCGCATGTAAATCGCCCCGTGGTATATTTCCCATTGGTTTGCTTTGTTCTGTTGAGGTTTTGTTATTATTCTCAGTATGGAGCTCGGGTTTTACGGGCGGTGGATCGGCAGGCGTTTCGTTGATTTGCGCTGTCGGTCGTTTTTCCTCGGAAACGGAAGTGTCGGAGGCGTTGGTTTGTGCTTCTTGATCGACTGCTTCCAGCGTCAGGATAGAGGTGCCGTGTGAAACCTTGTCACCCACTTTTACGGTAACCATTTTGACCGTTCCGGCTTGCGGAGACGGGATTTCCATTGTTGCTTTGTCTGTTTCCAGCGCTATAAGTGCAGTTTCTTTTTCCACAGTATCACCGGGCGAAACGAGTACTTCAATCACAGGCACATCCTGAAAATCACCAATATCCGGAATTTTTATCTCGACAACTTGAGCCATAATTATTTTTTTAAGTGTACAGTAAGCGTTGAAATCAATAGGGTGTGTTATTGCCTGATTTGCCCATCTCCGAGCACAATATATTTCTGACTGGTTAAACCTTCCAGCCCCACCGGGCCGCGCGCATGAATCTTATCAGTGGAAATGCCGATCTCGGCACCCAGTCCATATTCAAAACCGTCTGCAAAGCGCGTGGTGGTGTTCACCATGACAGAGCTGGAATCTACTTCACGCAGAAAGCGGCGTGCGCGTGAGTAATTCTCAGTGACAATCGCATCTGTATGTTGAGAGCCATAGCGATTGATGTGATCGATCGCCTGATCCAGATCGGCGACTACCCGAATACTGAGAATGGGGGCCAGATATTCCGTCGACCAGTCTTCTTCCGTGGCCGGATTCATCTGCGCAATGATTGCACGAGCGGCATCATCACCACGCATTTCAACTTCTTTATCCAGATAGATTTCTCCGAGTACCGGTAATACTTTTCCGGCAATATTGCTATGTACGAGCAGCGTTTCCATGGTGTTACAGGTACCGTAACGCTGTGTTTTGGCATTGTCGGCAATTTTGACTGCCTTGTCGAAATCTGCCTGATCGTCGATATAGACATGGCAGACACCGTCCAGGTGCTTGATCACGGGAACACACGCTTCATTTGAAATGCGCTCAATCAATCCTTTGCCACCGCGCGGCACAATGACATCGACGTAATCCTGCATTGTAATCAACTCACCCACTGCCATACGGTCTGTCGTCTCAATAACTTGCACTGCGGTTTCCGGCAATCCAGCAGCTCTCAAGCCTTCTCGAACACATGCCGCGATTGCCTGGTTACTGTGAATCGCCTCTGTGCCACCGCGCAGAATCGCCGCATTGCCCGCTTTCAGGCAAAGTCCCGCGGCATCCGCCGTCACATTGGGGCGTGCTTCATAAATAATGCCGATTACGCCCAAGGGCACGCGCATTTTTCCGATCTGTATGCCGGATGGTCGATAATTCAGCCCGCTGATCTCACCCACTGGATCGGCCAGTGCTGCGATCTGCAGCAGGCCCTCCGCCATGCTCGAAATCCCTTTGGCTGATAGCTTCAATCGGTCAACCAAGGCGGCTTCCAGTCCTTTGGTTTTTGCAATGTCAAGGTCATGTGCGTTGGCGATCAGGAGTTTTTGTTCATCGCGGCTGATCGCGTCTGCCATAGCGATCAGCGCCCGATTCTTGACTGCCGTCTCGGCCTTCGCAACCAGACGAGATGCTGCGCGTGCTTCATGGCCAACGGATTGCATATAGCTTTTAATTTCGGTGATGTTCATGGAATGTATCTGAATATTGAAATGATATGTTGCCGTACATGTCAGCTATTATAGTACAAGATGGACTTTGCAGTATTTTAGCGCCAAGTATCATGAAGGATGTTGTCTGTAATTACCAAATCGTCTGCAACAAGTCGCTGCTTCACGATTACTTCGTTTCGCAACATCAAGCTCGCCGGTGAGTTGAAGGAATTAAACATAAGGCGATGGAAAGGTGTGCAGCGTATGACGGGCGGTCAGTGCTAACAGTACTCGTGTTCGAATTGCTGTTTTAAACGAATGCCCTTGATTGGCCAGACGCAGGATAGACATCGGCTTCGATTTCATCTGTCAGACTCCAAACAACTCTGTCTGGAGATATTGTTAAGTCTGGGTGCCGCGTCATCCAAGCTAACTGTATAAGTGTTCAGATCAAGTCTGTGCGACTGCTCATCAAGATTACTTGACTTGGATCCGGTTGTCGACCTGCTTGACATTACGTGTTTTCCGCGCAATCGAATTGGCTAATTGACGTTGTGACTCTGTTTCGGTGAAACCGCTCAGTACTACAATGCCGTTAGAAGCTTCCACATGTATGGGTGCGGCACTTAGTTCTGTTGCTTCAATGAGCTTTGCTTTAATTTCCATAGCCAAAATCACATCTTCCTCTGATGCGCTTTCTACTGTTTCTGTGCTGAGTAGACCAGCGCAGCCGCTTAATCCAATCATGATAATTAAAAAACCAAGAATCCATATGTGACGTATTATTTTGATCATCAGTTGTTCTCTATCGCAATTTAAAAATATTTTCTAGTCTCGCGCTTCATGAATGGCGTCTACAAGACCAGAGCAATGAATGTTTTCCTGATTGTTTTTATTTCCGTCTCTCATTTCTTCCTGAAGAAGTGAATATAAACTCGCAATCGGGGCCGAAGGTAATAATGCAAGCGAAGCTGCTCCGCGTAGAATAGCGGATTTGCCAATTGTAAAGGTTGGTTCATTGAAATTGCCTTCAATATGCAGTGGGGCGCGGGCTGAAAAAAGACTCAGATCCTTTGGTTTTGGATCAATAATTAAATCCAGTTGTTCCGTATTGAAGTCAATTGAACCCTTGCCCAGAAGAACAGTGTCCTCTGTATCAACTACCAGGGTATCCATGTTCATGATGCCGTTACTGGTTGGAATATCTACAAAAGCACAATTAATCTTTGCATCATTTTTTTGATCACCGAATAATGCGACCAATGCCTCCCCGATGTCAATTCCGGCGAGTTCCACCAAGAGATCGTCAAACTGACCACCTGTCATAATCATAAGTAGCCCGCCATCAGCTGAGGCGAACATTTCCGAAATAGAATCGCCGTTGAACCAAAATGTTGCTTGGCCACCAATCAGCCCCGCACTTTTATCTGCGATTTCAAAACGGTGTAAAATTTCACCCAGTCGAACGTGACGTATTTCAGTTTCTATTTTACTTTCAATCGGCTGTGTTCGCGCGTCAAGTTCAAAGCGTGATCGAATACTCCCGGTAGCGACACCAAAATCTAACGGGGCAAGTATTAAATGCCCGCTATCAAGGATGACCTTCATAACAAGATCATCCACAGGCAGCTTTGATTCGACATGTTTGCTTCGAAAGACGATATTGGCATTGATTGTTTTTATGCGTTCAAAATCAATGGATTCTTTGGGCAAAACCAGTGAATTGGCTGCTTCTTCTCTTGCTTCTTTTTCCTGCGCTACAGAGGCCATTTCGCCAGGCCCGGTATCGGGAGCAAGACCGATGAGTGGACCAAGGTCGTCTAAATCGACATTTTGCGAAGTAAGGTCTGCATCTATGAAAAGAGGCTCACTCATTTTCAAGCTGATTTTGCCGGCGATGTCGCTGTTACCGATTCGTCCATCCAGAGCTTTCAATTGCAATGTGTTATCCAGGTAAGACAATTCACCTTTCAACTGATAAGGTGGCAAACTGGGCAATGGTAATCTGAGTATCTGTGATAATTTTTCGGGATTAGGTCCCTTTATTATAAAATTTAAATCCAGCCCCTTGAATTCCAAAGGCTGTGTAATTGTGCCGCTAATATTAAGAGTCGTCTTCCCGGCTTGTAAATCCAGAGCTAGTGGATAGGGAGTTTCTGTTTGTAGAATTGCAATCAATGGGCCGGCATTTAAGCTTATTTCCACCGGTCGCCCATTAATTTCTCCCTTGGCTTCTAGTTCGGTGGTTTCTTCATCCGTTTGCTCATTGATCGTCGCAAGTGTTGCAGTAATGGCTGTCTGTGCAGATGAATCACGATAAACCAAACTTCCATCTTTAATGCTCAAATGTTCGATAATTGGAAATTCGGTACGATCTTTCGATGGAGGCTCTTCATCAGTGCTGAAGAATGTCCAGTTGGGTTTACCTTCCGGCGATTTCTCTAAAATTATATGTGGTTTCGTAAGTATAATTTCAGGAAACACCACACGACCTTTGATCAGTTCGAGCAGCTCAATGCGTAGCTCCAGCACTGCGAGTTCCAGCATATTTGGTTGACTGCTCCATGCCGCATTTTCAAATTGTATTTGTTCAATTCTTATGTGGGGAGATATAGACCATTTGATAGTCAAGTCGCCATCAATGGTCAGTTTTCGGTTCGTCAAATCACTGACTTTTTGCGCAGCCATATCGCGCGCCCAATTCCAGTTCATCAATGAGACTAACATTACACATAAAAAAACGAACGATATGAAGGTGATTCCGATCCATTTTAAGATAGTCATAATTTATAATCTCATTTCACTTTATTTCCTTGAATTTCAGAATAAATGTAATATTTAATCTGACTTGATGGGGAGATCACTTCATACAGTGCCGTACGATTGCATTATTCAAATAAATTGCACTGTAGAAATAGCAAGTAAGACGGAACTGGTCTGGACGGTTACAGTCAGACAATTGTGTTCTTGTCATGATTTTGTTTTTTTCAATTGTGATTAGTTCCTTTTGGCCTGCGGCGTTTAAAAGCATGCTGGCTTACTAATTCAAAAATAGTTATCTGTTCATGATAGTGATAATGTTCTACCAAAATATTCGTGTCCGAAAGTGTAATTAAGTTAAAAGAATTTTTTTCACGTTCGAGACCACGGCCACGGCGTGAGGTTGTTGTGCCGCATTGTACGATGATAATCCCGTGATCCCGATTTTCCCCTGCATATACGTCGAGAGAATGACCGACATAGGCGCGGTGTAGGTGGCCCGCTAATACAATATCAACCTGCATGCGCGTAAATGCTTCCAGAGTACGTTTGGCTTGCGGCATCGGCCAGGTTCGGTCGAATGTTGGTGCCGGTACCAGATGGTGGTGCATGACGACTATTCTATACATATCGTCCGGTGCCGCAGCAAAGGTATGCGCACAGAACGCTAGCTGCTCTCGACTCAATCGACCATTCTTAATCGCCTGGTATGGTGCGGTGGAATCCAGACCAACAAATATCGCGTCATCGACACAAAGTGAGGTGTCGAGTCTGTCAGCCAGATAGCTGAGATACAGCGCGTGCGGATGCCATAAGCGCTCCCAAAAACGATACAGTGGCACGTCATGGTTTCCAGGGACGATAACGCGCGGAAGTGGTGGCAAGCGCTGTAGAAATTTTCGTGCGGCTTCGAATTCCTGCGTTTTGGCGCGATGGGTAAAATCACCACTGATCACGATCACATCCGGGGACAGCATTTCAACTTGTGCCAACACGACTTCGCTCACACCGGGTAAAAAGTGCTTTCCAAAATGCAGGTCAGATAAGTGAAGGATTTTTGTCATTGATTCTGAGAAATACGTATGAACTTATCTTTCAGACTTTAACAATACAGTTTCCAAACTGCCTAGTCTATATGAACGGAAATGTCCAATGAAATTTTTCTACCAAAGCGCTTATGCAATCGATACTATCAATTTGCATCCACGACACATAATGCTGCACTTTTCGTCCGCAGTTTAATAGGTGTGCTCAGTTTTGTGAGTTCTCCATCAATAACGGCGTGGGTATGATCTGAATCAGTGTTGATGACGATATCTGTGACTGCACGGATGTCAAGGCGAGTGGCGTCTTGTATGCGATCGGTCCAGGCGTAAAGCATCGCTTCCAGCAATGTCAATAATTTGACATCAACGGGGGCAATAATCATCAAGTTTCCACGATCCAGACGCT
Organism: Nitrosomonas aestuarii; assembly: GCF_003046585.1. Lineage (GTDB taxonomy): Bacteria > Pseudomonadota > Gammaproteobacteria > Burkholderiales > Nitrosomonadaceae > Nitrosomonas > Nitrosomonas aestuarii. The sequence continues at coordinate 152,722 of NZ_QAAE01000006.1, read as the reverse complement.
TTCGATGGACCAATGAGGTAATATCAAGCTCGTAATGATTGTTAGCAATTAAAAACATCGGTGATTTGATGTCGTCCCCTTTATTGGTACGCCATAAGAATGATCGCCTGGATTGATGGCGCAACAGCACTTTTGTCAGTGCATAAATGGTTGCGATCAGCTTTGGGAAGCGCTGTGAGAATCGGGCCATTCCCCGATATCGAACGACAAGCGGGTACATGCCCAGGGAAACGTTATTCAAAAAGAACTGATTATTTACGCAGCCTACGTCAATATGCCGGTTGACTTCACTATTCAGTAACGGTAAAAATTCATCGAGTTGGGTTGGTAGTTGTAAATCCTTGACGAAATGATTCATTGTGCCTAGTGGCAGGGGGAAAAGTACAATTTTAGTGCCGACCAAATATTGGATTGCCTGATTGATTGTACCGTCTCCGCCGCCAATGACGAGTTTGTCGGTACCGTCATTAATCAGTTTCTGTATCCAGGTTGATAATTCTGACGGGTGAAGCCACATCAGTTGAATGGGTCTGTTGACGATCTGTAACGCTTTTAGCAGGCCGGTGCGTCCCAGTCGCCTTGCTGTTCCCGCTTTGCGGTTTACAATAATAACTAATCGTTCGTTAGACATAATGGGTACTTCAGTAATATATTGTCATTATGTTTTTATGAATGCTCAGATAAAATGAGTGCTGGAATAATGCAGGTTAAAAAGTGGTGCAAAAAACATTTAAGTGGGCATGGAGACAATAAATAAGGAATCTGGGTATTGGAAATCAGAGTTAACAGTTCAGCACTTTACAACGTGCAAATTAACACAAAAAAGTAGATGATAGCATCAAGAATCTTGATAGCGTGGATGCAATAGAATGCTCGCTGTAGATGTGTCAAGCGTTTTTCTGCTATTTCTGTTCAGGTCTTGCAACTTGAGCCCAGCGTGCCCGGATTTGAGGATTAATAGATCGAAGGAATGGTTCTATTTGAGTGATAAAATTAGGTGCTAGCACTTCTTTAAAAAAATACGCAAATCATCCTCTCCAGTTAGAAAAGTATTGACGGGAGTTGATTCGCATCAGGCAATTATTTAAAAAATTTTGCAGATTCCACATTTTCTAAAAATACTTACAATTGCCACCCTGATAACATCGGTCAGCGGTTGCGCTAATTTGGCTTACTATGCTCAAGCAGTCGGCGGCCATATGGATATTTTGCGCCGATCCCAGCCGATTAATACTCTGATTGCTGATCCCAGTGTCGATCCTGATTTGAAGCGTACACTCAATAAGATCATAACAATACGTAGCTTTGCAAGTAACGAACTCAAGCTTCCCAATAATCGAAGCTACACAAAATATGCCGATCTGGAACGGCCTTACGCAGTCTGGAATGTTGTCGCCGCGCCAGAGTTTTCTTTCAAATTAAAAAAGTGGTGCTTCATACAAGCAGGTTGTGTGAGTTATCGCGGTTTTTTCTCGCTGACCAAGGCTGAAAACTATGCAAATAAGCTTAGGGCCGAAGGGTACGATGTTCACGTCAGCGGAATCCCTGCTTATTCAACGTTGGGATGGTTTGTTGATCCAGTGTTGAATACTTTTATCGAGTCGGAATTGGAACTTGCGCGTTTGATCTTTCATGAACTTGCACATCAGGTTGTCTATGTGCCTGGCGATACGGTCTTCAACGAATCGTTCGCGACTTTGGTTGAGCAGGAAGGTGTCAAACGCTGGCTTGCGCACAATGGTACGACAAATGAATATGCCGAATATCGCGCTCGACGGAAAAGACAAACGATATTTAATACTCTTGTGCGCAATCATCGCATGCGACTGGAAACGCTTTTTGATGCAGACATCAGCGAAATAGAAAAGCGTACTGGGAAGGCGCGTATTTTTGATGATTTACGCGAGGAATTTGCGCTATTAAAAACCAGTAGAGCTGAATTCAGACGCTATGATCGCTGGTTTTCGCAACCGATCAACAATGCGCGTCTGGCTAATGTTTCAGTCTATACTCAGTTAATACCAGCATTTGAGGCACTGCTTTTTCAGCAAAATGGCGACATGGCCAGCTTTTTCAGTGTTGTCAAAGAAATAGGCAAACTTTCTAAAGAGGAACGTTCTGCTTTTCTGAAAATAACCATGCATGAACGCCGGCAAACTAATTTTGCCGGCGTTTTTGAGTCGTACTCTCAATGATTATGATGATGCATAAACTGCTGAGCGACGCTGATCCAGGCTGTAAACACCTGCGCCGTGTGCGGCAAGCAACATCAGACCGCCTGCTACCGCGATATTTTTCATGAACATGATCAGTTGCATTTGATCTGCAAAATCATTGTGAAAAACTGCAGCAGCTACGAGGGTAAACAATCCCAATGCGATTGATACCCTGCGTACCTGCCATCCCGCGATAACGGCCAATCCGCCGCCCACTTCCAATATGATCACCAACGGCAACAGTTCGCCTGGTACGCTCATCGCGTTCATATAGCCTTGCATACCTTCATATCCCTGCATTTTGCTGATGCCGGACAGTAAAAAAAGTTGACCTATAAAAACACGTGCAATCAGTTGACTGATTTGTTTCATTTGTATCTCCTAATGTATTAAAAAATTATTTGCCCTGATAAATCCATGCTTGATCGCGCACAAATTGGTTCGATTCATAGTCCTTCTTGGCCTGTTCAATCTCTTCGCGGGTATTCATAACAAACGGGCCATACTGAACAATGGGTTCATCTATCGGTTTGCCATGCACAGCAAGAAACCGTGCCCCTTGTGAACCGGCGGTAAATTCAACCGGATTATCTTCAATATCAGCAATGACAAGCGTTTGAGAGGCAACGTTGGAACCATTGAGTTGTCCGGCACCTTCATACGGATAGAGAAAGCCACTACATTTAGTCGGAGCGTGCAACTGAAATGACCTGCCGGGTAGAACCTGTACGTCAAAGAAAGACACTTCGGTGATGTCATCGCGAATCGGTGCGAATGTGTCGGCATAGTTTCCGATTAACACTTTGAGTGTATAGTCGGATGTGTTTACGACAGGAAAGGCCGAGGCAGCGTATTCCAGATATTCGGGACGATCCATTTTGTGTGCCGCAGGCAAATTGATCCATAACTGAAAACCTCGCAGCAGACTATTTTCCTGTTTCGGCATTTCCGAATGAATAATGCCGCTGGCGGCTTTCATCCATTGTGCGCTACCCGGACCCAGGTTGCCCGTATTGCCCATGCTGTCCTGGTGTATCATTTGCCCATCCAGCATGTATGTAAAAGTGATAAATCCGCGATGCGGGTGTGACGGAAACCCGGCAATATAATCAGCGGGATTGTTGCTGCTGATATGGTCCAGCATAAGAAACGGGTCATAGTTTCTCAATGCGGGTGTGCCGATAGTGCGGAACACAGTAACGCCGGCACCTTCCCTGGTTGCCGTTGCAGGGATGAAACGGGTGTTGTGTGTTGATTTGTCCATAATATTTCCACCTGTTTTTTACGTTGTAATTTCACTGTCAATGTGTGTCAGAAGTATTATTGCTGTTATCTTATTAAGAATAAACAACCATATTGACAAATAACTGTTCTGTTTTTAGCAACTATAAAATTCACAATGAACCGATTCGAAAATATGCATACGTTTATACGCATGGTTGAAACAGGCAGCATCAGTGGCGCGGCAGACCGGCTGGGCGTTGCAAAATCTGTTGTAAGTCGGCGTTTGAAAGAGCTGGAAACGCACTTGGGCGCCGCGCTTTTTCACCGAACAACCCGGCATGACCCTGACTGAAACCGGGCGTACGTTTTATCATCAGTCGCTACGCATACTGGATGATTTATTTGAAGCCGAGCATGCAGTATCCGAAGCGCATGGCACGCTAAAAGTAGCATTGCCGCTAAGTTTTGGTTTAATGCATCTGGGGCCGGCTATTCATGAATTTTTACAAATTCATCCGCGTATTGAATTCGATCTGGATTTTAATGACCGCCAGGTGGGCCTGATGGCGGAAGGCTTTGATCTGGCAGTTCGTATTGCCAATCTTGCAGACTCCAATCTGATTGCACGCCGCCTTGCGGTCATCGAAGCCGTCATATGCGCCAGCCCGGCTTATCTGGAATGCAAGGGGATGCCAACATCAGTGAATGACCTGATTAACCGTCAATATCTGGCCTATAATCTGCTTCGCGATTACAATCACTGGCATTTATGCGACGCCGATAAAAACTTGATCAAAACTAGAATAAATCTCTGTCTGAAAGCCAGTAACGGTGAATTTCTGCGCGATGCCGCCGTCAATGGACTGGGTATCATTCTAATTCCGCCGTTTATTGTTTATCGGGAAATTGAGCGGGGCGCCTTGGTTCCGCTGCTGACAAGTTATACGTGCCCGAAGTTAACAGCCTACGCTATTTATCCGCAGACTCGTTATCTTTCGCAGCGTGTCCGGGTGTTTATTGACTTTCTGGTGGCGCGGTTTAAAGGTACGCCTTACTGGGATTTGTGTCGACAGAAAGCGTTGTGAATGACACGCACATTATTTTCGCAAACGAAAACAATGAATACGATCAAGAAAAACCATGTGATCGTGAAATTTCAGTTTTGGTCTAAAAAAATGGTTTTCTGATAAGAAACCTTGACACTGTCAATTGATGATGGTCTGGTGGGTCTTGCGCGTATCTGCCGCGTTTATCAGTTTTCATCAATATCATAAATATGATCTGTCACATAGCGTGCTTCTGGCAGCAAGCCATTTTCCTGCGTTTTACTGTAAAAATCCTGCCAGTGTTTCACCCCGCTCCAAAAGACTTCCGGTGATGAAAGACTGCCGTTGGCACCAGGTGCCAAATCAAAATTATGAACGCTGAATAATTGACTCAACATCATTGCAGAGGGAAAACCAATTTGCTGCATCAAAGGATTGGTGGCGTTACCGATGCCCCATACGTAAGCCAGCCAGGGCAAAATATTTTCTACGGCATCATACACGATGCGTTCATTTTTATAGTCTTTTAATGTGTCAAAAATGCCTTTCTGTGCAACTGGAATTGCCAGTAGCGCCAAGTTTGGAAATTCTCGCTGATCAAATAACTTGTTGAGCTGTATTTCCACCAGCCCGTTGCGTTTCGGTGCATAGCTGTCGGTAGACGGTTGCAGTAAAGGTAAATAATAAAACTTGGAATTGGCGAATTTTTTGGAATTGACTTTTAGCAACCCGCAATCAGACCAGAAAGAAGGCAGCATGTCTCCACGCAGGTAGGATTGGGCTACGCGGATGCGAAAAGACGCAATATCCTTCCCCCCCGTCAATACAATACAGTTCCATTGACTCGGGTTCGCAATATTCAGGTCATGATAGGCACGCTCAAGCCAATTGACATTGGATTCATTTTTATTGCGTGATAACAAATGGATTTTCTGGCTGTCAATACTGCTTTTTGAAAGACATTGCTTGATCATTTTACTTCCCTTTATCCAATATATTTAATTCAGGCTTACTATTTTAATAGGCGCAACTGTTTTGCTATACATAGTACGTTTTTGAGTATCCGGATCAGTACAGTAGTAATCCACTGCTAAAGAAACACCGCCCGGAATCTGGTTAAAACGCAGCATTGCGACATGATCTCCGGATTGTTTATGCTTGATTGAAAAATCAAGATTCGCAAGTTTCATATCAGGTACTTCATCTGGAGGATCAGTGTGATAGGGAAAAGGTTTGGTTGCGTCAAAAATCTTGCGCAGTTTATTATTTACAAAATTCAACTGATCCTGACCAATCGAATCAATCAGACGCGCAGGTGAAGCAATAATTTCACAGAACATCACTTCACCTGTTTTATTTCTGCCCTCTACGATACGTCCCCAGTGGACATCGCCGGTCAAATAAATCACCGGTATGCCGGCGTTAATCAATTTGGTCAATGCTGTTTTCAAGGTTTCAAAATCTTTATAGTTCGGCATTTCAGCATCCACCAAACGACGTCTCCATGCATCTGCCTTTTCCATCAGAAACGCCTGGCCGGAGCTTAGTAAACCCACTGCGGACATATTGGCCGCTTTTCGGGCCAGCAATTCATCTGTCCATTGCGTTAACGCATTGATTGATGCCGCATTGAACATATGATCGTCTGCATCGTCGCGTACGCTGCGGCCATCAACAAACAGCATGTACAGCGGCGCTATATCCATACGGAAAAAGCCGTTGTTTTGGGCAGGTGCCATCTGGTACCGCTGGTACAGCAATGTCGCTACGTCACGCCAGTTTTCCCTGTCATTGGTTGAGTGTGTGTTATTGAGCTGTAATTGGTAATAAGGATAATTATTCCAATACTCGTGATCGTCGGGTATGCACATTGCCGGACCATGCGTGAGCAAGTTGGCTAATCCCGGTTGTGATAGCTGGGCTGAGAACCAGTTGGTTAGATATTTTTTCCCCAAGATTTGCGCCAGTTTTGTTTTTTCTTTTGGAAGGTCTTGCAGTAAAGGCAAATCAAGATAAACCTGATCTCCGGCGAGAAACGTAAAATCAGCGGCTGGTTTGAGTTGTCTGATCAACCAGGCAACATTTCGTGCGGTCTTGTCATTTGGCTGGTAATAGCATGATAGTAGGAGCAAGTTGAAACTGGTTTCCCCCAGAACCGGCAACAAGCGTGGCGGACGTTTGCTGGTTAAATGCACTTTTGCATCGCCGCAAGCCACCTCAATTGGGAAACGTTCAGGCGTGTCAGGCCAGTCAAATACAAATATGGCGCGGTGATTTAACGCGCTGCCATCACCCAGTGGTTCAAATGATGCTCCTGTATCTTTTGGGATGACCGCATCGCCTCCGGCAATCGAAAATGATACGGGCGGCGGATCGGATATACCCAGGACGCCAACCCAAATGACGAGTTCGTCAGTTTGCCCCACCTGATTGTAAGCAAATAATTGCAATTTGGCTCCCCTCTGGCTTGTGGTTGCAGGAACATAGTATGCTGCACTTTCTTGATGATCCGGCTTTGTAACTGATTCTACCGTAGAATCATCGATTTCTCCATTTCTGTGAATATGCTTTTTTATAACCTGATAGCATCTTTTTACTCAAAACTTACCAGTGTAAATTGTAAATTAGCCGGATCAGTTAGCGATAGCACCACATTGTTCAGCAGAGTTGTTTCATTCACTATCACGGATGGAATAGTAAGTGTACGGTTCTGTGCCGAAAAAGTCGCCACATTGGTCGGCGCTGTCGATAATGATATGACGCTGGCAGGGTCAAATTCAAACACGACACCCGTATCTGTGACAACCAGTTCCAGCTGTGCCTCAAAAAAACCGTTGTTACCGGCATCGACTGCAAAACTTAAAATGTTATTGTTAAAAACGCTTGTCACATCATGCAATTCCACGTTGCTGACCCGCACAAAATTTTCGATCATGGCTGGCTTGGTAACGTCAAGATTAACAGTCGGCGTGCTGGATAAAGGTTCTCCAAAATTAGTGCGTGGCAAATCTTCAATGGCAGAAAATACGGCCATTCCGTCATACAGAATTCTTCCAAAAACGGTAAAACCACCATTTTGAGTATCTAAAAATGCCGGGGAGCCTGAATTATCACTCAGATTAACAAACCACTGGTTAGTCGCACTATCGGGTTTTTCCGGCAGTTTCGCCATGGCGACTGTGCCACGAGTATTGGAAATACCAAATTCGTTCTCAACCGGGTCGAAAGTGTTCACTGCTGTAACTGTCGCGCCATTATCGCCTTTTATCACCTTGAATCCACCACCTTGAATGACAAACCCTGGCATACTGCGGTGAAATATACTCTGCAAATAAGCCCCGCTGTCAATATAGTTGACAAAATTAGCCACCGTTTTGGGCGCCTGCCTTTCCAGTAATTCCATACAGAAATTTCCTAGATTAGTGTTGAAACAGGCGACCGGATTAGCCTGCGTCATGGACGGGGCAAATATAAGGCTTGCGGTTACGAGTGCTTTAGCGTAATTTTGAATGAAAGACATAATGTGATTCACAGTAGATTAAACGGAATATTATACGAATGCCTTGTTTTTTGGTGAAAACATCGCTGTTTTTGCAGCAACTAATTGCCGGAAATTAAGGTGTCATCAGTTGCTTGTTAATGAAAGCGCCGGCGCACTCAAAGTGTACTGCGGTATTGATTTGTTTAAAACGTATTTTGCAATTAATATTGCAAAACTCAGCCAATGCTATGTACAAAGATAGCAGGAAAAGCTGATTTCATTCAATGTCCAACTTTTTTCATGGAGTCGACAAATGAAACGCCTTGCCTCACCTCGCACCCGTTTAAAAGATCGATATGATGCAATTGTAATTGGTTCAGGTTATGGCGGTGCTATCGCCGCATCCCGTTTGGGAAGAATGAAGCGCGGCGACGGCAGCAAGCTGGACGTGTGTCTGCTGGAGCGCGGCAGGGAAATCCAGACCGGCGAGTACCCTGATACCCTGCTCGAAGCAGGTAAAGAGTTTCAAATCAACCTGCATGACAAACATATTGGTGACCATACCGGCCTGTTCAATCTGTATGCCGGCAAGGACATGAATGTTATTGTTGGTTGCGGTTTAGGCGGCACTTCGCTGATCAATGCCAATGTGTCTCTGAAAGCGGATGACCGCGTCTTTGACGACCCGCGCTGGCCGGATGAAATCCGTCAGGACAGAGAGCGGATGTCTGCCTGTTATGACCGCGCAATGACCATGCTTGGCGCGCAGCCGTTCCCGGATGGTCAGCATGGCGTACCGACGCTGCCCAAGGCGGAAGCGCAGAAAAATTCCGCCAAAGCGGTTAACCGACCGGTCACCTTTCCGCCGATCAATGTAACGTTCAAAGACCGGATTAATGAAGCTGGCGTGCATCAGCCGGCCTGTACCTACTGCGGTGACTGCGTATCCGGTTGCAACTACGGTGCCAAGAATACTACGCTGATGAATTACCTGCCGGACGCTTGGAACAACGGCGTGGAAATCTACACCCAGATAGCCGTACGCTGGCTGGAAAAAGACGGTAATGACTGGCTGGTGCATTGCCAGATCATGGAAGTCGGGCGGGAAACTTTCGATGCGCCCGATCTTGTGTTGCGTTGTAAGCAGGTATTTCTCGGTGCAGGTACGCTTGGCAGTACAGAAATTCTATTGCGCTCGAAAGAAAATGGTTTGCCCCTTTCTGATAAAGTCGGCGAGCACTTTTCATCGAATGGCGATGTGCTGGGGTTCGGTTTTAACAATGATATGCCAATTAACGCGATCGGTTTTGGCAATCATCCGGTAGGCGAGATTGATCCGGTCGGGCCCTGCATCACGACCATGATTGATGATCGCGCAACCGCAGATCTGGAACAGGGTTTAATTCTGGAAGAGGGCAGCCTGCCCGGTGCGCTCAGCAGTATTCTGCCAGGACTGATGGCATCGGCTGCCGGTTTGATTGGCAAGGATACGGATAGTGGCCTGAACGATGAAATCAGCGAACATGGACGCGTTCTGGAAAGTATGGTGCGTGGCGCTTACCACGGTGCGGTTCATAATACCCAAGTTTATTTGATTATGAGCCATGACGGCTCTGATGGCCGCTTGACCATGCACAATAATTGCATCAGTGTCGATTGGCCTGATGTCGGGGACAAACCCGTGTTTAAACGTGACAGCGATTTTATGGAGCAGGTTACCGCCGCCAATGGCGGTACCTACGTTCAGAATCCAATCTGGACAAAAGAACTGGATAACAGTCTGGTTACTGTGCACCCGCTGGGTGGTTGCTGCATGGGCAAAGATGCACAATCCGGCGTGGTAGATCACCGCGGCAGGGTGTTTACCGGCACGGCGGGCACCACGGTGCATGAAGGACTTCATGTGGCTGACGGCAGCATTGTGCCGCGCTCATTGGGCGTTAATCCATTGTTGACCATTTCCGCGCTTACTGAGCGCAGCATGGAGCTTTTCGCCGAAGCTGAGGGTTACACCTATGATTTCACCAGTCTTTCGCAGCCTCGTGAAGCGGAACCGGCCACCGTCGGCGTGCGCTTTACCGAAACAATGCGCGGCTGGTGGGCTGAACACGGTGATTATGAGCAAGCCGTACGCTCCGGTAAGGAAGGCGGTAATAGTCTGGATTTTACACTGACCGTCAGTGTCAATGATCTCGATGCCTTAATTAAGCAAGGCGGTGGCTATAATGGCGGCATGGTGGGTACAGTCACTGCACCCGGCCTGTCGGCATCCCCCTTGACTGTCACACAAGGCGTTTTTAATCTGTTCGCACGTGATCCCAAGCAGGTGGGTCAGGAATACATGAAATACCGTTTCCAGATGTACGCAGAAGACGGCAAAACCTGGTATTTCGAAGGTCACAAAATCATTCATAATGACCCAGGTATCGATATCTGGTCTGATACTACTCAACTATATATCACTATCTACGACGGTGCGGATGATGCTGCTGCAGTTAAAGGGCGCGGGATGTTGTACATTCAGCCGCTTGATTTTGTCCGCCAGATCACCACTATTGACGCAATAGGTGCACTAACTATGACCGATCGGCTGCAAGCCATTGCACGTTTCGGTATTTATTTCGCCGGAGATCTCTACCATATTTACGGTGGCGTGCTGGTGCCTCCACAATACCTGGATGCAGATGCGCCGCCGCGTAAAAAGCGCAGTCTGCGTGTCGGCGCACCGGAAGTGTATCATTTCAATACAAGCGACGGCGTTCCTCTGCGCCTTACCCGTTATCAGGGGGGTAAAAAAGGGCCACTGCTGATGGTGCATGGTGCCGGTGTTTCCAGTCAAATTTTTACGACGGATACTATCGATACCAATCTGCTGGAATATCTCTATATCAACGGCTATGACTGTTGGTTGCTGGAAATGCGCATCAGTATTGCTTTGTCCAGTGCGAAGCAGGGGTGGACGCTTGATGACATTGCCCGTTACGATTATCCGGCGGCTGTTAAGATTATTTTGGATGCCACAGGTAGCCCGGATATCCAAGCATTGGTTCATTGCGCCGGATCCACCACATTTTTCATGGCCATGATGAGCGGATTGCAACATGTTCGCGCTGCGGTAGCTTCACAAATCGGACCGGATCATATCGTCGCGCCGATTGTAAAAGCAAAAGCTGGTTTGCATTTGCCGTCACTGCTGGATGCGATTGGCGTCGATTCAGCCACCGCTTATGCTGACAATAAAAGCAGTTGGTTGAACAAGTTATATGACAAGGCGCTCAATCTGCAACATTTTGATGTGGAAGAGCGCTGCGCAAGTGCCGTATGCCACCGTGTCAGTTTCATGTATTCCCTGCTTTACGAACATGACCAGCTAAACCGTCTGACGCATGATAATTTGCATGAATTATTCGGTATTTGTCATATGGATATCTTTCGACATCTGGCACTTTGCGCCCGTGAGAAACATATCGTAAATGCGGAAGGTAAAAATGTTTATACGCCGCACTGGGATAAATTAAAGATTCCCATTACTTTCATTCACGGTGTGGAAAATGCCAGCTATCTTCCAGAATCCACCGAACGCAGCTTCAGTAAGCTGGTGGAAGTCAACGGGCCGGATGGCTACGCGCGCCATGTGATACCTGGTTACGGTCATATTGATTGCATATTTGGCAAAAATGCAGTGAAAGATGTCTATCCGTATATGCTGTCAGCGCTGGACCAGACCAATCAGGCAGTCTAAATCATGATCCGCGTAGCTGCCCCGAGGGTAATCCGGGGCAGCTACGCAGTTGAGTGCACACTTCGATTGAAGAAAACTTCATTTGCTTACGTGCCGCAGAATGTCTGATAGACGCGCTCTGTTGGTTCCGGTGGGGTACGATAATCCAGATATTCCGGTGTATCAGTATAGGGAGTGGCCACTGCTGCAAGCAATCGGTGCATCGGCGCATAATCGCCCTGTTCAGAAGCTGCGGTCAGTGCCGCTTCAACGCGGTGATTACGCGGCAAGATCGCCGGATTGTTTTTTTGCATCAAATTCAAGGACGATTGCATGGACTCAGGCTGGTGTGATAATCGCGCCTGCCAGTGCGTATGCCATGTAACAAATGCGTCATCCAGAAACACGTTTTCATCAGGCAAGACTTCCAAAGCCAGTGCCCGCAGACTATTGGTATAATCGGCCTGATGTTTATGCAGCAAGGTCAACAGCGTTTCAATGAGCTGAATATCCTCCATCTCCTCAGTAAACAGCCCTAATTTTTTGCGCATGCCCGACAGCCAGTAATTCTGGAAAATCCCGGGAAAAGCATGGATCGCTTCTTCCGCCAAAGTAAGCGCTTTTTCCTGTGCCGGATGCAGCAACGGCAACAATGTTTCGGCAAAGCGCGCAAGATTCCATTGTGCGGCGCGTGATTGATTATGATAACCATAGCGCCCCTGATGATCGATCGAACTGAATACCGTATTCGGATCGTATGTATCCATAAACGCACATGGTCCATAGTCAATCGTCTCACCACTGATCGCCATATTATCCGTATTCATTACGCCGTGAATGAAACCCACCAGCAGCCACTGCGCCACCAGTGACGCCTGACGTTCGATCACGTTGTGTAGCAGCGCAAGATAGGGGTTGTCAGTTTCGAGAAGGTCCGGGTAATGATGCCGGATGGCATAATCGGCCAGAATTCTGATACCTTCCACATCTGTCGACCTTGCAACATATTCAAACGTGCCTACGCGGATATGGCTTGCCGCCACGCGCGTGAGTATGGCACCCGGCAACAGTGTCTCCCTTACAACAGGTTCACCGGTCGTGACAACGGCCAGGCTGCGTGTGGTGGGAATGCCCAGCGCATGCATCGCTTCGCTGATGATGTATTCACGAAGCATGGGGGCGAGTGCCGCACGGCCGTCGCCGCGCCGTGAAAACGGTGTACGTCCCGAGCCTTTTAACTGAATATCAAACCTGTTACCGTCCGGGGTAGTGTGTTCCCCAAGCAAAATTGCCCGTCCATCTCCCAACATCGTGAAACTGCCGAATTGATGACCGGCATAAGCTTGTGCGATAGGCTGTGCTGCATCAGGCAAAACATTGCCGGAAAACAGTGCTGCGGCTTCAGCTTGGGACAAAGTGCGTAGGTTCAGTCCCAACGATTCCGCCAGCGTATGGTTCAATATTGCTACACGCGGCGTCCGCACCGGTACCGGGTGAATCCGAGCATAAAAGGATTCCGGCAGACGCGCATAACTGTTATCAAATTGCCAGCCCACGCTATCGACTGCGTGTTTTGTATCCGGAGTTGTCTGTGCCATATTGTCGGGTTCAGTTGGAGATTATGGGTTAAAAAAGCATTGCCGCAGATTAATAAGAATATATGGTGTTGAGCGTAAATTTATATTTAAAAAACATGCCTAGTTGCAGAATTAATGCTCGGCTAAATAAATAATACCCACGCGCCCATCAGCGCCATCATGGCATTTTCAGAGAAGCTCACTGCCCCAAGCGGCACGTTGGATCCGCCGCCGATACAGGCGCAGTTTAAATCGGTTTTATCAATATAAACCGCCTTGAAAATAGAAATGCCACCGGCAATGCCGACGAACAAGGCTAACCAACCAGTGAGATGAAGATACTGCGGTGCTAAAAAACCCAGTCCGGCAATCAATTCAGCAAAAGGATAAATTTTTCCATAAAACGGCCAGACTTTGGTGATGAGATCATATTTTTTAAAACCTTCTACAAAACCATTCAGATCCATCAGCTTAAGACAAGCTAATAGACACAAGGCATATCCCATAAAGCTGTACATGATATTCTGTGTGAGTATCGCCATGAGGAGAGCGATGCCAAAAACAGCGATTACAGGAATATATGAAGTTTCTTCAGCCTCATCCTTATCTGTCTCTACATCATAATGATCTGCCAGCTCTGTATAGCCTCCAATACGCGCGCCATTTAAAAAGATTTGCGGTGTAGTATCAACACGCCAGCGTGCTTTGAAATCTTCCTCATCCTTCTCGGACTGGAAGATATGATCCTGGTAATCTACGCCTTGCTGATCAAGCAGTTTGACTGCTTTTTTGCCATAGGGACAGGTCTCTTTCCGGAATACTTCGTTTGATATTTGTTCATTCATATCCGTCTCCTGTTTTGGGTTTATCAGCCAGGCCAGTAAAGGTGTATTGTAATCTGCGTGAAACCGGTTTCATCTGGCCAAACGATTGTACGCATTTGTCATTTAACGTAAAACCAAATGAAAGGTTGTTTGTCTTTTAAAGATCGAAATAGTTCATCATGTATTGTGTTCCAGAATCACTATCATGCCTGTAACTATATTCAGACAGACAACCAATCTGGTATTGAGCCACGTTCAATTTTGACCACAAAATCGGCTATTAATATGTCATTACTCAGTTGATGGCGTTCAGGCTAAGTACGAATATTTGTAGCGAGTTTGCCCATGAATGTATCAACATTACTCAATTCAATCTGTTTGTTGCCCCGTCTGTTAAATGATCGACTTTTTGACGCATTAAAACAATTTTGATGCCGATCCCCCGGGTTTAGTCTTTGTGAAGCAATTCTCTGAGTACGTAAGGTAAAATTCCACCATGCAGATAGTAGTCTGTTTCGATTACGGTATCGATGCGGCATAAAAGCCTGACTTCTTTTTCGGTGCCGTCTTTTTTATGTATAACAAGTGTTACATCCTGTTGTGGCTGCAGATCATCCAGTCCCTGAATATCAAACTGTTCATCACCCTGGATGTCTAGTGATTTGACGCTGTCATTATTCTTGAACTGCAGGGGAAGCACACCCATGCCAATCAAATTACTGCGGTGGATGCGTTCATAGCTGGATGCGATAACTGCTTTTACACCCAGCAGTTGCGTTCCTTTTGCGGCCCAATCCCGGCTGGAGCCGGTACCATATTCCTTGCCGCCAAACACAATAGTCGGAATACCTTGTGACTGGTATTTCATGGCGGCTTCATAAACACTCATTTGTTTGCTTTCTGCCTGCTTGTCCGCTTGATAAAAAGTAACGCCGCCTTCGCTTCCAGGTACCATCAGATTTCTGATTCGTACGTTGGCGAAAGTTCCGCGCATCATTACTTCATGGTTCCCGCGGCGGGAGCCGTAACTGTTGAAATCAGCTTTTGCAACATGATTTTCCAGTAAATATTCACCCGCCGGAGAGGCTGCTTTGATTGCTCCGGCCGGACTGATATGGTCTGTTGTAACCGAGTCGCCAAATATTCCAAGGGCATAAGCGTTTTGGATATCGCTTGTTTTATCGGATTTTTCAGGTTGCATGGAAAAATTTTCAAAAAACGGCGGTTCAGCGATATAGGTGGATGAAGGCCAATCATATGTTTCACCGGTGGCAGATGAAATACTGTTCCAGAGTGGATGATCTTTGGTGAGATCGCTATAGAGTTTGCGGAATGTGTCGGCATTGGTCGCGAATTTCATCAACGCCTGGACTTCCTCACTGCTTGGCCATATATCCTTGAGAAAGATGGAATTATTTTTATCATCTGTGCCTAACGGTTCGGTCGTAAGATCTTTTAATACTGTGCCGGCAATGGCATAAGCCACGACTAGTGGTGGAGAGGCCAGAAAATTTGCGCGGATATTGGTATGAATACGCGCTTCAAAATTACGGTTTCCTGAAAGGACCGCCGCGCATACCAGATCATTCTTGACGATAGATTCTTCGATAGGCTCAGCCAGCGGTCCGGCATTGCCAATACAGGTGGTGCAGCCGTAACCGGCTATATTAAAGCCCAGTTTTTCCAGATAAGGCAACAGACCGGTGACCGCAAGATAATCCGAAACTACTCTGGAGCCGGGTGCGAGCGATGTTTTGATATGATGCCCGACAGACAGTCCTTTTTCTGCCGCTTTCTTGGCCAATAAACCGGCTGCAAGAAGCACACTTGGATTCGAAGTGTTCGTACAGGAGGTGATGGCCGCTATCAAAACATCCCCATGCCCCAGATCAATGGTCTCTTCTAAATTATCACAGGGTAATTCAACTGCGTCAGGCGTTGGGTGATTGCTGACCATTTCAGTAATATGACGCTCGCTGCCGGATGGCAAACCGCTTTCATCTGGGATGTTGGTGTCAATACGGGTGCACACATCGGCTTCCTCATTGGGCGCATGACGTACCCGATAGCGTTGACTCAGATCGTCGTGTTTTTTGCCATAACCGTTTTCAGAAACCGGTTTTGAGAATAGCTCAGTGAAGCGGTTTTTCATTTGAGCCATATCAATGCGGTCTTGCGGTCTTTTCGGGCCGGCGAGCGAAGGTGAAACCGTGTTTAAATCGAGCTCCAGAACATTGCTGTAGTCGATATCGCCGAGGCGAGGAATGCCAAACATCTGTTGAGCCTGAAAATAACGCTGAAGTATGTCTATTTCCTCTTCACTACGTCCTGTTCCTTTAAAGTATGCAATGGTGGCGTCATCGACAGGGAAAAAACCCATGGTCGCTCCGTATTCTGGCGCCATATTGGCAATTGTGGCACGGTCAGGCACTGTTAGTGACGCGGTACCTTCGCCAAAAAATTCAACAAACTTTCCGACTACATTTGCACTGCGCAGCATCTCGGTGACTGTAAGCACCATATCTGTTGCGGTAACGCCCTCGCGTAACCGGCCTGTTAAATTAACACCGATGACGTCAGGTGTCAGAAAGTAAACTGGCTGACCGAGCATTCCTGCTTCGGCTTCGATGCCGCCAACGCCCCAACCCACAACACCTATGCCGTTAATCATGGTGGTGTGAGAATCGGTGCCGACGAGCGTATCTGGAAAAATGACGCCATTATTCAGGTGCACGCCGCGTGCAAGATGTTCTAGATTAACTTGGTGCACGATACCGATGCCCGGTGGAATTACCTTGAATGTCTCAAACGCATGCATTCCCCATTTAATAAATTGGTACCGTTCATGATTACGTTCAAATTCAATTTCCATATTCAGCTTGAGCGCATCCTTATTGCCATAATGGTCAACCTGAATGGAATGATCAACCACCAGATCAACGGGCACAAGCGGCTCAATTAACTCAGGGTTTTTCCCTAGTTTTTTGGCAGCGCTACGCATGGCCGCCAGATCTACCAGTAATGGCACGCCGGTAAAATCCTGCAAAACGATCCGGGAAACAACAAATGGAATTTCGTGCGTTCTTGCAGCGTTAGGTTCCCAGCCAGCCAGTTGCCGGATATGCGCTTCCGTAATTTTCTTGCCGTCACAATTGCGTAGCACAGATTCCAGAATAATTCGGATACATACCGGTAATCGGGAGATTTTACCCAGTCCATTTTTCTCCAGTGCAGGCAGAGAAAAATATTTAGCGCTCGTTCCGTTAGAAATTGTCAGATCTTGCTGGCTGTTAAATAGATTGTGCGTCATGGTATGTTCCTAGGTAGTACATGTGTTTATTAAATATGGGTTGCAATATCTTAAAAACCGGGGTTGATTATTCGCATGAATAGTCAATAGATGTGGATATTCATCCCTGATCAACGCATTTTTAGTATAAATCCGGTTTCAGGTAAAGCGAGTGTCGGGTTAATATAACTTTTTGAAAGGCTTGTGTCACGTTTATTAGAGATTTCAGATGAATCGAATATCTTTTTTATTGCAGGCGTGCTTGAGTTTGAATGTGCATCGGTTCAGAATGAAAGGCTTTTAAAGCTTTATTGAGGTCCTATGTTATTTTATTGCGAACCGATTGATGGGCTGCCGGCTGCCATTGCAAAGGATGCTTCTTCAGGGTTGCCGCTGCTAACCGAACAGGAAGCGATTTTTAAAATAATACTCACATATCTATCGCTTCCGTATTCCGTTGCTGAATATGGTTGCGGTAAAAAAACCAGCCTGATTATCAAACAGCTTATAGAGATGAAGATTCCCGGCTGGGCTATTCAACGCGGTATGATTCTTGAGCGTGATATGTCGCCGGATGCACTCGATCAAGTTGACATGCGTTTGCGTCCTCATGCTTTACGCGCCCATAATCCGCTAGCTCAACTGGGTGATTTGCTCGATCCGCAGTTACGCAAAATGCTATCCAATGTGGTCGCAAATGTGCATCCCACTCAAAAAACAATTCAGGTGGGCGCATATGCCTTGCATCACGAAAAAGTAATTCAATTTGTTCTGGCGCGAAGCCATGTTTTTACAGTACTGAAGTTTTGGGATCAGGTGCATCAACGAGTGGTGGAGCGCGTGATCGACCCAACACTGGAACCCGCAGGGCCCTTTGTTATCGAGGCGCTTCGCGAGAAACTGGATGCTTCCGAATCTTTATTGTTTACTGCATACTTATTGGGACATTTCCGGTTACGCCCGGAGTATCTAACGCGAGATCAACGTACTGAAGTCTCAAAAAAACTTGGATCTCCGAGCAGATTGCAAGACATCGATCTACAAGCACATAATCAGTTGATCCGGTCGTTAACCGGGGCAGAACCGGGTTCCATAGGCGATCCTGATACCTGGAGTTATGTTAACAATTTTCATAACGAAGACGAGCAGTACCGAAATGAGAAATTACAATTGACGGGAAGTGGGGACGAATTTCACTTACATATACCGGCATTAATCGAAGCGCGTGAAAATCATCATCATGCTATAGGCAGTATCCGTACTGAACTTGACAGCTTGGCGGACAAGCTGCAGCTTGCGCAGATTTTGGCCGGTGATGCATTTTGGGCTGAAAAAGAATTGGAGGCACTGGCTGATTGCGCGATTACAATTGTATATTTTAATTCGTTGCAATACTTGGCTGAAAAAATAAAAAATGGGGAAGATTTGCGCGAACATTTACGTACTGTGACTGCAAACAGTCCGCTACGTGGCATCGGCGTTCGGCAGCGACGGCGCATTGATAAATTGGGCGTGCTTGCTACACGAGATGACGGCCATATTGACGCCAGAGCGCTCAATGTGCAGTTTCAAAAATGTGCCTTGGAAACCATTCGGCAAATGAACAAGGTTCAGCTTTCCGTTTTCATTGACAAGGTTGGGAATATACATGGTGTACGTTTGAATCATACAGAACGTAATGCGCTCAGCCAGAAAAAACTTAACATAAGGAATATACTGCGTCATAGCGTGAATCATTGTTCTCACATAGATACAGTCAATGATGGCGGAAAGTTCGATGGCCGCTTGGGTGTAACGGGCGGCATTCAAACAGCAGAACTGATAGCTGACCTGGAGGAATATTGTGACATTAAAATAGCGGATGATGATTCCATGGTCAGGCTTGCTGTCACCGCGTTTAATAATGAAGAAATGACATTTACGGGCGAAGGTGTTTCCATGTCTGGCAGTGCTGCGGTTGCAGGTCATGCGAGACCGGAATCGGTTCACAACATGGTTAACCAAGATTGTGAACGTTATGGTGATAAACTGATTGACTGTCTGACGGTATTCAAAATGGCCTGTGAAGATGGCAGAATAAATCTGGCCCATGAATTACAGGGAACAGGCCAGGATTTGATTAATTCTTGTTATAACCCGACGGATTTCTTCACCAGGCATACTTTTGAGCGGCATATCGAGCAGGGGCCAGTATTGGATCGTGCGGGTGTACCGATTATTACAGTTGGAACAATTATGGGTATTCATCAAAGAGATTTTTTCTTTGATGGACTGCTGGCTGAGCAAGCTGCTTTGGAGATGAATTGCCGGTTGCGTGAACTTACTCAGCAAACGCCTTTTTTGAATACACGTTTTACAGTGGGCATGATACATCCGATTGGTGATAGTTATTGTCATGCCAATCCGGGTTTTGCACTGCGTTGCGAACTGGAAGGAGAAAAAAACCATGCCGGTGCCACAGCAACAGCAGATCGTCGAGACCCCGGTGTCGGGATTGCGAGATTAGCGCGTATATTCCATGACTGGATTGTAAAAAACGCCGGGTATTTCAATGAGCTGCAATCAGTAATTGGAGATATAGACATTCAGCCTGGTACTAACCGTAACGTCATCCCCGGTCAGGCTGCTGTTACCCTGGCCATACAAGCTGAAAATTTTACTCCCGAATTTGGTGAAGAAATCTTGCGTATTCTGCAGGCCGCTGCGGCTGGAGAATTGACCGCTCAGGTGTCTGCTGGAGGTGAAGGCATCACCATTGGGCGTATTGAGCCGGTTAGTTTTGTCAAAAATTATGCGCAGGTGAGACTATCATTGGATATGCGTGAGGCAAATGATTCGGTCATGATAAAAGCGCAGGAGGCAGTGGATGATATTGTCAGGAATCTGGAGGAAAGCTTTGCAGTCAAAATCAGACACGAGATTAAGCAGCACTTACAGCCCTCGCAGCTTTTGGACTCCGGTCAAGTGCTGTTAATGGAAAGAAGTTATGGCGGCAGTCACAATCCGAACGAAATGGAAATGATGGTCGATTTAACCCTTGGAAATTTACTGGCCTTTACGGTGATGCAGGATGTCTTGCAACGTAAAGATTTGACCGGCGTTAATCTGGTCAATATCACTGAAAACTATATGCCGGCAAAATGGTTATCAAAAATGGACCGTTTTGTTTCGGGTGCGCTGCACGATACCTGTAATATTGCGGCATGCGTCATGCAAAAATAATCCTGAATTGTCTAGTAGCGCTTCAATAAAATAACTTGGGATACAATCTGGTTTCACAGCAGTATAACCATAGCCTATATAATGAGAAAGCGATACGAGGTGGCAACGATATCTGATAAGCGTGATCAACTTGAAGGTGTCATTCATTGAGGGTGACACGCCGCTTATCGTAGACGGCGCGCACAGATACTGGTATTGGTAAGCGAATGTGCAGGGATGCACGTTTCTGGACAGGTGATAATATAGATTACTGTTCTAAATCAATGACTACTTCGCGCTTCATCCAGTCTCGTCCAACAAGTAATTTGTAAGTCATTCTGCTGCGATCGCGTAAATTAACATCGATTGTTTTATTAATTTTGTTCCAGCCAATGCGTAACGGAACATTGTAACGATACTCGACGCCTTGTGAATTTCGAACTTTGGTTACAGAGCTGATTCGCCTGGACATCGACCATTGCTCACCTTTCTCATTAACGATGGTAAAGCTGACCTGTTTACCGACATTTTCCTCCATGGATTCTGCTGCATCTTCTACTTCAATATCTATGGCGTGAATAGATGTACTTTTTGCGCCACTATCAATACGTGCCGAAAAGCGTGCCTGACTTTCAATCCAGAAGTGCTCTTCTGGACTGATTACTTTTTTATGCACATCAATGCTGTCTAGTGCTAAGGCCGGGAAATGTATTCCCATGCCAAAAATGAAAGGTATGAATAGCAAAAGTATCTTTTTAAAATATAGAATCATAGTATCTTCCTTATAATGCAAAAAAGTTTTCTTTTTCTTAACGAGAGATTCTCAGCATGCACCAATATACTTTTTCCTGAGCACATTATTCAAGCAGTTTTTACTGTGTTTGCCAGTGAGGACTCATGAACCGATATTAAGCCTGACGATGGAATCGTGCGTTTGATTCTGGATTGCAACAGACCTGTATTCCGCGAATGATTGTTGTTTCTTCATAAAAGTTTTGATTGTTTCAGAATTGACGCTGCTTTGTGATCTCTGCGCACATTATCCATGTGCTGTGTTCGTTGTTCATGCAGAAATGTCTGGTGTGGTTACCATTGAATTGCATGACTGAAGACGCATTGATGCCGTTTGAAAAGCTTCTTAGGCGGCCTGAAACAGGAACATGACGACCGTATTCGAGATGAAGTTCAGCAGATTAAATTACTACATTTACATTATACAGCAGTCATTGGCTGTAGTATTTATGTCCAGAATAAAATCGCGCTGCCAATAGAGCGCAAAAGCAGCAGGATGATAAAAATCATTAAACGGGGTGTGCCAAAATTAGTCAGCTGTGTTTTTATGCGTTAATTTCTGAAGGTGCGTTGTTTTTGATTATTACAAAATTAGCTTATTATACGAATCTAGGAATGAGTTATGTTTTGATTATTTTGTTCTTGGAGAGCAGAGAGACTCCCGTGAGCAATAAAGCATCTTCTGATCATTACAGCATAGGGGGCAGGTTTTTTACAGAGGCTATTCTTGCGCTACAAGTGGCAATATAACCGATGACATTAAACAGCAGTACTCAGATTAGCATTCGGATAAGAACTGGCAATTTTCAGTTATTCCCGAACCTGCCAGCGTCGGCTGGCAGGTTCGGTGAAATCGGCGAGTCAGTGCAAAGCTAATTAATAAATCCAGATCGACAGTATTTTTTAATAGCACGTCTCGCTCAGCTAGACGATTATTTCTGAGTGCACGTCTCAGTTGACTTTGAGGTGTATATTAGAGAAATCGGTGCCTGCCTATTAATGTGCCAAACAAACCAATTGCTAGAAGGCTAATAATTCCTGGTTCAGGGACTTGGTTTGGGTTTGGGGTGGGTCTGGGCGTGGATACTTCGGCAGTAAATCCTATGTTCTGGAAATCAACTTCTCTATTGGTGCCAGTTAAGAACGCCGTCACAAATTGAACATTCAACGGTGCGGCAAGGGGAATGTCCTGTGCTAAAATCCCAGGAGAGCTGCCTAATGCAGGCACAATTCCTAACGTTCCTACCTGGGTGTTAGAGCTATTGAAAAAAGTGAAGTTAATATTATCTACATCATAACCTTCACTTGTATAGTTCCAGAAGTGCAATGTTCTTAAGTCAAATTCCTGGCCAAAGTTGAACTGAAGTTCCAGTCCACCACCCACATTGGTTGCTGTGAACCAGATGTGAGTATTTTGATCGTGAAATTCAGTCGCAGTAGCAGAAGGTGCGTCAATCACTTTATCAATAGTGTTGCCGCCGTTAAACGTATTGTTAAAACTGCCAGGGGAGGTGCCTGCTCCAACCGCAACACTAATATTAGTGTTATTGAGATAAACTGGTGCGGCAACAGCATTTGTGATGTTGAAAGCTGGCAGTAATAACATCGTAAATATGATTTGTCGTATGGACATATTTCTTTCCTCTTTTTTTATTCATTTGTAGTGTTGAGAAACACGTAAGTAGTCAAAGCAAAATCCGTGCCATAATGTTATTTTAATAAAATCAACTCATTAACTCTGCGATGATTTTGGGGAGTAAAGAATCTCGACACCTTCGGCTTTGTTATCATGGCTCTCGGGTTATGTTTATAGGGTTACGTTATAACGATTATTACTATCACAATCTAATTATCTCAAAGAATTTGCAGGCGATAATGAAAAAACTTCCTGAGAGGATTTCTGTTTTCGAAAGACAGGAAACTATTTTTAACAAAAGAAGATAAGAATTAAAAATTGCGTCTATGAATAATCCACAGCAAAGATAATTTTGCTGTGGGTAAGTAAAGTGATACTGTAATATCAGGACGTTATTCGCGGACGTTATTCGCGCTCAAGTTTGCCATCGCTCATGCAGTTATCACCTTTTTATGTCGTCTAGCCATCATCTTGCGTCATGACGGAAACATGCTTACCGCTTATTATTAATCGCGTTATGTTTGTTGATACCTGACTCGGTTAGTGCCATATTTCTGGTTGGAAAATAATGACATGAATGTTTCCTGAATCAGATTCCTGTCTGATATTCAGGTTGTAATCTGTTGGTTATGATAGACAGCTTGCTATTTTATAAGTTTGTTTGTGAAATTACCTAATATATTGATCTATCATCATAAAATACGATTTATAATGGTGTATAACCAAATGGGATACTGGCTGGTAAAAAGATATAGCTGTCCACAGGCTCGAGTGGCGTGATATTCAAATGAGTTAATAATTGAAAACTAAAATACAGGAGGAATGAATAGATTGAGCTTTCTGGGCAGCGTCCTTTTTCGTGTCTCGCAGAAGGAGCCAGGGTTTGGTCAAGTTGTTCTAAGTGATTGATTTATGGGGTGGCTGATGGGGCTCGAACCCACGACAACCGGAATCACAATCCGGGACTCTACCAACTGAGCTACAGCCACCATTAAAAAATAAGCATTTATGCTTATTTTACACAAACTGATGTGGTTTAGAGTGTAAAAGACCAACTATTAGATAGAAATATAACTGGCGTGCCCGACAGGGATCGAACCTGTAACCCCCAGCTTAGAAGGCTGGTGCTCTATCCAATTGAGCTACGGGCACCATATCGAGCATACCCTATATATCTAGGGCTGTAATTGGTCGGGGTGGAGAGATTCGAACTCCCGACATCCTGGTCCCAAACCAGGCGCGCTACCAGGCTACGCTACACCCCGGAAAAGCCGACACTATACTCTTTCATCTGCTAAAGGTCAATTTACAATTGCTTTATTTGTCGTCAGTAATTCGTTTAATAACCCGCTCAGTCCGCTAAACTCCGACAGAACCGGGCGATCTGAATTCTGCCCTTTCTTATAAAAGATTTGTTCAATGGCGAATTGGTAGTTGTGCTGGCGTGAAAGCATGAAAGAGAGCCGGTGGCCCAGGCTCAATTTTGCCTGCTGCAACCTGATCATCACTATTATTAGCACCAGAACTGCTATTCCTGTTAATGCTATCTTCTTTGTAAAAATTTCATCAATTCAAGCCAGGGTAAGGGTTTGCTTATATAATATCCCTGAACCATGTCGCAGTCATGAGTGCGCATGAACTCTAATTGTTGCACGGTTTCAACACCCTCAGCAATTACCTCAAGATCAAGTTTATGCGCCAGCGAGATGCTTGCTTCAGCGATCGCAGCATCGCTTGGGTCATCGATAAGGTCACTGACGAAAGTCCGGTCGATTTTCAGTACATTAAGCGGAAAACGTTTTAAATAAGCCAGTGACGAGTATCCGGTGCCGAAATCATCAATTGCGATCCTTGCACCTAGTCCATGTATCGCTCGCAACGTTTCGGTGGCACTTATTGGGTCTTTGATGAGAATATTTTCCGTAATCTCAAGTTCCAGCGCTTGTTGAGGCATCTGTTCGTCTTGTAAGGTACGCTTTATCTTGTCGAACAAATACTCATCACTAAACTGAGCTGCAGAAACATTGATGGAAACATGAAAATTATCAAATCCCGCTTCACGGATTGTACGGTGAGCCCTGCAGGCCTGCCGCAACACCCATTCGCCGACAGGAATAATCATACCCGAATTTTCCAGCAAAGGTACAAAATCCGCAGGTGAGACAAGTCCGCGCACCGGGTGCTGCCAGCGAATCAATCCCTCCATGCCGATAATACGATTACTGCGTAAATCTAACTGGGGCTGATAATGTAGCAAGAATTCCTCACGGTCTAAAGCCAGGCGCAAGTCTTCCTCCAGCTTCAATAATTCATGACTACGCGCATTCATCTCGGATGCATAAAAACGATATTGGTTTGGTCCACTCGATTTAGCCCGGAACATGGCAATATCGGCATGATGTAACAGATCTTCTATCTGATCGCCATCGTGCGGATACAAGGCAATACCGATACTGAAAGTGATATAGATGTTTTGCGATCCGATAAATATTGGACGCTCAAAAGCGGTACGTAGCTTTTGCAACAATCGAAGTACATCTTCCGAGTTTTTGATATCATTAGCTACGATGGTGAATTCATCACCGCCGTGACGCGCAACTGTATCGTTTGAACGAAAGCAACCCTTTAGCCGCTGAGCTACCTGCTGCAACAAGGAGTCCCCGGCTGCGTGGCCCAGGTTGTCATTGACTCTCTTGAAATTATCCATATCCAGGAATAGTACGGCAACATATTCGCCGTGCCGCTTTGCATATTCCAGCGCTGACGTAAACCGGTCAACAAGAAAAAAACGATTTGGCAGATCGGTCAGACGATCGTGATTAGTCTGGTGTTGCAGTTCAGCCTCAAAATGTTTCCGCTCTGAGATATCCCTCATGATGGTCGACAGATACTCAATACTGCCATCGGTATTCCGGTGTGCCAGTATCACCTGTGAAACCGGCAACCTTTTTCCTTTAGCAACTCGTAAAACCGTTTCCCCATTCCATATACCATACTCGCGGACAGCTAACAGAGCTTGAGAGATGTGTTGTTGCGCTGTGTCATTATGAACCAGATCCTGTACATGGCGCGTACTGACTTCTTCTTCGAAATCTAAACCGAGAAGCTGGCGCCCAGCCTTATTCAAATAGCGGATACGCCCATCTTGTTCAAAAATAGCAACGAGATCAGGCGTTGCCTCCAGAATAGAAATCAGTCGGGCGTTTGCGTGCTCAACATATACGCGAGCAGTAATATCTCTGCCGGTAGAAACGAAATGAGTAATGTGCCCTTGTGCATCTTTCAAAGGCGTGATCACCTTTTCCTCATGAAACAATTCTCCATTCTTGCGACGATTGATCAAAGTGCCTTTGAAAATGTCACCACAGTTGATGGTGCGCCATAACTGCTGGTAAAAAGCAAGATCATGTTTGCCAGACCTGAGGATAGCGGGCGTATTCCCGTTTATTTCATCGGCAGTATAGCCAGTAAGCGTTTCAAAAGCCGGATTGACATATTCGATACGTCCTTTGGAATCGGTAATAAAAACACTGTCAGTTGCCTGCTTTACAACCAGCGACAGCTTGCGAAGTATCTGTTCAGCGTGACGACCCTCTCGACGCGCCTGAGCATCACGTAGTTCGCGCTGAATCGTCGGCAGCAAGCGGTTCAGATTATTCTTCATGATATAATCATGTGCACCGCTTTTCATGGCTTTTACAGCAGTGTCTTCACCGATAGTTCCCGAAACGAAAATAAAAGGAACATCGGGGTCGAGCCGACGAACGGTTTCGAGTGCATGGGTACCGTTCAAGTGAGGCATGGAGAAATCTGAAATAATGATATCCCATGATTCCTGTAGCTTCACAATTATGTCGCGTTCGGTATCAATCCGCCTCCAGTCAAACACCAATCCTTCTGACTCTAGGTGGTCTACCAGCAGTTGTGCATCATCTTCTGCATCTTCAATGAGCAATATACGCAAGGGTGTTGTATGATTCTGAGTATTCGGCATGAATACTTTCCTAATTGATGTCAGCCACGTGGCGCTTCATTCAGCAATAACCAGTAGAGTCCCAGTTGTCCCGCTGCTTTGATAAATTGATCGAAATCAACAGGTTTGCGTACATAACTGTTGGCTCCGAGCGTATAACCTTTGAGTCGGTCCTCTTCCTCATTGGACGAAGTCAGAATTACCACTGGCAGCAGCCGGGTGCGTTCGTCGGCACGAATACGCCGCAATACTTCCAGACCGTCTATCTTCGGTAGCTTTAAATCCAGTAACACGACTGCTGGCCAGTCCATAGCATCGCGTCCTGCGTAAGCACCTTCACCAAACAAGTAATCGAGTGCTTCAACGCCGTTACGCGCTACAATTACGTTATTTCCGATTCGATTTGCCTCCAGTGCTTCCAGCGTCAATAACTCATCATCCGGGTTGTCCTCCACCAGCAGTATCGTTTTATCGTTCATTTGTTTTCTTTCTCGTTCAATGTAAAGTAGAAAATAGCGCCTTGATCGACAGCACTTTCAGCCCAGATGCGGCCACCATGCTTGTGGATTACGCGCTGCACAGTGGCTAGCCCGATACCGGTACCAGAAAACTCGCTGGCATCATGTAATCGTTGAAAAGCACCAAATAATTTGTCCGCATAAGCCATGTCGAATCCGGCGCCGTTATCACGTACGTAATAAGTTAACTTTTCGTCAAGTTTGCAACCCACTTCAATCCTGGCTTCGGAGCGTTGACTGGTAAATTTCCAGGCATTGCCCAGGAGATTATCCATAACCACGCGCAGCAAATGCACATCGCCCTGAACGGTGATTCCGGGCTGCACCGAGAACTGTACCGCTCGGTTCGGTTCGTCCTGACGCAAATTTTCGATTACCTCGCTGGCAAGCAGCGAAAGATCGACTGATTTCCATTTGAGTTCTGTACGGGTAACCCGCGACAGCTTGAGCAGATCGTCAATGAGACTCGCCATACGTTGAGCGCCAGCACGTACTCTGGAAAGCCGGTCCCGTCCCTTGTCATCCAGACGATCAGCATATTCGTTGAGCAATGTGCGGCTGAAACCATCTATGGCCCGCAATGGTGCGCGCAAATCGTGGGAAACAGAATAACTGAATGCTTCGAGTTCCTGATTGATTGTTTCCAATTCCATCGAGCGGACGCGCAAACTTTCGTTCAATTGCTGGACTTTGCGTTCCGTTTCCTTGCGTTCGCTGATGTCCTGCATAATGCCGTCGAAAAAGATTTCTCCGCTGGCATCTTTCTTCATCACGGCGGTTAGCGCAGCATGAAATTCTCGCCCCTGCATTGTTTTCAAACAAACTTCGTGATCGCGAATATGGCCCTGGCGTATCACCGTGTCGATGAAAGTTTTTCGATCAACCGGATCGCAATACGATTCGCTGAAGGGATGAGAAAGCAGTTGTTCAGTGGATTCTGCTTCAAAGATATCTACCATTGCCTGATTTACTTCCAGGAACTTCCCTATTTTATCGGGTTTGTTGCGATACACGCCCACAGGCAGGTTATTAACCAGTTTTTCGTAACGGATTCTGGTTTGTTCCTGTACTTTTTCAGCCTGCTTACGCGCAGTAATATCACGAATGATACTGGTTACCAATAAACCCTGTTCCGTTTCCGAGGGACTTAAACTGATCTCCACCGGAAATTCACTACCGTCGCTGCGTCTTGCATATAGTTCAAGACCAGCTCCCATGGGACGGACAACTGGATTTGCAAGATAGTTTTGCCGGTGAGCGGGATGTGTGGCACGAAACCGCTCGGGTACCAGCTTTTCTATTGGTTGTCCGATCAATTCATCTTTTGTATAACCAAACCACTTTTGCGCCTGCGCATTCACCATGGTAATGCACCCGTTTCTATTCGTGATAACAATGCCGTCCGGGGCCAATTCGAGCAGTCCGCGATAACGTGCTTCACTGCTGCGCGCATCCGCTTCAGCTTGCCGTCGTCGCATATCGTGATAGGTAATTATCCCACTCAACAGTGCCAGTAAAGGTGCCAACACCATGAATGCAATGATCAGATCGCGAACATGTCCAGCCATGCTTGCACTAATGCTTGAAGGCGGAATATGAGTAACCGCTATCCATTGTTCGTTCCCAACATACTCTTCTGGCTCAGTCGACGCTATCTTCGCTGTCGCCGGCGTTATTCGAGTATAGGTAAACAATCCTTTCTCGTCCTGCCACTGGTTGATTTGAAGGCCCTTCAGCATAGACAACCAAGTGTCCTCTCCGTATTCATGACCGAAACGCATCGTTTGACGGTCCGGATACATAAATCCCCACTCCATATCCGGGTGTGGGCCCAGTATCCAATAGCCTTCTTTGTTAAGGAACCATAGACCGCCAGATTTCTTGTCGGCGATCGCACGCAGACGATTAAGCAATCGTTGGCCTCGGTAATTAAGCACGATGAGGCCTCTTTTTTGACCCTTGCTGTCGAATACCGGTGTGCTTAGATGTATCGTCGGTTTGATTGGCTGTTCGATGACGTCGTGCTCAATATTAAGATCGAAAGGTGACATAAAGACGGCCTGCTCATTTAGTGCAAGGGTTTTTCTTACGTAATAACTATCCAGTTTACTCTGTAGTTGTTCCTCTGCAACCACTTCCGGCTTGCCGTCGTTCCAGTTGACCCGCGCTAGTTCTTGTCCATGCTGATCTAAAAAACGCACTTGATCATAGAGTCGTCGACTTCGGGTGAATGCGAGAAAATCGGCGTTGAGATGTGATCGAATGACAGGATCTCCCGTATTCAGCCATTGCTGCAGTGATGAATTTTCTGCAAGATACAATGCATCGCCGTGTAATACTCCGAATACAGCATCAACAGTCTGGCTGGCAAGCTGTATTGATTGCTGTTCGTTGGCTTGCATGATCGTAAGGGTTGTATCCAAATGAGTACGATAAAGAAGCCATAGCATTGCAACCAAAATTAAAATTAATGGGAGAGATAGGCGTAAGAAATGTTTTGTGAACTGCCAGTTCAATGTGTTCTTTAAATTCGATGCCATGAATGCCCAATCAATCCAATATTGTGAAGAATTTTTAATTCCTTAGGATCCGTTCAGACTCTTCTTGGAATTAGAGCCATAAACTTAACAGCTTGTAGAGAGCAACCACTGCCTGAGATGATTGCCAAAAGCCTTCAAAGTCTATACATAATTTCTTTTATTCCTCAATAAATAAAAGGGGTATTCAGTCGCCTAATGCCGCTTGACATTGATTCGAGTTTGTGAAGGTGTTATGTGTGGTTGCCTGGGCGCCTGTCAGTTTCAATTCACTTCATTTCAAACAAAAAATTGGCCTGTGTAGTCGTGTTCAACTAAAGCCATTTCTACCGCAGTCAGTGATCTTGTTAACAGAACAGGAGGGTTGTGCACCCATAATCTGCAGAAAGCGAGTGGAAAAAACTATAAAATATGACCACAGCAAGACTGCTTTAAAAATGAGCAATTTTGTAGTAATAGATTCGCGAAAACGATCGAATTACTTACAAATTATTAAAAAAGGAATTTCAGGTTAAGGTTTTGGGTTTTTCTGCAATCTGTTAGATTAAAGAATTACACTCTTCTCATGGAATCGAAGAAATCGGAATTGTTTTTGGTTGCTTTGATTTTGTCCAACAGAAATGCCATTGCATCCATATCATCCATCGGATGTAGCAGTTTGCGCAAGACCCAGATTTTTTGCAGCACATCGGGTTCTATTAATAATTCTTCTCTGCGTGTTCCTGATCGATTGACATTAATGGCCGGGTACATCCTTTTTTCGGCCATGCGACGGTCCATATGGATTTCCATGTTTCCGGTGCCCTTAAATTCCTCATAAATCACATCATCCATACGGGAACCGGTATCAATCAGTGCCGTGGCGATAATTGTTAGCGAGCCGCCTTCTTCAATATTGCGTGCGGCACCGAAGAAGCGTTTGGGCCGTTGCAATGCATTGGCATCGACACCGCCCGTCAAGACCTTTCCTGAAGCCGGTGCAACAGTATTGTAGGCGCGCGCGAGGCGTGTGATTGAATCGAGCAGAATGACGACATCCTTTTTATGTTCCACCAGACGTTTGGCTTTTTCAATGACCATGTCCGCCACTTGAACATGACGCATGGCCGACTCATCAAATGTGGATGAAACCACTTCGCCTCTGACCGAACGAATCATTTCCGTGACTTCCTCAGGACGCTCGTCAATCAGTAGCACCATGAGAATGACATCGGGGTGATTGGCTGCAATGGAGTGCGCAATATGTTGGAGCATTACCGTTTTACCCGATTTCGGGCTGGCGACCAGTAGGCCCCTCTGTCCTTTGCCTATCGGCGCAATTAAATCTATGATCCGGCCAGTTATATTCTCTTCCGCTTTTATATCGCGTTCGAGTCTGAGTGGTTCGGTTGGGAATAATGGTGTCAGGTTCTCAAACAGAATTTTATGTTTTGAATTCTCGGGTGGTTCGTTGTTGACTTTGTCGACCTTAACCAAGGCAAAGTAACGTTCACCATCCTTAGGCGGACGAATTTCGCCATCAATTGAGTCGCCTGTATGCAGATTAAAGCGCCTGATCTGGCTCGGTGAAATATAAATATCATCTGGTCCGGCCAGGTATGATGTGTCCGGTGAACGCAGGAAACCAAAGCCATCCTGCAAAACTTCAAGTGTGCCATGGCCATATATGCTTTCGCCCTTTTTGGCTTGGTTTTTCAACAATGCGAAAATCAGGTCCTGTTTTCGCATTCTATTGGCACCATCTACTTCATTGGTGGTGGCCATTTTAACTAATTCGGTAACATGAAGATGTTTGAGATCAGATAAGCGCATGAAAAGATTCTTTGAAAATAGAAACGTAGAGATTAATGAAATTTAATGTAAATGGTGAACGTTGGGAGGAAAGTCGTTGCTGATGGGATAATTAAAAACAGAGAAAGAAATCAGGCGAGTGATTCATTACTAAACCACTTAGCCTGTAATTTATTCAGTAAGCGAGCATAGCCACTTTAAAGATGGCTGTCAACAAACGCGGTTAATTGAGATTTCGACAATGCGCCTACCTTTGTTGCTTCAATGTTGCCGTCTTTGAACAGCATGAGTGTGGGAATGCCCCGTATGCCATATTTTGGCGGCGTTACCTGGTTTTCGTCAATATTCAACTTGGCAACCTTAAGGCGGCCATCATAATCACTGGCAATTTCATCCAGAATGGGTGCAATCATTTTGCACGGTCCACACCACTCTGCCCAGTAATCAACCAATACAGGCAACGAAGACTGTAAAACCTCTGCTTCAAAATTTGCATCAGTAACGTAATGAATATGCTGACTCATATGATCCTCATTGAAAATTATTTGCGGTACTTTTTTGTAAAGTAATTAAATGATGAATTTGGGTAATGAATTAGGATATTTGAAAAAATATCCTTGTATAAATAAGAAAGACGATCAAAAATCTGTTTAGCTTCCTATGCTATATAAAAATCGGGCAAAAGGGAAGCGCCAATCGCTATGAAACGATTGATTCACATTGAAATCATACCAGAAGTATAATGTTTTGCTCTTTACAGAGCGGGCTTAATTGATAAATTTTACTTCGTTTCTAAAAAACAAATCATAAAATTAATAAAAACCCAAAAAATTTGGGTTGCTGCTTTATGATAGATTCATCTGTTTAAATACATTTTTTCCTCAAATGAAACCTTCCTACTGGACACAGGCTATACAGGATCTGGCCTCGCGTGATCAGGTTATGAACCAATTGATTCAGCGTTTTGATGATATCGCGCTCAGATCACGCGGCAACGCTTTTTCAACACTTGCGCGATCGATTGTCGGTCAGCAGATTTCCGTTACAGCAGCAGAAAGTGTCTGGCAAAAAGTGATCAATGCTGTTCCGGATATTACGCCGGATACGATTCACGCAGCAGAAGAAGGCCTGCTGCGTGCCTGCGGATTGTCGCACAGAAAAATAACCTATTTGCAGGATTTGTCGCGGCATTTTCGGGAAGGGATGCTAGACGTATCCACATGGGATGCGTTGAGCGACGAAGCGCTCATTGCCGAGTTGGTACAAGTGAGAGGCATCGGTCGTTGGACAGCTGAAATGTTTCTGATTTTTCATATGTTGCGTCCGGATGTATTACCGCTGGACGATATCGGATTGCAACGTGCTATCAGCCGGCATTACTATGACAGCGAGCCGGTTGATAAAAAAATAATGCAGACTCTCGCCCGGTCATGGCAACCTTGGCGCTCTGTTGCAACCTGGTATCTATGGCGCAGCCTGGATCCATTGCCAGTTGAGTATTGATACTCTTTTTGATGGGTCTGGATGGAGTGAAGTTGTCTTTGCAGTTGCGCAACACAAAGCTACTGAAAATAATTTTTCTTATGCAAATGAATTAAGTTAAAAATAAATAGTGGAAGCCGCAAACATTAAGTCAGCTTCATAAAACTGTATCCTGTACCTGATGCCCCGCTAAATTTAGCGGATTGTTGAAAAACTAGCCTGAATATTGTATCAGTAGGTAAAATTTCAACCTGCAACCTATATGTCTAATGATCTCTGTAACTGCGTCTTTGGTCGCGAGCACGCCAAATTCAATAACAGTTCGGCGTTTAACTGCCAGTAACTGGTGCGATATTCAGGCTGGCTGCGTTGCCACTGCTGTGTTAAAAAAGTTCGAAATGCTCATTGATTATGCATAAGCTCCACTTCTTCTTACTGGACAAATTATGTGCCACGCTCTTCGGGTCACTTTCAGCCGTTCATAATCTGCCTGTAGCAATATCACCTGTTTTTGTCTTGCATTTGCTGCTTCGAAAATATTTTTTAACCGCCTGTTAGGTTAACAAAGTACCAGACAGAAGCAGATATAAGCGCTGTCATTTGGTTTCGCTGTGTATTTTTTGAGGCTTGTTTGGCCTAAACTGGTTGTGTGCTGACTTATGATGTAAATATACGCGAGTACGCAATCTGTGCAGTCTGTTATTGTATTCGAGTGATGGTCACGACGGCAACCGGATTTTTCCAATCATATTCAGCCGGGTTTACTGTGGCAGTCAAACCTTTAATGCCGCGGTGAATATGTACAAATCCTTCCCCCGTGTCATCTGGGGACTGCGCTGTTCCTCCGCATAACGGGCCCGGAATGTCGGCACAGGATTCGGTGTTGGTTTCCGTGCCGGCATCATATGCATTCAAGTGATAACGTACACTTCCAGTTCGCGGCAATTCCATATTATTTAATGCAATAAAACCGTCATTTGTCGGCAGCATCATTGCAAATAATGAAATGTTGCTCAGTGTCTCATCAACATCCAGTAATTCTACTGTCTGCTTCCTTCCACCGGGTAATAATCCGTTTCCGACGGTATAAGAAACAAAATTCTGTATTGATTCCTGGTCTAAAATGGCAATTATGGGGCCTAGATTTCCTGCCTCCGCTATTTCTTTTAATGCATTATTGATTTGCCCATTTAACAAACCAGCCGTGGTATCGTTTAAATTATCACCTGCAGCGAAAAAAGATACGGGGACATGCGCAATCACAATTCGCGGCGTAAAAGCAATTTTATAGGTTAGGTTGGTGATTTCAATGCGATAATCAGCGGCGATGACAGACTGGCTGACACAAAATAGTGCAAGACAGATCATTATTTTTTTAATTAACATGAATGATGTCCTCTTCAATCGTTAAAAATGGGAACAACCAGTTTGTGTTCATTTGTAGTGCAGTGAAAACAGGCCGTGTCATCACTCCGGACTCTATATACCTATCTGTAATAGAATTCAAAATGTTATAGCTTCTAAAACTTTGATAATGTAACACATAGATGTATGTTATTAAACAATTATTTTGTTTTTTGTTAGTGTAAAAAATTAATAAAAAACGAACTGTAGTGATACAAAAATATCAAAATTGATTTATGCTTATATAAACATTTGGGATTACTGTGTTCCAGATAAACCGATCGGCACAAAAAATGAATTTGAAGTGCTGCCCTAGTAGATTATTGTTTTTTTACCTATTTCATCCAATGACACTTAACTATTTTGACCATAATGCCACCACTCGGGTGGATGATGCAGTGATGGAAGCGATGTTGCCTTATTTTCAGCAAGAATTCGGGAATGCATCCAGTCGGCATGCATACGGATCGACAGCCCGGCGTGCGATTGACAAAGCGAGGGAGCAGGTAGCTGACACGATTGGCGTGCAACCGATGCAGGTGGTTTTTACCAGTGGCGGTTCGGAAGCCAATAATCTGTTCATTCGTGGCGCTGCAGATAGCCTTAAACCCGGTCATATTTTTATTAGCGGAATTGAGCATCCATGCGTTTTAAAACCGGCGCAGGCGTTAGCGTTACGCTCTGGTGAGCGTTGGGTCATGCACCAATTGGCTATTAATAAACTGGGACAGGTGGATGTGGGTGCGGCAAATGAAGCATTGTCCGTGCAAAAACCTGCGCTGGTTTCAGTGATGCTGGCGAATAATGAGACAGGCGTGATTCAGGATGTTGCAGCCGTTGCCGAAATAGCCCGATGCCAGAATAAGGATGTGTATGTGCATACCGATGCAATACAAGGCTTGGGTAAAATCCCGGTCGATTTTGCAGCACTTAACGTGCATGCAATGACATTGTCGGCGCATAAAATTTACGGACCGAAGGGTGCCGCAGCGTTGATAGTCGATAAGCGTTTGCTATTAAAACCGCTGATTTATGGTGGTGGCCACGAAAACGGACTGCGTTCCGGTACGGAAAATGTACCGGCGATTGTGGGGTTTGGCGTGGCTTGTGAGCTTGCTAAAGCACGCACTATGGAGACGGCACAGCATGTTGCCCAATTGTGTGAAAGACTGGAACAGGGGTTAACTGAAATGGGAGCGGTTATCTTCGGTGCAGGTGCTGAACGTTTACCCAATACTTGTTATTTCGCCCTGCCGGATATGGAAGGCGATACGCTGGTGGTGAAACTGGACAAGGCGGGCTTTGCGGTTGCCAGCGGTGCGGCTTGTTCCAGTGTTAATCCGGGGCAAAGTCATGTGCTGGAAGCTATGCAAATTAACCCGCTGCTTGCGCGTTGCGCGGTGCGTGTCAGTCTCGGGTACAGTAATACTATGGAGCAAGTTGAGGCATTCTTGCAAGCGATAAAAGAGATCGTGGCTGCGCTGAGAAGTATGAGTAGTCTAACGCTATAGCGGGTTAAAAAACTGCCTGCGTAGCTGATGCCTTGCTCTGGTTGTTTTAACAGACCATTGTAATTGTATCCAGGGCAGGCGGCGCAACGCAGAAACAAGTGACAAAATTGCAGTAAGCAGATTTGAAAGGCTTAAAGCCGGTCCTAAGGGCAAGGCATATAATGTGCTGAGTAAAAAGCGAAGCTTGTGTGAAATCAATTGAGCATTTCGAACTTTTTAAACGCTGCAGTGGCAAAGTAGATAGCTTATCAACAGCCTGTTAATCCATTTTTCAGCAACCTGCCTCCGTTTTATTTATGACTGTCCGCCAAATTTCAGCAATAGACGAAGCATTCAGGTTAAAATCAAGTACTCTACCATTAAAAAATAGTTACTGAATTTGTGAATGCTGTAAAAGCCATTATTTTGAGTGCCGGACAAGGGCGGCGTTTGCTGCCACTGACCGAAAATTCCCCCAAATGCCTGCTCCCTGTCGCCAATAAGCCTGTGCTCGCTTGGCAGATTGATGCGCTGCAGACTGCAGGCATCGATGAAATTGTCATAGTTGCGGGTTTTCAGGTGAGGCAGATAGAAGCATTGCTGCAAGCGCGCTATGCGGATCGCAGCAGTATTAGAATTGTCTTTAATCCTTTTTATGAAGTAGCGGATAACCTGGCCAGCTGCTGGCTGGCCCGTTCGGATATGAGCAGTGATTTTTTGCTGCTGAACGGAGATACAGTTATTGAGCCCAAATTAGTGTTGCAAGTATTGAATTCACCGTCTGCCCCGATTACACTGAGTGTAGATTTCAAGAAAAGCTATGATGCAGATGACATGAAAGTGCAACTCAATACGGATGGCTGGGTGAAGCAGGTAAGCAAGATTGTGCCGCCGGATCAGATTGATGCAGAATCAATTGGTCTGGTTTATTTTCGCGAACATGGCCCTGTCTGCTTCCGTCAGGCGATAGAAGCTGCGTTACGTCATCCTGCTGAGCTAAAGTCCTGGTACTTGTCCATTATTGACAAGCTGGCAGACCAGCGTCTGGTGAATGCATGCTCTGTAAAGGGATATCGCTGGTGTGAAATCGATTTTGTCGAAGATCTGGCCCGAGCGGGCATGCTTTTTAACCAGGAAGGCGATTAATAAAGTTTAAAGAGGGGCAAGTGTGAATCTACCTGTTCTCAATGCAACCATGCGCAAGTTTGGCGCACCACAAACAATTATTCACTCGTTTCAATACTGGAGTGTGATGCTGCGCCCCGCCCAGGCGACGCTGGGCGCGTTAGTTTTAGCCGCACATGAGCCTGTAAAGGCATTTTCAGAGCTGAGTCCAGCATGCTTTGCTGAATTGCATGCAGTTACTGGCCAGATTGAGCACGCACTTGCCAAAGCGTTTCAATATGACAAACTGAACTACTTGATGCTGATGATGGTCGACCCGGATGTGCATTTTCATGTCATTCCACGTTATGAACAATCAAAGCAGTTTGCGGATAAAGTGTTTGTCGATGCGGGTTGGCCTGCTGTTCCCGATCTTGGGCATGTGAATGAAACCGATGAAAAAATAAATCAATTGATTATTGATCATATTAGAACCTGCTGGTCATGAAAGAAGTCGCAGAACCAATTAAAATGTCAGAAACGGGTGCAGAAGTATTCCCGCTTCGTGAGGCGCATAGCCTGGTCAGTGATTTGATGACGCCCAATCCATGGATTTACTGGGCGGATTTTCTATTCAATATTATTGTAGCTTGGGCGGCATTTATTACCGCACTCACTTCTCCGCTTTTTTCATTGTGGCAGATCGCCGCATATACGGTGGCCGTGTTTACGGTATACCGATCGGCTATATTTATACACGAACTGGTGCATTTGAAAAAAGGTTCATTTAAAATTTTCCGATTGGTGTGGAACTGCACTTGCGGCATACCCTTCATGATTCCATCATTTACCTATGATGGCGTACATAACGAACATCATAAACGTGACATTTACGGGACGTTCCAGGATGGTGAATATGTGCCGTTCGCGACTAGGAAGCCGATAGAAATGGTTAGTTATGTTTTATTGTCCTTTTTGTTGCCGGCGCTGCTGGTGATCCGTTTTCTGCTGCTAACGCCACTGTCTTATCTGATTCCGCCATTACGCAAGGTCGTATGGGAGCGCGCCTCATCGTTGACGATCGATCCCGGTTACAAACGCCCGGAAAATGCAATTCGTAATGACCATAACTGGCGGCAACAAGAGCTGGCCGCATTTTTGCTGGCCCTGGCAGTGATCTCGCTGGTGCTGCTGGATGTGCTTTCGTATGCGGTGTTAATACTCTGGTATCTTATTGCGGTGATGGTTTTTATTTTGAACTCACTGCGCACGCTGGCTGCGCATGCCTATCGTAATCCAGGTGCTGAGTCTATGACTCATGCAGAACAATACCTGGATTCTATCAACGTACCCGGAAATCCATTGATTACACCATTGTGGGCGCCAGTTGGATTGCGCTTTCATGCGACACATCATTTGTTTATGAGCATGCCCTACCATAACCTCGGAAAAGCGCAACGACGCCTGGTCACCGGACTTAGTGACAATACGCTTTATCTGACGACCATGCGTAATAGCCTGTGGGATGCCTTGACACGTATCTGGCAGGAATCCGCTCAATCCAGTACGTCCGATATGCAAAAAAGTACGCACGATAATCCATGATACCGGAAGTTTCAGCGCTAAAAAAACCCATTCAGGCGCCGATCCGACTTGTATTGTTGCGACACGGTCAGAGTGTCTGGAATCGGGACAAGGTATTTACCGGCTGGAGCGATGTTGCGCTCAGTCCTAAAGGTCAGCAGGAAGCGCAGGATGCTGCACATCAGCTGCAGCAAGCCGGGTTTGCATTCGACAGTTGCTTTTCCTCTACGCTGCAGCGTGCGCTGGAGACAGCGAAAACGGTTTTATCAGTTATGGAACTCAATGAACTACCTATACAACAATGCTGGCGCTTGAATGAGCGTCACTATGGTGCATTGGAGGGTATGGGGCGCTGGTCTGCGCTGAAAAAATTTGGCGTCTGGCCTGTTTTGCGTACACAAATACGGTTTGATGGCGTGCCTCCCAGTCTGGCGTTAGATGATGCGCGTTTTCCCGGTAATCATTCACACTATGGTATGGTAGAGAAGGATGTGCTGCCGCGTGGTGAGAGTCTGAAACAGGCGGGAGAGCGGCTGCTACCTTTCTGGCAGGAAGTCATTAAACCTGAATTGCTGCAAGGTAAACGGGTGTTGATTGTTTCGCATAAAAATGTGCTACGTACATTGATGATGCAACTCAGTAATCTGTCGCAACGGCAGGTGATGAAATTGAAGCTGGCAACGGGACGGCCGCTGATATATGAACTGGATCACGAATTGAATGCCATTCAGCATTATTACGTGGATGAAATGCCGGGAAAATGACTGTTTGCAATGACGACTATTTACAGTTTTGCGCCGATTGTTGATCGGCATGCCGAGATTCTCATACTGGGAAGCATGCCGGGACGGGCGTCATTGTCAGCCAATCAATACTATGCCTATCCGCAAAATGCATTTTGGCGCATTATGGGTGAGTTATTGGATTTTAATCCGGCAGTTGCTTCTTATACGGAAAAAACAGCTGCTTTGAAAAAGGCGCACATTGCACTCTGGGATGTTTTGCAATCCTGTAGACGCAAAGGCAGTCTTGATTCCAGTATTGAAACCCAGTCACAGACTATCAATGATTTTCAATCCTTCTTCCATCAGTATCGCCGGATTAGATATGTTTTTTTCAATGGCGGAAAGGCTCAAACTTGTTTTAAGCGATATGTGCTCAATAAAGATATACCGGACTCAATCCGGTGGTTGCAATTGACGCGCTTGCCCTCCACCAGTCCGGCTAATGCCACCTTGTCTTTCGCGCGCAAGCGAGAACAATGGCATCAATTATTGAGCGGCGGGTTGCCTGTTCCGTATCACAGTAATGAAAAGATTTCAGTCTGATGAAATGGGATAATTTAGGAAACTGGACCGATTACTGGAAGCATCTGCGATCAGTATTGCTGGATCCGAGCGTGGATGCAGCGTTGCTTGAAAAATCGCTGCGTGAGGCACGGGAGAAGATACCTGTGCCGGTGTTATGGCTGGTTGGCAAGACACAGGCGGGTAAAACATCAATTATCCGTGCGATGACAGGCAGTGAAACCGCCGAGATCGGTAACGGTTTTCAACCATGCACCCGGCAATCCCGTTTTTATGATTTTCCAGCGGATATGCCGGTAGTCCGGTTTCTCGATACGCGTGGATTGGGTGAAGTATCCTATGATCCGGTAGAGGATATCCGCTATTGTGAATCCAAGGCACATTTATTGATCGCGGTTATGAAAGTTGCGGATATCAGGCAGCAGGCGGTGTTTGATGTGCTGCATACAGTGCGTGAGCGTCATCCGGAATGGCCGTTGCTGATTGTGCAAACCGGTTTGCATGAGTGCTATCCAATCGGAGGGCGGCATATTAATCCCTGGCCCTATGACCAGGAACCTTTGCCGGATTCAGTGCCCGTTGATCTGAAGCGCGCTTTGCATGCGCAACGTGCTACCGCTGCACAATTGCCGGGCCATGCGCCGGTACGATGGGTGGCAGTGGATTTGACCCTATCTGAAGACGGATTTGATCCGCAGGATTATGGGTTGGAAGCCTTGTGGGTGGCGATCGAATCTTTGTCATCGCTGGGTCTGGAAAATCTGTTGAGCGGCGATGAGGGGGTGCATGATCTGTTTGAACGGGCTGCGCATCAGCATATTGTGGGTTATGCAACCACAGCGGCCGGTCTGGGTGCCTTGCCGGTGGTCGATCTGGTGGCGGTTTCGGCCGTGCAGGCAAAACTGCTGCACAGTCTGGCCGCTTTATATGGTCAAATCTGGGATAAGCGTACTATTTCCGAGTTTCTGGGCCTGATGGGCGCGGGCGTTGCAACCGGTTATCTGACGCGATTGGTCGGCCGCGCGGTTACCAAGTTGATTCCGTTCTGGGGGCAGACGGTGGGTGCGGTATGGGGTGCCAGCGCCAGCGGTGCGGCAACGTATGCGTTGGGTAAAGCCGCCGTGTATTTTTTCGTCAGACACCGGAATAACCTGCATGTAGATTCCGCTACAATTCGACGCATCTATGCAGAAGAACTGGAGCGCGGCGCAGCTGTCCTGAAAGACCGCTTGCGGGGCAGATCTGAATGAAGTTATTGCCTTATGGTATAGACTCGCTTCGATTGCTGGCCTTTATGCTGCTGATTTTGCCGTTTCTGGCATTATTGGGTTTTGGAATGGCATGGCTGTGGCAGCATGGTTTTTTGCTTTTCTGGGCGTTTGTCATGTTGCTGTGCAGTGGTCTGGGTTATGGGCTGCAACAGTGGTTGCTGCGGCGCGACCGTAAACTGCTCGCAGAAGCGGCTACCGAGCCTAATCCGGAATGGCCGCTTAGCGCAGATGATGCGTGGCAGCAGGTTCAGACATTGGCAGAATCCTGCAAGCCTGAAGACTGGCCGCTGGAAAAAGGTGACTGGATATTGAAGCTGGGCCAGCGCGCAATGGAAACGGTGGCGCGTTGTTATTATCCGGATGTTGAAAAACCGCTGCTTGAGCTCACAGTACCGCATACCTTGTTGGTAATCGAGCGGGCGGGCCACGATTTGCGCCGGGATGTGACTGAAAACATACCTTTTAGCAATCGCCTGACAATCGGCGATCTGTTCCGTATGCAGCGCTGGAGAAACAGAGCGGAGCAGGTGTTTAATGTTTACCGGGCGGGCAGGGCGATTGTCAATCCGATTGATGCGCTGCTCGGTGAGGCCTGGCGGCATCTGCGCGAGCGCAGTTTTTTGCAGGCGCGTGACGAGCTGCATCGCTGGTTTTTGCGCACTTATATTCGCAAGGTAGGTTATTACGCCATTGACCTTTACAGCGGGCGTTTGGCGCTCACTGACGATGAGCCGGTGACGTCACGGACATCCCAGTCCAGTGCGGATATGGATAATCTGGATAAAACACAGAATGCGGCTGGCAGTATAGAAGAACCGTTGCGTATTCTGGTACTGGGTCGCACCAATGCCGGTAAATCAAGTTTGATTAATGCCCTGTTTGGAAAATTGACCACGGTTTCAGATATCCTGCCAGACAGTACTCAGATGCTTAAACCTTTTGTCTTGTCTCGGGAAGGATTAACTCAGGCACTCATATTTGATACCCCAGGATACGACAGCGAATATTTTGACACCAAGCAGTTACAGTTTGCTGCGCAGGATGTTGATCTGATCTTATGGGTCAGTCCGGTAAACCGGCCTGACCGGCAGACCGAACGTGATTGTCTGGATGCTTTGCGCATTTTTCAGTCAACACAAATGAATCGTCGTCCGCCACCATTACTGGTGGTTGTCAGTCATATTGACCGTTTGCGACCGACAGGTGAGTGGTGCCCGCCATACGATTTGATGCATCCGAAAAATACTAAAGCCGCCAACATGCGCGCTGCCGTGCATGCTGTCGCTGATGATCTTGCGGTGCCGGTTGATCATGTCATTCCGGTATGTCTTATGGAAAATCATTCTTATAATGTGGATGATGCATTATGGGCTGCTATTCTAAACTGCCAGGAAGAAGCTTTAAAAATACGGCTGCTACGTTGTGTGGATGAAAAGAAAAAAACAGAAAACTGGACATTGTTACGTCGTCAGATGATTAATGCAGGGCGCTTGCTCAGACGCCTGCCCGAAATGCTGGATAAACAAAACGCGAGTAACAAGTGATGTATGGATTGCAAGGAAGTCAGGGAGCCTTCGAAACCGAATGAAACAGTGCTACAGATTGCAAAAAGTAAGCTCAAAAGTGACATCTTTCTCATAAACTTTGACGCGCTGTCCGGATTGTGAGGGAATAAATCGGATGTTCAGTGCGTATTTATTGGCACTGACTTCTGGAACACAAGGAAAATCCTCGCTCACTCTGATGCGAAGCAAATGTGCAAAATAATCTGCGCCGGGTTGTTGGAAGATCCCTTGCTGTGCGACGTTTTGTGTGGTTTTTCCACTGTTTCTCAATAAATAAAGTACGATGCCAAAGGCATTTCGAATGGGCAGCAACGGCGCAAGCCATTCGTTAAAATCCTTGCGGCGCAATGCCGGATCCAGATTCAGCCAGTAATGATATGAGGGCAAATCAAATTCACATACTCCGCCTGGGATACTGGTGCGTTGCTTAATGGCCATAAGCCATTCATTCTCACGCAAGTGCTCGCCAGCTTTGCCGGATATTTGTAGCATGGATCGAAATGTGGTCTGAATGTTATCCAGTACATTATCCAGCGCAGTTTCGGAGATATCCGGGTTTTTACGCAGCACTTCCAGTATCTGTTTCTGACGTTCAAGTTCTTGTAATAAATCAGTTTTGATATCTGCACGGCTGGTGACTTCCAGTACTTCAAAAAGTGTTATCAACGAAGCGTGGTGCTGCAGCGGAGAATCCTTTGCAGAGAAAAAATCTATTTTTTTAAACAGATCTTCTAATCGTAGCAGGGTGCGGATGCGTTCATTAAGCGGGTGTTCGTAACAGATCACGGCGGGGTATTTTTTAAATGAAAAGAAAACCGAATCTTGCCTTATGCGATCAAAATATACAAATGAAAATTTGTTATTCTGGCGGGAAATTTCGGCAAAAACATTTATAGTGAAGCTGCTGTCATGCCGGGGTTGTAATCATCCAGAGAGTATTTACAATAGGTTTTGTCAGAATATTATTAAAGGAAATTTATGTCATGAATATCAACAAAGTTCAACGTATTATACTTATGATCGCGTCATTATTTCTCTGCCTGTTTTCAGGTGTATCATTTTCCAAAGAAAAGCCGGAACAAAATATCTTGACAATGGAGTCATCGGTCAAGGCTGCAATGGCGGTTATCAAGCAGTGCGAAAATGACGGATTCAAGGTCAGTGTAGCAATCGTCGATCATGCCGGCCTCCTGAAAGTGCAATTAAAAGCTGACGGTGCCGGGCCGCATACGCTCGACAGCAGTCGCCGCAAGGCTTATACCGCCAACAGCTTGCGTGGGCCAACGCAAAGGT
Organism: Nitrosomonas aestuarii; assembly: GCF_003046585.1. Classification (GTDB taxonomy): domain Bacteria; phylum Pseudomonadota; class Gammaproteobacteria; order Burkholderiales; family Nitrosomonadaceae; genus Nitrosomonas; species Nitrosomonas aestuarii. Next base: position 108,396 of record NZ_QAAE01000006.1, on the reverse strand, counting down.
TTGCTGAATTGATTGTTAAAAGCCCCGATTTGCATAGCCTCGCCCGCATGAATGAAAGCATTCTCTTGCTTGGGGGCGGTTTCCCGATAAAGCTGGGTGGTGAAGTCGTCGGCGGAATCGGTGTGGGTGGCGCACCCGGGATTAAATTTGACGAGGTTTGTGCGCGAGAAGGCTTAAAGGTATTGCACGCTGAGGATTTGTTTGAGTAATAGCATACGTTATACGTTGTCCACAACAGTTGCCTGCGCCGTATGTGCACGATTTTTTTCCAGACGCGCCAATTCATAATGTATAAAAGCCAGCGCAGTGAGCACGGGAGCAAAAAAATTGATGATCGGAATATATTGCAGGAACCCGGTCAACAGACCCAGATTCCATAAAGGAAGCCGGCTGGAAGCCAGCAGTTTTTTTATCTCATCATGGTTGGCGTGTTCCGATAACGCATCGTAGCGAAATAATTGCTGATTTAAAAATGCTGCGGCTATGAATGGAACAATAATACCTGCACCAAACGCCCATAATGGTAATGTAATGATCCAGATCAAAATATATATGAATGTTGCATAAAGCGCATTCACAACACTGCCCGATATCGTGCCGCCACTTTCGCGTTTCAGATGTGGGTAGTGCCTTTTTGCGACATGATTGATTAATGCAGGCATGGAAAAAATAGCCGTAATAATCAATGTGGTGATAATGACCAGGGGAATAAAAAAAAGTATATGAATAAACCATTGAATACTGTAAGCAAGCCAGCCTGGCGCCTGGCCTTCCATCCATTCTCTGAAGCCGAATTCAGCAAAACCCAGAAAAATCAATTCGGAAAATGTATCCCAGAACAACCAGCCGATAACAAACCATAGCAGGATTGATACCAAAATCGGCCATACCATAATCCATATCATTTTAAACCGCAGTAAATCACGCGTAGCATACGCAATGGCATTTAAAATTTGTGACATAAATTCTTTATAATTAATGTTTAATGGCGATGAAGTTTATATACTTTTAGAGCCTATTTTAATGGAATTTATTGGAAAAACCACATAAATGAATGAACTAATACATTTGAAGATTTTTTCAGACTTGCATCATGACAGTCATTGTCAGTGAATTATTCGCTTTTGTTCTGTTTCATTGGAAACGCATGGCCGGCAGTTCTACCTGGGCCATGCGGTATCCTTCAATGTTTGAAAAATTTTCCTGATCTTACTCTCTCCTTATCTTTACTTTAGGTGGCATGCTATTCAAGTATAAATAAGAATTATTGGATACAAAGACTGTAATAGTAAAGTGAAAAAAGGTGATCCATGTTTTTAGTACAAGTTTTTGGTTGTAAAAGCTGATCACATATTGCATAGTTGATCCCTATGCAATTCGACATGCAGGTATCACTGAAATTGTTTGCTCTTTTTTACAATAAAGTGATTCAAAAATAGCAATTTTAAAGATACCCTTCACATGATGTTGTCGACAATGATGTGTTTCATTTAATCAAAAATTATTAACAAGGAGAATTCTTGATGAGTATGGAAAGTGAATTCAAGGCGAAATTCGGAGGATTCTGGAATTCGTTGGTGATATTGCTTGTGATTATTATTTGCCTGCGATTTTCCAGTATTGAACTGGCGGGAGAAGATCTGGGGACAAGACTGAGTTGCTCGCTTCATTTATTTCTGAGCTGTATTGGCGCAGGTGTTGTACTGGGTATTTTGCGCATCTTTTTGTCATTTTCAAATGATACATATACGCGTGCACCAGCCTCGGCAAATTTTACCACGGGTGTGAGATTCGGGATTGTTGCGGGCGGTACGCTGATTTTAATCGTGGGCATGTTGCAGTTGGAAAATTTTCTCGGACCGTTACAACCCATTGTAGACGCGCTTTTTGGTAAGTTATACGCATTATTTGAATAATTTTTGTTAAAAACCAAAGAGTCAGCTTTTATTGCTGCTTGCTTGTGGCTGACTCTCGATGTTTTCAAATGCTGTTGCTACATCTGCATGGGTCAAATCAAGTCCGGTTCCGGTTTGCTTCTATAACCATGTATGGTTTTATGCCTGGTCGCTTTGCTTGTCTTTTTCAAGTTCGAGTATATGGCGGTATAGATGGTCATATTCTTTTTTGGACGGATTGTTGAAAAGTGGATCGCTTTGTAATTTGGTCGCTTTTTCAATTTCGTTCCATTCTTTTTCGGAAAATGCAGTATTCATTAATGGGTAAATGAATTCGTTTTCTTTCTCAAGGTGTTGTCTTTGTAACGCAATAAAGTGACGAGCACCTGTAAGCAATTCTTCCGCCGATACAATGCAATCTTCTGCAACACTGTTGAATAACTCGCATATCTTTTTCGTTTCCAGCATTATTTCCTCGTGTTCGTCTTTGAGTTGTTCAATCAAATCACTTTCCTGAACGTCTTTTTCGAGGAGTTTGTCGAAAATGATATTTTCAGTAGGGTGATGCCATTTGTCTGGATATGTCTGAATATAATCCAGCGCGCTGAGAATGATATCGAGATCAGCACTTCGTTTGCTGTCATAGTCGTAGCAGCCAATCTCGTGACTTAGACAACTGAGCAGTCTTTGTAAATGATGATGGTCGGTGTAAAGCTGGCGTTGAATTTTATGCATGGCAACTTCCTCCAATAAGGTTTACCGTCTAATGGCAAAGATTAGCATGGTTCGTGGTCGGATTCATTGTGACCTGTCAAACAAACATTAATGGGTGTCATAAACCAGAAAAACGTAATTTTATAGTTGCTTATCAAGAAACAGTTTGGGTAGTATGCCAGATATTTGCTTACATCATAATAAAACCATGATTATCTTTTTAGACAGATTATTATTCAGGAAAGTTTTTGAATTATCTCAATTATGTTTTAAGTGTTTGCTGGTTTTTTTTCTGTGTCAGCCTGTGCAGGCATTTCAGGGTCAGGATGCGCTTCTTCCTGAAGATATGCTGGTCAGGTATTCCGAAGCACATAATGCAGGTGATGCGCCTGATCAGGCTATTTCGATAGCTGTCTATCGAACAGGCGATGTATTTATTGTTATTCCTGAATATATGCAGCAGGCAGGACATTATCATGTATTGTTGGAACCGGAACAGCTGGATGGGCTTTGGCGTCTGCTGATCCACGAACAAATCCTTACATTTGATGCGCATACCTTGCGAGATATGCAGATCAAGAAACAGCAATCATTAAAAGAATCTGGTGCGGTTATTACGAGTGTTTCAGATAAAGCGGAAGTGTTGCTTGAAATTTATCCCAACAGATACCAACCGCCTGGGCTGGTGGGTGCAGACGGTGATGCAGTTAAACATATCAACTGGTCTGGCTTGAGGTGGGACGCTGAAAACTATCCGGAAATGGAACCTATTCAATTGTTATCTGAAATTCAGGCATTCATGCTTTCAATTTTGCAGCATAAAGATTTGCAGTCGGTGGATTGATAATATGCGGTCAGCCATGTGTTTCAAAAAGGACTTTTCCTGATGTTGAGTGATTTGAAGGTAATCAGAACAAATGACTGGGCACAAAAGCGGCAAGCATGCTCAATATCGTTGTTATGGGTCTTATTATTCTGGATACTGTCGGCAGAAGCGGGTGTGTTTGAGTTTGTCGATGAAGTCAACGAAGTTGATATCATTACGCATCCGTCTGGATATAATGGCCGTGGCGGCGAGCTGGTTGTGACGGTTGGTATTGCTCCCATGTCTCCGCATGCAGCTGAAATGGAAATACCCGTGCAAAATGCAATCAATACCTGGAACCAGCAGGTGCCTACAACAGGAAATATCAAGTCAGATGAAAGCATTGTACCAAGCCGTACATTTGATTTCGAGTCGGTTGCATTACATGAGCTGGGACACTGCATAGGACTTGCGCATCCTAATATGGCCACTGAATCCGGGCTGGTGGGTAATGATAAAAATTATACGAAAGCGATCAGCGGCAGTAACAACCGGTTTGATCTGGATAGCGGTGTTGACGGTATCATCGGTTCCTCCGATGACTTGCGCGGAGATGATATCAATCTGCATTGGTTTAACAGGGAAAATAATAATCCATTTGTATTGGCAGAAATCATTGATATAACTACCTATAGTCTGAATTTGGATGATCTTCCATCAGGCCATCAATTTGCAGCGAACGGTGATCGCCAGGTATCACTTTTGCTAGGGCTTCAGACAACCGAAGCCGTGATGCAACAAGGTATTCTGTCGGGCGAATCCCGGCGCACGCTGGCAGCTGATGATATTGCGACACTGCGCCTGGCGATGAATGGCCTCGATAGATTGGCGGGCACACCGGATGATTATATATTGACGTTGCAATATGAAGGTCTTACGGATGACGCTGATATTGTTTTCAATTTTGATAACCGGGCTTCATTTGCAGCCTGTAGCCTTACTGGATTTTTTCTAAATGACAAACATGTTGTGATACAAAAAGGGCATATTTCTTTCAATACAGGTTTTATATGGTTTTTTAATCCGGAATTGACGCCCCCTGTGCCGGAACAGCCAGTTGTATCCATTCTGGCAAACAACCAGACGGGTGATTCTGTTATTGTGCTATCCGGTGATCCCCTATCGCTGGTGGTGGGACTTGATCCGGGGCATAAAAGTGGTGATCAGGCTGATTATTGGGTACGAGCGATGACCCCGATTGGCGTTTATTGGCTGAATAACCGATTACAATTCGTACGTTCGGATACTCCGATACGTGTACATGGGGGAGCATTGATTGACTTCTCTGCTTTCAGTATTCTGGAGAGCATGACAGCCGGCTTACCAGTCGGTACCTATACGGTAACATTTGCGGTAGACGAGAACCTTGATCAGATTTTCGATGCAACGTATCAAAACTCGGTAACGTTTACGTTACTGCCGCGTTAGTTTTTCGGTTTGTTGCAGCCGATTATTAAAATAGTGTATAAAAATGAATAAATGTCATTTCTTTTTTAATTGCGCACAATAAATCGGTTAAAGTGCGATATATTTTTGAATGCGGTATTTCATGGAAGAAGTAATAACAATTTTAAAAGGATTTTGATATGCTTTGCCCAAAATGTGGAACAGACAATGCTGAGCAAGCCGAAGCTTGCGTCAATTGTGGTGAAAAATTAATCGATAAAAATATGCAGGCGGAACAGACGGAAAATATGCAAACGGGACAGAACGTTTCATCTCATGAAGCGGTAGAGAGCGATAATGCACAACCGCAACGCCCGCCCCGCATCACCCATGTTGATATTCAACCGGATAAAGCGAAGGAAAAACCGGTTGTTTCAAGCGGGATGTATATTACTATTATTGTACTGTCAATATTTGTCCCACCTATAGGTATAGCAATGGGGTTTACCTATCTGCGGAAAATACACCCGGATGCCAAGAAAGCAGGAAAAGTTTGGTTGATATGGGGAATTTTAACATTTACAATTCTGGCTTCTCTTGCAATTACTCGATCTTAATTTGATTAACTGGTGATTCGTGTTAAGCGAACATCAATAAACCCTTTGTTTAAGCCGAGGTTGACAACCTGCATAATCAATTGATCTAATGAAATACAATTTTTGCGGATCGAAAATTTCGACGGCTGTTAAAACATCGGTTTTTCTTTTGCTGCGTTAAATCGCTCAATACCATCGATAATTTCAGACTTCGCTTTATTCACGCTTTCCCAGCCTTCTATTTTGACCCATTTTCCTTCTTCCAGGTCTTTATAATGCTCAAAAAAGTGCGCAATCTGAGACAACGTTAGTTGTGGCAGATCATGGCAAGAGGCAATATTCTGATAAAGGTTGCACAATTGATTGATAGGGACTGCAAGTAATTTTGCATCTTCGCCGGCTTCATCGGTCATTCTGAGCATGCCGAGTGGGCGGCAGCGTACAACCACACCTGTGATCAGCGGTACCGGCGAGATCACCAATACATCCACCGGATCGCCATCATCTGATAATGTGTGCGGTATATATCCGTAGTTACAAGGGTAATGCATAGCCGTTGACATGAATCGATCAACAAACATGGCGCCGGTTTTTTTATCCACTTCATATTTGATGGGGTCTGCATGCATTGGTATTTCGATAATGACGTTAAAATCATTGGGAATATCGGTACCTGAGCTGACGCGGTCTAAATTCATGTTGACTCCTTAAGTGACACAAAATGATTACTATTATAGCGTTTGCAATTACATAGATTTAACTGATTGCCTTGATATTTTAAGCTGTAAGAAGAATTGAGAAGATTGAGAGAGGTTGTCTTATACATGTTCCGGATTATCCATCCTGATGTCAGAATCAAATAAAATACCAACAACTGCTTTAACACCGAATGCATCCGCGGCTGTACCCGAAACGGGTGTAAATTCCGAGATAATCGATTGTGGCGCGGTACCCGATGCAGAAACCATACACGAGTGGCCTGTATTGCTCGTGCTCGCTGCTATTCATTTTGTGCATATTCTGGATTTTATGATGATTATGCCGCTGGGGCCGGAGTTTTTCAGGCTTTATGAGATTACGCCGCAACAGTTTGGTTTTTTAGTGACGGCCTATACCTTCAGTGCTGCAATTTGCAGCTTTATGGCCGGGTTTGTGGTGGATCGTTTCGATCGCAAGCATGCGCTGATTTGTTTTTGTTCGGGATTCTCACTGGCGACATTGTTGTGCGCATTGTCGATAAACTATGAGATGCTGTTATGCAGCAGGGCGATAGCTGGTATGTTTGGGGGGTTGTTGAGTGCGACCATATTTTCGATTATTGGAGATCTAATCCCGGCTTCGCGGCGGGGCAAAGCGACCGGAACCGTGATGTCTTCATTTTCATTCGCAGCGGTTGCCGGTATGCCGGCCGGACTGTTTCTGGCAAATATGATCAGCTGGCGTGTTCCGTTTGTGGTATTGGCGCTGTTGGGATTAATAATTATTCTGGTGGCTTATCGATTGTTGCCATCGGTAAAACCGCATTTGCACCCTGCGTACCAGGATGTCTCGCCGGGCGTGCTGAATCAATTCAGAAATATTTTTCTGAACCGGAATCACGTCTTTGCCTTTCTGCTCATCGCGATGCTGATGTTTTCTGGTTATCTGGTTATCCCGTTTATCAGTGTTTATATGGTGACAAATGTCGGTATGCATGAAGACGAATTACCCTATCTTTATTTTTTTGGTGGATTATTCAGTTTTTTCACCGCAAACCTTTTTGGCAGGTTCACCGACCGGTATGACAAGAGAATAATGCTCGGGGTGCTGGCGATTTTGTCTTTAGTGCCTATCCTGTGGATTACCCATATTTCAAAAGCGTCGCTGTTTATGTCGCTGACAGCGACGACATTATTCATGATACTGGTCACGGGCAGAATTATCCCGCTAATGGCCCTGGTGGCAGCCTGCGTAAGGCCGCATCTGCGGGGTAGTTTTATGACGTTTCATATGTCGATACAACAGTTGTCAGCTGGTTTGGGTTCGCTTCTGGCCGGTTCCATGATGGTGATGACGGTGCATGGAGAAATGCTGCATTTTGATACCGTGGGTATGATTGCGGCTGTGATCACTGTGATCGGTATTTTGCTGGTCACGCGGTTGAAAACGATTGAAGAGTTGGATAAAAAGTGAATTTGACGCATTGGCATCCGCATTTTATTGATCTTTCACCTGTTTTTGAACCTTTCAAACCAATGGCTGGGGCCATCGGGACGTTCAATGACTGGCCGACTTGCCAGGATTTACATAACCTGAAATTGCGCGTAGCGCACGATGTCTTGACATGCTCCGGCGTTCCGGTTCGTTTTGTGGCGCAGGAAAATGCAGCCAATGATGCATTTGAGCAATGGTATGAGCCCCGGATTTACCTGTCCGGTGAAGTGGCTACGCGGCCGGAAAACTGGCATGATTTTTTTAATGCATTGGTATGGATGACATTTCCACATGCCAAGGCCACGTTGAACCAGATTCACTACCACGCACTGATTCATGCAGCGCAGCGCAATATCGCAAAACGAGGCCCGTTAAGAGATGCGTCGACGCTGTTTGATGAATCGGGTGTGATTGTATTGAGCAGTCAGATGGCGCTCATGGAATTACTGCGGCAGCACGCGTGGAAAGAAGTATTCTGGAAATACAGAAAAGCGGTGTTGTCATCAATGCGTTTTATGGTATTTGGTCACGCGTTATACGAGAAAGCACTTAATCCTTATGTCGGCATGACCGGTAAGGGTATTTTTTTTCAGGTGGACGAGGCGTTCTTTCGGAAGAGGCTGGTCGAGCAGTTACACGCTGTTGATCAATGGTTGGCGGATTTTCTGTTGCAAAAACTGGCTTCCAATGCCGACCTGTCGCCGATTCCCATATTAGGGTACCCGGGATGGTCGGATGACAATGCCGCCGTTGATTATTATGACAATACGCAATATTTTCGCCCGCTTGTCCGTACAAAATGAACCGGATATTCTGCGCAACCATGTCATGCGGGGATGAATGCCTTATAATGAAGTTTACATAAGACAGGGACTTTTTTTATATCATGAATCGCAATAAAGTCGGCGACCGTAGTTGTATTATTGACCTAGGAGTGATGGTTTGAGTCAGCCTTTATTACGTATCGGTCTGGTGGGGCCGCTGCCGCCGCCTTATGGCGGTATGGCTAATCAGACCCGTCAACTGGCCAGGCTCTTGCAGCAGGAAGGCATTCAGGTTGAATTGGTTCAGGTGAACGCGCCTTATCAACCCGTCTGGGCTGGAAAAATCAAGGGATTCAGAGCTGTTTTCAGACTGGTGCCGTATTTGGCTTGTCTCTGGCAGATTGCCGGTCGGGTGCAGTTGTTTCATATCATGGCGAATTCGGGTTGGGCATGGCATTTATTCGCCGCGCCTGCTATCTGGATTGCCCAGTTCAGAAAAACACCTGTAATTGTTAATTATCGGGGGGATGAAGCGGAAGCATTTTTTCAGAAATCCTTTTTCTGGGTCAAGCGCAGTCTGGATAGAACAGATGCGATTATAGTGCCATCCGGCTTTCTTGAAGCGATCTTTCGCCAGAGAGGTTATGCCTCAAAAATCATACCCAATATTATCGATTTGAACCGGTTTAATGCGAAACCGGTTGAAGATAAAGCAAACCAGTCTGACGCTCCGCATATCGTAGTCACACGTCATCTGGAAGCGATTTATGATAATGCTACGGCGATACGCGCATTTCATATCGTAAAAAAAATTATCCCGGGTGCGCGGTTGACCGTCGCCGGCGCCGGGCCAGAAAGGCAAATGCTGGAAAATATGGTAGCTGAACTTGATCTGCAGGATGCAGTTAAATTCACCGGTCGTATTGATAACGATGCCATTGCCGCGCTTTACCAGTGTGCAGATATGATGATCAATGCCAGTTTAGTGGATAACATGCCGATTTCAATACTTGAAGCACTGGCCAGTGGCGTACCCGTCGTCAGTTCTGATGCGGGCGGCATTCCATATCTTGTGGAACATGGTAAAACTGCGTTGCTGGTGCCCCAAAAAGACGCCGCGGCAATGGCCGAGGCGATGCTGCAAATCCTGCAAAGCTCTGAACGGGCAGATAGCCTGCGAAAAAACGGCATAGCGTCCCTTGAGCAATATACCTGGCATTCGGTCAAGCATCATTTGTTTTCCGTCTATCACCAGGTGCTGGAAAACAATCAACGTTGATAGAATCTAGATGAATAAACCACCCGTCACATCAAAAAATATCAAAATAACTAAAAGTCTTTATACAGCCTGGATTTCCGGATTTTTCTTTCCGTTGCATGAGAAGCTTAAAAAGCATACGAGCGTTATCATGCGCAGGCAGTTGGAAGAATCACAATGGTGGGATAACGCGCGACTGCAGGATCTTCAGCTGACTAAACTGCGTGATTTTCTAATCCATGTGCAGACTCATGTGCTTTATTACCGCCATTTGTTTTTGGAAATCGGATTTGATCCGGTCAATGTACACTCTTTGGCCGATCTGACTAGCCTTCCATTTTTAACCAAATCCGTAATCAGGCGCAATATCGGTGGTTTGAAGTCGGATAGCGCCCGGTATCTGACGCGCTACAATACCGGTGGCTCCAGCGGTGAACCGCTGGTGTTCTTTATCGGTAAAGGCCGCACGAGTCACGATATCGCAGCTAAATGGCGCGCAACACGCTGGTGGGGCGTGGATATTGGCGATCCTGAGATCGTCATATGGGGGTCGCCGATCGAACTCGGCGCGCAGGATCGCCTGCGCAATCTGCGTGACCGGATGATGCGCACAAAGTTGCTGCCGGCTTTTGAAATGTCCGAGCAAAAAATCGATGGTTTTTTGGCAGAAATACGTGCTAAGCGGCCCAGAATGCTGTTCGGCTATCCCTCTGCGTTATCACATATCGCGCGCTACGCCAAAACGCACGGCATTCGCATGGACGACCTGGGCATACAGGCGGCGTTTGTAACTTCAGAGCGTTTATACGACGATCAACGGCAGCAAATCAGCACAGTGTTTAATTGTCCGGTTGCCAACGGCTACGGCGGACGCGATGCCGGTTTTATCGCGCATGAATGCCCGGAAGGCGGAATGCATATCAGCGCCGAAGATATCATCGTCGAAATTATTGATGCGCAGGGTACTCCACTGCCGCCGGGTGAATCCGGTGAAATCGTTGTTACCCACCTGGCTACGCATGATTTTCCGTTCATTCGCTACAAAACGGGTGATATGGGCATTCTGCATGACAAACCCTGTGCCTGCGGACGCGGCCTGCCGTTAATCCGCGAAATTCAGGGGCGCAGCACCGACTTTGTCGTAGCTCAGGACGGCACCGTGATGCACGGCCTGGCGCTGATTTATATCCTGCGTGACCTGCCGCAAATTGAAGCGTTTAAAATCATTCAGGAAAGCCTGAACGAAACCCATATTTATTTAGTGACTAAAACAACCCTTGATCAACAGGTTCGATTGCAGATCGAGCGTGCGTTTAAAGCCAGGCTGGGTCATGCGGTGACGATTGTCATCAAACAGGTCGCACACATTCCCGCCGAGAAATCGGGTAAATTTCGTTATGTGGTGAGCAAGGTTGCCGACAGGTAGAGCAAACATCCGGTGGACCCATTTACCAAACTGCCGGATATAAGCGGTCAAAGCAAGCCAGTGGAGCCGTGGAATAGCGGGCTTCTGCGTATCAATTGGCATAGTCGTGTGTTTATACCCGGAGAATAAATCAATGTTTTTCTGATGAAGGAGAAATATATATGTCTGACACAGATTTTCCTGCTTCAATTGCAATGCCTGCCGAAACGATTGACGAAGTTATCAATCAGCTCACAAGTATCGTCGAATGGTCCAAGGAGAATAATTCCCGCATCGGCTATTTTGCTGCGCTTTACCGCAAAGTGACGGTTCAGGTCAAGAAAGGTATTGAAGAAGGTTTTTTTGATGACGGCCCGCGCATGGCGCGTCTTGATGTCATTTTCGCTAACCGCTATATTCACGCCTGTTATCAGTATCAGACCGGCCAGACGCCGACGCAATCCTGGGTGCGCGCGTTTGATGCAACCAAAGACTGGTGGCCCATCGTGCTGCAGCATTTACTGATGGGTATGAACGCGCATATCAACCTCGATCTGGGCATTGCGGCAGCTGAAACTGTACCGCCTGAAGAGTTGCCTGATCTTAAAGGTGACTTCAATAAAATTAACCAGGTACTGGCTGACCTGGTTGGCAGCGTCAAAAATGAATTGGCCGAAATTTGGCCGATACTGGGAATCATGAACCGCTATCTTGGCAGTGTGGAAACCGCCATCATCAACTTCAGCATGGAAAACGCCCGCGACGCTGCCTGGTCGTTCGCCGAAGAACTGTCTCCGCTGCCGGAGGCACTGCGCCAACAGGCCATCATGCAAAAGGATGACATGTTTGCCGTATTCTCCGATGTCATTCTGCATCCGGGTTTTACGCTTTCAACTGTGTTGAAAATTGTACGTCTGGGTGAGCGGGGAACGATACGGGAGCGAGTTGAAATTTTGGAATAGTTTTTGAGACAAAGGGTATGATGATAGGTATACATCCAACTTTGAAAATGATTAAGCATAGTATCCGTACGACTATCGTATTTGGTTAAAGTTTGTTGATGGAGTTGAAGGCGAAATCGATCTTGAGAGAGAATTGTGGGGTGATGTGCTGTTACTTTTGAAAGTTTAAATGCGTTTCTCTGAGTTTATTCTGGATCATGAAATGGAAACAATCGTCTAGCCTAACGGAGCCGATTGCGCGTCAGAGTTTTTATGTCCTAACATATGCTCAAGTCCCCACAAAAAAGGGATACAGCTAGCGAAACAGGTTGCATTTAATATGACGAAAAATAAAAACCTGTTACCAGCATGTCTTTATAGAATTACCGTTTAAATAAATTTTCCGAGGACTATAAATTAGTTTGTCCGGTCTGCGCTGTCGGTTATAGAAGACTCGTGTATATTCATTTTCTTCACAATTGCGCGAGGCCAAGTTTTCAAATTGATGCACTTATAATCTAAATCTAGATATCATAAAGTGGCAGCCAAGTGAAGATCTTGCCTTGGGCCAGATTGCATTATAATTCCCCTTCGAATATAAGGGATATCGATGAAAAATCCGATCGGCTGGTTTGAAATTTATGTGCAGGATATCCCAAGGGCGAAGCAATTTTATGAAGCTGTATTTTCGGTAAAACTGGAAGAGCTGAAGATGCCGGATATGGAAACGTATACGTTTCCTATGTCCAAAAAGGCTATGGCGCGTCTCGTGCGATAGTCAAGATGGCAGAGACTGTCTTTCAGGCGGCACAGTACTTTGGTTTATTTTTGCTGTGGCGATTGCGTGGTTGAAGAAAAAAGAGTCGCAGAAAACAACGGAAAAATCATTAAGGAAAAATTTTCGATTGGTGATTACGATTTTATTTCTCTGGTTACCGATACTGAAGGTAATATGATAGGACTGCATTCAATGAAGTAGTCGGTTGGTTTAAACGTGTTATTTATAAGCATATGCCCTGCATATTTCTTACGCAGTAACATTATATGCCTCAAACTTCAGGCAGCTTTCTGTTGTTAAAAGTCTATCCCCGGCATTTTCGCCTGTTTTTGTCGGACATCATCTGCCTCAGGAGCGTTTGTAACATTCTGTTAAACAGGTTCTGGAGTGTTGTTGATCATATTATTATTTGATTTCAAAATCATGTGTAATTTTTACCGTATTCTTTAGCATAATCGAAGCCGAGCAATATTTCTCAGCGGACAAATTGATAGCACGTTCAACCTGCTGAGGGTTGAGACTGTTTCCGGTGAGTATGAAATGCAAGTGAATATGGGTGAACACCTTGGGATCCGTTGCTGCACGTTGCGCCTCAATATTTACAGCACAATCAGTTACATCCTGACGTGCTTTTTTTAAAATGAAAATGACATCAAATGTCGTGCAGCCGCCGAGCCCCATTAAAATCATTTCCATCGGACGTGGACCCCGGTTCTGTCCACCGGCCTCGGGCGCGCCATCCATCAATACTTGATGGCCGCTGTCCGATTCAGCGAGAAAGCTGACATTACCTTTCCATTGAATATGTGTTTTCATGTTTCTCTGATTATTAAAAGTTACTTGTTAGCAATAAAAAAGCCGACGCGATTAGACGTCGGCTTTTCTAAAAACTGAAACCTGATTACTTAAGCGACAGAATGAAGTCCGCCAGAACTTTGGCGTTTTCATCACTGACCATCGCATTAGGTGGCATTGGAACCGGGCCCCAGACGCCATTGCTGCCGTTTTTAATTTTGCCGGCCAGATACGCTGAAGCGTCATCCTGGTCTGCATATTTTGCAGCGATTTCTTTTAATGACGGACCAACCAGTTTGGTGTCAACATTATGACAGTTCAGACAACCGCTGTTTTTTGCCAGATCTGCGTCAGCTTGTACATTAGCTGCCAGCAATAATGCTGATGCAGCGATCATTCCAACTAAAACTGCTCTCATATTTTTTATTTCCTTATTAAAAATTTATATAGGGATTACTATTTTACCCTGAACTTCACAGATATGCAGCATCTCCTGTAAATCGGGCATGGCTGGCAGGGAACTGTCTGCTTTGCAAACCCAGGCAATCACTGCATTAGCTGTTTGATCTGTGGGCAGAGCTTTGTTAAGACAATCAGGTAAATCGACAAGTTCCGCAGGCAGGTTAAAAACCAGTTTGCCTGGAAATTGTTGTTGCATTGCCGTTTGTCACGCTGTACTTTCAGAAAGCTGACCCCGTAAAATAATGACCAGTGGCGCCAAAATCTGCTATTTCAAGACGATGCATAGCCGCTCGTTTTCGTGGTTATGGATAAATAGAAAAGCTGCAGTTTTTTTGAGGCGGATATGTAACGATTTTCTCCCAAAATAAACTCCAGGCGTTGCAATGTTATTACGGTTATGCCACTACCTGAGGGTGTTGTATTGCCCAACGCTGGTTTGAGACGATGGATGAGTGTTTCATGATAAAGGCTGGTAAAGAAAAAACTGCCGTTCAATTGATCAAAAATACCGCCTCTGGCCATTTTTGTCAGTGTGAATGAGACCATATGTAATGCATTGGTATAACGGGTAGCGCCATAATACTGTGAACAGAACAAAAGCTCGGCAGGGTGGAAAACCTGGGGACAGTTCAAATCCGCCATTTTCAGCGTCAATAACAGGGTGAGCGGCTATATACCGTTACCGGGGTTAACAGGTAATGCGCCATTACATGACACCAATGAAACGCGGAATAAACCGATGGAGAGCAGGGCCGGTTTGTTTTGCGCGCGCGCCAGCGCCAGCGCAAGTGCCTGTTCACTCCAAAGATACCGGTCGACAGGATTGTTGGTCTGTTACAGCAAATGAGGACTGGTTTCGCCGCAGAGATGGTTGGGCATAGCGGTGTACGCTTCAGACACGTTTATTGCCTGCTGATGCTGGTATATAAATCATGCGCATCGGAGTCGGTAATTTCGACTTGCAAGAAATCGCCTGGCTTTAAGCCATGCGGTGGTGCGTTGACATAAACAAGTCCGTCGATTTCCGGCGCATCGGCACTGCTTCTTGCAATGACTTGGTCTTCTTCGACGTGATCAACCATAACGGTTATTGTACGTCCGACTTTGTCAGCCAGTCGTTGGCGGCTGATTGCTTCCTGTACCTGCATGAAACGCTCGTAACGTTCCTCTTTGATTGCTTCCGGAACAGGATCGGGCAGCATATTGGCAGTTGCGCCTTCAACGGGTGAATATTTGAAACAGCCTACGCGATCCAGCTGTGCAGCCTGCAGGAACTGAAGCAGTTCCTCAAACTCGGCTTCAGTTTCACCTGGAAAACCGACAATAAAAGTACTGCGCAGGGTGATGTCAGGGCAGATTTGCCGCCATTGTTGAATTCGCGACAAATTGTTTTCGGCATTTGCAGGACGCTTCATGGCTTTAAGTATCCGAGGATTGGCATGTTGCAGCGGCACATCCAGGTAAGGCAGAATTCTGCCTTCGGCCATGAGGGGGATAATTTCGTCAACATGTGGATAAGGATAGACATAATGCAACCGCACCCAGACGTCCAATTCTCCGAGTGCACTGGCCAGTTCGGTTAAGCGTGTCTTGACAGGCCTGCCTTGCCAGAAGCCAGTACGGTATTTGATGTCGACGCCATAGGCGCTGGTATCCTGGGAGATAATCAATAACTCTTTAACGCCTGCATTCACAAGGTTTTCCGCTTCCTGCATGACCTGATGAATCGGACGGCTGACCAGATCACCGCGCATGGATGGAATGATGCAGAAGGTGCACCGGTGATTGCAGCCCTCGGAAATTTTGACATAAGCATAGTGTTTGGGCGTTAAACGAATGCCTTGCGGTGGAATCAGACTGGTAAACGGATCATGCGGTTGCGGTAAATGGGTGTGAATGGCTGACATGACCTCCGGCAGGGCATGCGGCCCGGTGACTGCGAGCACTTGCGGATGCGCTTTTTTGATCACATTGCCGTCTTCTTTGGCGCCCAGACAGCCGGTGACAATGACTTTGCCGTTTTCGGCAAGCGCTTCGCTGATTGCATCCAGTGATTCCGTTACAGCGCTGTCGATAAAGCCACAGGTATTGACGACAACCAGATCGGCCGATTCATAGGAAGACGAAATTTCATAACCTTCCGCTTTCAACTGTGTCAGGATTTGTTCGGAATCCACCAGTGCCTTGGGACAGCCCAATGAGATGAAACCGACTTTAGGTGATGTTTGTTCTTTAAGTGATGACATGGAATGCAATAGAAAGAAAATTAAAGGATGATGCTAGCATGGTAGAATTTTAACGTATCCTGCACGATAGAAGTTTTTAATCTTGTAAACAGATAGTGGACATTGAAAAATCACAAAGAATGATGGTTATGAATAAATTCAGTGCCGTGATAACTGCTGCGCTTATATTATTGTATGGATTTCCTGTTTATGCTTGGGCGCAGCAGGTTGACTGCAATACGCTGCAGCACTGGACCGTACTCGAAAATAATCTGAAAATGAATCAGAATCACCTGTTTTGCGGTGAATGGAATCGTAATCGTCCAAAAGGTTTTCATTCGCGGCCGGGTGGCTTCAATCCGGATACCGTGGCCTCATTTACCGTGCAGGATAAAGCCAATGCAGCCGGTGTTTATACCGGCAGATGGTCGTATAAAAATAATCCACGCCAAAATAAATTTTCTTCCATGTTTCCTGATCAATGCTCCGTCAGTCAGGTGCTGAATTCCATTACCTATGCAATTGAAAACCAGACGCAATGCCCTGCAGGTGCGCCCGGCTGGACCCGATGTGGCCCTAATAAGCCCGGTGGGACAGGAGATACAGTAGACAATGATGCGAAATACTGCGGCATTAACGGCCGGTTTTTTACTATCGGTTTTGCGCCACCCAGAAATGATCGCGTGAATACCGCTTTTCCATTTTACCAATGAGTGCGACTACTTGCACATGGCCGGGACGTATTCCAGGTGATCCCGTGCATGACCGCATTATCGCGTATTTGACCGTAGACATCCAGAAAAGCCCGGTTTGGACAACTGAGCTAATCGCTAAAATCAAAGCAGTGCGGTCAGGCAGGTTATCATCCTGGGAACGGCCGGGTAACGCCTATTGTCTGTATATTTATCCGCACCATGTCGTTATTGAAGATGATTATGCAGAAGAAGCTGAAACCATTCGAATACCGATTGTAACATTTGCTGCAGCCGTCAATGCCTGGCATGACATGATTCATAATCGTGTCAATGATGACTGAACATAACTTTACCCTGCATTTTTCAACGTTGCAGCAGCAACGCAGATGGTTCTTCGACAACCTGTCAAGGTGCTGAGGAAACACCCGGCAAAGTGGGTTGAACTATGCTGCAATTTTCACCAATCCACCGCCCCCTTGTTTCGGCTGTTGCATGAACGGGATTACCCATGACTGTACTGTCAAATTCAGTATGTCCGGTAAATTCTTCCGGGCTGATAAAAACACCTTCTGCTGTACCATCCCCCTGAAACTGGGCGTTATTGCAAACCAGATCTACTTGAAAACGGTTTCCGTTTCGCGTTGCATTTTTGACCGTGCAGCCTGACTGGTCGTTATAGAAATAGGTAGGAATTTCCTGTGCCGCCATTGCGGCTGTAATGCAGACTTGCGAAACAGCTGCATTATTCTGGATTTTCGGTATAACCAGTCCGTATTGTTTGGCCAGATCTGTAATCTGCTGCATTTGTGCGGATGGAATATGTGGTACTAGTGCCAATAAATCCGATGTGGTTGATACTTCCCATAATCCTGGCCGGATGTTATTTTGTGCGGCTGAGACAGGTATAATGTGTGATATGAAGCAAATGACTGCGAAGCAGATTTTGAACATGATAAACGAGGCCTTAGAAAGTTGGATGAAACATTATAAGTTTTGCTGAAACAATTTGCAGACAGGAAAATGAAATACAGGATAAAAAAATGAAGCTGAATCTGATAATACTTTTATTGATCGCCTTACTGGGTTGTGAGGCTGTTCCAAAAGATGCAAAACAGACACACATAGATAACAAGCTGGTTGGTGTCTGGGAAGGCGAGTATTTGGAAAAAGACGGTACAACTAAAAAATGGATGCAAACAAGAAAAGAAGATGGTACCTATCGGATAGAGTTTCGTTTGGTGGAGGTGGATGGCACCGTCAATCGCTTTTCCGAACTGGGCCTATGGTGGATTAAAGATGGTTTGTTTCATGAATTAGTGCCGTCATCGATGAAGTACCCTGATAGTTATCAATATCATTTTAAAGATGACAACTGCATTGAATTTTTACTTGTTGACAGCCGGGAGTCAATTGATGATATTGGTAAATATTATTTTGTTGAATGTCGTTCAGATACAATCCCATTAGCAATAGTCATTGATTAACCGTTACATCACCATTCTCAAATACAATGTCGAAATCGGTTAACGCAGTTGTTCAAATACAGCAGGTCGCGAAACAGAAATAGCTTTCAACCGCAAAGAAAAAATTCAATAGTCTGATTAATAAATTTGAAAAAATGGGTGCGTTTAATTCACGTTAACAGGAATTGACGATTGCAGAGCATATGCACTTTAACTGTTTATTAATTCTCTGTGGATGCACATTTCTGCAGATAGTCCCATGCGATCCGGCTCACATATTTATCTCCCTTCATGGATGCAACGCTTATGGTGCTGCTGGTGTTTTTAATTGTTAATACAAACCCGTAGACATATTCAGCTGGAATCATATTTTTGACATCAAGCAGAATTTCCGGACTCTTGTTAACATATTCTCTTATTGCGTCTGGGTTCTGGGGAGAGTTGCTCGAATAAATGTATGGCAGAAACCGTGTGTCATAGGCGTATATCTGGGACGTTTCGATGTCAGGATAAATCCGGAAAATATAATGATATAACTGCATAATCCACCGGACGTCGGCATTCAGTTTGTCGGCAACGCAGTATGCTAACGCAGTATGGCCGCCAGACACCGTTTCTTCATAACGTAACGGCTTATCTTTTGAATTAATCGCTGCACATGCAGCCAGGGATGCCGTGAGTATTGTCACAATAATGAGTCGATTTTTCATAAAAACCTCAATAAATTCAGATTTGGTGGATTAATGATCATCCGTTGCTGCCAGTGATAAATATACTTCTCAAGCGGTGTAAAAATATTTTTGATTCCTGAAAATCCAATCGTCAACCTTTTCACATAGGCGCTCGGGGTGTGTTGTCGGAATCCAGTGCTCTGATTCCAGTTCAAAGAATTCCATCAGAGGAGATGTGCCGAACAAATCTTTTGTTTTGGTGGCATCCGTCATGCTGTTTCCACTGGATTGTATGATCAGGCTTGGGCGTGTTATCGCTGCGATTGGCAGCGGTCGTAAAGTCGCTATGAAGTTGTTGATATATTGTGCTGCTGGTGTCACACCCAGGTCGCGCCAGAGGGATCCGTGATTCGACAGTGCCTGTTCTTTATTTCCGGTCGCGGCTTGATGCACCGGTAAATCAAGGCATTTTAGATCAACCGTATTCAGGTGACGGCGATAAATGCCGAGCCGGTTGAGCAGATTCAATGTTTTTACGATAAACCGAAACAGCGGCGCAAAAGGTTTTATTCGTGCCAGAAAGCCAGTAATCGCTGTTGCATCCATGGGTTCTACAAGTATCAACCCGGCGCACATATTGGGATAGCGCGCAGCAAAGTGCACTGCAATATTGGCACCCAGACAATGCCCCAGAATGATGGCGCGTGCCTGTTGTGAGTGTCGTAACATTTCCGCGATATCCTGAACCCAATGATCAATACCTGCTGCACTGCGCCACATGGACTCACCGTTCCCACGCAAATCGGGACGCAATAATATTCTGTCCTGTATCAATCGCGAATGTTCGACAAAATGCCACCAGCGGGTTGAATTACTGGCGGCGCCATGTAACAGCACGATGGGTATACTCTGTTCCTGTTGAGTTGGCAGCCAGCGCCGGTACATTAGTGTGGCGCCATCATAACTCTGGAAATACCGTTTTTCGTCCATATTATCTGTCTGAAAATGTTGCGTTGATGATAATTTCAACAACCTGCCTGATCAATATTTTTCAACGAAATGAATATTATAAGCACTTGATGATAGAGTTGTTTCAAAATTGTACAATCTTGATCAG
Source organism: Nitrosomonas aestuarii (assembly GCF_003046585.1). Lineage (GTDB taxonomy): Bacteria > Pseudomonadota > Gammaproteobacteria > Burkholderiales > Nitrosomonadaceae > Nitrosomonas > Nitrosomonas aestuarii. Next base: position 88,173 of record NZ_QAAE01000006.1, on the reverse strand, counting down.
TTTTTGCGGTTTGACGTGATTAAGCATGCTTGTGAACACAAGTGTCGTATTTGATAAAAGAGCAAAATTCAATACGTTCACACCTATTTCAGGTAAAAAAGAAGCGATGCAAAAACAGTGGATGAAGGGCGCGTATCATTTATTGATCAATTTAACATGCATACTCAGCAGCACAGCCATAATGACTGAGAATATTCAACCGCATTGCGCCTGCTTGCCGCTTAATATCGACAAGTACGGCAAATAACCGTTTCAGAATCCGCTCGATATACGCGTAGACAACGGAAAAATTGATATTCCTTTGACTGTAGTACAGGGTATGGATTCAAATACCACGGCACTCGGCGGCTGACCGTTAAAACTGCGCACTTGTAACGGTCAGTTGGTGGGGCCGACACTGCGTGCCAGCCAGGGCGATGCCATTAATCTGATGCTGAAAAAACAGGCTGTCCAAAGAAAGAAACACCCGATGAAATCAGGCGTAATTCGAGCAGGAAAATCAGAATGCCTATCTTGATTCCATCTCGACATTTTTCAATAATTTCTGTTATGAAGTGAAGGTGCCTCAGGGCATCCTGTTGGCTCATACTGGTATCATGTGCGCACTTCGACGGCGATTCAGGTAGTGGCCGGTGCCAAACCTTGAGCTGCACCGTCCATATGCAAAAAAACTGATTCATACAAACCCGGCGCATAATCAGCAATTGGACCGGTTTTATGGATGAAGCTGGTACGCAGCAGTCGATGCTGCCACTTGTTTTGTTCCCGCTCTCATCACGGGCTATTTTTAAATCTTTGCGGCATGGATTGCTGGTTTCAGATGCGTTCTGCGATATCTTTGCAAGGCAAAGCGGGTGCGAGACATCAGTATTAACAGGTGTTCAGTTCTGAGCTCAGGCATTATCTGCAGACGCGTCAACAGTATTATCAGTTGGAGAATCGAATTTGCCAATGCGCCGTTTTGGCGGCGATGCCACGAAAAAATGTTGGCGCAAATGCCGGGATGAGTACATTCATTTGAGCATGTCTCTTCGTCGTTGCGGTAATGCAGACAGTTCTTCAACGGCCTTGCTAAGGTGTTATCCGATCAGAATGCCAGGGCGCGACTTCACGCTCGCTGATCATTCTGTGTTTACTGACCTTGTAACCGTCAAAATCAGCCTGTTCAAGTGCGCTGATCAGGTAAACGCCCGAGACAACATGCACCTTGACCTGTCCTTGTGCCACTGAAAGAATGTGATTGCCGTTCTTTTGCATGCGAACGCTGAAACGCGTACCGATATCCTCGATCAGTGTATCGCCCACTTTTATTGTGAGGTGATCGGCCGGATTCTTCTTGATATCGAAGTAGGTATTGCCTCTGAACAGTTCTATGCGCAGCGGTTCGTTGTCTGTTATGGCAAATGAACTGCTACTGTCCAGCGAAATATAAATATCCGGTGTAACCTTGATGTTTAGATATTCGCCTGGCTTTGTTTCATGTAACCGTATACTTTGGGGTTTGGAGAGATGCCATGACATCAATCCCAGAAAAGCGCAGACACTAAACAGAGCGAGGTGTATGAATAAACGGCGCCAGCTGAAAACAAAAGGTTTTTTGGGTGATGGGTCGGAAGGTTTAGGTGCAGACATCTATCGCTGATATAAGAAGAAAGTGAACACTTGAAGGCTTATAACGGGCGCAAACATGCAATCCAGAGATGATGTCATGCATGTTTGCGCACTGACCGGGATGTTTACACAGTTTTTCATAATCAAATATGAAGATTCCTGAGATGGAAGCTTGGAAACTGATAATCACAGGTCATAAAGAACAATATGGCAGTCCACAAGATCAGGATTGCTAATGTGACGCCTGTTGAGGCAATAAGGCCGAGAACAGAAGAAAATTTCCCTTTAAACACTGGCGACCGGTCTTTGTTGCTATTAAGACATATACATAACAGACTTGTACATAATAAACTCGATACCTGATACAGATTCACGTATGCGCCTAAATTACTGATTAGCACTGACATGCTAATCATGATGCCAATTACCGGAAGAAGAAAAGCGCTCTTTTGGATAGTGTTAAGTTCCAAATCCGGTTGAGACGCAGGTTCACTGTCAAGAAGAATAAAAAAAACTGTAAAAAATACTGCCTGTGACAAAAAAAGCCAAATAATTCGTTGCTTAATCAGAACTGATTCACGTTCGACTTTTGAGCAAACGAATTGCGACCATGCATTATCCATTTGATATCTCCGAAGCCATTTAGCATTAAAAATATTATTTGTTGTGCTTGATGTCAGCGTTACTGATAAATTGTCTGACAGTGCTATCAATAAATACATTGACATCAGCGGGTTAAGTTAAATGCGTCTTTACAAAATTAAAAACCCACCGAAGTGGGTTTGTGAATATAACTATTTTTGCTGCTTTTGCCAATGAACCTTTCATGTTACAGACGTATTTTCCGTGCTTATCTACAAGTCAATCTCGTTGCCAGTGTTTTTCGATTTGGCGATTGAGTCGTGATATAACTGTTCTGCAGCCATATGACTGTGATACGCTGCTTTTTTCATATGCGCCTGGGCAGTTTTCTCATATTCCCGTATTTTATAAACAACATGTTTCTTGATATGTTGCCCATTTCTACCCAGAAAACTGCTGCGCGGCTTATTATTGAACGCTTCAATCTGTTCTTGTATTTTTGCCTGCATGCCTTTGGCCAGATCTTCATGGTGATATGCCAAAGCATGATGATCGACATTTTCCTGGTTGCTGTGCAACGTTAAATTTTCTTTTTCATCCTGTTGCGTTGCGAATGCGGTCATCGGTGCAGCGATAATCATGAAAAGAACGACTGATAAGATCGTGAAATAAGTTTTTGTTTCTGTTTTCATGATTGTGATACCTTGAATATTGACTTGTGGACAAGTGTAAATGAGTCAATATCTGAAGTATATTGGGAAAATTATTATTCTTATCTAAGTGAAACCATTAGACGGCAGGTTTGCACAGGAATGTTCGGATAAGTGATTTGAGCCTTGTCAAGCGCAGCAAGCGCCATTTATATGATGCTTCGTTGATTTGTCGTGCTATTGCGAGAATCGCCTGACCCAGTTCTTCAGCAACCGGCGATAGTGCCAGTGTTCCACTTCGAGGTAATGACGGGTGGATGCTTTGTAACGGATACCGCTGCCAAGGTCATGGTGGGGATCTGATTTTTGCTGACGAAGGGCTTCGGCTGAATGATGGCCATCGCGTACGGCTGCTGCGAACTGCGCCGCTGCCAGCATCTGCCAGTGTACTAACCCAAACTGGCCGCTGTCCGGCTGGATCAGTCCCGCGACAAACAGGGAGTCATAATCTGGATGAAACACATTGAGGTACAGTTGCGGTCGCCCTTCCTGCCAGTTCAAATGACGCGTGTCAATAAACGGAAAACGGATCAAATATCCTGTGGCAAAAACAATGATATCCACCTCAATTGAAGACTGATCCACAAAATGCACTGTGTTTCCTTCAAATCGGACGATATCGGGCTTGGGTGTGATGTCTCCCTGGCCGACATAATAGGGCAGCAGCGAATTGATTACGGGATGGGTTTCAAAAAATCGATGATCAGGATGCGGCAGGCCCGTTTGCTCAGGCCGACCAACCAGCAGCCGGTGTATGACAGTCGCTGCGAGCCGGCGAAACCAAAGCGGCAGACCGAACGCCAGCAACTGATCTCCAACCTGATCGGCAGGACGGCCCAGAATATACTTGGGCATATACCAGTAAGCCCTGCGGGTACTGTGCCATGCCTGATTGGAAAATTGTGCAGCCTCCACCGCAATATCACAACCGCTGTTGCCGCCGCCGACAATGAGCGCGCGGCGATCAGTGAAAATATCCGGCGTGCGATATTCGGCAGAATGCAGAATATGTCCTGAAAATTCTCCGGGATATTCGGGATATTCGGGACACCAGTTGTGTCCGTTGGCAATGACCAGCCAATCGAATGACGCTGTGCGGCCATTTTCAAGCGTCACGCCCCACCGGGTGCGTGCATCACCCTCTGTAACCGGTTCGACACGGGCAACACCGGTGGTAAAGTGAATATGTTCCAGTAGATTAAACTGTTCTGCATAAGCCTGCAGATAAGCCAAAATCTGGGAATGGTGCGGATAATCAGGAAAATCCTGCGGCATTGGAAAGTCCGGATACTCCGTCCCTGGTTTTGAAGAAATCGTATGCGTAGACCGGTAAACACGGGAACAAGGCTTCCCGTAATTCCAGTTGCCGCCCAGATCGTCTTCCCGTTCAAACACATGTACTTTAAAGCCATGGGAAAGAAAATGGCGGGTTGCGGCAAGCCCGGAACTGCCGGCACCGATTACTGCAACAGTTTGTTTCATAGGTGTATTGCTCATGCATTACTCCTGTAAAATTTAATAGTAATGGCATGATGCTGAATTTCTAGTACTTCCGCTTGACATGCATCAACAGCGACACTGTTATCCCTGCCAAAAATCGCCATTGTCACCGAGCGTACATTGGACATTTTTATTGCTCTTTAACATCTCTTTTGCTACTCGAAATAAAACGTCAGCGCATGGTCACGAATTCTTCAGCGCTGGTAGGATGAATTGCTACGACTGCATCAAAATCCGCCTTGGTTGCGCCCATTTTGATGGCAACCGAAAAGCCCTGGAGAATCTCGTCCATGGCGTGCCCGATACCGTGGATACCGACCACTTTTTCTTCCCTGCCTGCACACACCAGTTTCATTTTATAAGGCTGGCGGTGACCGGTAATTGCGGTATACATGGCGGTAAAACTTGAAGTGTATACCTTGATATTGTCATTACCATATTGGGTGCAGGCTTCGGCTTCGGTTAGACCCATCGTGCCGATGGTCGGGTGGCTGAAAACGACTGTTGGAATCAGGTTGAAATCCATTTTAGCATTCGACTGGCCATTGAACAGACGTTCAGACAGCAGACGCCCGGTTTTTATGGCAACTGGGGTCAATTCCACGCCGCCAGCCATGCAATCGCCCACGCAGTAGATTCCTTGCGCACGGGTATTTTGTTGTTCGTCGACAATGATATAGCCTTTGTCATCCAATTTCACATCGGTATTTTCAAGACCGATATTGCTTGTCGACGGCGCCCGCCCGATAGCCCATATCAGGGTATCAACGGTATACTGCTCACCGTTTTCCAGATACAGCGTCAGGCTGCCATCGCGCTCTTTTTCTACCGTTTTCGGGATGCTGTGAGAGTGCAATATCGGGCCTGTTGCGGCCATACTTTCTACCAGTGTTTCATATAACATGGGATCAAAATTACGAAGTGGCGCATGCTTGCGAACAAACAGATGTGTTTCACTGCCCAAAGCGTGCAGCACACCAGCCAACTCAACCGCGATATAACCGGCTCCCACCACGGCTACTCTTTCCGGTTGCTGTCGCAGCGCAAAAAAACCGTCGGAATCAATGCCGTGTGATGCGCCGGGGATGTCAGGAATGATCGGTGCGCCACCGGTCGCAATCAGAATATGATCTGCGCTGTACTGTTCGTCATTCACTTCGATGGTGTTGTCATTTACGAAACGGCCAAAGCCGTTGATAAAAGTCACTTTGTTACCCGTAAAACTGTTTGCATAGGCACTCTGAATACGTTCTATATAGGCTTCGCGGTTGCTTACCAAACGATTCCAGTCAAATTTATTAAGGGTTACATCCATACCGTAATCTTTGGCGAATAGATGAATCGCTTCAGAAATATGAGCGCCATACCACATGACTTTTTTAGGTACGCAGCCGACATTCACGCAAGTGCCGCCAATGTGTCTGGCCTCAATCAGTAGGACTTTTGCGCCATGCATCGCTGCTCTGTTTGCTGATGCTATTCCACCGCTGCCTGCGCCAAGGCAGATATAGTCAAATTTTTGAGGCATAGGTAATTTTTATACTAAAAACGGTTATTGAATATTATTGTTTGATTTATCAAAAAAGCAGTTGTACAGATTCCATCAGACACCGGGTGCGGCAATATGTCACATTGTTTTTATTCGTCTTAGGGCAGATAATAGCCTTACTTACTTTGTTGCGGAGAATAATTGCAGTCCAGCTTTATATGATAAAACGGGTAGCATGAATTATACCGGTGTGGGCATTAGATTTTACAATTGTACTGGTTCTGCTGCCAGCTGCACATTCAAAGTGACTGTTTTTTCGGAGCGATAATGTAATCAATTTTAACGCGAATTAGTCCCTCCTCTATCTTCCTTCCTACGGCTCTACCCCGGCTTTGATTTCATGTCAGGCCGGGGTTTTTCTTTCGGTGTGTTTTTCTGTAATTGCTGTTTTGTCGCATCATGCACGGTGCATCCGATAATTATTCACAAGTAGCAGTCCCTGGTAGAGATTATCCGGGTTGAAACTTTTTCAAAATCAGATAATTAATTCTGCCTTCAGGGGCAGGTGGTCGGAAGCTTTTTTTGTGATCCGGGTATTGTAAGGCGTGACTGTGTGCAGACAGGATTTCGGTTCCACCCATATGCGGTCCAGAGCCAGAACAGGAAACCGTGATGGGAAAGTGGGGATTGCGATATTTTTATCAAAATGCTGGTGCAGCCATCGCAGCGGACGACCCCATAAATACCATTCATTCAGATCACCCATGAGTACCGAAATGTCGGTAGTGTTTTGCTCCAGAATTTTCAGCAACTGTTTCACTTGCGTGCGGCGCTCGCTTGGCAGTAATCCTAGATGTGTGGCGATAACCCGAATGGCCTTATTGGCCAGCTTTGCTTTAATACAAATGGCGCCGCGTGGTTCCCGTCCCTGAATGCTGATATCCTCGCGTTGTATTTCTTCGATATCAAGCCTTGTCAGCAGTGCGTTGCCATACTGGGCGGTTTCGCTGAGCATGGTCATGCCCGCGATAGCCTGCAAACCGGTCTGGCGGCTTATTTGTTCAAGCAAATCCAATCCTGCGTCACGCGAGGTCTCCACTTCCTGTAAGGCAATTACATCTGCATCCAGTTGTTTTATGACTTCAATGATGCGTGCTGGTTTAAATTTACCGTCGGTGCCGAAGCAGCGATGAATATTGTAGGTGGCGAGTGTCAGTGAAGTAATTTCAGTCCTCTTCGATAGTACGGATTTCATTTTTTTTTGAGGTTTTGTTGCGATATCCGGCTTTGCCGGCTATCCAGCTCATCAGTATATACGCAGCACCCATGGCAACGGTGACAGCAAACGCCAGCCAAATCAGATTTTCTGTTGCCGGACTATCAATTGCCGCAAGTGCAAGACTGGTGATGACTGAAACCGCAAATAAACCCGGTGCCATACCCAGTATTGTGCCGACAATATAATCACGGAAATGAAAATGCGAGGCGCCTGCGACCAGGTTGATCAGTGTAAACGGCGCCGCCGGTACAATGCGCATTGCCACAATACTGATGATACCCCGTTGTGCAAATTTGTTGCTGATAAGATTGAGCTGGGAGCCGGCCAGTTTGCGAATAGTGTTGCGGTCGAGTTTCTTTCCAATCACATAAACGGTGAACGCACTTAACACGCCGCCCACTATTGAAACGATAAAACCTTGGAGCAATCCCAAGAAAAATACCGCCGGTATAACCAGCAGGGAAATGGGAAACCTTACAAATCCTGCCAGCATGAATCCCATTACAATCCATACCGGTAGTGCAGGTGTTTTGTGAAACTCTGCCAGTGCAGAAGATGCGGATTGTATATGTGCCCAGTCTTGTAACGGTGTCCACTTCCATATAACCACCAGCGCTGCAATTCCAGCAATCATGACCAGCCAGCTGATAATCCTGGATTTAATGGATTTCATCGATTTTTCGGGCAGAATGCGGCTCATAAAAAATTCCGGTTCCAGCGGTTCTTTAGGGTCGGTAATATCTGCGTCGGGAACCATGCGGTCAATCTCCGGTTCTAGGTCAAGCGGTAAAATGCTCAAGTGCCGGTCATCAGTCTGGGTGAGTTTTTCTATGCCCGCGATCAGGGAGTTAGTTTCACGCAGCGTTTTCTGGACATCTTCAGGCGTGCTGGCAAGGTGTTCGGCCAGCAGACGATGGTAAAAGCCGGCTATACTTTGTTGCAGAGCGTCATCGGATGTTGCGTCGATCGCGATATTGCATTCGATATCCAGTCCCATTGATCGATTGTTTAAATTCGCCGAACCGACAGTCACTAATGTATCATCCACGATCATGATCTTGGCATGGACATTGATGGGATTTTCACTGAGACCTGGGCCATCGGGGTAGAACGCTTTCAGGCGTTTATACCGGTCATTTTGTTGTAACTGTTTGATCAACCTGGTGCGCAATACGTCCATTGTGAGCTGTGACATCCAGCCGTCGGTTGCCTTTGGTTGCACAATTACAATTTCCGGTCCTTGCTCCTTTTTAAGGCTGTTTTGAAGCGCCTCGGCAATAGAGGGGACAGTAAAATACTGGTTTTCGATATAAATATAGTGTTTTGCAGATTGAATGGCGTCCAGATAGAATTGCTGTATTTCGCGTACTTCGGTTAACTGTTCGTATGCACAGCGAGTACGTGCCAATCCTACTGCAACATTTTTCATGTCGGCACTCACTTCCGAGGGCCACAGCTCTGATGGCTGCTTGCGGTCAACCGGCTGCAGTGTCTTGGTCGTAGCCACTTGCCAGCGTTCACGAGCCAGTTCTGCCAGTGCGAGTGCAACGTCACCTTCCAGTATCACTTGCACATCGTGAAACGGTCTCGCAATTTTATCGTCAATTCGATCCCGTCTGGGATTGTCGTGAAGATGATCCGAAGTGTCCCAGCGTCCCATTGTGAGATCCAGTCCGCCAATAAACGCAAGAGCGTCGTCGATGATAACCATTTTCTGATGATGTGACGCGCCGCTGGGCAGGTGATCGTCCAGACAAAATTGCACACGGGAATGCGTTTTCCAGTCAAACTGATAGATTGGGAGCCACTCACGGCTCGGCGCATAAAGCATGGCGAAATCCCAGTTCAGAATATAAACATTGAGATGTTGTTTCTGCTGTGCGAGTGCGTTCAGAAATGCGCCCAGTTGGTTTGGGTAGCCGTCATTTTCGTTATTACGCACCATCTCCAACTGACTGTTAATGTCCCAGCCCAGAATATATATCGCATGCTGCGCATTTTTCATCGCTTCGCGCAATGCCGCAAAATAATCAGCGCCGTCGATCAGAAAGCTAACACGATCGGCGTTTTCGATGCGCCAGCAATTTTTATCTGTTTGTAATAAAGATGACATGATTTATGTATGCGTATTTTTTGTAAAAATTCATATCAGATGCGCTTGACAGTCTGACATATAGAGGCCTGCTTCCTGGCGACGCTGGTTTTGCAAAAGGTTCTTGTGTCAATGAGAAAACGCAGATGATTGAGTTGATTATTAAGCTTCTGATTCTTTATACCATCTATTCTGCTGCATATGCACATTATTTTAAGTGACAATCAGTCGCTTTTGCTTCGTTTAACTTTCTGATGATAAGGCTTTGAGCATAACAAGATGGCATGAGAGCGGGGCTGCTGATTATAAGCAAGTTTTAACCGGCTGTTAAAAGCTATCTGCGTTATCGCTGCAATGTTAAAACATCCTCAAGATGCGGATTTATTATGCATAAAAGTCGCTTTTTATCCTATTTTGACTTGCATTGGCTACCTTGAAAAAATTTTCAATGGCCTGTTAGCATGAACCATGGCTGTACTATTCCAGAACGGCCCATCAACAACCTGATATGCTGTTAGCTGAGCGGGATTATAATGATGTCGGTTGAAAATTTGAATAAACAAGGTGGAGAGAGTGCTATGGCAAAAAGAATAACTGTTATTCAAGGGCACCCCGATGGGCATGCGCGTCATTTTTGTCATGTACTGGCTGAGGAATATATGAAGGGTGCGAAAAATGAACGGCACGAGGTATGCAGTATTGATGTGGCGGGAATAGACTTTCCGTTGCTGCGAACAAAGGAAGATTTTGAAAATGCAACGCCAATCAATACGATCAGGCAAGCGCAGGATGCAATCAGTTGGGCAAACCATCTGGTCATTATTTATCCGCTATGGCTTGGCACCATGCCAGCTTTGCTGAAAGCATTTTTTGAACAAACCTTGCGACCCGGCTTTGCCTTCGAATATAGTGATTCCGGTCAGATGCCAAAAAAACGACTTACAGGCAGATCGGCGCGAATTATTGTTTGTATGGGCATGCCTGCATTCATTTATCAGTGGATCTACTTTGCGCATGGCCTCAAGAATTTAGAGCGCAATATTCTTGCACTCTCCGGTATCGGGCCAATCAAATCTACCCTGATTGGTTCCATAGAAAATATGAGCGAAGGCCGACGGGTAAGGTGGTTAACGAAAATACGAAAGTTTGGGGAATGTGGAAACTGATGATTAATGGTTAGCCTGATGAATGGATCGTTGTTGGAAGGATTTTTTAAACACAAATGCTGAGTACAGAAAGATGCGCATTGGTATTGATCTGGGTGGGACCAAAACGGAAGGCGTAGTGCTGGATAGCGATGGTAAAGTGCTGCTGAGAAAGCGCGTGGCAACACAACAGTCTGCAGGCTATCGCGCCATTATGAATACAATTGCGCAATTGGTCAGAGATCTTGAGGCTGAGGCTGGCGCGGAATGTTCTATCGGAATCGGCACGCCTGGCGCTGTTTCGACGATAACAGGTACCATGAAGAATTCCAATACCGCCTGTCTGAACGGACAGCCATTGCAGCAAGATTTGCAGGCCTTGCTGGATCGGCCGCTGCGTATTGCTAACGATGCCAATTGTTTTGCTTTAAGTGAATCGCTGGATGGTGCTGGAAAAGGATACGGTGTAGTGTTTGGCGTAATTATGGGCACCGGCGTGGGTGGTGGTGTGGTGTTCAATGGACAATTGCATCAGGGATGTCAGCATATCAGTGGTGAATGGGGTCATAATATTCTGGAATTAGACGGGCCTGATTGTTATTGTGGTCAAAAAGGATGTGTCGAAACACTGATCTCCGGCCCCGGGTTGGCGGCCGATTTTCATCTTCACGGTGGCGACGATATATTGGTGGCCAGCGAAGTAGTGGCACTGGCAACGCAAGGTGATGTTTTGGCAGAGGCCGTCATGCAACGTTTTTTTTGCCGGTTTGGCAGGGCGCTGGCGATGGTGGTGAATATACTCGATCCGGATGTCATTGTGCTGGGTGGCGGCTTGTCAAATGTAGACAGACTTTATTCCGAAGGACGTGAATGTGTGGCGCATTATGTCTTTAATGATGAATTTATTACGCCTGTATTGAAAAATGTGCATGGCGACAGTTCGGGCGTACGTGGTGCAGCACAATTGTGGCATTGTGACGAAATTTGGCAGAAAAACAACAAGATTTAAAGTGGGAAAACATAAGAGCATTATTGATTTGGACGATGCAGAGTCAATAAAAAAATGCTTTCTTGCAGTCGGCTAAGTCCACGTTGTTGAAAACGGGGATTTTCATCAAGTATGTCAATTTCTGCTAACAGGCGTATTTTGGCATAATTTTGATAAAGTGCGATAACTTCATCGCGGGATACCGCAAAGGGCGGGCCTTGCATTTCTGACTGGGGATAATCAAAGCTGATGAGTAGAATTTTTGTTGCGGGCGATAGAATATGCAGCATATGATTTACATAGTGCCTGCGTGTCTCCGGTGGAAGCGCAACCAGTGATGCCCGGTCATACACAGCACTGATTTTTTTTAAGTCACACTTGCCCAGGTTAAAAAAATCACCGTGGAGAATCTGGATAGCATCGGCTGCGTAATAATCAAATTTCTCTCCTGAATCATGATTTGCAGACAGTTTATTTTCCTCAAAAAAAGCTTTGATCGCCAGCGTGCTTAATTCAATGCCCAGAACGGAATACCCCTCATTGCGCAACCATATCATGTCGCGTGTTTTGCCACAAAGTGGAACAAATACCTGACTGCCAAGCGGTAGTTGCAGCATTTCCCAATATTGAACTAAATATGGATTGAACACGTGCTGGTGAAAACCAGTTTCGTCACGTTTCCATCTGTCCAGCCAGTATTCTTTTGTCATTTTAAAACCGAGTTGTCGTGTTTCATTACGTCCTCATTCCTGAAAAATGGAAAGAAAAGGATGTCCAAGTACAGCAAGTTGTTAAAGCGCAAATATCCGTTGTCGTTATAGTAGGGGTTTTTCAAACGACAGGAATGAATTAATAATTCTGATTTGTACATTCTATAATACAGGAGGCTATGAGGTAATAATGGAAGCGACAATAGCTATGGAAAAACGAACTTCTTCAATCAAGTCCAAATTTAAAGCGGCGGGGATTCATTTGGCTGTCAGCGGTGTAATTTTTCTGCTTCTTGCCTATTTTATTATTTTTGAGTGGTATCCGCTTCCCTATTTTACTGCAGACGGCGGCTGGCAGGGTATCCGGATAGTTGCTTTGATTGATCTGGTTCTGGGGCCGCTGATGACCCTGATCATTTTTAATCCAAAGAAATCCGGGCGCGAAATCCGCTTTGATTTGGGAATCATCGCGCTTGTGCAGACAAGCGTTCTGGTCTGGGGTGTTTATACCGTTTATAACGAACGACCTGTTGCCATTGTTCACTGGGATGGCGAATTTTTCAGCATGCCGTCAAAAAATTATCAAGCGCAGCAGATATCTCTCGATCAGTTGACGCAATTCAGTGCCGAGAAGCCCGCATTAATTCATGCTTATCGCCCTCTTGAGATTGAAAAGATACATGAGGTATTGACATTGTCGACTGAAAAACAGCTGGCACCGTTTGAACAATTTCAACTTTATCGTCCTTTAAAGGAAAATTGGAATGAGATATCGGCCGCGCAATTAAGTATTGATGAAATTATTTCGCATAATGCCGACATGAAGAAGGAACTGGAGGTTTTTCTGGACGAGTTCGGTAGTCAAAAAAATGACTATATTTATATGCCCCTTAACGCCCGTTACCATAATGTTATTCTAATCTTCTCGAAGGATGGTGACGTCAGAGGCACGCTAAATGCGCCATACAAGAACTAAATCAGCTTGATTGCTCAAAGATTGTTGAATAGCTGTCTGCGTTGCGCCGTTGCAGTATTAAAAATACTCTTCTATTATGCGTAGAATCCGCTTTGCATCGGTTGCTTCGAAAACGTTCTGCAACGATCTGCCAAACTACACTGCCAGATGCAGTGGAAGGGAACGGAGCTTTTTTAATTTTTGACAAGAATGTTAAGCACAGATATTAATGCTATGATCGTACTAACGTAAGTAATATAAATATCAGTTTTTAGTTTATTGCAGTATGTCCGTTAATTTCATTTTCTCGATTGTGCAGCCATTCGCGTGCTTTTTTTTGTGCCCTGAGAAGCTGTTCATTGGATAACTTTCGAGTGACATTTTCTCGCGCAAGAATTGCTTTATCAATACCTGCTGCAGCTGCAAGGTTTAACCATTTGTAGCTTTTCTCCAGATCGACAGAAAAAGCCAAGCCGTCCAGGTAGAGTATACCCAATTCATATTGCGCCAATGCATAATCTTGTTCCGCTGATAACTTGAGCCATTTGGCGGCTTCTTCAAAATCTTGAAGTGTGTGGCGTCCGGTCAAATAGAGTAGTCCGAGCTGATACTGTGCATCTGCATGACCATTCAATGCTCTGTCATGATAAAGTTGTATAAGCATTTGGCGGTTTTCACTGGATCCGGTTAATGGATCCGGGTTTAATTGATGGATATGTTGGTTAGGTGGCGGATTGTGATCGGAAACTGCTGCATTTTTATCTTCAGCTTGTTGCTTGCTGTGATCAGGCTGTATTGAGCCAGGTTGCTTGTGATTTGCCAGAAAATGAGGGAGCTCTGCAAAATCGTTAGCGGATGAAGCGGTATTTATTTCAGTGCTTTCCAAAAGCCGGTCAATTAAGAAAGGTGCAATAATCATCAACAAAACAGCGGCAACAGTATAAAAAAATTTGGAATTGAGAATCCATTGACGCCCGCCGCATACGCGACAGCGTATGGGTCTTAGGAAAAATTTTTTCAATTTGTTTTCATGCGGACGCACGCGGGACTTTCTAAAACTGTCGCTGCCGCAATTCGTGCATTTTGTATTCATGATAATTTTTATTCTATTTTTTAAGATATTACCAGATTTTTTTTAATTGATCTGAATTTAGGTTGTTTATATTGACAACTCACTTGTCACCTTAATTAATGACAAGTGAGTTGTTGTTTTGTTGTTGAGTGTGTGTGAATGACAGAAACCAATGAAAAGGAGCTGTACCAGATTATCTGGTTGATACGCAGGCTTTTTCGTGCTTTGGCACAGCAATCAAGTGAGAATCTTGAGGATTATGGAATTTCTGTTGCGGATAGGGCGGTAATGGAATTTCTTTATTCTCAAAAAAACTGTCGGTTCCTGCAATTGCCGAGCAGTACAAGGTATCCAGGCAGTATGTACAGACTACCTTAATTCGTTGCTTTCTCAAGGATTAGTTGACGCGCAGGGCAATCCGCGTCACAAACGCTCTCCACATATAATGCTCAGTGTACGGGGACGTGCGTTATTTGACACAGTTTTGCAAAAAGATGAAGAAACAATCAAACAACTATTTTCCCATCTAGCAATAAACGATGTGCAAATTACGCTAAAAACACTACAGTTGTTACTAGATAAACTTGATTGAGGTACCAGTCATGCCTAATAATCGTTTGAAACATTTTCTTTTTGTGACTTGTCTGTTTTCAGTGACTTCAATTGCCGCATTATGGTCCTGGAATACCCTGTCGGAACTCTTTGATTGGAAGATATGACAACACCCTATTGTAAATTCAAGATTGCTGATTTTAAGTTTATCCTGCCGCTGCTGATCCTGTTGTCTGGTTGTATGCATCAGCAATATGTCAGTGAACCTTATCCGCGCTGGGGAGAAGAATACAGTATCCCCAGGTCTGGTGATAATCCGCCGTTGATTTTGCGGGTATTGTCGCCATTGGAAACGACCTCGCCGGTAGCTTGTATATTGCTCGTTCACGGGATGAATGAATATATCGGACGTTACGGCGATGTAGCGCGGCATTTCTCCAATCAATTTCTTGTCGCCGGTTTCGATTATTATGCACACGGTTTGTCTAATCCGGTGTTACAACAGGCAGAAAAAGCGCTTAATCCGGGTGTGGACAGACAAGATGTCAGCCAGGCTTACTTAGCGCAAGTGCCACTCTACGATCTGGAACTTATGCGCCGGGACCTCGATTACGCGCTTAAAAAAACGATACAGATCTGTGACGCGCAGGTTGGATCAAAAAAACCGGTATTTCTAATCTCGCATAGCTTGGGATCTCTTATAACCGCTTCTTATTTGTTGCAGATGCAAGATAAGGAAGAAGAAAGTTTGATCAGGCGCGTACAGGGCGTTATATTACAAGCTCCGGGTTTTGCGGTTAGCGAACCGCCGGGTTGGCGTGGCTGGTTGGCAGGACCACTGATCAAGCTGTCTTTTCATGCTGAAACACATTTTCTGAATCCTCAAAATGATTCCCTGCCATTATTAGTCTTCAATCAGATGCTTTCCCTGGTGACCGTACCGGTACTGGATGGATTATTCGAAGTGTTTTCCTGGCCGGGATTGCGGTATTTTTTTACCCCAACCACCCCTGAATGGGTTGTCGATTATCTGACAGATAGTGAGAAGGAAAGATCGCGCTTGCAAACTGATGGCTGGATTATCCGCCGCAGTTTATTGCGTTATATAAAAGGTATTGAAAGTGAAATTGTGCAATTTCGTCGTCATATGGATGATTTCGCCACACCTTATTATTTGATTTATTCGGCCCATGACCCCATCACCGCCGCATGGGGCAGCGAAGATTTTGTCAACGCTACACTGAATAATCATCAGGACAATGCATATCTGGCGTTGCCGGAGCTGCGTTACCATCAGCATTTGTTTTTAACAAAACCGCGCAGAAATGCCATTATAAAGAATATTGAGCAATGGCTGGACCGACGACTTGCCGCAATGAAACATGCAGAAACAGAAATGCAGTGAGGCCATTTCTGTTTGCAGGGTGTAAGTAGCTGATCTGAGAAAGCAGAAGCAAGCCTAAAATATTATTACTTTTTTCTAAATCCTGGATAAAGATACGGTAGCATAGTATATTTTATCTGACTGACTGACTGACTGACTGACTGACTGACTGACTGACTGACTGACTGACTGACTGACTGAATAACTATGCCCGTTAATATACCCACTTTATCTGCCGAACATCTGTTGCCGGTACCGGGCGTATCGCTCGGTATTGCTGAGGCCGGCATAAAAAAAAGCAATCGCAAGGATTTGTTGGTGATGACGCTGAGTAAGGATGCGCATGTCGCTGGTGTTTTTACACAAAACCGTTTTTGCGCTGCGCCGGTTGTGGTGGCGAAGGAACATCTGGCAAAATCTTCTGTGCATGCATTGATGGTAAATACTGGCAATGCAAATGCAGGTACCGGAGAAATTGGCTTGCAGCATACCGGTGCGACTTGTATGGCTCTGGCGGACTTGTTGGGCTGTGAACCCTGTCAGGTATTGCCGTTTTCCACAGGTGTCATCATGGAACCTTTACCGGTTGATAGATTGATTAAAGGATTGCCGGCAGCGCTGGTGGATCTTAAACCGGATAATTGGTTTGCTGCGGCGCAGGCGATTATGACGACCGATATCGTGCCAAAAGGTGTATCCAAGCAAATTGAATTGAATGGTGCAACCATCACGATTACCGGTATCGCTAAAGGTTCGGGAATGATTCGTCCGAATATGGCAACCATGCTTGGCTTTATCGCAACAGATGCAAAAATCAATCAAGCCATGTTGCAGCGGATGGCGCGAAATGTGGCAGATCAATCATTCAACTGCATCACCGTCGATGGTGATACTTCAACCAATGATGCGTTCGTATTGATGGCGACGGGCTGTGCAGATCACGCTGAAATCTGTGATCAGGAGAGCGTGGCGTTTAAGCAGTTACAGGCAACGGTGACCGCGGTTGCTGCAACGTTGGCGCAGATGATTGTGCGTGACGGTGAGGGCGCAACCAAATTCATTACCGTACAGGTGGATGATGGACAGCATGTGAATGAATGTAAACAAGTGGCTTATGCTGTTGCGCATTCGCCGCTGATTAAAACCGCCTTTTTTGCGTCTGACCCGAATCTCGGCAGAATTCTTGCGGCAATTGGTTATGCGGGTATTGATGATCTGGATGTTACTCGCATACAACTTTATCTCGGTGATGTCCTGGTGGCTGAAAATGGTGGTCGTGCGCTTGCGTATCGGGAGGAGGACGGTCAGCAGGTGATGAATCAATCTGAAATTGTCGTGCGAATCGTGTTGAATCGTGGTGCTGCATCGGCTACCGTATGGACCTGTGATTTTTCTTACGACTATGTGAAGATAAACGCAGATTATAGAAGTTGATCTGTTTGGTTCAGATGTGGTGGCGTCTGAATTGTCTCTAAGTATAACTATGGATAAGCTAGAAAAACTGTGTGATCGTGCGGACAGGCTTCTGGACCGTCTGGAGAATTTTCTGCCGGCTGAACAACCCGAGCCGGATTGGCAAACCGGAGTCGCGTTTCATTGGCGCAGACAAGGTAACACGAGTTTTTTTCAACCAATTTTGCATCCGCACCAGATCAACCTTGATGCGTTACATGGTATTGATGGGCAGAAGCAGCGGATTGATCAGAATACCCGTCAGTTCGTGCAGGGTTTTTCCGCGAATAATGTGCTGTTGACCGGTGCGCGTGGAACGGGTAAATCATCGTTGATCAAAGCACTGCTGAATCAGTACGCGAACGATGGGCTGCGCCTGATCGAGGTGGAAAAGCAACATTTGGTGGATTTGCATGATATCGTGGCGGTCATACGTCGACGATCGGAGCGTTTTATTTTATTTTGCGATGATTTGTCTTTCGAAACGGATGAGCCGGGCTATAAGGCGCTCAAGGTCGTGCTGGATGGTTCCGTTGCCACCGTTTCAGATAATGTATTGATTTATGCGACGTCCAATCGACGGCATCTGGTGCCGGAGTATATGCGTGATAATCTCGATACCCGTCATTTGGGGGAAGAAGTGCATCCGAGTGAAACGATAGAAGAGAAGATTGCTTTGTCGGAACGCTTTGGCCTGTGGATTTCTTTTTATCCGTTTGATCAGGCGCAATACCTGAATATTGTGAGCCATTGGCTGACTGATTTTGGTATTGCTGAAATGGATGCGAAGACGCGACTGGAAGCACTGCAGTGGGCGCTGGCTCGCGGCTCGCGCAGTGGCCGGGTGGCATGGCAGTTTGCACGTGATTGCGCAGGCCGGCGGCAATGCGTCAACTAATGGTTTGGGCATGACCGCGACTGATGCGTCAACGGTGGTGGCGGTTGCTGCTGCTGTGATTACTCAACCTGATGGCAATTTTTTACTGACATGCCGTCCTGCAGGCAAGCCCTATGCCGGTTATTGGGAGTTTCCAGGTGGTAAAGTGGAAGCTGAAGAAACCCCATTACAGGCCCTGGGCAGAGAGTTGCAGGAAGAACTCGGCATACAGATTCAAAAAGCGGACCCGTGGATAACACGCATATTTAATTATAGTCATGCAACCGTGTGCTTGCATTTTTTTCGCATTACACAGTGGTACGGAAAACCCTGGGGGCGCGAAGGCCAACAATTGTCCTGGCAGTCGTCAGTTAATATAACGGTCTCGCCTATTCTGCCGGCAAACGCACCAGTTTTTCGTGCGTTGTCGCTGCCATCGGTTTATGCGATTACACATGCATCACAACAGGGTGTTGAGGCTTCGTTACAGCAGATCGAACAGGCCTTTCGGAACGGATTGCGCCTGATCCAGGTTCGGGAAAAAGAAATGGATGAAAAGGCGCTGCGGTTGTTTTCAGAAAAAGTCGTCTGGCTCGCACATGATTTTGATGCTCGGGTTTTGCTGAACAGCAATATGGTATTGTCCCGTCAATTAGGTGCTGATGGTGTGCACTTGACTGGGCCGCAACTAATGACTTTGCCTGAGCGCCCTGATCAGGAATACGGTTGGTGCGGCGCTTCCTGTCATAATGTGGAGGAGCTTTATCAGGCTGAAAAGCTGGGCCTGGATTTTGTGGTACTGGGCCCTGTATTGCCGACTTTGAGTCATCCCGGAATAAAACCGCTAGGATGGCAGAAGTTCGCGGCTTTGATTCGTCATTATCCGTTGCCGGTATATGCGCTGGGTGGTTTGAAACTGGATGATCTGGTGGTCGCCCAGGAGCTGGGTGCGCATGGTGTCGCCATGATGCGGGGCATAGATGGAATATAGATTTATTGAAACACAGACTGGTTTTGTAGTGTTGTGTGTTTTCTATTTATCGTTGGACTGCTGCTCGTTATCTTCTGCAGTTTTTTTTGTTTCCGGAATACGGTAGGATTCCTGCGCCCATTGAGCAAGATCCATTGTTTTACAGCGTTCAGAGCAGAAAGGGCGAAATAAATTGCTTTGATGCCATACAACTGATTTTCCGCATTGAGGGCAGTTTACGGTACGTTGTTTCATGCTTTCGTGAGTCAATTGTTTTGTGGAGTATTCGAATCAATGAGATAAATAAACGTTTTGTCGTCACGTTTAAACTAAAACAGCAAAGTCTATAATCAGGGTCAATAATCTTATCATTATGTTACATGTTTGCAAAAAAAACAGACGATAATTTGTTGGATGCTGCTGCAAAGCAGAATGCGCAAGGCAATCACCTGCCTCCTGCTATTTTTATCATGGGGCCAACGGCCAGTGGGAAAAGCCAGATTGCTTTGGAAATTGCCGAACAATTTCCTGTCGAAATTGTCAGTGTTGATTCTGCGCAGGTTTATCGTTTTATGGATATCGGTACAGCCAAACCGGATCAGGCAACAGTAGCCAGAATACCGCACCACCTTATTAACCTGATTGATCCAGCAGAGAATTATTCCGCAGCACAGTTTTGCAGAGATGCTCTGGATGTTATGCGTGACATTACCCAGCGCGGCAGAATACCGCTATTGGTGGGTGGTACCATGCTTTATTTTCAGGCGCTGCTGGACGGGCTTTCTGTGTTGCCGGCAGCAGATGGCCAATTGCGCACAGTGATTGAAAGCGATGCGAAAAAATTGGGGTGGCCAGCCATGCACGAAAAATTGCGCGAAGTGGATGCTGAAAGCGCTGCCCGAATCAAGCCCACAGACAGCCAGCGTATTCAGCGTGCCTTGGAAGTCTGCATGTTAACATCCCGCCCCATGTCTGAAATACTCAGGGCGCCACGAAAAATTGATTTGCCATACCGAACAATCAAACTGGTTCTGAAGCCATCAGACCGCAGCCGATTGCATCAGCGTATTGCAATACGTTTTGAAAACATGCTGCGGCAGGGGCTGGTAGATGAGGTGTCATTGATACGCAAGAAGTTTGCTGTAGGACCCGAGATGCCGTCAATGCGCTGTGTCGGTTATCGGCAGGCCTGGCTTTATCTGGAAAAAGAAATCAATTTGCAAGAATTGTCTGACATGGGCGTTGCAGCAACACGGCAACTTGCCAAGCGACAACTGACCTGGTTACGCAGTATAATGCGTAAATATGAAGTCGTTGAATTCGATTGTTTGGGAAGTGATTTGTCCGACCGAGTATGTTCTTTCTTGCTTACTGTAGATATAGGCACAAAAGTCAAGAATGAAATGAGAATACCAACAGATTTCAATGCCGGATGTTCTTGATGACTGTCAATATGGTGTATTCATTTTTTTGAAACACTGTACATTGACTGTTAATCCGGTTTCTAATTAACATTTTTGTATATTTAAACAACATATCACTAGGAGATAGTATGAAATATTCATTATTAGTAGTTTTTTTTGCTGTGTTTGTTTTGAGTGCATGCAGTGAACCCAGAAGAACGCCTGATGGGCACCTGATGGATAAACCCACACCATCAGCTTACGATGCAGCTGATTTTGATACCAGTCCAAGAGATGCAGAAGAAGAATAAAATTAAAGGTAGTGGGAATGATTGAAAAGTGAACTGTAATGTTTTCTTTTATCATGAATTCTGAATACCTGAGTTATAAATTTATTGCAATTCAAGCATTGACAGGTTGCTGAGATTTGTTGGAAACGAAGCAGTGATGGCAAAAAGTGGATTTAGATGGGTAAATGCGTATTTGAGCCAATTTTAAGTACTTAAACTGCAAACGTAATTAAATTTCAGCACCTGCTATTGAGTTTTTTGCATGTAGATTGAATTGCCTTATCATGATTTAGGTAGATTTCGTCAGTCCGTAAGCCTATTTTTCCTCCTTTTCTTCTTCGTTGTCGAGTCTGTGATTTCCTGTTCCTCTTTTTGTATTGTCTTGTATTGTCGATCGCGCTACAGTGGCGTTATGATTCGCTATACATTTAGTTATTTACGCAAATAGATTGGCGAAAATAATAATGCAGTTCACAAATGACGGGAAAAATATGAGACCGAAGCGGTTGGAGCCTAAAATTATATAGAAACATACTATGTCGGCATTTTTTAGAGATAACTCAGATAGGAAATAAGTTTATGTTTAATCTATGTAAATTAACAACACCTGCTATTTTGTTCATGTCGGTGTTTGTTTTGACCGGGTGTGAGAACTATGCGGAAAGAACGCATGAGTCCTGGATAGAGGCACCTAAAGGTATTGATTATGATGATTCGACGATCTATGCGCGAATCGCTTATGCAGTCAATACCGATCCTGATTTACAAGGCAGCGATGTAGAAATTAAGGTTGATGACGGCAAAGTGTTATTGACGGGAACGGTGACTAATAATCATCATATTACGCGCATCAACATGCTGTCCTGGATGGTAGATGGCGTCAAAGATGTCGACAACCAGGTGATTGTTCGATAAGAAATAGATCTCGATGATTAATTTCAGACTTCCCCGCCTGATTTCAGACGGGGAAGTCTGAAATTCAATCGTGCAACCGAATCAACAAGTCTATTTATTAAATTCCACGCAGTAATTCATTGATTCCTGTTTTGGAACGGGTTTTTGCGTCTACCTGTTTTACAATGACAGCACAGTAGAGGCTATATTCTTTATTAGTCGATGGCAGGCTGCCTGATACGACAACAGAACCGGGAGGTATGCGTCCGTAAGTCACTTCTCCGTTTTCACGGTTGTATATCTTCGTGCTTTGTCCGATATAAACGCCCATTGAAATGACTGAATTTTCGCCAACGATAACGCCCTCGACGATTTCAGAGCGCGCGCCAATAAAACAATTGTCTTCTATGATGGTTGGATTGGCCTGTATAGGTTCCAATACGCCCCCGATCCCTACGCCGCCCGACAAATGTACATTTTTGCCTATTTGGGCACAAGAGCCCACTGTTGCCCAGGTATCGACCATCGTGCCTTCATCCACGTAGGCGCCAATATTGACATAGGAAGGCATTAATACAACATTGCTGGCAATAAATGCGCCTTTGCGTACAGCGGCCGGAGGGACAACGCGAAAACCGCCATCACGAAAATCGCGTGAACTGAAGTCTGCAAATTTAGAGGGTACTTTGTCGTAATAATTGGAAAACCCGCCTTTGATAAAACTGTTATCTTCAATGCGGAAGGATAGCAGCACGGCTTTTTTGATCCACTGATGTGTTATCCAATCGCCGTCAATCTTTTCAGCAACGCGGAGTTTGCCACTATCGAGCATATTTATAACCTGCGCAACGGATTCCTTAAGATTGGCGCCAACATTGCGCGGAGTGATTTCGGCGCGACGGTCAAATGCTTCTTCGATAGTGGTCTGTAATTCTTTCATAATTTTTCCTAAATTCTAGATAGATGTTATTTTAGATTCGTTGTGTTCGGACTGGCCAGCTTTTCCAACAAGCCAATTATCCGATTAACCGCCTCGATGCATTCGTCCAGCGAAGCGACAAGGGCAATGCGCACATAATTTTCGCCAGGATTGATGCCGCGCACAGCGCGCCCCAGATAACTGCCCGGCAACACGGTGACATTATAGTCACGATATAGCAGTTTGGTGAATTCCGTATCAGCGACTGGGGTGTTGAGCCAAAGATAAAAACCAGCGTCCGGCATCTGCACAGGCATTTGTTTTGGCATAATTTTTGATAATAGAGCAGTTACCTTTAAAAATTTTTCTAAATACATGCGCCGATTTGCTGCGACATGTGTTTCATCTTTCCATGCGGCGATACTGGCTGCCTGCGATACGGGATTCATGGCGCAACCATGATAGGTGCGATATATTAAATACTTTTCCAATATCTGGGCATCGCCCGCTGCAAATCCAGAACGCAGACCGGGTACATTGGAGCGCTTGGACAGGCTGTTGAACACGACTAGGCGCGGAAATTCCATGCGACCCAGTTGCTGTGCGGCATCCAGTGCGCCGAGCGGCGGTTTGTGTTCATCAAAGTAAATTTCAGAATAACATTCGTCAGCAGCGATGACAAAACCATGTCGGTCAGATAATTCGAATAATTGGTGCCATTCATCCAGCGTCATGACGTTGCCTGTTGGATTGTTAGGGCTGCAGACATAAATTAGCTGTGTGCGCGACCAAATGTCGTCTGCTAGCTGAGAACAGTCCAGTCTGAAATCATTATCCGCTGTTGTATTGATAAACTTCGGTGTGGCACCGGCGAGCAAAGCGGCACCTTCATAGATTTGATAAAAAGGATTAGGACATACGACAAAGGGTGGATGGGCTGCAGATGCGTCAATCATGGCCTGTGCAAAAGAAAACAACGCTTCCCGGCTGCCGTTCACGGGTATAACTTGAGTATCCGGGTTGATCCTTGATAAATGAAACCGGCGCATCAGCCAGTCTGCAATACTGCAGCGCAATGCAGGCGTGCCCTGTGTCGTTGGATAATTGGCAAGTCCTCCCAGATGATCAATAGCAGCCTGACGTATAAAATCCGGCGTAGCATGTTTGGGTTCGCCTATATGCAGATCAATGGGCGTGAGTGCAGAGTTACGTTTTATGCCGTCAAATAATTTTCGCAGTTTTTGAAATGGATAGGGCTGCAGATGATTAAGGTTAGAATTCATATTGTTGCAGGCTATTTTGGTTGCGTTGCTTGTTTTTAGCCAAAGCAACGAAAAACAGGTGTCTCAAAGTTTTCTTATAATTTTATATATTTATGTATTTGAATTATAGAACGTGAACCTGAGAAAGGCCAATTAAAACATGCTATGGATATGTTGATTCTGCTACGGAAAGAGTTTTCCTGGGTTCAGGATATTATTGGGGTCGAAAAGTAATTTAATATTTTTCATTAGCGCAAGTGTCGGTTGATCAATTTCCTTGTTTATAAAAGCTCGTTTTTCGCTGCCGATGCCATGCTCACCGGACAAGGTGCCGTTCAGACGAATCACCAGATCAAAAATTTTATCTAAACATTGTTCTGCGCGGGTGGCTTCGTCGGTGTCATCTGGATTGATGAGCAGATTAACATGGATGTTGCCGTTGCCGGCATGGCCGAAATTAACATTGGCAATCTGATATTGACTGCTGAGACGCGTAAGCTCATTTAAGAATTCAGGCAGCGAGCTGACGGGCACAACAACATCTTCGTTAATTTTTTTGGGGGCAATTTCACGCAGTAAGGGTGATAGGGCTTTGCGCGCCTTCCAGAGCGCGGCAATGTTTTCAGCCTGACTGGCTTGTATCAGACCGTCTGTTTTACAGGCAGTCAGAATAACGGTAATGGTTTTTGCAATTTCACTTTCAGTGCCGTCTACTTCAATCATCAGCATGGCATTCGCGCTGTGCGGAAGCATGTCGGGATAGCGATTGCGTATCAGGTTCAATGATCCGGAATCCAGAAATTCCAATGCGCTGGGGAGTTGCGGCAATGACATAATCTGTGTGATCGCGGAAACGCAGCCTTTTAAATCACGGAAATGCGCCGTAATGCCAGCTACGGCGCTCGGCAAAGCGGTGAGTTTTAATGTGGCTTCTGTGATGACGGCCAATGTGCCCTCTGAACCAATGAGTAGTCGTGTTAGGTCGTAACCGACTACTCCTTTGGTAGTATAGCAACCTGTTTTGATTACTTCACCTGCTCCGGTAACGGCTTTGAGTCCAAGTACATGATCGCGTGTCGTGCCATATTTCACTGCATGTGGACCGCCGGCGCTGGTGGCAATATTGCCACCGATGCTGCAATACATCGCGCTGGAAGGGTCCGGGGGCCAGAAGAAGCCGTGTGGTTTTATGGTATCCTGAACGGTTTGATTCAGCACGCCGGGCTCGGTAACGATGACGCGGTTGGCGACATCAACCGAAATGATATTTAGCATGCGCTCCAAAGATAGCGCAATACCGCCTTGTTCGGGTAAGCTGCCGCCAGATGTACCGGTGCCGCGTCCTCGCGGAATCAGCGGTATTTTGTATTGATTGCACAGGGAAACGATTGTTTGCACTTCATCGGCGGTTAATGGAAAAACAACTGCCTGCGGTGGAAACACTTTGCGGCTGTTATCATAGGCGTAGGTGTAACAATCTACGGGATCTGTGTAAAATTGATCAGGTGTAAGTGTTTTGTTTAATGTTGATACCAGTTCAGCGGGCAGCATTTCGATTATGTTCGGGTGGTGAATACTGTGAAAATTAGACGCCAATTGACTGTGAAGTAAGTATCAGCGAATATCATCAATCAAGATACTCAAAAACTCTGACCACTTTAGAAACACCGGAAGTGGAACTCGCAATTTCTGCGGCGTTATCGGCTTCATCGCGCCTCACCATGCCGAGCAAGAACACGACACCTTTCTCTGTTAAGATTTTGATATGATTGATCTGGAATTTGCGCGAAGCCAAGAAACGGCTTTTCACTTTGGATGTGATAAAAGTGTCCTTGCTGCGGGAAGCTAACGAACTTTTTTCTCCAACCGTGATTTCATTGATCACATTACGTACATTTTGAATACTTCGGACCAGTCGGGTGGCTTCTTCTTTCATCGTTTCACTGGGTGTTTCACCAGTCAGAAGAACAATACGATTAAAACTGGTCACATTAATGTGCACTTGATTGCCTAATTGTTCGTAAATGCGCCTTGAACTTTTTAATTCGATGGATTCGTCTTCAATGAAAATACCGCTGGTTCTGCGATCTTCCGACACTATTGCACCCGTACCCGCGCCCGCGCCAACACCAACCGCAACCATGGGTGCGCAGCTCGTTATAAACGGGAGAAAAATTACCAAAAATAACCATTTTCTATAATCGATAAATTGCATTACGTTGTCTCCTGGTCTTTCTATGATTTTAGGTTTGATAATACAGTAAAAAGCGTATAAGCAATAAGCTTAAGCATCACAGAGTAGACAATAATCTCAGGGGGTTTTGATTTGTTGTTGCAGTTAAATCAGTGTACAAATTTTTTTTAATTACTATATTAAATGGGTGAATTGTTTCGGATTTTGATTTGTTTGATCAGGGAGACTTTGAAGTATAGTTTGTTGCTGATTTGCCGTTACAAAATTTCCAGATTGAGGAATTAACCTTATGTTTCTGGTCAAGCATCACGCTTATTAAGGTGGTATAAATAAAGCTATCTTTTATTGAACCTGTCTTGTAAATATGGCAACATGTCATGTAACAATCAAAAAAATAAATTAAATATGAAATATCTTGCAAAATATAAAATTATTTTACTGTTGTCCTTCAGCATTTTTCTGATGGGTTGTGCCTCAATGAATAATAGTCAGGAGGATCCCTTCGAGTCGATGAATCGTGCTGTTTTTAATTTCAATGAAATAATAGATGAAAATATCATGGAACCTGTTGCTAGAAATTACCGGCGATTCGTTCCTGATCCCATTGAAATGGTGGTAGGCAATGTATTTTCAAATGCAAACGATGTCGTGGTGACAGCAAATTCGATTTTGCAGCTTAATTTTGAGAGTGCAGCTGTCAGCGCGACACGGTTTCTGATTAACACAACATTCGGCTTGTTTGGTGCAATTGATATAGCCAGTGATATCAGTCAAGCAAGTGATCTTAATATCAGTAAACGTAACGAGGACTTCGGCCAAACCATGGGGCGTTATGGTGTAGCCAGCGGTCCTTATCTGGTCATTCCCTTTTTAGGACCGAGTACTGTGCGAGATGCAGTAGGTCGCGGCGTGGATACGTTGGTCGCGCACCCGGTTACCACAATTATTTATTTAGACAGTATCGATGTGCTCGATACAGCAGTTCGAACGCCTGTGGCAGCAGGAATGGCGATTGATGCACGTGCTCAATTGCTGGACGTCGATAAAACCCTGGAAGAAGCGGCTCTGGACAAATATGAATTTGTGCGAGATGCGTATTTGCAGCGCCGTGATAGCTTGATTAACAACGAGGATGTTGAATTAAAAGATTAAACTGAATACGCTAGACTTTGAGAATTTTCTTTCGCATCCCGACGATTTTATTCATGTAAATTAAGAAAAAAATGCACGCTCAGATTATGATTTTTTCTGAGCGTGCATTTTTTATTTATACATTTTTTGGGGTTGGAGGTAGAATTCTTTCGGCAAAAATATCCGCTCCGTTGATTAATAAGCGGTTTTATATATGTCATTTTGATTTAACAATTATCTGAGAAATCAATTTAAGAGATACATAAAATAAAATGAAAAAATATCAATGTAATATATGTGGTTTTATTTATGATGAGGCGGTTGGTGATCCCGCGCATGGTATCAAGGCAGGAACAAGCTGGGAGGATATCCCGGAAAGTTGGGCCTGTCCTGATTGTGGTGTGAATAAAGCGGACTTCGAAATGGTGGAGATTTAGGATATGAATCACCCAGTAGTAATTGTCGGGAGTGGGCTTGCCGGCTACGCTGTAGCACGAGAGTTGCGAAGATTGGATGCCGATCAACCACTTCTGTTGCTTTCAGCCGATCATGGTGGTTTTTACTCCAAGCCAATGCTGTCCAATGCATTGGCAACCGGAAAAACGCCCGAGTCTATTATCAATGGTGATGCGGAAAAAATGGCTTCTCAGTTGAATGTATCCATTCGTACATATACACGCGTCGTCGCAATTGATAAAACAAACCGTACAGTTATACTGAAAAATAATGAGCAGTTGTCCTATGGCAATCTTGTTTTGGCCATTGGTGCCGATCAGGTAAGGTTGCCTTTGCAAGGAAATGGTGTATCGAAAGTTTTTACGGTTAATGATGTTGACGATTACAAACACTTTCGCGATGCACTGGCTGGCAAGAAAAAAGTAGCTATTATTGGAGCAGGGCTTATTGGCTGTGAATTTGCAAATGATCTGGCATCAGCCGGTTATCATGTCGATGTCGTCGATATTGCTGCGCAACCTTTAGGGCGATTGATACCACCTGCAGCGGGTGCTTATTTAAAACAAAAACTGGAGGCGGTCGGTGTGGTATTTCATTTCGATACATCGACGCAGTCAGTTGAACAGATTGATAATCAATTGTGTTTGACTCTGGCGAATGGTAAAACAATCCGGGCGGATATTGTTCTATCTTCGGTAGGATTAAAACCGCGCACCAAGATGGCTCAGGAAGCCGGTTTGCAAATTAATCGCGGAATTGTAGTCGATCAACTGCTGCAGACGAACGATGCGCATATCTATGCTGTGGGTGATTGCGCAGAGGTGGCTGGTAAGGTGTTGCCTTTCGTTATGCCTATTACACATGCCGCGCGTGCCTTGGCGGCGACTTTGGCTGGAAATCCAACGCCTGTGCGCTATCCTGCTATGCCTGTTTTGGTTAAAACTCCGGCCTGTTCCACGGTTGTCTCGCCGCCGGATGCGGATAAAGCAGGTGTTTGGCAGGTTGAATCGAATGACGATGGTGTGAAAGCACTTTTTTACGATGATACCGGTTGCTTGCTGGGCTTTGCGTTATTAGGGAAAGCAATTATGGATAAAAACGATCTGGTGGCAAAGTTGCCACCTGTTCTTGCGTGACGGGAATTTTCTGTTTTTCTGACTATGAAATTTTTATTTGATTTATTTCCGGTTATAGTTTTTTTTATAGCTTTTAAGGCCTATGATATTTTTGTGGCGACTGCCGTTGCTATCATGGCAACTTTTGTGCAAATAGGTTGGGTCTGGTATCGACACCGCCAGGTTGATAACATGATGTGGATCAGTCTGGCTGTGATTATTCTTTTTGGCGGTGCTACGCTGGTTTTTCAGGACGAATTATTCATAAAGTGGAAACCGACCGTGCTTTACTGGTTGCTCGGCATTATCTTATGGATATCCAGTCAAATTTTTGGAAAGAACCTGATTCGCACGATGCTGGGAAAGCAGATGGTACTGCCGTCTCTGGTGTGGCAAAAGCTCAATATAAGCTGGATTGCTTTTTTCATGTTTATGGGGTGTATTAATCTTTACATTGCTTTTAACTTTTCGGTAGACAGCTGGGTTACATTCAAACTGTTTGGTTCGATGGGCTTGATGTTGGTTTTTGTAGTTTTACAAATCGCAATGTTAAATAAATATTTAAATACATTTGTCCCAGAAGCGTCTGAAAATAAGGTCGTTGCAAAAGATCAGCCACTTCAAGAGAAAATTGAAAATAGAACAGACAAGGATTAAGATGTTATATGTTATTAACGCAGAGGATGTGCCTGATAGCCTAGACCGCAGGATGATAGCACGACCGGCTCATCTGGAACGACTAAAACAATTGCAGGAAGCAGGACGTTTATTATTGGCTGGGCCCTATCCTTTAATAGACAGTGCAGATCCTGGGCCGGCTGGTTTTTCTGGTAGCCTGATCGTGGCGGAATTTGAGTCATTACAGGCCGCACAAATGTGGGCCGATGCTGACCCTTATATGACGGCAGGCGTTTATAGTCATGTGACCGTTAAGCCTTTCAAGAAAGTGCTCCCCGAATAGTCATGACGCTTGTTGTGTATTTGTTGTATTAAAGCGTATACTTACCGGCGACATTTTATCCAAATTAGACAAAAAGGAAATTTCATGCGTTTGACTAAATTATCGCAACTTTTAATCATTGGTTCTTTCGGTTTTATGGCTATGACGGTTCAGGCTCAGTCAGCAGGAACAATGGCGACAGTAAATGGTGTGCCGATTCCTCAGTCACGTCTGGATTTAATGGTTAAAGCAAGCGGTGCTCAAGGCCAGGAAGATGGGCCTGAGTTAAGAAAGGCCTTAAGAGAAAATCTGATTACGGAAGAAATCCTGGCGCAAGAAGCAATTAAAAAAGGGATGGATAGAGATCCCGATGTTATCGCTCAATTAGAGATCGCCAGACAGGCCGCTTTAATACGAGCATTGCAGGCTGATTACATCAAAAACAATGCGGTTGGTGAAGATACATTGAAGCGAGAATATGAGATGCTGAAAGTGCAAATGGGCGACAAGGAATATAAGGCACGTCATATTCTAGTGGAAAATGAAAGCGAAGCCAGAGATATAATCGCTAACTTAAAAAGAAGTGGTGATTTCGCTAAGATTGCTGCAGAAAAATCAATTGATGAAGGCAGTAAAATGAGTGGTGGTGAACTCAACTGGAGCCCGTCTGCGGCCTATGTCAGACCTTTTGCCGAGGCTTTGTCAAAACTTCAGAAAGGACAATTGACCGATGCACCTGTGCAAACTTCTTTTGGCTGGCATGTCATTGAACTCATTGATACGCGCCCAATGGATGTGCCACCGTACGAAGAAGTGAAACAGAATATTCAACAACGTGTATTGCAACGTGAATTTGCAGCTTATGTGCAGGAGTTGCGCGGTAAAGCAAAAGTAGAATAAATTATTTTATGCTTGATAAACACGAGTAGACTGGTACTGAAAGTCGTTTTTTATAACGACCATTTCTACTCGTGTAGATAGTGTACAGAGTAGTTCATAGCTAATTGTATTTGCTGCCTGCGCAATTTCTTCAACCGGTAAACCTTGTCCCCAAAGCGTTACCGGACTGTTGAGATGAACATGATTTGTTTCGGTCAGATCGACCGCAAGCATGTCCATTGATAACTTGCCGATTAACCGACATCTTTGATTATTCACTAATATAGGCGTGCCCGTCGGCGCGTGACGTGGGTATCCATCTGCATAACCACAGGCAACGATTCCGATGCGCATGGGTTTGTCAGCCTTGAAATTGCCACTATAGCCCACCGTATCTCCTTTTTTAAGCTGGTGAATGGCGATAATTTTGCTGACTAAGGTCATTACTGGCTTTAATTTTAAATCCGTTGCAGTTTGTTCGGTAAAAGGAGAAACGCCGTATAACATCAGGCCGGGGCGTATCCAATCCCGGTGCGTTTGCGGGTAGCGGATAATCGCTGCGGAATTAGCGAGTGAGAGGGGTTTTGGGTGATATCGGGAGATTTGATTGAAAATTTGTAATTGATGCTTAAAAACTTCATTGTCGATTGCGCCATCAGCCGTTGCAAAATGTGTCATTACTGTAATTTGTGATATGGCCGGATTACTCGACAGCTTTTCAAAAGCAGCGGGAAACTGATCAGGTGCAAACCCTAAACGATTCATGCCAGTGTTTATTTTTAGAAAAACATTCAGTCCGTGATGTTTACAGTTTGATAACATGGTGACCTGCTCATCGTGGTGCACGACTGTGCTTAATTTGTACTTCTCTAATAAAGCCAGTTCCTGAGGGGAAAAAAAACCTTCAAGCAAGAGCATGGGTTGTCGAAATCCGGCGTCACGCAAGCATATGGCTGCCTCCAACTCAAGAAATGCAAAGCCGTCTGCATCGCTTAGTGCATGTGCCGTGTGTAACAATCCATGTCCATATGCATTTGCTTTGATAACTGCCATGATGCGTGCCTTAGGCGCATGTTGACGTGCTATTGACAGATTGTGCGTTAAAGCTGCTAGGTCGATATAAGCTTGAATAGGGCGTGACATCAGATTTCTTTCAGTTTGCAGGAATTTTTAGCATTGTTACTTTTTTGTTTCGAAACGATCAATTTGTTCGGTTTTTGAACAATATTTCAGTGTCTGTCAAGTTCAATGGACATTCAGTTATTTATTGATCATAAACAAGTTGTCTAAATTCTTATCTGGTTGCAGCGTGTA
This sequence comes from Nitrosomonas aestuarii, assembly GCF_003046585.1. Classification (GTDB taxonomy): domain Bacteria; phylum Pseudomonadota; class Gammaproteobacteria; order Burkholderiales; family Nitrosomonadaceae; genus Nitrosomonas; species Nitrosomonas aestuarii. Next base: position 56,008 of record NZ_QAAE01000006.1, on the reverse strand, counting down.
AACTACGCTTTTTCATCATTTTCTTTGTTTGTGGCCCGGTGTCCGCTGGTGGCGCATTTTCATCTTTTTTCAAGTTTGATTTTCTGGTTTTGCTCAATTTGATTTGTCTGCAATAATCGCGAAACAAGTGTCCTCTATGATAATCTATATTCCCTGATTTTCGAATTTAAGTTTTCATATAAGTATTTTTTTGGATAATTTTTCTTCCTTTGGGACAATTATAGAGTTTTGACAGCTTATGGAGTACGTATTGTTATCATTTCATGGTATAAATCCACTAACTTAGTAATTGCGTACTTAAAAAAATAATAAAATTCTGAGAGGAAACAACTTGAATCGCGGTTTTTATACCATTATGGCTGCGCAATTTTTCTCCTCCCTTGCGGATAATGCGTTGCTGGTTGTTGCAATTGCATTATTGATAGATCTCCATGCGCCCGCTTTTCTGACGCCACTGCTCAAGTTTGTTTTTGTTTTGTTTTATGTCATTCTTGCGCCTTTCGTGGGTGCTTTTGCAGATTCCATGCCTAAGGGTCGGGTCATGTTTATCAGCAATACAATCAAAATTCTGGGTTGTGGTTTATTGTTTTTTGCAATGCATCAGTATTCTGCGCTGGCGGCTTACGCCGTTGTCGGGCTGGGTGCTGCAGCCTATTCGCCTGCTAAATACGGCATACTGACTGAGTTGTTGCCGCCGGAAAAATTGGTTATTGCCAATGGCTGGATAGAAGGATTGACGGTGGCTTCAATTGTGCTGGGTACTATGTTGGGAGGTATTTTAATTACCCCGGCTGTTTCACAGGCATTACTCGCGTTTGATTTTCCATTGATGAATACAGCGGTAGCAGTCAGTATCTTTATAGTTGCTGCCATTTACTTAGTCGCAGCTATTTTTAATCTGTTTATTCCCAATACCGGTATTGATCATCGTATTCCGAGGAAGGACCCGGTTTATCTGGTTCATGAGTTTTCTCACTGTGTGAAGTTGCTTTGGACAGACAAACTTGGGCAGATTTCGCTTGCCGTAACAACCTTGTTCTGGGGTGCGGGCGCTACATTGCAGTTTATCGTTATAAAATGGGCTGAAGTAGCGCTTGACTATCCGCTGAATAAAGCGGCACAGCTACAAGGTGTTGTGGCGCTGGGAATTGCGATAGGTGCTGTAATGGCGGCACGGATGGTGTCGCTAAAACAATCGTTATCTGTTATTCCGTTAGGCTTTGCAACAGGCCTGGTAGTGATGCTCATGATCCTTGTTCATGATCTGTGGATCGCAGTATTCCTATTAATATTGATTGGAAGCATGGCTGGGTTTTTTGTGGTGCCTATGAACGCTTTATTACAGCATCGTGGCTATATTTTAATGGGCGCTGGACATTCAATTGCTGTGCAGAATTTTAATGAAAATCTGAGCATACTGGCGATGCTATCTTTTTATGCGCTACTGATTTTCTTTGAAGTACATATATATGTCGTCGTCGTATTATTTGGATTATTTATGTCGGTTATCATGGCGTTGATACGAAAATGGCATTTTTACAATCAAAGTAAAGAAGACTCGCTGCATTTGATCGGTACGCGGAAAATACACAGACATTGAATGAATTGGCGGTACAGAACCAGTCAAATCAACTGCCACATAATAAATCGGCTGCTGGGGTTGCGTAAGAACTTCGAACCTTAGACTAGGTTGAAATTTTAACGTATTCCCCCACGTAGTGAACAGTGACTTACTACGGGAGAATTTAATGCGTTTTGACAAATTAACAACAAAATTTCAGCAGGCATTGGCCGATGCGCAAAGTATCGCAGTTGGGCAGGATCATGCTTATATTGAACCGAGTCACTTGCTGCTTGCCTTGTTACAACAGGAAGACGGCACAACTGCTTCTCTATTGCAGCGCAGCGGCGCGAATGTTGTACCAATGCGCGATGCTTTGAAAAGTAATATTCAGCGTTTGCCCAAGATTGAAGGTACTGGTGGCGAAGTTAATCTGTCTCGGAATCTGGCAAATCTGCTTAATCTGGCAGACAAGGAAGCGCAAAAACATGGAGACCAGTTTATTGCTTCAGAGATGTTTTTGCTGGCATCCCTCAAAGATAAAGGTGAGACAGGCGCGCTGCTGAAAGAGTATGGCGCCAGTTATGCGTCACTGGAGCAAGCGATAATTGCAGTGCGTGGTGGTGAGCAAGTCAATTCTGCTGAAGCGGAAAGCAGTCGTGAAGCGCTTAAAAAGTATACGCTTGATCTGACCGAACGTGCCCGGCAGGGAAAGTTGGATCCCGTAATAGGTCGTGATGATGAGATTCGTCGCGCCATCCAGGTACTACAGCGGCGCACGAAAAATAATCCCGTTTTGATCGGTGAGCCCGGTGTGGGAAAAACCGCCATCGTGGAAGGCCTGGCACAAAGGATTATCAATGGCGAAGTACCCGAGAGCCTGAAAAACAAACGGGTGCTGTTGCTGGATATGGCCGCGTTGCTTGCAGGCGCCAAATATCGCGGCGAATTCGAGGAACGCCTGAAGTCGGTGCTGAAGGAGTTGGCGCAGGATGAAGGTAACACCATTGTCTTTATCGATGAGCTGCACACCATGGTCGGTGCCGGTAAGGCAGAAGGTGCCATGGATGCCGGTAATATGCTCAAACCCGCTTTAGCAAGAGGTGAATTACACTGCGTGGGCGCTACTACTTTGGATGAGTACCGGAAATATATCGAAAAGGATGCTGCGCTGGAAAGAAGATTTCAAAAAGTTTTGGTCGAGGAGCCAACCGTCGAGGCCACTATTGCCATTTTACGCGGCTTGCAAGAGAAATATGAAGTGCATCATGGTGTCGATATTACCGATCCGGCCATAGTTGCTGCTGCCGAATTATCCAATCGTTATATTACGGATCGCTTTTTGCCGGATAAAGCGATTGACTTGATCGATGAGGCGGCCGCCCGTATCCGTATGGAAATTGATTCCAAGCCGGAAGCACTGGATAGGTTGGATCGGCGCTTGATACAACTCAAGATTGAACGGGAAGCCATTAAAAAAGAGCAGGATGAGGCTTCTATTAAACGCCTTCAACTGCTGGAAGAGGAAATCAAACAGAAAGAACGCGAATATGCCGATCTGGAAGAAATCTGGAAAACGGAAAAATCTCATATACAGGGTTCCCAGCATATCAAGGAAGAAATTGAAAAAGTCAAACTGGAAATAGAAACCGCAACCCGGAAAGGCGACTGGCAGAAAGTGTCTGAATTGCAGTACGGGCGCTTGCCACAGCTGGAGTCGCAGCTCAAATCACAGGAAAGCTCAAAGCAGAAACCCGAAACTGAGAAACCCCGACTACTTCGCACACAAGTCGGTGCGGAAGAAATAGCCGAAGTCGTTTCGCGCGCCACTGGCATACCGGTGTCTAAAATGATGCAAGGCGAGCGGGAGAAATTATTACTCATGGAGGGAAAACTGCATGAGCGTGTGGTAGGACAGGATGAGGCCGTGCGGTTGATCTCAGATGCAATACGCCGTTCACGTGCTGGTTTGGCTGATCCCAATCGTCCATATGGCTCATTTTTGTTTCTAGGTCCGACCGGAGTGGGCAAAACCGAATTGTGTAAGGCGTTAGCCAACTTTCTGTTTGATGCAGAAGATCATCTCATACGCATTGATATGTCAGAGTTTATGGAAAAACATTCTGTGGCGCGTTTGATCGGTGCTCCGCCGGGTTATGTCGGTTATGAAGAAGGCGGATATTTGACGGAAATTGTCCGCAGAAAGCCTTATGCAGTTATTCTTCTGGATGAAGTGGAAAAAGCGCATCCAGACGTTTTCAACGTGCTGCTGCAAGTATTGGATGATGGCCGCATGACGGATGGTCAAGGTCGAACCGTTGATTTCAAAAATACGGTTATAGTCATGACATCCAATCTGGGTTCACATATGATTCAGGAAATGCATGGTCAGGATTACCAGGCAATTAAGGATGCAGTGATGGGTGAAGTAAAAATCCATTTTCGTCCGGAATTTGTTAATCGTATTGACGAAGTGGTTGTTTTTCACGCGTTGGATGAGAAGCATATCAAATCCATTGCACGGATACAGTTACAGTATCTTGAAAAAAGACTGGCGGCATTGGAGATGCATTTGCACGTCAGTGACGCAGCTCTGGCCGAACTGTCTCAAGTCGGATTTGATCCTGTTTTTGGTGCACGCCCGCTTAAGCGGGCTATTCAGGCGCAGATTGAGAATCCGTTGGCGAAGGAAATTCTGGAGGGTCAGTTTGCAGCGAAAGATACCATCATGGTTGATTATGCCAACGATCTCATGCAATTTTCCAAGACAGAATAGTCGACAGGCTGCCGGCAGACCCGGTTTGTGAAATCTCGATTATTCGTTTTGTGAGGATCGTTTTCACGAAATAGAGTTGTTTCTGATTCCCGGCGGCAGCAAATTTCATAAGATTTTTTTCGAAATATTATGGTTGTATGCGTCGGGAAAACACTTCTGTGAGACCAGATTCAGGTAAAATAGATAATTTTCACTGGATAGATAGTCATGTTTAAAGGTAGCTTTGTTGCCATTGTGACACCGATGCATGAAGATGGCAAATTAGACCTGGAACGCTTTCGTGCCCTTATTGATTTCCATGTTGAACAGCATACAGATGGTATCGTCGTAGTGGGTACGACTGGTGAATCTCCCACTGTCGACTTTGAAGAACATCACTTATTAATGCGCACCGCGGTTGATCATGCTGCCGGACGTATTTCCATCATTGCCGGCACAGGTGCAAATTCAACAAGGGAAGCAATCGATTTATCAGTTTACGCAAAAGATTCCGGTGTTGACGCTTGTCTGTCTGTTGCACCCTATTACAACAAACCGACCCAGGAAGGGCTGTATCAGCATTTCAAAGCGATTGCCGAGGCAGTAGATATACCGCATATACTATACAATGTGCCGGGTAGAACCGTGGCCGATATAGCCAATGAAACCACCTTGCGGTTAGCACAGATTCCCAATGTCATCGGTATCAAAGATGCAACGGGTGATATGGGACGTGGAAGTGATTTGTTGCGCCGCGCTCCAAAAGATTTTCTGGTGCTGAGTGGTGATGATATCAGTGCGTTGGCGTTGCTGTTGCTGGGTGGACATGGTGTTATTTCGGTAACCGCTAATGTGGCACCGCGGCTGATGCATGAAATGTGTGTGGCGGCAGCGGCAGGTGATCTTGAAACTGCACGGACGATTAATAATAAACTTATGCGCCTGCATACCGATTTGTTTGTGGAAGCAAACCCGATTCCGGTTAAATGGGCAGTTGCCCAGATGGCGCTAATTGGCACTGGACTTCGATTGCCTCTAACCCCTTTATCCAGTCAGTACCATCAGCTTGTGAAGGAAGCGATGGATTCGGCGCAGAGTTAAGATTCAAAGGAGTAGAATGTCAAAAATGCGGTGGCAACATGGATTCATTTATTTAATAATCATGATGTTTCTGATGGCAGTTTCCGGCTGTACTTTGTTTCCTGAGCAAAAACAGATAGATTACAAGTCTGCTGGCAAATTGCCCCCACTGGATGTGCCGCCTGATTTGATTGCGCCCACGATTGATGAACGTTATACCATACCGGATACAGCTTCAGGTAGCACGACTTTTTCTACATATAACAATGAACGCGGTATTCAACCGGGTACGGGCACTTCCTCCTTATTGCCGATATCGATTCAGAACGTTCATGTTGAACGCGCCGGAACACAACGTTGGCTGGTTGTTCCTCAGCCGCCTGAGGTCGTCTGGCCTGTGATTAAAGAGTTCTGGCAGGAACTGGGCTTTCTCATAAAATTGGAGATACCTGAAGCAGGTATTATGGAAACGGACTGGGCTGAAAACCGTGCCAAAATACCTCAGGATTTTATTCGAAGTATTCTTTCCACAGTTCTGGATAGCATTTATTCGACGGCAGAGCGCGATAAATTCCGTACTCGACTCGAACGAACTGAAATGGGTACGACAGAAGTCTATATCAGTCACCGTGGTATGGATGAGATTTTGGAATCAGGTGGTGCGAATCGTACGATCTGGCAACCACGCCCAGCCGACCCGGACCTGGAAGCGGAAATGTTGTCACGTTTGATGATGCGTTTCGGTGTAGAAGAAGAGCGTGCCAGATTTGAGCTGGCTTCGACCGGCGGCAACACACAGGACAAAGCGTATATCGATAGAGAAAGCAGTAATACCCTGATTGTCAATGAAGCGTTTGATCGGTCATGGCGGCGTGTCGGGCTGGCGCTGGACCGTATTGGTTTTACGGTTGAAGATCGTAATCGTATAGACGGTATATATTTTGTGCGATATGTTAATCCGGATACTGACAGTCAGAAGAAAGGAGATGACGAAGGTATTTTGTCAGGAATCATGTTCTGGAGAAACAAAGATAATACAGATGCCAAGGCCGCCAGATATCATATTCTGGTTAAAGAAACGGGTACCAGCACCAGTAAAGTTTCCATATTGAATGAAGACAATACGCCGGTTAGTCAGGCAGTAGCGAGCAGCATTCTGAAGTTGTTGCATGAGCAACTCAAGTAATACCGATTGGTCAGTGTCAAGTGATGCTACTTATGCTGTGTTACACCACGGCAGCTAATACATGTAAAAATTAGCCTTGGCCGTAAAAAAAGGTTCAAGCATAAAAAAACCGCCTTAAAGGCGGTTTTTTTATGCTTGATTCTGTATTTTAATCGGAAGCTATTTCTTATTTATTTTTCTCAGCTTCTTCTTTAAGAATTCTTTCAAAATTCTCCTTCTCTTGTTCAGGCAATGCCTGACCAGGTCTGCCGCCACATGCTGCTAAAAAGAAAGACGCTAATACCAGAACTAAAAGAGTTTGTTTCATTATTAAATTTTCCTTGTAAAAAATATTAAAAGTTAGTTCGTTAAAACGGAGCAGTATATATCTATTTTAATTCAGTATACAAGTACCTTAGTACTCCATCAACTGAGAAATGATGAGAGCTCTGCAAGCCTTACCTTACAGCACATGCTAAGGTAACTGTTGCTGCATATGTCGTGCTTTTTAATATAACTTTCTGTGAATGATGTGCAGTTCATGCCATTACACAGTTAATGGAGCGCCGCATTTCATCGTATCTGAAAGATTCAATTAAAATCAATATACCCCTGCAACTGTTGCAAGTATAAATCTTTTAAGAACAATATACTACCCATTATTTGGAGACAATATCTGGTCAGTTACTTAATTTTTTGTATTTTCAAAAAAATCATGTTTGACACTGCTTGTTTCTATTCAAGTGACGGCGCAATATTGGCATTAAAAAAAGTCTCGTGTCTTGTTTCAAAAAAAACCGCCCTATAAGGGCGGTTTTTTCTGCTTGGCCAAAGCTGGGTTAAGCTCTAGTCTGGCATTCCTTCACGTTCATCCATAAATCCAGGCGGATACTGACCCGGTTTTGGGTCACCACAGCCTACCAAAAACATTGCTAATAAAGCAGCTATAAACAAAGAGTATTTCATGTTTAATATCTCCTATATTGAATATTAATTATGACGAATTAATTTATGTTAAACAGCTCATTTGTCCTTCAAATATCGAAAGACTATAAACTTAATACCAGATTAAAACTGCGATGTCCAGTATCTTTTAATAAAAAATCAGTGAAATTTTTTTGGATCTGGAGTTCTCAGGCAATGTCAATTATGTTGATATATCCATTAACATACCATTGATAAAGAACTTTTCCCGCTTCATCGTCAAGGTTATTTCTCGAGAATTCATTCCGGCGATAAATGAGTCCCGATAAATTTTTTTTTGCAGTTGTGTTAACTTTGTAAGCTTCGCCATTCAGAAAAATTTTGTCTTGTTGACACAGCATTCGGCTTTTTAAATCAAGCTGGATATTTTTTTTGCGAATTACATTTTTAAACTTTTTATATGTTAGCGGATGCTCGGGACAATCAAAAAAAATATGTGATTTAGGTTCTGTCAGATAGACACCCAGAAAGTCTTCAACATCGGACGCACGCCATTTAATTTTTTTTAAAATGGAATGCACCTGCCGCTGCATTTCGCGATGTATTTTCCAGGGGTTGGGTTGTAGCTTTAGATCAGGGTCAATATACCAGCCATCTACTTGCAGATTATCCTGTAGATAAATGAGAAACTGAGTGATTAATTCCTGGTGGCTGGGTGCCCGAAATCCAATGGAGTATGTCATACAAGCATCTAAAGCGGTACCATGGTGCGCATAATTTGGCGGCAGGTACAGCATGTCGCCTGGCTCTAGAATCCAGCTATGTTCAGGCTTGAAATGTTGCAAAATTTTTAGCGGTGCATCGGCCACCAGTGTTTGATCATAATCGCCAGCAATTTCCCAACGCCGGCGGCCAAAGCCCTGTAACAAGAAAACATCATAGGAATCAAAATGCGGCCCGATACCGCCTCCAGCAGGCGCATAGCTGACCATCAGGTCATCCAGACGGGCAAAAGGAATAAAGCCGAATTTTTGCAATAAGTCGCGTGCCGATGGCAAAAAATGATTAACTTCTTGTACCAGCAGTGACCATGTATCTGCAGGTAAGCGGGTAAAATCCTTTGTGGTCAGCGGCCCGTACTTCAAATGCCATTTGGTGTTTTTGTTGGCTATCAGACGTGATTGCACATCTTCGTTAGCGGCGAGTTGTACTAATTCCTGCCTGGTTAATAATCCTTGAAAACCGGGCAAGGCATTGCGTACCAGAAGTGGTTTTTTTTGCCAGTAGTGCTGTAAAAAGTCTTCAGGCGTCATGTTGCCCAGGGAAATGTAGGAATCGGCGGTATTAATGATTGACCCCCCAAAGTTGCTCCAAACGCTCGTCGCGGCCGCAGTTATTGCGATAATAAGCATATCGCAAAGGATTCTTGATGTAATAATCCTGATGATAATCCTCGGCCATATAGAATTCAGTGGCCGGTAAAATTTCAGTGACGACCGGTTGATCGAAACGGGCTGAAACTGCCAACGCTTCTTTTGATGCTTCTGCGAGTGTTTGTTGTTCCGGATTCAGATAAAAAATAACACTGCGATACTGCGGGCCAATATCGCAAAACTGACCATCTTCAAATGTTGGGTCAATCGTCAGCCAATAAGTATTTAACAATTCTGAAAAGCTGGTCGCCGTCTTGTCAAATTGAATTTTAACCGCTTCCACATGACCTGTTTTGCCGGCAACAACCTGTTTATAAGTAGGATTGGCAACTGTGCCACCGATATATCCCGATGTTGTTGCAACTACGCCCGGTAGCTTGTCAAAATCAGATTCGGTACACCAAAAACAGCCGCCAGCGAAGATAGCGACACCCAGATTTTCTTCAGCGATAAATCGGGTGTCTGGCATATGTTTGGAATTTTCCGGTTGCTGACACCCTGTAACTATAAAAGCTAGCGCTGTCACAGCACTTATGACTATAAATCGGCAATGTAACATATTGAATTCCTAACTTCTGAGTGGTGGCAGTGATTCGGTGTGGGCAATAAATTTGAGTGCAAGCCCATTATTGCACCATCGTTCTCCACGTGGCTTGGGGCCGTCATTAAAAACATGCCCTTGATGTCCGCCACACCGCGCACAATGATACTCTGTTCTTAAAATAATTAACTTGTAATCACGCTTGGTGCCGATATGCCCTGCTATAGGCTGGGTAAAACTCGGCCACCCGGTGCCGCTTTCATACTTGTGCTGACTTTCGAAAAGCGGTAAATAACACGCTGCGCAGATATAGGTGCCATCACGATGCTCATTGTTCAGTTTGCTACTTCCCGGTGGTTCGGTATGTTCTTCGAATAAAATTTTATAGGCTTCCGGCGAAACCAATGCTTTCCAGGCTGTACGCGGTTTTTTTAACTGCTCTATGATTGCGGGTTCGTTGATGGCCATTACCCGCTCTGGTCGATAGAAAACAGCTGCTGGCACAGTTGCTGCTACACCCAGAATTAGCAAAAATGTGCGTCTTTTCATGCTGACCTCCTTGCGTTTTTGAAACTTCACAATAGGCTATTCTAAAAGATAACCGGAAGCAGTTAAATGAATTCATGCCTGCAGAATTCGATCTAAATCCTGTATCATCACATTTTTAGGAATTTATTTTTATTTTAGTGTTTACATGAAAATCACTTTTCTGGATTTTGAACAAAATATTGCCGAATTTGAAACGAAAATAGAGGAGCTGCGTTTTGCGCAAGGTGATTCTGCATTGGATATTTCTGCAGAAATAGACCGTTTGAAGACAAAGAGTGAGGCCCTGACCAAAAGTGTTTATGCAAAACTGACGCCTTGGCAGATCTCTCAAGTTGCAAGACACCCGCAACGCCCTTATACGCTTGATTATATTAAACATATTTTTTCGGATTTTGAAGAACTGCATGGTGATCGCAGTTTCGCCGACGATCATGCCATCGTGGGGGGCATGGCGCGCTTCAACGGTCAGTCTGTGATGGTGATCGGCCATCAGAAGGGACGTGATACACGTGAGAAAATCCATCGTAATTTTGGTATGCCTAAACCCGAAGGATATCGCAAGGCGCTGCGTTTAATGCGGTTAGCCGAAAAATTTTCAATTCCGTTGATTACCTTTATCGATACACCGGGTGCATACCCAGGTATAGATGCAGAAGAACGCGGGCAGTCTGAGGCAATTGGAAAGAATCTTTATGTTTTAGCCGAGTTGAAAGTGCCTATCATCTGCATTGTGATTGGTGAAGGTGGTTCAGGGGGTGCGTTGGCGATTGCCGTAGGCGATATGGTTCATATGCTGCAATTTGCCACCTATTCAGTCATATCGCCTGAAGGATGCGCATCCATTTTATGGAAAAGTGCGGACAAAGCGCCAGAGGCTGCAGAAATTATGGGAATCACGGCAGACCGGCTTAAAGCAATACATTTGATCGACAGTATTATTAATGAGCCAATTGGCGGCGCGCACCGGGATTATCCGGCTACGATGCAGGCCGTGAAAGCGGTGATACAGGATTCACTCAGAAAATTACAAGATTATTCAGCCGATACGTTGATAGATAAACGTTTGAAAAAATTAATGAAATATGGTTCATTCAAGGAGGAAAAAGTCGAATAACCTGGATAATTTGATCGACAATGTCCAACAGGTGCTACAAACATATATCAGACAAGACTGTCATCTCGCGGTTGGTCTCAGTGGCGGCTTAGATTCGGTTGTTTTGCTGGACATTCTGGTAACATTGTCTCAGCAAGTCTCCTTTGAATTGTCGGCAATACATGTGAATCACGGAATCAGCAGTCACGCCGCGCAATGGAGTCATTTTTGCTGTCATCTATGTTATTCACATGGAGTTCCCGTGTCTGTTTCATATGTTAATATTCACAAAGAGGCAGGGGTGAGTCTTGAAGCGGCTGCGCGGGAAGAGCGCTATCATATCTTTAATCGCTTGCGTGCGGACTATTTAGTTCTGGCCCAGCATCAGGATGATCAGGCTGAAACACTGTTGTTGCAACTACTTCGTGGTGCGGGTGTGAAAGGCTTGAGTGCCATGCCCATCGTCCGGAAACAATCAAGCGATGCAGCGCCCCCCATTTTGCGGCCGCTACTTAACGTTTCCCGCGGCAGCATTGAAGCCTATGCCCGACAGCATCAGTTAAACTGGATTCATGATGAAAGTAATGACAGCACCGACTTCAACCGTAATTTTTTACGTCATGCAATTCTTCCGGTTTTAAGCAGACGGTATCCCAATTACGTCAAAACGTTGCAGCGCACCAGCCAGCATATGGCTGAAGCATCTCTATTGCTGGACGATCTGGCCGCGTCGGATGCTAGGTGCTGCGTTGAGGCCGGCAATCTGCATATATCTGCACTGCGTGAATTAAGCCTTCCGCGTGCAAGAAATTTGCTGCGTTATATTTTACGGCTGCAACAGGTAAAGCTTCCCAGCACGGCCAAACTGAATGATATCCTGAATCAATTGCGTTGCGCCAGAAAAGACACCCAGCTGCATGTGGTTTTTGGGCATACAGAGATTCGCGTTTATAAAGATTTTGTCTATATTCTGCCACTGAGAAAGTTGCCTCCAAATCATTTACAATTGAAGTGGCAGGGTGAGTCTCATTTGATTCTAAGCGAATTGGGCGGATCAATTCACTTTACACATGTAAAAGGCCTAGGCTTGTGTGCGCAGAAACTAACACAGACGCCTGTTCATATTAAAATGCGCCAGGGAGGAGAGCGCTTTTCGCCCGATTGTAAACGGCCAAGGCGCAGTCTGAAAAATCTGATGCAGGAAGCGCTGATACCCCCCTGGGAACGCTATGCACTACCACTCATGTTTTGTGGTGAAGAACTGGTATGGGTGCCAGGTATCGGTATCGATTGTGAATTTCAATCCATGCCGGAGGAAGCGGGGATAGTGCCAGAATGGCGGCCGAATGATTCTGGTGGAAAAATATTAAAATAATTGAATTGTAGAAAATAATCTGATGATTTTATTGACAGGTGGCGCGGGCTTTATAGGGTCAAATTTTGTGCTGGACTGGTTTTCACAAACAGATGAAACTATTATTAATCTGGATAAGCTCACTTATGCCGGCAATCTACAAAATCTCGTTTCTTTGAATGAAGACACACGGCATGTTTTTGTGCAGGGTGACATCGGTGATCGCGAACGGGTGTCAGAACTGATTGTGCAGTATCGGCCCAGGGCCGTTATAAACATGGCCGCCGAGAGCCATGTCGACCGTTCAATTCTGGGTCCTGAAACGTTTATACAAACCAATATTGTCGGTACTTTCCGGTTGCTGGAAGCAGTGCATGATTATTGGAAAACACTTGATGCATCGTCAAAAAAAGAATTCCGCTTTTTACATGTCTCGACCGATGAAGTATACGGTTCCTTAAATAAGAATGCCCCGGCATTCACTGAAACGCATCGTTATCAGCCGAGCAGCCCTTACTCGGCCAGCAAGGCCTCCAGTGATCATCTGGTTAATGCGTACCACCGCACTTTTGGTTTGCCGACTTTGATCACCAATTGCTCCAATAATTATGGTCCTTATCAGTTTCCGGAAAAATTGATTCCATTAATGATCACCAATGCTTTAGCTGGAAAGCCGCTGCCTGTCTACGGTGATGGCAAACAGATACGCGATTGGCTGTATGTTACAGATCATTGTAGTGCGTTACGACGTGTACTGGAAGCCGGAGAACCAGGTGAAATCTATAATATTGGCGGTTGGAATGAGAAGCCCAATATTGAAATTGTGCGTACCATCTGTGCACTGCTGGAAGAATTGTCAGGCTCGCCATCAAATTACAGTTATCTTGATCTGATTACCCATGTAAAAGACCGGCCTGGACATGATACGCGTTATGCGATTGACGCCCGGAAAATTGAACGCGTACTTAATTGGAAGCCCGGTGAAACGTTTGAAACCGGTATCCGGAAAACGGTTCAGTGGTATCTGGACCATCAGGAGTGGGTGACAAACATAAAGACCGGCGCTTATCGTGAGTGGATAGAAAAAAATTATAGCGAGCAACGTTCATGAAAATACTGTTATTCGGTAAAAACGGCCAGGTTGGCTGGGAGCTGCAGCGCAGCCTTGCGCCGCTGGCTTCATCCGGTCAGTTGATTGCTTTGGGTTCCGACAGTCAGGCAATGTGCGGCAATCTTGCTGACCCAGCGGGTATTCAGCAAACAGTACAGAGCGTCAGGCCGGATATTATCATCAACGCAGCCGCTTACACGGCAGTCGATAAAGCAGAAAAGGAATCCCCATTAGCACAAACCATCAACGCACTTGCGCCGGCTGTTCTGGCGGAAGAAGCCCGGCGGCTGAATGCATGGCTTATCCATTATTCAACCGATTATGTGTTTGACGGTGACGGCAATGAACCGCGCATGGAAACGGATACGGCCAACCCACTTAATATTTATGGCAAAACTAAGCTGGCTGGTGAAAAAAACATAATGGAATCAGGGTGTCCGCATATTATTTTGCGTACCAGTTGGGTGTATGCAACCTATGGGCATAATTTTGTTAGAACGATCCTCAGGCTTGCGCAGGAGCGCGATCAACTACAGATCGTTGACGACCAGATCGGGGCACCAACAGGCGCCGAATTGTTGGCGGATGTTACGGCCCATATCGTTCAGTTACTGCGAAATCAGCGTGACAATTCTGCTGTCAACGGCCTGTATCACTTGACAGCAAAAGGTTACACATCCTGGTATGGATTTGCACGGTTTATACTGACACAGGCCGCCCGCGCAAATGTTTCTTTGAAAACCACGCCCGGCAATCTGCATCCCATTACCAGTGCCGAATATCCGACACCGGCGAAACGTCCGCTTAATTCACGGCTTGATTCTGCAAAACTGCAGAAAACATTTAACCTGTGCCTGCCTGAATGGCAAGGCGGCGTATCAAGAACAATAACCGAAATACTGGAAAGCTATCCAACAATAGTGTGATCAGCTGTTAAAAATTTTTTTGATCAGGTTTTCGGTATTTCCGCTAACTGAATGTTGGATAACTATCTGCGTTGCCGTTGCAGCATTAAAAACATGCTGAAGATGTTCATTTGTTACACCTCAACTCTGCTTTTTGCCCGGCACATTATATGCCTCGTCCCTTGAGTCGGCTTTTAGTCATTTAAATCTGCTTTCAGGTAACTTCTCCCCGCTGCGGCTACGCTTCTCAAACCCATTTGGCCGGTCAATCACTGATGGCGTATAGATGCAATCATGATTAAATTTTGCTGATACCGCTGAATGATTTTCTTGATGTAATAAAAATGTAACATTAATGTAATAACCTCTCTTCCAGAAAATTTCATTGGAGATAAAATGGGTATGTCTGGAAAAGAAGAAAAAGAGTTCTTGCCCGTTGTGAGGCAAAAACGATTTGCATGGATTGTTTCGACTATACTGCTGGCCGGTTATCTATCAACAGCATCCGCTTTGACACTTTACGTCGATCCGGAAACCAATCAGGTCTATACAACACCGGGAGAAAATCGCATCAAACTGGGCGATTTTGAACCAGTGAAGAAGGCTGAAAACATGCCTGCCGAAAAAAGGCCAACTGAAGAAGAAGCCAGGGTGCTTGAGACCAGAATCGATCAGAAAATGGAAGAACTCAAAGCTATGGAAGCGCGGTTTGAAGCGCAGCAACAGGCAATCCAGACAGCATCTGAGCAAACTCAACCGGTGCCCGTACCTGATTCCACGCCCGAAAATGAGAAATCCGCTTCTAAAGAAGAAAAAAAATGGTATGACAGGATTAAAATTGGGGGTTATACGCAGTTCCGTCAAAGCGCCGGTTTGGGCGGGGACCTGGAAAATCTGTCTTCGCCGGGGGATAAATCCATCGAGGAAGATACCAATTTCTTTATCCGCCGCGCGCGTTTGGTGTTCCAGGGTGATATTAGCGACCATCTGAAGCTCTATATGCAAACAGAGTTCGCGGGTGGTGATGTGTCGGTGCGTGACATGTATGGTGACATCTATTTTGACAAGAAAAAAGAATTCCGTATTCGTCCGGGTTTGTCGAAAGTACCGAACAGCTTTGAATTACTGCAGTCAAGCCGCGACCGGCTAGCGTTTGAGCGCGCTGACGCACTCAGTACCGGTGTTCGAAACGAGCGTGACACCGGCGTATTTTTCTACTGGACGCCCGAGCATATCCAGGAACGGTTCAGTTTCCTAAGAAAAGGACTTAAGGGTTCCGGTGATTATGGTGTGATCGGTTTTGGCCTTTATACCGGACAGGGCCTTAATGAAAGGGATAAAAATGACAATCTGCATATTGCAGCACGGGTCACTTATCCATTCCAGTTTGATAATGGTCAGATTTTTGAGACGGGTGTTTATGGTTATACCGGAAAATTTGTACCGGATGTGGCGGTAAATACGGGTGCCGGTATTCTCGCTGCGCCAATCTTCAATAAAAAAGGTTATCGCGATGCGCGTATCGGTTTGCACGCTATTTTATACCCGCAGCCTTTTGGTTTGCAGGCCGAATGGAACTGGGGTAAATCCCCGCAGTTAAGTGCTGATATGACACGCATAGAATCAGGCAATATTGACGGTGGTTACGTGCAGGCCATGTACAAGTATGATAGTCCGTGGGGTGCCTTGATTCCGTATGTAAAATGGCAGAAATACAGTGGTGCCGAGAAATTCCAGGCGAATGCACCCTTTGCACGTGTCAGAGAGATTGAAGCAGGTCTTGAATGGCAAATCAGACCGGAAGTTGAATTTGTCGTCGCCTATTCGCATATGGATAGAACCAATGTCAAGAACCTGGTACATGTTAAAGACGCGAATATTATGCGCTTCCAGTTACAATGGAATTATTAGCATGAACGCGAATACAGGATTGCCGGTGGTGGAAAGCAACGGCGGTGCTGATATAAAACGGTAGGACTGCAGGGCGGATAACCAAAGCGTTATCCGCCAGATTTTTCCAGTCACTGCGATCGGAGCCGCCCGATACCGGTCAGAACAAATCCGGCAATGCGTTGCGGATCGGTGCAGGTCATGAGTGCAATGTTTTCCTGCGCATCAAGACCGTTGTTAAGGGTTTGCGCGATCCCTGCCTGAGCATGTTCAGTAAGCGCTGCGCCGATTTTTTCCATAGTTGGCAATGTGCCGCCGTGCTCAGTATTTAAAGCAGACACAGCTTCATAGTCCGGTATGGTCTGTTTTGACCAGGTATCACTGAATTCAACGCGCTCGTTGCTAAGCAAATGATCGTACACAGCTCGAGCCGCGCCGCCAAAACCGCCGGCGATATAGAGCGGTTTTTGTTGTTTGATCGACAGCCAGGCTTCCTCCACGACACCTGGCACGATACCGGAGAATCCTGTAAGCCTGCCGCCGACGACCAGGCGTGCTTGTGACGATTCGGTAATGCGGTCGCGCATGGCGGATAATCCGTGCGCCCAGGCGTAACGGCGTTGCGGCGAATTTGAATCCAATGATCGGGTGTAATTTTCAGCAAGTGGAAACAACGTATCATCATCCCACGGTAAATCAGGCCGGGGACCCTCGTCGTACTGTGCAATATCACTGTTGAACAGATTCCATTCGGCGTCTCCATAACTCAACCTGAGCGGCCACGGCGCAAAATTGTGGATGGCGTGTTGCAGCGGCTGTGATTGCACGTTTTCGGCCAGTTTTGAATAAGCGCGCACCAGTTCGAACAAACGCAGCGTAAAATTCGATGCTGCGGAAAAATCACCTTTCAAGGCGCCGCCGTAAGCGATTTTCAACCCGGCCATCAGCAGGTAGAGGTGTATCTCATCCGTCAGCGTGGCGAAATGCTCCGGTGACAGCCCATATTTACGCACATCCTCGCTGTCTGAGATCGAGACGGTGATCATGTTTATTTTCCCGGCCTGCTGCTGCCGGGCGTGCTGCGCAATTTTGGTGAGTGGCGTGATGAACTGCGCTTTGGGCCGCAGCTGCTGTAATACCTGGAGTTCCTCGCGGCTCAATGGTGGGTCGGGATAAAGGAAGGTTTTCCCTGGTTCGTTCTCCTGACAGGCGTAGGCCAGCGTAACCGCTTCCGGAGCTATGGCCAAAACAGTTTCGCCGGGTTCAGCTACGGTTTCAAGCACAGCGCGATTATGTTGCAGGCGTAATGCTTCCAGCACGGCGCGGTCGATGACGCGGCGTGCATCGACATCCGGTTCGCCAAATTGCCAGCGCACGGTCGGTACATTACCGCTATAGGGAAAACTTCGCGGCTCGCCCGATTCAAGTGCATCCACGATCAGAATCTGCGCGCCGAGCCGTTTGGCTTCCAGTACCTCGCGGCGGCACCAGGGGCGCGAACTGTATTGATCGGTCTGAAATGCCAGCATGATGGTGCTGCCGCGTATACCCGCCTGGATGGCATCGGCAAAATCCTGACTGGTGGCGATCTGTTGCGCATCGAACCACTGCTCGACCGGTAACTCATTCAGTACCGAACGTGTCTGGCGTACCGGGTCTTCACGATGTTGCCGGTCCAGATCGGCTTTGGCATGGCTTAAGAAAATCGTAACCGGCGCTTTTATTTTGTCGGGCGCGTCTGCAGGCACTTTGCCATGTGTAAGCAACTGAATCGCACGTGCAGCAATATGAAATGACACTTCGGCCAGTCGGCGCGCACTGGCTGCCTGTTCGCCGGTACTGGTTTTATCGAGCATTGCGGGTAACACATGGCGCCCCTTGCTGATCTGAAAGCCTGCCTGTTCCAGCGCCACCGGCAGCACATGATGCGGACTTGCATCCAGCGGTGTTGCTGCAATCGCCTGTTCAACGAAATCAATCCAGGCGCGTCCGGTGCCATTGGGAACGGTGCGCAGCATGCGCGCATCGGCCAGCACCACGATAATCGTATACCGGGCGGCATCCAGATGCAATCCATCACCGGCATTCAAAGTCGGCGGCAGATCGTCTCCGTCGTCCGGCGTAAAAAAGACCGGTACCCGTAACCCGCCGCTGGCGGGCGGTTCGACAAAACGATGCATCAGCATGGCTGCCAGCGCGTTGGCTTGTTCGGATTGGGGATGCGCCAGCAGGTGCAGGTGTAATGGTGGGCGTATGTCCATGCGTAAGTTCCGTTTCTTTGGCGGATGACGCTACGCTTATCCGCCCTACAATTATCATTTGTGTTACTGAGTTGCTTATAATAACGATTATTACAGGTCGTGGGACGATAAAATCTACAATATATGAGTGATATTTTTCTTTGCTATTCAAAAACGGATGTGGCAATTGCCAACCGTCTGTTTGAACGATTGCAGGCGGAAGGCTGGTCGGTTTTTATCGACAGAAATACGCATGTTGGCCGCCGATGGGATAAAGAAATTGAACGTAAACTACACGCTGCCAGAGCGGTGGTTGTGCTCTGGTCGGCGCAATCGCGTGACAGTGACTATGTGCTCGAGGAAGCGGATTACGGCAAGCGCAAGGATATTCTTTTCCCGGCATTGATTGAATCGATAGTATTGCCATATGGATTTGGCCGTATTCAAACAGCCAATCTGACTGACTGGGAGGACGGCGTGGATCATGCCGGATTGACGGATTTGTTAACGCCATTGCGCCTGCATCTGAACGGTCATGCGTCAGAATCGTCAACGATTGCTGTTAAACCGCCGCAAATCGTCACGCCATCCTTACCCGCACCGGGGCAGATTTTTCGCGACAAGTTGAAAACCGGCGGTGAAGGGCCGTTGATGGTGGCGATTCCTGCCGGACGTTTTCTCATGGGATCGCCGGAAGATGAGTCGGATCGATATGAGAATGAAGGCCCGCAGCATGACGTGCAGATTGCGCAGCCATTTGCGATGGGTGTCTACGCCGTAACGTTTGATGATTACGATCAATTTTGCCGGGAAACCGGTCGGAAAAAACCGGATGACAAGGGTTGGGGGCGGGAAAACCGGCCTGTAATTAATGTTTCCTGGCAGGATGCGCAGGATTATTGCATCTGGCTTTGCGAACAGACGGCGCGCAGTTACCGTTTACCCAGCGAAGCCGAATGGGAATATGCCTGCCGTGCAGGTACCCAGACGCGGTATTGCACAGGGGAGAGCATTGCCAGTGAACAGGCGAATTTTAATAGAAATGTTGGCAAAACGACACCAGTGGGTGCGTATCCGCCCAATCCGTTTGGCCTGTGCGATATGCACGGTAATGTATGGGAATGGTGTCAGGACATATGGCATGATAATTATCAAGGTGCACCTGTCGATGGTTCATCCTGGGAAACTGGCAATAGCGCGTTGCGCGTGCTGCGCGGCGGCTCGTGGATCAACTACGGCAGGTCCTGCCGTTCCGCCATCCGCCTTCACTTCGATCCGTCTTACCGCCACGATACTGGCTTTCGTCTTGCCCGAGGTCATTGAGCTCAGGTCAGGCAAGTGTAATACCCGGAGGGTATTGCATCATCAGTGGAGCAGGCCAGCAGCCGGCTGGCAGCCGCGCTGGCGGAGCGCGCGGGAGACAGACGGGGGATGGGCTGCGCAGCAACCCATCTTATCTGTGTAATTCATGTATCCTGCTGATCTGTAGGGTGGATAAGCGCAGCGCCATCCACCAATTGCGCCATTTTATCAATCCAATGCCCGATCATTCATCCCGCTCACCCTTGTCCGGTATTTCCGCAGCACCACCCACCCAGTCCAGCGGATAAACGCCTTTCTCAACCAGCCGATGAAAAGTTGAATGCGGCCATTCTTTCACCGATGCCACCCAACCATGTTTCACCGGGTTGTACTGAATGTAATCCATGTGTGCGGCGTAATCGCGATCGTCGGCAATGGTATGTTCCCAGAACCGCCGTTGCCAGATACCGCGTTCATTGCGTTTGATATGGGTTTGTGAACGGTATTCGGTTTTTGGAATGGATTTTGAGAATGCTTTTTTGATCGCTCGCCAGCGGCTGGAATAATCATCGTCATGTTCAGGCAGTGTCCAGATGCAATGCAGATGATCGGGCAGCGCCACCCACGCATCAATGCGAAATGGATGCCGATGTTTGACGGATAGAACGGATGTTCGTAATGCGTCGATATGCGTAATCAGCAGATCAGATGCGCGGTCTTGTAAATTAACGGTGAAAAAATATGTGCCGCCGGGGATGCGGTTGCGCCGGTAGTTAGGCATAGATTGAACGTAAGATTAATAGGTAGTGAATGATTATGGTGGATGACGCTTCGCTTATCCACCCTGCTTTTTATAGCTAATTCCGTAAGGTGGATAAGTGCAACGCCATCCACCGACACCATCCAGCGCAGCATACGATTCTTGTCTCAGGGAGCCCCACAAAACGGCAAACGCGATTTGCATGGTCAGTATGCTAATCCTCTGAACAGAATGAAAGCAAAAAATTGCACGCGGTGCCGCTTTGCGGCGCACAGTGAGCGGCTGCCCGGTATTTCAGTGTTCAGCGCGCCAGCGAACCGCTATTCGATGGGGGACGATCATCCTGTGGTGACAGGTTGCGGACAAGCGCGACTTCAACTTCAGCACCCACTCACCGATCATGATACCGACTGCATCTTCGTCCCGAAAAACACTGCAGCCAGCCTGTTCCAAAGCCAAACGCAGTGCAATGCACGCTTCGTTATCGGTGCGGCTGTAACTGATGAATATCTGTTTGCTGGATTGGATTTCGTTATGCGGCATGTCGAAAAATTTTACATTCCGGTATAAGCGGATCTTTATGTACTTATTAATATGATGATTTTTCAGACTATAAATGTTGTGGCATGATTAATGCTTGAAATTTAATATGGTTCTTTATCAGAACTCAGGCAGAAGTAGTAATGATCTGACTGTACAGAGCGGTTTCAATCATTCATCGGAGATTATCATGAAGCGTTCAGGCATTTTTGCGGTCATTATTACATGCATACTGGTTACCATACCACTTGCTAATGCGGGTATTATGACCTACTCAGCGGTATTGAATGGAGCCAGTGAATCCCCGCCAATTGTGTCTCCAGGGTCTGGTTTTGTTACAGTTACTATCGACGATGTCGCCAACACGATGCACATTCAGGCGAGTTTTTCCAATTTGATTGGCACGACAACCGCTGCGCACATACACTGCTGCACTGCTGATCCATTGACGGGAGTTGTTGGTGTAGCCACGACTACCCCGAGTTTTGCAGGTTTTCCGTTAGCGGTAACAGCAGGCACTTACGATAATATTCTGGATATGACTCTGAGTTCATCATTTAACTCAACTTTTATCACAACTCATGGCGGAATAACGGGAGCACAGCAGTTCTTGTACGCTGGCATGTCACTTCATAAGTCTTATTTCAATATCCACACTACGTTTGCGTCAGGGGGAGAAATTCGCGGTTTTCTTACGCAGGTTGTTACTGTTCCCGAACCTTCTCCGCTGGCGCTTCTGGGTTTGGGAATAATGGTGTTCAGTTTTAATAGGCGCCAAAAAACGATCTGGCGTAGATAAGCAAAGTGCCACACACCCAAATCATATTATCGAAAACAGGTCTCAGCCAACAATTTTAAAGCCATTTTTTCTTGCTTATTGTAGATCAACCGGTATTTGTCCTTGATGCGCTGCCAGCGCTGGCCATACTCGCACCAGAAATCTTTATTTGGCGGCAGCCATTGATGCGGAGCCTTGTCTGATTTGGCCTGATTGGTGGCGTCATCAACCACCAGCAGGTTTTCAAAATCATTGGCGAAGGTGCGGCGCTGTGTCCTGGTCCACTTGTCTGCCCCATGGCGGTGTGCGTGAGCAAGTGGAACGATATGGTCGATGTCGACATCCGAAGCCCGGGTGAATTTTCTGCCGGTATAAGGACCGATCCACAGACCGGTTTTAACGGTGCAGCGTTTGGCATTTTTAAATTTGACCGGGGTTTTGCTGTTTGCGATAAGCATTTCCTGCCGAGTGTTCTGACAGTCCTTGTCTGCATCGATCCAGTGCGGCCAGTCTTTGCGTTGATAAGGTGTATCGGTCGATGGAATACTGTCGATCGGGCGCGCCTGCTTGCTGAGTTGCTGGCAGCCTGACAATGCAATGAATACGAGAAAGATGACAAGTATCATGCGTTGCATCGGGGTCGGTATGTATTGCAGGTTATCAGGCACGATGAAACATTGTTAACGGTGTATTATCTGTTCAAGTGATTGGATTTGGAGCGTCACATGCGGTATTCTTTACATAGTTGCGCTGTACCCTATCACAATTCATAACGCTCGATGATGCCACGCAGCGGTTATCTCTGATTTGAATAACGCCTCGCATACCTTTGAAAAATGAATGCACGACATACAAAAACAAAACTGATAACTATTTTTATTTTCACTTGCCTATTTTACAGTCTGTCTGTACTTGGCAGCAACGAAATATTCCATCACCAGATGGAAGTATCCATATCACCAGAGAATTCAGGAATCAAGGTTAAAGATCAGATTCGCATACCCGTGCGCTATTTGAATGAGGATGCCACAGCCGAGTTGCATTTCAGCCTGCATGCGCATTTGACCATCGATACGGTGGAAGGCGGTCGTGTATCAATTGCACAGACAGGGCGGCTCAGGGGTGCGCCTGTTCCTTTGAAACACTATACATTGATGCCGGACGTGCAGGCTCAATCGGTTACGTTGCATTACAGCGGTACTATCAATCACGCGGTGCAGGGGGCAGGGCAGGAATATGCGCGCAGCTTCAGTTATTCGCCGGGTGTGATTTCATCCGAGGGTGTTTTTCTGGCCAATTCGAGTGCCTGGTATCCGCAGTTTGCTGAACCAATGGTGTCGTTTCGCATGCATGTCCGCATGCCTGCTGGCTGGGACGCAGTCAGCCAAGGCGAACTGATCAGCACACAAGGGGATGCGTCGGGCAACGTAATTGTCTGGGAGGAATCCAATCCACAGGATGATATTTATCTGGTTGCAGGCCGCTACCATCGCTACGTGCAATCAACCGGTGCGGTTAAAGCGTTCGTCTACCTGCGTGAAGACGATGCGACGCTGGCGCAGAAGTATCTTGATACCACTGCGCAGTATATTGGTATGTATAACAAGCTGATCGGGCCTTATCCATATTCCAAGTTCGCGCTGATCGAGAACTTCTGGGAAACCGGTTACGGCATGCCTTCGTTTACCTTGCTAGGTCCGAAAGTCATTCGCTTTCCGTTTATTCTGCATTCTTCGTATCCGCATGAGATTTTGCATAACTACTGGGGCAACGGTGTGTTTGTCGATTATGGCAAAGGCAACTGGGCGGAGGGGCTGACGGCGTATCTGGCCGATCATCTGGTCAACGAACAAAGAGGAAAGGGCGAAGAATACCGACGTGATGTATTACAGAAATATGTCGACTTTGTCGGCAAGGAAAAAGATTTTCCGATTGCGCGTTTTGTTTCACGCCACAGTTCCAGTTCGGAAGCGGTGGGTTACGGTAAGACCATGATGTTTTTTCACATGTTGCGCCAGGAAGTGGGTGATGCGGATTTTGTTCGTGCACTGAGTCGATTCTACAGACAGTTCAAATTTAAACAGGCTGGTTTTGACGATCTGCAGGCAATATTTAACCAGATCACCGAACGTGATTTTTCCAGTTTCTTTGCGCAATGGGTGCAACGTACCGGTGCGCCTGATTTAGTTCTGCAGGCAGCAACCGCTGAAAAAACACCGCAGGGCTATCAACTTAAAGCTGTGCTCAAACAGGCGCAGGACAGCGCTGTGTATCAATTGCAGGTGCCGGTCGCTGTGCATCTGCAGGGTGAGGCGCAGGCGCATCAGACACAAGTCACAATGACCGGACGTACGCACACGATTGTATTAGACCTTAAAGCGCGCCCAGTGCGCGTGGAAATTGATCCGCAATTCGATATTTTCCGGCGACTGGACAGCCGCGAAATACCATCGGCTTTATCGCAGGGATTTGGTGCGGAAAAACCCCTGCTGATCCTGCCTGCAGCAGGTGATGGAGACATGCTGCAGGCCTATGAGCAGCTTGTCGAAAACTGGCAAAGAACGCAACCGGGCCAGTTTGAAGTGAAAAGGGATAATCAGTTGAATGATTTGCCAGTGAATCGTACGGTCTGGATCCTGGGCTGGCAGAACCGGTTTGCCGCAACTGTTGTGGAAGCATCGTCGGAGCATGGCGCGGCGTTTGAGCAGCAACGATTAATGCTGAATGATCAAATATTTGCAGGCGATGTGCATTCCATCGTATTGACCGCAAGACAACCGGTTAATCCAGATGAGACGCTGTTGTGGGTTGCGGGACACAGTCCGCAGGCAATTAGGGAGCTGACCCGAAAGCTGCCGCATTATCGCAAATACAGTTATCTGGCGTTTCAGAATGAAGAACTGGTGAATATCCACAAAGGGCAATGGCCAGTTACCCAATCGCCCTTATCGCAGATTGTGCGACTGGAGGGTGAACAGGATAGCGGGTCGTTCGATGCATCGTATGCCGGTTCACTGAAACAACGTGAGGCATTGGCGCAATTACCCCCCGTATTTTCTGAAAGCCGCATGATGGCTGATATCGCGCATCTGGCCAGTGAAGCATTCAAAGGGCGTGAGTTGGGCAGTACGGAACTGAATGAAGCGGCAGACTATATTGCGAAGCAATTTGAGCAGGCCGGTCTGCAGCCTGGAGGTGATGACGGCGGCTATTTTCAGACCTGGCAGCAGGATGTAGGCCCACCCAAGGGCAATATTACGTTGCGCAATGTGGTCGGCATTTTGCCCGGAAACAATCCGCAACTGGCAGCTGAAAGTCTGGTAGTCGGCGCGCATTATGATCATCTGGGCATGGGTTGGCCGGATGTGCGTACGGGTAATCAGGGGAAAATTCATTACGGTGCGGATGATAATGCCAGCGGTGTGGCGGTTATGCTGGAACTGGCACGGCAGGTGGCGTCAAAATGGCAACCTGAGCGCAGCATTGTTTTTGTTGCTTTTACCGGTGAAGAATCCGGTTTGCTCGGATCAAGATACTATATCAGAAACGAAAAAAACTATCCTGCAGGAGAAATAACCGCCATGCTTAATCTGGATACCGTAGGTCGTTTGGGTGAAAATCCTGTTACGTTACTGGGTGCCGGCAGCGCCCGTGAATTTGTGCATGTGTTTCGCGGGGCGGGGTTTGTGACAGGGATCCCGGTTAATGCCGTACAGGATGATTTCGGTTCCAGCGATCAGGCAGCTTTCATCGAGGCTGGTATTCCGGCAGTACAGTTTTTCGCCAGCGCACATGAAGATTATCATGCGCCCGGTGATACCATCGATAAAATCGATGCCGCTGGTCTTGTCAAGGTGGCGGCCATTCTCAAGGAGGCTGCCGAGTATCTTGCCAGTCGCAAGGAGCCGCTGACCGTGACGTTGCAATCAGGCAGCGCGCAGGCTGTATCCACGCAACCCGGCAGCAATCAGAAAAACAGACGCCGTGCTCGTCTAGGCACTGTGCCCGATTTTGCCTATCGGGGTGCGGGCGTGCGTGTTGATAGCGTTATACCCGATTCGGCTGCGCAACACGCGCAGCTAGAAACAGGCGATATTTTGCTCCGGCTCGCTGGCAAGCCGATCAGTGATCTGGCGTCTTATTCTGATGTCCTGAAAACGCTTGAGGGAAAACAGAAAGTTGAACTGCATTATCAACGCGCAGGGCAAATGCATCGGATTGAGGTAATATTGGGTACGCGATAACGGGCGTTCTTGATTGCATCAGTCATTGGTGAACTTTAATAAAATAATAGTGTTCTCATTGGTTGAAATATATATTAACGGGCTGATATGCGGTTTTTGCTTCATTATGCAGGTATGATATGGTTTCATCTATATAATTGATATGACTGATTTGTTGTTCCGTTTTTTAGTGTGTCTGGTTTGATATAACTAAAACGAGAAAATAATTTGTTTCGCTTTATAAGTGTATAAAAGTAAAATAGAGTCAATAAAAACCAGAAGGCATCAATGATTACATCATCGGGCCTTTCATCAGCCTGCTAATAGGAAATAGCTAACTATCTATTCATATACATTGGCTTTATTATTTGTTTGACTTTTATCTCTGGATTTTTCATGAAACCTAAAATTCTTGCGCTTCTATTGACATTCGGCCTTACCGCATGTGTACAGTTTCCCATTCAAGAAGGTGGTGACAAATCAGAAAAATCCATCGAATCTTCGAAAATAGATGAATCCAGGGAAGTCGTTGATAAAGGCGATGACGAAGAAATAGATACGTCCAGGTTGCCGAAACAGGCATTGACGGCGCCTATATTATTTGATTTTTTATTGGGTGAGACGGCGTTGCAGCGCGGCAATCTTGATATTGCTGTCAGCCGTTATCTCAAATTGGCTGAGACGACACGTGATCCGCGTATCGCCAAGCGTGCCAGTGAAGTTGCTTTGCATGCACGTCATCCTTTTGCTGCGGAAAGGGCAGCTTCTTTGTGGGTTGAGCTTGATCCGGATTCGCTCGATGCACGTCAGACACTGGCTGCAATGCTGGTCAATCTCGGTAAACTCGATGCAGCTTTTCCGCATCTGGAAAAATTACTGGCTTCCGACGAGGAAAATGTCGGTAATGCATTCATGCAACTGAATCAATTGTTATCACGCAATTCCAGCAAAGCGGAAACATTGCGATTGATACAGAAACTGGCGGTGCCGTACCCCAAATTTCCCGAGGTGCATTTTGCGATATCCCAGGCTGCCTGGTTCTCTGGAGAATATGACACTGCGCTTGCCGAAATGGAACAGGCGCTGACCCTGCGTCCGGGTTGGGATGTTGCTGCTGTGCAGAACGGAAGAATGCTACAGCGTCGGTCTAATTCGGATGCGATGCATTTTTATCGTGATTATCTAACAAAATATCCTGAAACGAATGAGGTGCGTATTGTCTATACCAGGCTCCTGGTTGAATTGAATGAAAAGGATTCCGCGCGCGAGCAACTGCAGATTTTGTTCGATAATAATCAGGAAGATGCTGAAATAATGGTGGCGATAGGCCTGATTTCAACTGAATTGTATGATTTTGACATGACTGAGCGTAGTTTGAAAAAAGCGCTTGCATTAGGGTATCAGGATGCCAGCGCAATTCATTTTCATCTGGCCCGGGTTTATGAAGAAATGCAACAGACAGACCTGGCAATGGAATCTTATCGCCAGGTACAAAGAGGCGGGCGTTATCTGCCGGCTCAGATTCGCTACGCCGACTTGCTTGCACAAAAAGGGCAGCTGGGTGATGCGCGCTTGCATATTCAGCAGTTACCGGCTGTAGACGATCAGCAGACTGCACATCTTATTCTGGCGGAGGCGCAGATTCTGCGACGGGCCGGGTCACATCAGGAAGTATTCAGGATTCTCGATAAGGGACTGGAAAAACTCCCAGACTACCCCGAGCTGCTATATGATCGTGCACTGGCTGCGGATAAGATCGGTAAATTCGAAATTCTTGAGACGGATTTGCTAAAATTAATCGAACTTAAACCGGATAATGCGCATGCATACAACGCATTGGGCTATAGTTATGCAGAGCGTGGCAAGCGTTTGCCAGAAGCACTGAGACTGATTAAAAAAGCGGTCGAGCTTTCTCCGGATGATCCATATATCATGGATAGTCTGGGCTGGGTTTATTACCGTATGGGCAATATCACCGATGGCTTGAATTATTTGAGCCGTGCATTTTCAATCAGTCAGGACTCTGAAATTGCGGCACATCTGGGCGAGGTACTCTGGGTTCAGGGTGCGCACAAAGATGCTGAAGATGTCTGGCGATCCGCGCTGGAAAAAGATCCGAACAACGAAATACTGCTGGAAACGATTAAACGCTTGAAGCAGTAATATAGAAGACAGCTTTTTAACAGCAATCTGTTTTTCAACAGTGGATGGCTGTTATTTATAAAATTGGTTGTAAAATGAGCGCGCCTCTAGGTGTTACGCGTCTCATTTTTTTGATAGACCCACTTGTTCAATAGTAACCGCGCAGCCGTAATTATTTCCGAAGCCGTCATGCCCACCGGACCATTATTTTGTTCAAGCAATGCATCTGCTGCCGCGCCATGCAGATAAACAGCGAGTAGTAGTGCATCGTTCGGCTTTTGTCCTTGCGCAATCAGTGCGCCAATAATACCGGCAAGGACATCACCTGTACCGGCGCTGCTTAGTCCGGGGTTGCCGCTGGTGTTAAAAAAGCATGTGCCGTCTGCAAGCGTGCAAATGCTGCCGGAACCTTTTAGTAACACAGTACAGTTCAAATTTCTGGATAAACAGATTGCGGCATCCATGCGGTTGCGCTGAACGGTCGCCACATCCGTGTCCAGAAGGCGTGCTGCTTCTGCAGGATGTGGCGTGAGGACGGCAGGCGCTTCGCGGTGTTTCAGTTTTCTGGCCAGCTCGCTGTGAAAGGCGATATGATTGAGCGCATCAGCATCCAGAACCAGTGGTAAGTCACTTTCAAGCGTTTTTTCCACCCAAGCATAAGTTGTTTCGTTCATACTCATGCCAGGTCCCACCACCAGGCAGTTGATGGTGCTCAATTCAAATAATTCAGACGGTGTGCGCAGCATGAGTTCGGGGTGCAGCAGGTCGAAATCCGGTGCGGACGTTGCAAGTATGCCCAGATAAACGCGCCCTGTACCAAGATAACACGCAGCTCTGCCTGCCAGTATGGTTGCGCCAACCATGCCGTTGTTGCCGCCCAGAATGCCGATGCTGCCGAAGCTGCCTTTGTGACTGTTGGCGGTTCGTGAGGCGGGTAACAGTATTTCAGCCAGTTTTCGGTTGATTACCCACGCATGGGGAGATGATATCGCTACCGAATCAAGGTCAAGATCGCACACAATGTGTTCGCCACAATATTGCGGGCCATACTGGGTCAGGATGCCGGGTTTGAGACCAATAAAGGTAACGGTAACACTGGCGTCGATGGCTGCGCCGTAAATGCCGCCATCATCACTGCCGAGTCCGGAAGGTATGTCCAGTGCCAGAACAGGTGTTCGCATGGCATTCACGGTGTTAATCCAGTCCAGGTATTGGCCTGTCAGCGGGCGATTCGGATTCAGGCCAATGCCGAATAAGCCGTCTATGATCAAGTCCCAGTTTTGAACACCTGAACTATCCGGCATGTCCGGTTGAATTTCTCCCTGATTATTCAGCCAGGCCTGTCTGGCCTTTTTGGCATCCTGCGGCAGCCGTTCGGGGTCAGCGCAAAAAACGACTGTTACCGTATGACCCCATTGTTTCAGATAACGTGCGGTGACAAATGCGTCGCCGCCATTGTTGCCGGGGCCAGCCAGTACCAGAACACGCAAGGTCTTGTTTACGGAAAATTTATCCCTGGCAGCTTCCGCAGCGGCGCACCCTGCTTTTTCCATCAAATCGGGTGGATTGGGCATGGAAAACGCAGCTTGTTCAATTGCTCGGATTTCTTCGGTTAAAAAAACGGGGTCAATTGTATGTTTCATGTTATTTATGTGCTGTACTGTAGCGTGTGATGCGGTATTAATGTAAAGGATTGTTTCTCGTGTAAAATGTCACTTTTAATCATGGTAACTTTTCCCGATGCTTCGATTTTGTGGTGGCAACGCCCTTTCTTCTTTCAGACTTGAGAAACTGACGAACAAACTAAATACACTTGATTTGCAAGTTTCTCATATTTATGCTGAATATTGGTATTTCTGTGCAGTCAGCCGTATATTGACTGAAAACGAAATCATGTTGCTCGAGCAATTGTTGAATAGCTGCATGTCGCAGAATCATCCTGCGCCAGGACAGGCATGTTATCTTGTGATTCCCCGCCCCGGTACGATTTCGCCATGGTCGAGCAAGGCAACCGATATCTCGCATCATTGCGGACTGGAAGCCGTTGAGCGTATCGAACGCGGTATTGCCTATCATGTACAGACCGATCTGACAATCACTCCAGAACAACAGCAATCACTGCAGGCTTTACTGTATGACCGCATGACCGAATCTGTTTTACAGTCTTTTGACGATGCCGAGCGGTTATTCCGGCATGTTGCGCCGCAGCCATTAAGAATCGTTGATATCCAGACGGATAGCATGAAAGCGCTGCAAAACGCCAATATAGAAATGGGTTTGGCTTTATCACCCGACGAAATCGAATATCTTGCGCATTATTTTACCGAGGCTGAGCGCAACCCGACGGATGTAGAGCTCATGATGTTTGCCCAGGCTAATTCTGAACACTGCCGCCACAAAATTTTTAATGCAGACTGGGTGATCGATGGCCAGCCGCAGGGTCAATCGTTATTTGCCATGATCCGCAATACACACCGGAAAAACCCGCAAGGCACACTGGTCGCCTATACGGATAATGCGAGCATTATTGAAGGCGCAGAAATTGCGCGTTTTTATCCGGGGAAGAATAATTTATACACATATCGACAGGAACAAACGCATCTGCTGATGAAAGTGGAAACCCACAATCATCCAACGGCAATTTCTCCTTTTCCAGGGGCGGCAACTGGCGTCGGCGGTGAGATACGCGATGAAGGCGCAACCGGGCGTGGTGCCAAACCCAAGGCGGGATTGACTGGATTTTCGGTTTCAAATTTGAATATTTCAGGCTTTATGCAGCCGTGGGAATATCACTATTCTGATCAAAAAAGTATTTATGGCAAGCCTGCGCGTATTGCTTCTGCATTGCAGATTATGCTCGACGGGCCCATTGGCGGCGCGGCCTTTAATAACGAATTCGGGCGTCCGAATCTGGCCGGCTATTTCCGTACTTTTGAAGAAAATATCGCCGGTGAAATGCGTGGTTATCACAAGCCCATTATGCTTGCGGGCGGCGTCGGGCAAATTTCGGCAAAACATATCCATAAAGAGAAATTTGCTCCCGGGGCATTGTTGGTACAACTTGGTGGCCCTGGCATGTTGATTGGCCTGGGTGGCGGTGCCGCTTCCAGCATGGATACCGGCGTGAATATGGAGGCGCTTGACTTTGATTCGGTGCAGCGTGGTAATCCGGAAATGCAGCGCCGCGCACA
Organism: Nitrosomonas aestuarii; assembly: GCF_003046585.1. Taxonomy (GTDB): domain Bacteria; phylum Pseudomonadota; class Gammaproteobacteria; order Burkholderiales; family Nitrosomonadaceae; genus Nitrosomonas; species Nitrosomonas aestuarii. The sequence continues at coordinate 24,471 of NZ_QAAE01000006.1, read as the reverse complement.
GGAAGTGATTGATCGTTGCTGGCAAATGGAACGTAAAGGAGAAGAAAATCCCATTCTATTTATTCATGATGTCGGCGCTGGCGGGCTGTCCAATGCCTTTCCTGAACTGGTGCATGATTCAGGACGCGGTGGACAATTTAATCTGCGTGCCGTGCCTTCCGAAGAATCATCGATGTCGCCGATGCAGATCTGGAGCAACGAGGCGCAGGAACGCTATGTGCTGGCCATACGGCCGGAGTTGTTAGTCCTGTTCCAGGAAATCTGCGAACGCGAACGCTGCCCGTTTGCAGTAGTCGGCGAGGCGACGGAGGAGGAACGGCTCGTTGTTACCGATGAATATAGCGCAGCCACACAAGCATCTATAACGCCGCCAGTCGATATGGCACTGTCAGCGCTACTCGGCAAACCACCCAAAATGACACGTCAGGTCACACGTCGAATTCAACTGCTGCCTGCGTTAAATATTCCTGAATGGGATTTGAAGGAAGCAGCGTATCGTGTGTTACGCCTGCCGACGGTGGCGGATAAAACCTTTCTCATCAGTATTGGTGATCGCAGTGTTGGCGGCATGACGGCGCGAGACCAGATGGTCGGCCCCTGGCAGATACCGGTTGCTGATGTAGCCGTCACCATGATGGGTTATCAGACATATTTCGGCGAAGCGTTCGCTATCGGAGAGCGTACGCCGCTGGCGTTGATTAACCCGGTTGCCGCTGCGCGGATGGCAGTTGGCGAAGCGGTTACCAATATCGCCGCTGCACCCATTCAGCAGATCGGTGACATCAAGCTATCCGCCAACTGGATGGCAGCGGCTGGACATCATGGAGAAGACGCCGGATTGTTTGACGCTGTTTATGCCGTCGGCATGGAGCTGTGTCCACAATTGGGTATCAGCATTCCGGTGGGTAAGGACTCCATGTCGATGAAAACAACCTGGCAGGAAGTGGACGATCAAACCGGCGATGAAAGCGCCAAAGAAATCACTGCACCCTTATCGCTCATTATTTCAGCTTTTTCCAGAGTCGGCGATGTGCGGCGCATTTTGACGCCGCAGCTGCGCACCGATTGTGGTGAAACGACGTTGGTTCTGATTGATTTGGGGTGCGGAAAAAACCGTTTGGGTGGATCAGCTTTGGCGCAGGTTCATAAACAGATCGGCAATGAGGCACCTGATATTGATGCGCAACCGGGTGCAGAAAAACTTAAGGCATTTTTTACCTGCATTCAGCAGTTGAATGCTGCCGATGCGATACTGGCCTATCATGACCGCTCGGACGGTGGTTTATTTGCCACGTTGTGTGAAATGATGTTTGCCGGGCATGTCGGTGTCACCGTCAACCTTGATCAGCTTTGTTTTGATCCGCTCGCCAGCGATATTGATGGTGCAGAGCTGCAATCCGAGCATCTGAGCGGCCGTTTTCTGGAACGTCTGTTTGCTGTGTTGTTTAATGAGGAACTGGGTGCAGTAATACAAGTTTCTACCAAAAAACGTGCATTCGTCATGAATACATTCGCCGAGGCCGGGTTGCGGGACATGAGCTTTATTATCGGTCATCTCAATGCAAATGATGAATTGCGTTTGCTGCGCAACAACAAGCCTGTCATGGCTGAAAAGCGCATTGACCTGCAACGGGCTTGGTCGGAAACCACCTACCATATGCAAACGCTGCGCGACAATCCGGCTTGCGCACAGCAGGAATATGATCGCATCCTGGATGACAATAATCCAGGTTTGCATGTGGCGCTTAGCTTTGATTCCGAAGAAAATGTTGCCGCGCCGTTTGTCCGTGCTCGCGTCAGACCTAAAATGGCTATATTGCGCGAACAGGGTGTCAACGGCCATGTGGAAATGGCGGCCGCATTTGATCGTGCAGGATTTGCTACAACTGATGTGCATATGAGTGACATCATTGCCGGCAAAGTATCGCTCAAAAACTTTAAGGGATTGGCCGCTTGCGGCGGCTTTTCCTATGGTGATGTGCTGGGTGCCGGTGAAGGATGGGCGAAATCCATTTTGTTTAACCCGCGCGCGCGCGATGCGTTTGAATCATTTTTTCAGCGCACTGACACTTTTGCGCTCGGTGTCTGTAACGGTTGCCAGATGATGAGTAATTTGCGCGCAATCATCCCTGGCGCTGAGAGTTGGCCACGTTTTGTACGCAATTATTCGGAACAATTTGAAGCCCGCTTTGTCATGGTAGAAGTACAGCAAAGTTCATCGATACTTTTTGAAGGCATGGCCGGCAGCCGCATGCCAATTACCGTTGCACATGGCGAAGGTCGTGTGGACTTTGCCAATCGTGGCTTGGCAGATAGCGAAGCGTTGGTTACCATGCGGTATGTCGATAACCGCGGAGAAGCCACAGAAACATATCCCGGCAATCCCAATGGCTCGCCGGGCGGTATCACCGGTATGACAACGCCGGATGGTCGGTTTAATATACTTATGCCCCATCCGGAACGTGTTTTCCGTATTGCACAGCATTCATGGTATCCGCACGAATCGGGTGATTCGGCCCGGCGCACGCGTACACGCGAGGATGCACCCTGGATACGTCTCTTTAGAAATGCCCGGAAATGGGTGGGATAATGATCATAAAAGCGATGAAAAACGATATAAATATACTGAAAAAAGGCTTGGTTACGCTGGGTTTGTTGATAATATTTTTTGGCTGGAAAATGACTGTTGCGCAGGCCGGTGCTGCCGAAACCGGGGTCAAGCCTGCACATAAGCCCGTACAGTCAAACTGTGTACCGCTGGGCAGTTGGATTATTCCCGGCGTAGGCCAAGCAACATATGCGGACGTTATTGACCGTGCAATCAGCAATTCGGTAGTGTTGCTGGGTGAGACGCATGTCAATGCCGATCATCACCGCTGGCAATTACAGATGCTTGCAGCGATGCATGCCGCACGTCCTGATATGGTGATCGGTTTTGAAATGTTTCCGCGTCGCGTGCAGCCCATACTGGACCAATGGGTTGCAGGTGAACTGAGTGAAAAGGAATTTCTCACTGCGTCGGAATGGGACAAGGTCTGGAATACCGACCCAGATCTGTATCTGCCATTGTTTCATTTCGCGCGTATGAATCATATCCCGATCGTAGCATTGAATATTGAGCAGCGGCTGCGCCGTATGGTATCTGAAAAAGGTTTTCATGGCGTTCCGGTTGAAGAACGTGAAGGCGTGACGCGCCCGGCTGAACCCAGTCAGGCTTATCTGGATTTTCTTTTGCCGATTTACAAACAGCATGACCGCAAGGACAAAAATGATGGTGAAGTCGGTTATGACGATCCGGATTTCAAGCGTTTTTATGCCGGCCAGCAATTATGGGATCGCGCTATGGCGCAAATACTGCATCAGGTGTTGAACGATGAAAAACGTGCAGGCGATGCTGAAAAACCGCTGGTTGTCGGCATTATGGGTTCAGGTCATGTGGTGCATGGTTATGGCGTGCCGCATCAGTTAAATGATCTGGGTGTGAAGGAGGTTGCATCAATATTACCGTGGGATATCAATAAATCCTGCAGCCAGCTTGTCGCCAGCGTGGCCGATGCAGTTTTTGGCGTGTTGCCGCATGTTTCTGATTCATTAAGTGCCCCACAGCATCAACGGTTGGGCATCCGTTTTGAAATGGCGCGCGGCGGCGCTCTGGTACTGCAGGTGGAAAAAGGCAGTATCGCCGAGGCTTCAGGTCTGCAGGATGCGGATGTCATTCTTGAAATGGCCGGTTTGATGCTTGAGACGACCGATGATGTTATAAATATTGTTAAACGGCATGCGCCGGGTACCTGGTTGCCGCTCAAAGTGAAGCGTAAAAACCGGGAAATGGAAATCATCGCCAGATTTCCGGCATTGAAAAGTTAGCAGGCTGCTGAAAAACGGAAAGCTTGATTTCGGATTGGTTTATTTTTTGGGATTAAGATGAAGCGAAAAACGATTAAATTTTGCCTGTATTATTTTTTATTCTGTATTGCTAGCACTGCAACGGCTTATTCTTTGCCGGACAGTGCCATTGATTATGACATTGAAGTGCGCATCAATCCGACAACCCGCGCACTGGAAGGGCGCAGCGTCATTACCTTCAATAGAACGCGTGAACAGACGCTGATACTGGGTGCGCAATTTGAGGTTACACAGGCGCGCATAAATGGTCAGCCATTTGACCCAGAGACGGATCAGTCGCATATGTGGCAGATACCTGTTGCCATGTTGCGGCCGCATCAAGTCGAAATTCACTGGCGCGGTGAATTGCATCCACTTGATGAGACGCTGGATCACGAACAGACACTGAACAGGCCCATTGCTGTCAGCGCTGTCAGTGGAGAAATGGGCACGTACCTGCCGAATGCATCCTACTGGTATCCGCGCGTAATGCATGGGTTGGTACATTATAGCGTTCAGATTGAGTTGCCGTCCGGTCAACGGGGACTGGTGGCGGGTCGTTTAGTGGAGGAAGAGGAGACAGACTCAGGTTATCGAGCCCGTTTTGAATTCACGCATCCGGCTGAGGGCATTGATCTGATGGCCGGGCCTTATGAGATTGCAACGGACAGTGTTACCGGCATCAAAGGCGAACCGATTCAGTTACGCACCTATTTTCATCCACAGATCAGTCAGCTTGCCGATGACTATCTTGAATCGGTGAAACGCTATTTCAAGCTGTACGAATCGTGGATAGGCGCTTATCCGTTCACAGAATTCAGCATCGTATCCAGTCCTACGCCGACTGGGTTCGGTATGCCGACACTGACTTATCTGGGCATTAATGTGCTGCAACTGCCGTTTATACGCGATACCTCGTTGGGTCATGAGGTGTTGCATAACTGGTGGGGCAATGCGGTTTATCCCGATTATCAGAGCGGTAACTGGTCGGAAGGCCTGACGACATTCATGGCAGACTACACATATAAGGAACTGGAGAGCGATGACGCCGCACGCGAGATGCGACTGAGCTGGCTGCGCGACTTCGCTGCGCTGGAACCTGGACAGGATTCACCGCTGGCCGCATTCACTTCACGCACACATGGTGCATCCAAAATTGTCGGTTACAATAAATCAGCCATGTTGTTTTTTATGCTGCGCGATTTGATCGGTGAAGAAATGTTTAACCGCTCGCTTAAAGGCTTATGGGCCATGCAGCGCTTCAAAGTTACTGCATGGCCGCACCTGCAGAAAGCTTTTGAAATGATTTCGGCGCAGAATCTGCAACCATTTTTTGATCAGTGGTTGAATCGTACCGGCGCGCCGAACCTGACTATTACTGATGTCAGGCAGGAACAGGCTGATACCGGTTATCGCCTGAATATAACACTGACACAAGACGAGCCGTCCTATCAATTGCGCGTTCCGGTCGCCGTACAAACAGCTACAGGGGAAGAAACCCATATCCTTGACCTGCAACAATCCGGGCAAAGCTTTGTGCTGGACATCAACGGCAAAGCGCAATCCGTCGTGCTTGATCCGGATGTGCGCCTGTTCCGTCAACTCGCACCTGATGAAGCACCGCCCATACTGCGCGAAGTCATGGTCAATCCCACTACCGTAACCATTTTATTACCGGATACTGATGCAACACAACAGATCGCAGCAACATTGGCGGAAAAATTGCAGCGTCGCGCACCCCGAATCATAGCTGCCAATCAACCACTCCCCGCGACACCCACACTGATAATCGGCCTGCAACATGAAGTCGATGCCTGGCTGTCAGCCAAAGACCTGCCGTCCAGACCGGAAACAGTGAATGACAAAGGCAGCGCACAAGCCTGGACGTTGACAAGTCCCGATGGCGGTTCGCTCGCTATCGTATCCGCACAGGACGCCGCTTCACTTGAGGCCATCATCCGCCCGTTGCCACATTACGGACGCCAGAGTTATATCGTTTTTAATGGCCGGCAGGCGGTGGATAGAGGAGTCTGGCCGATTAAGGTGCAACGGGTGGCGGTTGAGTAATTTGTGCCAGCTTGATTCAGCCTATTCAAGCTTAACTAAATATATTTTTGACTAAATTATTTTATGATATTTTGAAAATTTTTCTGGTTATGTGAGTGATGGAAATTTAATAAAGTGGGAATATCAATATTTCTTAGTTATCCAAAACCCTTTACAAGGAATCAGGAAGATTTTGTGTTGTCCTTGAGCGAACATTTAAAGTCTAGAGGCTATGATCCTCGAACACTCGGAGTAACTGATTATGATGTGGACGCACCTCTAAAAGCAATTCGACGATTAATGCTCGAGTCAAATGGCATCATAACAATTGCTTTTAGACGAGCATTAATTATTCAGGGTAATGTGAAGCCCGAAACTGATAATACCTACGCGATTGATAACAGCTGGCTAACGAGTGCATGGAGCCATATAGAGCCTGCAATGGCATTTCAAATTGGAATCCCTGTTCTGATTATCAGAGAGAAGGGAGTCATTGAAGACGGTATTCTTGAAAAAGGTGTTTTGGGAACGTACATGCCAGAATTTGATTTAAAAAATTCATACAAGGAATATTTACAATCAAGCGAGTGGAATCAGCTTATAAGAAAGTGGGAGAATCAAGTAGGTAAAGTAGTTGAGACCAAAGGAAACCCACCGAAATTATACTAAGTTGAGCTATTTATAAAAGCGCCTTCTTTTTTATTCGGTGCAATCGGTTTCGATTGAATTTAGAATTCTGAAACAACACCGTTTCATCGGATTGCAGGGTGTTACTGGTGAGTAATTGCTGTTTGCCGTTTTTGTCTATCAGTCATCTCCTTCAAGCGATTTTGCACATGTGATCGACGGCGGAACCGGAACAGGTGTGGTCTGGGTTGATATGTCCCGGGAATCGCCAGGATCTTTAAATGCCGAATAAAGGGTGCGAATATGCCGGTTTTGTTGTGTTATATATTCAGTGAGTTTGGCGTTATTGATGATAACGGACGAGGCAGCCAAAGCTGCCTCGTAATGTAAAATAAACTTACCAATGTCAGTAAATAGACAGTTATTGCACTTTGCGCCGTCTCAATCCAATAAAGCCAAGTAGGCCAATACCGAATAGAGAAAGTATGCCGGGTACAGGAACAGCGACAACTACAGGTGAAACTGATGGTTGACTGATTACATTGCCTGTTAGATTTAATGTCAGGTAATTGTCATAGTGATACCTGCTGGAAGATGCGCCAATATCAGCATCAGACAAGGTTAAGAGATAAGTGGCGTTGAAAAAACCAGCGACTGAGGTATCTAAAGAGGCCTGAAACCCATTTTCACCGCTTGCGGCCAATCCAGCAAATAGACCCAGATTTGTTCCCAGTGCCGAAGTGTCACCAACGCCAGAGAAGCTGTCCAGATCAAGTCCTACGCGTTCTCCCGAGAGGTTAAAGATACTGAAATTTAGTAAAGGCGCAAGGTCACCCAGATTCACTGAGCCAAAATCCAAGTTAAGAACAGTATGAGAGCTGCCAGCGGCAAAGGAAGCATCTGCGTGAAGCAGGTAGTCGTATGTTACAGAATAGCCGGCGTTTAGATTGGTCAAGGTTTCGGTGTTGTTGGCACCTGAGCTACCTATATTTGCAGTGAGCGTGTTAGTGTCACGGTCAGCTATCAGTGTGGTATTTAAACTAGTGACGACATTGCCAGTACCAACCCAATGGTTCAAATTAGTAACATTGTTGATGGTTTGCGACAGGGAATTCCAGCTATTGTCAGCGCCATCCGCATTGCCGCTTTTGGTCACTGTGTTTAATGTCCCAGTTGAATTTAACCCTCCGCTCCCGCTCCAAACCTCGTTCACCGTTGCTGTGCCACGAGCGGGATTGTTGCCATCAGCACGCAACCAGGTTGTGCTGTTACCGGGTGTCAGCACTGCTGTCAAGCTCATTAGTACGCCATTATTTGAATTAAATTGACTGACAGCAATGTTAGTGTTTTGGGTGCGTTGATTAGGGGTGGTGCTATTGTTTGAAACACTGCGATTATCTCCGCTTAACAGGGTAGCGCTACCACTTATGGTTAAGGGTATGGCTTGTGCGTTCGTACTTATGAGCGCCAAAGCAACAGCCAAAGCGGCGAGTGGATTGATTTGCGTTTGCATTTTTTTCCTTTTATTGAAATATAGTTATGAAACAAGCTGTTTGTACAAGGTGAACAGAATCTTTTGCTTTGTCTTGCATTATTAATTGGAGCAATATCTGTGCCATGAAATATTTCTTTTAATAAACAGTTGCTTGCTTTTATGTTGTGTCTTATTTTTGCAGGAGTGTAAGAATCTTTGACACAGTGTTATCAGGCGGCGTTGAGCACACTGCAAAATGAAGATAAAAATCAAAAAATCGCGGAAAGCAGAATGTTTTTAACAACTCGCCACCTACGTATGTGTAAGCATTTATTGTTCACAGCTTTTGTTGGCATTTAACAGGCATGGAGAAATTATACGTATGCCGTAGCAGCATTCAAAGCAGACTCAAAATGCTCATTTATTATGCATATGGTAAGCGCCCAACGCCACCATCTAAAAGCTTTTAAAAAATGTCATTATTCTCAAACATTTTTTATGAGAATAACAAGTAGCATAGTCTACCAATATTCTTGACGAGCGGTTGTGTCCGGTTTTTAACAGGTCGTTGAGAAACTCTTTCGAGACAGGCATCGCAAGACAAAAATAGCCATTTCAAAATTTCCTTGCAGCAATTTTGTCGCCTGCCCCATCCTGTATTTCTACTTATTCGAGTTTGATACGATCCACAATTAGGGTGTTATTGCGCACAACTCAGTGTAAGCTGCAGTGATTTTGCATGAGTGTATAACAGATTCTACTTCGTTTTAACCATTCTCAAATCAATATGCGGATGTCATCCAGGTTTAGAAGAATTAACAGGTTCATCGCATCAGTAGTGATCAACCTGGTCGTTATGAATACCGTTTTAGCGGATAATACCGCCGAGGATTTTTATACCTGGGCAGGATTTGAAATGACGGGTAGTATGTCTGCAAATAATTCCTATCTGAAAAACTTCAGGTACAAGCTCTTTATGCAGGGTCGTTTTGGTGATAGTTCGTCCCGGTTTACCCAGGGATTGATACGGTCGGGGGTCGGATATACTTTCAGTGACAAAGTTACTGCCTGGATTGGATATGACTGGGTGCCAACCGGCAGACCGCTTGCACTTCGTTCGTTTAACGATCATGCGGTCTGGCAGCAGTTATCGCTGCAAGAGAATTATCCATTCGGTACAGCGAGCAGTCGCACCCGGTTGGAACAACATTTTTTTGATATTCCTGGCAGCGGTGATGTCGCGCATCTTTTTCGGCAGATGTTTAAACTGTCAACACCCATGCGCTTTGTTTCACCGAATACCAGCCTTGTTATATGGAACGAAATTTTTGCCAATTTGAATTCAACAGATGCAGGCACTCAAAGTGGTTTTAACCAGAACCGGGCATTTGCCGGGATAGGTTATGGTATAAATAAGCATCTTTTGTTAGAAATTGGCTATATGAATCAGTATATTCACAGACGAAATAATACCCGTCCCGATCTGATGCTCCATGTCATGTCTGTGACCATGCTTTTGAATTTTTGAGCTTCAGACATGTATGAAGAAAAAACTGAAAATCAATCAAGTATATAGCGCGACTTTAATGTGAAAGAACTCAACAGAAGATGCGCATAAAGCTAGTGTAGAAAGTCAAAAACTAAGCAGTGCGCAAGTCAGCTCTTCTCTGGATTGATAAGATTGAAAAGAACCGAAACGGATCAAACCCTGCAGATCGTTTCTCGCAATCAGTGGCGCACTCTCGATAATACTCATCGACAAATTCATCGTGAATTAACGATACAATACTGCAATGAAATCAAATAAAGCTTTAAGAATCCTGGGTCTCCGAGTTATTCCAACAGATCATGGCGGCTTTGAAACGTTCGTCGAACATCTTGCGCTTTATATCGCTAAAAATGCATGCATTTATGTGCGTCGATTATACGCCTGATGAATATTTTTCAGGATCTGCATCACCGTTTGTCTTGGCGCACCAATATTCAGTCGCATAAAGCCGCTTCCTTCCTTACCGAATAAAATACCCGGACTCATGCCGACGTTGGCTTCATGAACAAAAAAATGTTTGAGTTCGGTATCGTTCATGTTCATTGCATTGCAATCGAGCCAGAGTAGATAAGTACCTTCTGAAGAAATCAGCTGTATTTTTGTAAGATGTTCGTTTAGATAGGCTGCCACACAATCTCGCGTGTCGCGAAGATAAATCCGTAATGCTTCCAGCCATTCTTCACCTTCACGATACGCAGTTTCAAATGCAGTGATGCTGAACGGGTTGGATGCGCTGATATGCCAGCTGTTGAATACGTCATTAATGGCTTTGCGGATTGTTTTGTCCGGAATAATCAGCGCGGACAGATTCAGACCCGGAATATTGAAAGTTTTACTCGGTGTCATAGCGGTGATGACATGTTTGTTACTGCCGTTGAGTGTGGCAAGTACGGTATGTTTGTTGTCTGGATAAATCAAGTCGGCGTGGATTTCATCAGAAAAAATGATGAGATTATGTCTTTCTGCAATTGTTAATAATTGTTCCAGTTCCTGTGGCGACCAGACGCGACCTACCGGATTGTGCGGTGAGCACAATAGTAACAGATGTGCATCCTTGGCACAGTGTTCCAGATGTTGAAAGTCGATAACGTAGCGATCATGATTGCGTTTCAGCGGATTTTCGATCAGTTTTCTGTCGGTTTGAGTTACTGCTGAAAAAAAGGGGAAATAAACCGGTGGTTGTATAATGACCGAATCGCCGGGCCGGGTAAATGCCATGACTGTGGCGTTAAGCGATGGCACCACGCCTGGGCACATTACTATCCAGTCGCGCGCTATTGTCCAGCCATGACGCCGTTGTATCCAGTCGATAGTGGCGTCATACAGACTGTCGGGAAACAGCGTGTAGCCGTAAATCGGATGCCTGGCGCGCGCAATTAATGCTTCGGTGACGGCAGGCGGCACAGCAAAATCCATATCCGCCACCCATGCTGGCGTCACGTTAGATTTGCCAAATATGCCTTGCCGCCCGTCATATTTGACGCTATCGGTTTGTTCGCGGTTGATTATCCGATTGAAATACTCTGGATCGAGTCCACCCTTCAAGAAATTCTCTCCCAAATAGTGACTTCGGATAATGTGTGTTGGTGCTTCCGGCTGGTTTCACGGATGACAAAAGGTACCGACTGCGGACCTTGAATCAATTTGAAATGTTTGCCGAGAATTTCTTTCAAACCATCCAGGGTAGTGAAATTTTCTCCATCGCGTTTGAAGCCGCCAATCCAATGTTCTTTCTTGGTATGTTCAGTCAGCCAGGTATACGGTGATGTAAGCATCAGCAGACCGCCTTTATTGATGCGTGTATGGATAACGTTAAGTAATTTGGCGGGATCGTACAGCCGGTCAATCAGGTTTGCCGCAAGAATCAGGTCGTAACCTGAAAACAATGGTTTCAGGTTACATGCATCACCCTGATAAAACTCTACTTTGTTTTTCACGGCTTCCAAGTCCAGGCCGTTGAGTGTACGCTCCTTGTAGAATACCAAATCACCTTCGTCGGTCAGCGTGTAGCGTAGAATGCCTTGTTGCGCCAGTTGCACACCCTGACCGATAAAACGCGCGGAGAAATCAATGCCAATTACACGGTCAAAATGACGTGCAAGCTCGAAAGTTGAGCGTCCGGATGCGCAGCCGAGGTCGAGGGCTTTATGTGCAGGTCTGTCGCCCATGGCGGCAATTGCAATTTCCGCGAGTGCTTTGGGAAAGTTTGGTACATTAAAGTAGGTGTCGCCATAATGAAATTCGGCGTATTCAGAAAGTAGTTTGTCGGTTTCATAGTTTGAAGTCTGCAACGTGGCCGGTGCGTCGGATACAACATAGCGAAAACCCGCATGCTGGAAGAAGTGCTGCCGAAATGCATAGCGGGCGCTTTTGAGAGACTCATTGCCACAGGAAATCCATGCACCACCCTTGATCAGGTTATGCTGGTTATCAAAAGTCGGTGTGGTGAAATCATCATACAGCGGGTGCACATCAAAACCTTCGAATGGATAGGTCGGTGTTTCGGTCCATTGCCAGACATTGCCTACGATATCAAAGAATTCACCTTGTGGGAATTCATTCACCGGGCAGCTGGAAGCATAATAATCGAGATGTAGATTGCCCGCAGCCGATTTGTCATGGGGTACTTCAGACAAACCGGAGATATCATATAGCCGGTACCATTCGTCTTCGGTAGGTAATCTGACCGGTTGTCCTGTTGTTTTCGTCTTCCAGTTACAAAAAGCCTTTGCTTCATGATAATTAACATCGACAGGCCAGTCCCATGGCATCGGAATTTCGTCGGTCATAGTACGCATGAACCAGTTGTCGTCTTTCTTTATCCAGAAAGCAGGGTGTTTGACATGGGTGAAGTTACGCCAGGACAAGCCTTCTTCTTCCCAGTAATCGTCTGTCTGATAACCGTTCGCCTGCATAAAAGCAAAAAACTCCTGATTGCTGACAAGATATTTACTGGCTTGAAAAGCTGCGATATCTGCAGTATGCAGGCCATATTCATTATCCCAGCCGTAATGTTGATGCGATACTTTGTTTTTGCCTATTTCAATTGATCCGGCAGGTACATTGATCAATTCATTCTCGGGTGCAACGCCCGTTTTTTCACAAGGCCGCCAGGCTTCATGTGTTTGCACATGCGCAAGCGCGTGTTGCCGAATCAGTACGGAAGATGTCTCTAAATGAATCTGTTCATGTTCAATGCCCATTAGAATTGGCCACCAGGGGCTTTCCCAGGTAATTGGCAGTGTCAGCGGTAAATCGCTGATCAGCCTATCGACCATGCTGCGCATCATGCCGCGATAGCGGTGTACTTCTTCTACAGTAGGCCATTCATAATGCGTGTTATCCAGATCGTCCCAGCTCATCTCATCCACGCCGACGGCAAACATGGATTCAAATTTTGGATTGATACGTTTGGTGATCAATCCTGCCAGCATCAGTTTGTTGACAAAAAAAGTCGCCGTGTGACCATAGTAAAAAATCAGAGGGTGACGCAGTGAAATCGGTTTTTTGTAATAAGCATCATCATTGCGCAGTGTTTTGAAAAGCTGTTCATAACAATCCAGCGTGCCATGAAAATAGTTACGAATTTCTGCTCGTTTCGCGTTGACGTCTTCACCGTCGAGAAAGGGGGTTCTCTGAATCAGTTGTTTTCGCATATTGTTGTATTGTTGATCATATTATTCAAATTCTGGCCGCTATTATAACGCCTCAGGAAATTGTTATCACATTCATCGGGAAATTAGGTTTCTAACCCGAAGATTGCATGAATCAAAAAAGGAGATTTTATACTGGCAAAAGTCGACTTTTGCCAGTGGGAGTCAATTTATTTTCAAATTAATATTGATGCAATGAATTTCCCAGCAGATTTAGATGTCAAGTTTTGTAAAAAAGGTGTGACTTGCCTGCCCATGGGCTTTCATCTGGTAGAAATATGCGCAACAGTCTGGAAATGTGGTATCTGAGTACCAGTCTGGCCGTGACGTAAAAGAAGACTATCCGGTAGGGGCATTTGCTTGTGGGTGGCAGGCGAGTACGGTGGTGATTGCGCACGATGACAGCGCCGATTTTGATTAACTTCTAGTTCAGCGTACTAATCGTCACATGCGCGAGGTCAGTGCTCTGCAGTACAACCCGGTGTATTGTTAGAACGCAAGCCTGAGAAGATAGTAAGAGCCGGAATTGATTTGATCGCCAGTAACGGTAATTGGTACTGCTGGCAAATAAAGCCAATGCTGTTACTTTTTGCGATTTTCAGTGTCATCACGCGCGCAATAAAGCTGATTGCAGAGAACTATGGTTTGCCTGACTGTAATTGTCTGTCACTACTTTTGATACAAACCTGCCTCACACAGCAATATTCAGGACAAATGTTTAAGTTTGCAACGCCAAGAGAAAAGAAGTTAAGTGTAAAATTGAACGTGCATGTGAATTCATGAATTGATCACGGGCTCAAGTTTAATGTTTTCCCATTTTAGAGGCACTCACTAAAAACTGTTATTGATCGCGAAGCCTGATTTGGATATCGGGAGCTGATCGTTCAACCACAGGTGGTATTGAAGAACGATTAAGTCCCAGTACGCTGACCCGGTGAGCAGCATTGAAGCTTGGGGCACCATTTTTGTCTCGCAGAATGGATGAGAGTTTATATTCTAATCCGTTTGAATCAGGGTCAAAGCGTATGTCGTGTATCCAAATGCCGGCACGTTGAACATGTTGATCATCACATTCATAGTTCAGATCCCAACCTGTCAGCATGGGTACAGCGTAATCAAAAGGCAAATCATAAATACGGAATGTTTCAGTACGTATAACGCCATCGACGCCATTACGGCAAATATTCGCTTTGCCTGACCGCGGATTCAATGGCAGGAAATCGGCATGCAGTTTGACACTGCCGCCGCCGATAAGAGCTGCGCGCGCTTTGATCCAGTGCGTTCGTGTGCCATTGTCTTTGAAAATAGTTTGTGTAATCCAGTGTGGATTACCGTCAGGATTTGGTGAAGCGCCTGTTTGAAAAAGACTATATGCGACCTGACGCAGTTGGTGATCAGCTGGATCGTCCCATCGGCAGGGAGGGAAGCGTAGTTCACATTCAAATTTGTTGTCATATTGGAAACTAAATCCACGTGGAATAACAACGATTGAATCGCTGCTTCTGAGAGCGCCGTCACTCCATAAACTTTCCAGCGTAGCGATCGGTCCTTCAGAATCGATCTGTAAATCCCAGGTGTTTATACCGTTATAATCACCTTCTATTTGTGCATCAATCCAAGCAGAGTTAAAGCCAAAGCCCGTGTAGTAAACGCAGAATTCATAGGCATCGTCCCAATTCTGATCACTGAGTTCGCCTGCCACTTCAAAAACAAGCATAGGAGGGCTGTCGCCGCCGGTAACCAGTTTGCTGTGTGTAATGTCGGCACGCATCGAACGTACCTCGTGGTCTTTGTGTAAATAGCGCAAATCCCATCCGTTCAATACTACGGTGCCGCGATTGACATAAGTGGGCATGTCTAATGTGATTAACATGATTGCAGATTCGGGCCCACGTACCTGTTCTGTACATTGATTGCCTTCCAGCATGATAAATTTGCCTTGATCCTCAAAACTGATTTTTCGGGCGGCTTTGAAAAATACCGGATCTGACGGAAAGGTGTTTTGCAATGCGGATGTTGCCATTTTGTCTTTATCTTTTCGACTAGCCATGCAACCGGTTAGCATCATCAGTATGACAGTTCCAAACAGAATTAGACGAAACCAATTCATTTAAACTCTCCCATAGCATAAAATCATTTCAGGCGACACGTCGGATAACGATTCTTGCTCAATTGTTATGGTGTTTCTTGGCAGTGTAACGTGATACTACGTGAAAGAGAAGTTTTTTGCTGCGGCCTATAACACTGGATGTCACATTATTTTCAATCATGGTTAACATGTTTTTTGGGCTTCCAATATTAGGGTGAAGGTTTTGTTAGAAAAAAGTAATGAGTACGCCCAACTGCGCGCCAGACTATTAAGAAAATGAATGTAACGATTGTCAGTGAGGGTTATCGACAGAGTTTCCCATGTTTTCGCAAAGATGTTGTTACGTACGGCTGTCAGTATCTTTTGCTGGTAGTTGAATTGGTATCGGTAATATGTCAGCAGTCCCTAAAGATTTTTCAAAAAATTACGATAAAACAAAAAGACAAAGGCATACTCATCGTGAGGTGAGGACGCAAAGCTTCCGGTCTAGCAAATAGATAGCGGGGTTACCAAAAGTTAGTGTCTGCAGATATGTCAGTTAGTATCATCAATAGATACGACAACTGATATCGTCAATAGATACAACATAGTAGAAACATGCGTTCCCCGGCCTGTGTCTGAGTTTGATTAACGAACGAGGAACCAAACATGACAATTTACAAATCCCCCTGCTCTTCCAATAATCGAAGTCGAATTTATTTTGATTTTGACAAACGCATTCTAGTGGTTCCGTATGAGCAATTTTATTTGAGCTAACTACACCACAAAATTCACTTTTATTCGCACTTGATACACGGTATCAAAAAAACACAGATATCTATGAGTTGGGTAAAAGTATGACTTGTTGATCATCTCGTATATGCGAGTCTGCTCGTACAAATCATAGAAGACCCGTGGTGAATCAAAGTGAAAAATTCAAAGATTGATTCTAATTATCAACAAGATTTATCCAAAGTTGATTTGTTTACAGATCAATTCATTTGTTGATTGAGAATATGTAATGTACTGATTCTTCAATCAGGATAAACGCTATAAGTGTACTAAGGAAATTAAATGAAAGAATTTTTATTAGCTATGATTATTTTTGTAGCAGCATCACTAGTATTTGCGGAAGAGGCTCCGGATGCAACTTCAAAAGAAACGGCTCCATTAGAAAGCGTGGAACCGCATCATCACCCAGCAGCCGTAATGGAAGGCGACCTGGATTCTGTTGTAACCGGAAAAGATGTGATTCCTAACTTTGCAGCTCACCCAACGATTGTTTCAAAACAAAGCGGGAATTGGTTTGATGTTTCTACCTGGCAACAAGCGCGAGTACCTCATGCTGATGATGTTGTTCGAATAGAGCAAGGGCACGCTGTCAATTACAATGGTATCAGCGACGCTGCTTTAGCTTCTCTCGGAATTAAGGGAACGTTAACATTTGATACAGCTATGAGTAGCAGAATCAAAGTAGGCACTATTTTAGTCTATCGTGAGGGCAGGATGAATGTTGGAACCCTGGCAAGTCCGATTGCAGGGAATGTGAAAGTGGAGATAATTATTGCCAATCGTTCGCTTGCTACTTGGGGCCCTGATAGGGCGACAGGAGCCTACGATCCATTGCAATATGGTACCGGCTTGATCTCATTCGGCGAAGTCAATATGCACGGAAAAGAAATGTCACCAACCTGGATAAGGTTGGCACAAGAACCCCGGGCTGGACAGAATACTCTTGTGCTGGCAAGTTCTCCGACCGGTTGGTCAGTGGGAGATAAGCTTGTGCTGCCGGATACCAGACAAACACCTCTAGTTAAGAAATGGCAGATTGAACCTGTGACACCAATAGAACTTCAGCTTGAGGAAATGATTATCGCTGACATTTCTGGCAATACAATTAGATTAACTCGACCGCTGGTGTACGATCATCTGGGTGGCCGTGATACTGATGGTAATTTGATTGGTATGCCGCATATTGGCAATTTAAGCAGAAACATTGTGGTGCGTTCTGAAAATTCCGGTGGCGTTAGAGGACACAGCATGTTTACTGAGAGATCCAAAGTGGATATCAGATATGTTTCATTCGTCGATATGGGTCGTACTACAGCGAAGCCGCTGGATAATACAGTCATTACTGATAATGTGGTAGCACACATCGGCACAAATCAGATTGGCCGTTATCCTATTCATATGCATCATCATATGGGACCCGTAAATACATCTAATGACGGTTATCAATTTGTTCTGGTTGGCAATGCAATTGACAACGGCGCTAAGTGGGGCATAGCAGTACATAATTCTCACTTTGGTCTTGTGGATGGTAACGTTGTCTATGACGTTGAGGGTGCCGGGATCATTACAGAAGAAGGCAATGAAAGAGAAAATGTTTTCAGTAATAATTTCGTTGTTAAAGTCGGAACCATCATTAAGAGTCTTTATGAGCCAAGATATGGGGGCGTTGCTGAAATAGGCAGACATCACGGATTTAGTGATTTCGGCTATGAAGGTTCCGCTTTATGGTTTACAGGTAACGATGATTATGTAACCGGAAACGTAGCCGCTAATGCTGCTTATGCGGGTGTCATGTATAACGCGCGATCAAAAGGGTTTGTGAATAATCAGCCTTTAGTGCCCAATTTTAGAGGTGCTGATATTGACGATTTAACTCAATGGACGAGCTATAAAAAGACATTTGCGCCAGAAATCCGAATGTCAAGAAACAATGAAGTATACGCCAGTGGTGTTGGCATATGGGTCGGTTTTGCAGGTGTCGTAGGACAGTTGAGTGACTATCTTTTGTGGAATATCAAACAGACCGGTTTATATTCTCAGCGTAACATTTCTGCCGCCTATGACAACATAACGATTATTGGCAATCAAGCCGTATCGAACAAGAACTATATCGGCACAATTAACATAGGTATTGATTTGCATAATCCTCGATATCAAGCCGGTCACGTTGTGTTGAGAAATATTAGGGTTGAAGGATTCAATCTGGGCATTGATCTTCCGGCATTTTTACTGCCAGTAGAGCCGCAATTTGGATTGGCTCCGCCCCGGATAACTATAGTTGATGATGCATTTCTTAGGAATTATGTCAACGTAAGAGAACATTCTCCTCTGGTAGGTTCAAAGTATACCTTGCTTAAAGATGTGGAATTTGAACAAAATATGGGTCCTCAAAACAAATTCTTGTCGCTAAAGCCTGCTGCGATCGCTACTAGGATAGTTCCACCCTTCTCATTGTCGACAGTAACTGAATTGTCAAGGACGTATGTCTATAATTATGACAAGCAATCAGGCAATGATTTTCAGTTATTTTTTAAAGAGCAATCTCCCGGTCATGTGATGGTTGCGCGTGAATATCCAGCTGGTAACTTGCTTGCTAATCAGAATTGCCCCACAGTGGGACTTACCAATCAGCAGTGTTGGGATCAGTTTGGGGTGGCGAATCTAAAAGATGTGGCGCCATGTAAAGATACATCGCGTATCGAAATTGATGGCTTTACATGTCCTATTAGTGATGCAGCTACGCTTGAGGAACTTCTAAGTCTGATTCCTGAAATTTAACCATCTGTTTTTCTATCTTCTCCAGTTTGGCTGAAATAGCTTAACTGGAGATTGAACAAACAATTAGAAAATAGTATCTGAAGGGGCCAAAACTTGCCCGCACTTAAAGAATGGCAGCAAAGACCGCTGAAGAATATTTGCCCAGTGATGCGAATGGTTGCCGTGCATTATAAAATTACGGAAGCGGGTCGTTATATCGGCAAGGCCATTTACACCCTGTCAGGATTAATACCTGAAGAAAAGAAAGAACTGCCTGGCCTTTGAAAATGGAGCAATACCTATCCCATTGTGATCAGATCCTGACGTAAAAGTGGCATTATTTATCGGCTTACTTTAAACACCCGGAACCGATACGAAAAATCATTTACACAACCAATGCTGTTGAAGCGATGCATCGTCAGTTTCGGAAATTAACCAAAACCAAAGGTGCATTCCAAAATGAAAACAGCTTATTGAAATTACCTTACGCAGGCATATTAAATGCCACTGAGAAATGGACCATGTCGGTTCAGAACTGGACTCAGGTTTTGTCACAATTAGATCTTTTTTTGAAGATCGACTGGATCATGTGCTCGACACCTGAACACATAACCAGTTATCATCAAGCTGCGGAAAATAACTGTAAGTTATGCATTGAAAGAGCAGTGGCTACAGTTATTTTACGTGGCCAACAAGCAAAGCGCGTTAGTCGTAATGCTTATCTGACACAGAATATAAACGGCCTCTAATAATGGTTTTTATGCCATTTTGGGATCAAGTATCGGCATCACTGTCTTTCTCCATGACGGCAAAAATATTGAAATGTTAATAGCTAATGCTGATTCTGCGATATATCAGGCGAAGCGAAAAGGTAAGAAATGGTACTTCCTGTTATTTGGTCGCCTGATTCATAAATTGGAGTTACAACAGTGCAGTTTACATTTAGAGTAATCGTTTCCTTGTTAATGTTTGGTATCGTTCTGTTTTTTATCCAGACAATTTTATTGATTACCACTGAATTAACTGGTTTGATCAGCGTAGCCTTATCATTAGTCTGTGCGGCTTGCGTGGGATGGTATTCGTGGCAATCGTTTTCCAGTAAAAAAATGAGTGTGAGTGCGTCTGTGCTGAACGGTGCGCTCATATTGGGTGGATTAGGGTTTATTTTTGGTTTCTTTGGGCCAATGCTTTTGGTGCAGGATACTCAGCAAGCTATATTCTTTGGTATTATTGTTGCCTGTCCAATTGGGTTGATATTGGGAGCGATTGGTGGTTATGTTTTTGCATCCAGAAAGCGTGACTGAAGACGCCAGTCTTTTGGAATATAGCTATTCAGCAATAAGTTTTCCATGACCTTTTGCTAAATAGTCTTCTGATTGCATTTCTATTAAGCGGGATATAGTGCGCTCAAACTCGAAATCGGAGTTGCCTGATTGATAAAGTAGGTGTGGAGGTGTGACCGCCGAGCAAAGAAATTTGACGTTATATTCATATAGTGCATCGATAAGATGGATAAAACGTTTGGCTTCGCTTGTATTTTCATGTGTAAATTGTGGAATAGCTACTATGATGACCGTATGATAAGCTCTAGCGATAGCAAGGTAATCTGCTGAGCCCAGTGGATTGGCACATAATCGCTTGAACGAAAAAACTGCTACGCCGCGCGCGGATTTCGGCACAAATAATTTACGTCCTTGAACGTTTAGTTCACCACTCGGTACCTTGTCTCGATCTTCCACACTGCGATCCGTCAAACGAAAAAAGGCTGCGGATAATTTGGCTGTGGTGGTTTCATTTACCGGATGAAAATAAGTGTCTGTGCCCTTTAATCGGTTATAGCGGTAATCGATGGGGCCATTCAGTGACACGATTGCCATGTTTTTTTTTATGCGATCAATAAACGGTACAAAACGATGGCGGTTGAGTCCATTTTTATACAGGTCATCTGGTGCTCTGTTGGATGTAGATACTATCACTACACCTTGATCAAACAGCTCTTTAAATAACCGGGCGACCACCATCGCATCGGCAATATCAGTAACCTGCAGCTCGTCAAAACATAACAATGTTGCTTTATTAGCGATTTGTTGCGCTACGGCAGGTATTGGATCATCCAGATCAACTTTTCTACCTTGTATATTCTGTAAATTTTGCATTGCAAGTTTGCGCTGTTGTATGGAAAAATTGTGCCATATTTTTAGATGATTATGAATTTCCAGCATGAATTCATGGAAATGCACGCGCCGTTTCGATGCCAAAGGGGCGACGCTAAAAAATAAATCCATTAGCATGGATTTGCCACGCCCGACGTTACCATAAAGATAGATACCTCTAGGAGATTCCTGTTTGTGGTTAGTGCGGCGAAAAAAATGTAATAACCAACCACTTTTTAGACTGTCGGAGCAAGAATAGTCTATCAGTGCATGATATAAACGCTCCAATTCGTCGACCGCATTGGCTTGATCTGCATCCGGTTTTAATTCGCCTATCTGTTTAAGCGTTTGATATTGTGTTGTGGGCGTACTTTTTTTAGTGGTAGGTTGATTTTTCTTTGTCACGAAAAATTAGTTTTCTAAGAATTTGTAAGACGAGCTCGTAATCAAATATTTTGTATATATTAAATTCGGAAAATTCAATTTTTGGTCTTAATAATTGCTTCGATTTTCCGTAAAGAGATAAGAATATCGTATAAATAATTTTACTTGAAATAATGAGCTTATCAATTAATACAAATATCGGTGCCTTAAACAGCATGCGCCAATTGTCGATGACGGAGACGAATTTAAATCGTTCTTTGGAGCGGTTGTCTTCCGGTCTGCGTATCAATAGCGCAAGGGACGATGCCGCAGGACTTGCGATATCCGAACGTATGACATCACAAATTCGTGGTTTAAATCAGGCGACTCGAAATGCCAATGACGGTGTTTCCATGCTGCAAACCGCGGACGGCGCACTTTCATCTATTTCAAGCTCATTACAGCGAGTTCGGGAGCTTTCAGTTCAGGCAGCTAATTCAACAAATAGCCTCAGTGATAAAAAGGCGTTACAGGAAGAGACCAATCAACTTATCCAGGAAATAGATAGAGTATCATCCTCTACTGCGTTCAATAATGAAAAAATTTTTGATTTTACAAGTGGCAGTGTTATAGGCGATTCAAATCAATTGGCCGTACTTTATGGCTTGCAGAACGGCTGGCTCGAACAGGCTGAGAGCATGATCCAGCAATACTATGGTATTTCAGCTGATGGCGCCGATATTAGCATTGAGTTGACTACTTTTTCGGACGGTGCAGGGCAAACTGCCGCCCGGGTTGTTGGTTCGATTCCCGGCGGTTTTACGGGTAAGGCTACCGATGTCAAGCTGCAGATTGATATGAGTGATTTCACGCCGCCTAATCTGCCGAACGGCGGTACGGCCCCTTTTTACAATGACAGAATTATTGCCCATGAAATGGTGCATGCCGTCATGTATCGCAGCATGAATATTGCTTCAATGTTCAATCCGGCGGCTGATCAGATATGGTTCCTGGAGGGTGCGGCTGAATTTATTCATGGCGCAGATGAGCGATTACAGAGTTCAATTAACAATGTTGGCGTTGTCGGGGTCATGGCGCAAGCGGCAAATTTTGGTTCAGCAGGCGGTGCCTGGGTAGGAAGCTCAGATGAGTACTCAGCTGCTTATGCTGCAGTGGGTTATATGCATCAGAAAATCAAAGAAAATGGTGGTGCTGGCATCAAGGATGTCATGACTTATCTTAATCAGAATCAAGCCGCCACACTGAATGATGCAATCAACGCAGCTTCAGGTGGGCTGTGGGCAAGCGCAGATGCTTTTAATGCTGATTTTGTGGCTAATGGCACTGCTTATATCGCTGGAATGAACTTGGCAGACGAAGATACTGGTGCGATTGGAGGCGCAAATGTTGATGGTGGAGCTGTTAGAACGGCTGAAAGTGTTGTTCCAAACAGCAGTTCCAGAAGTGGCCAAAATGCGTTGAGTGGGTTCAATGAAAAATGGGAAAATATCGCTCTGGCTGGGCTGGGCAATAACAAAACTTTACAATTAGGCGCAAACAAGAATGAAACACTGGATGTTTCTTTTGGTGCTGTAAATGCTGGAGCCATGGGTATTGATAACATTGATTTGATTAATAATGCAGGTTTTACCATTTATAAAATGGACCTTGCATTAGAGCATATTAATAAGGAAAGAGCGAAGATAGGCGCGCAACTCAATCGACTTGAATCGGCGATAGCCAATAATCAGGTCAGTGCAGAATCTATGACAGCCAGCCGTTCGCGCATCCAGGATGCTGATTTTGCAATTGAGACAGCAACAATGACCAGAACGCAAATTATGCAACAAGCTGCAACTGCTATTCTTGCTCAAGCTAATTCAAGTCCTCAAATGATGCTGACTTTGCTTAGGTAATCTTGTGTCTCCAATTTCATTAGAACAGAAATTAATGGCTCTGTTGCAAGAAATAGCGCCGAACCTGGCGCTGTAATCCATCGCATCGAAACGGCCAACCTGTTACATTGCACTGCAACCGTTCAGCTTTGTCTTGTAATAGAAATTTTTATACAAACCCGGGATCATATTTGTGATTGAAGATAATTCTGCAGCCCGACTTTTTCAATCAGACCGAGCTGTTTTTCCAGCCAATAGGCGTGGTCTTCTTCTGTTTCACTCAACAGACCTTCTAATATTTCCCGTGTCTGATAGTCTTGTTCCAGTTCACAAACTGCAATTGCATTGCGCAACGCAGTAATTACACTCCGTTCCAGTTCCAGATCATTTCGCAGCATGGCCGGAACGTCCTTGCCAATCCTGAGCGGACTGCGATTACCCATAGCCGGCACACCTTCCAAGAGCAAAATCCTTTTGATAAGCAAATCCGCATGCTGCTTCTCATCGTCCATTTCATGATCAATGCGCTCGTACAGTTTGCTAAATCCCCAGTCATCGTACATGCGAGAATGCGTAAAATACTGGTCCATGGCAGTTAATTCGTCAGCAAGCAGCGCATTCAACGTATCTATTACTTTTGTGTTGCCTTTCATAATTTCCTCCTATTCCAACAGGATTGTTGTCGTGTTCAATACTCATATATCTGCCACGTCTAACCGACACCAGCATAATTTTAAGAATTCTGACGAAGCCAGCCACATTATAATAGCTGTTCAGTATCAAAACAACAATAACCTATTGATTGTAAATGATAACAATTGTCATATTCGTTTCTAACCTGATTCATATTGGAAACACAACATGATTTCCCTGGCAATACAATCGAATTATTACTTCGCTGTTGGCAACAATTTAAAACTTATAATCAAAATCTGAACGATAATGTTCCGATAACAGTGCGCTCAGTTCCGGGGTATTGCCTGTTGAAGAAGGTCGAAGATACATATTTTTTATTAAATATGTTGCTCGAATTAATAGTGAAAAGTATGGGGCCTTTTTCATAGCGGAGTGTGGCATCAAACAGTGTGAAGGATGGAGTTGTGCTGGTATTGGCTGTTCTGGTCAAGTCGAACCGGACACTTTAATCAGAGACATTTCATATTTAGCCGGAGACATTCCACTATTAGCTGTGTGCAACCGGTCATTGTT
>NZ_QAAE01000005.1 GCF_003046585.1 Nitrosomonas aestuarii | reverse complement strand
TTGTTCTCAGGTGGTATTGCAGCACAGATTATCACCCGTTACTCTAACCTGACAGACGTGATCTGGAATGGTCAAAGTAAAGAAATACTCAACAACCGGATTGTTCCTTAATCTAAGCTAGACTATATATCACCCTTGCGTAAGCGGGGGTGATACTCGAATAGAGCGGTAAGCGGATAAGGGAGTTATATGCTTTCCGCTCGAAGAGAGGTAGTAAGAGACAGTAAAGGAATCGTCATGTTTTCAAAATTAATATCACAACACGAAACAAACGAAGGGAGAGTCTAGTGAGCAGAACAGACGAAATTATAGCAGCGGCGAAAATGCCGCCCGAAGCAGTCAAGATGTCCAGATACATTGATGCGGTTTATTTTCCAATTCTTTGTATATTACTGGTTGGCACATTCCATATGCACTTTATGCTGTTGGCAGGTGACTGGGATTTTTGGCTTGACTGGAAAGACCGTCAATGGTGGCCGGTAGTAACGCCGATAGTGGGTGTTATGTATTGTGCGGCCTTGATGTATTATTTATGGGTGAACTACCGTTTACCGTATGGAGCGACACTGTGCATTGTGTGCCTGTTGACAGGTGAGTGGCTGACCCGCTACTGGGGCTTCTACTGGTGGTCGCACTACCCGATCAACTTTGTATTACCGTCAACCATGATACCCGGTGCATTGATGCTGGATACGATCATGTTACTGACTGGTAACTGGTTGATTACAGCGTTACTGGGTGGTGGATTCTGGGGCTTGTTCTTTTATCCGGGCAACTGGCCGATCTTTGGACCAACCCATCTGCCAGTAGTTGTTGAAGGTGTATTGCTTTCAGTAGCTGATTACACAGGTTTTCTGTATGTACGTACAGGTACACCGGAATATGTGCGTTTGATTGAACAGGGATCGTTACGAACGTTTGGTGGTCACACCACGGTGATTGCAGCATTCTTCTCGGCCTTTGTATCCATGCTGATGTTCTGTGTATGGTGGTACTTAGGCAAAATCTATTGCACCGCTTTCTTCTATGTTAAAGGCGAAAGAGGCCGTATCTCAATGAAACACGACGTTACAGCGTATGGTGAAAAAGGATTTGCAGAGGGGATTAGATAATGAAAATAAGAAATATCGTTAAACTGGGGGTCATGGGTCTTTATGGCGCAGCAGTAGGTGCCGCGACACTGGCGCTGACAGTAGCAGTAGACGTAACACCGGTAGCAGCGCATGGAGAACGTTCACAAGAGCCATTCTTGCGCATGCGTAGTATCCAATGGTATGACATGAAATGGGAGCCTAAGGTCACCAAAGTTAATGACATAGCGTGGATGACAGGTAAGTTTCACCTGGCGGAAGATTGGCCGCGTGCGGTAGGTAAGCCAGAACGTGCGTTCTTCAACGTTGGTAGCCCAAGTCCGGTGTTTGTGCGTTTGAGCACCAAACTGAATGGCGAACCGACATTCATTTCAGGGCCACTGGTAATTGGTCGTGACTATGAATTTGAAGTCAAGCTGAAAGCACGTATACCTGGCCGTCATCACATGCACGCGATGGTTAACGTAAAAGATGCGGGTCCAATTGCAGGTCCTGCCTCATGGATGAACATCACAGGCAGCTGGGATGATTTTACCAACCCTGTTAAAACACTGACAGGTGAGACCATTGACACAGAAACATTCAACTTTGCCAATGGTATTTTCTGGCACGTACTGTGGACAGGCATAGGCATTTTCTGGATTGGTGCTTTCGTGGCACGTCCGATGTTTCTGCCACGCAGTCGTGTACTGTTAGCGTATGGTGACGAACTGCTGCTGGATCCGTTTGATCGTAAACTGGCGTGGGGTGTTGCAATTCTGACGTGTGCGCTGGTATGGGGTGGTTATCGTTATACAGAAAGCGTACATCCGTACACCATTCCAATTCAGGCTGGTGAATCCAAAGTAGATCCGTTACCAATTGAGCCGAATCCAGTTGCGATCAAAGTTACACATGCTAACTATGACGTACCAGGGCGCGCGTTACGTATTACCATGGACATTACCAACAATGGTGATACAGGCGTGAATATTGGTGAGTTTACGACAGCAGGTGTACGTTTTGTAAACGCACTGGGACGTGAGCACCTTGATCCTGATTATCCAAGAGAGCTGGTGGCAACCGGACTGACACTGGATGATGATGCTGCGATTCAGCCGGGAGAAACCCGTGAAGTTAAATTGGAAGCCAAAGACGCATTGTGGGAAGTACAGCGTTTGATGGCTTTGCTGGGTGATCCTGAAAGCCGTTTTGGTGGTTTGTTGATGACATGGGATGAAGAAGGCAATCGTTATATTAACAGTATTGCTGGCGCTGTAATTCCAGTCTTTACCAGACTCTAAAAGCAGGTTAGTAACAACGCCGGTACACCACTGTCGCAAGACAGTCGGTGTACCGGTTTTTTTTCGATTTATGCTGCCCAAGAAATTTGTCAATAGAGATGCCTCATGAACCCGGTTATATTCTGGAGGACGAGAGTATTAAAAATTCTGTATCATTCCCTTATGATGAAATCTCGGAGGAGTGACAGATGAGCAGGACTAAACCAGAATTCAATTTTGAAGAAGAGCCGTCAGCGTTAAATATTGCAGGATCTGCATAGCAAGAATGGCACATCAATACCGCTGATTAAGCTGCATTAGCGGCAGAACTTGAACAGCCTATTGAATCCGGCGATGTATCGAACCGCAAAGATGGATCAACATCTAAAACCGTGAAATCGGTCACAGGTTATTTTTCCGCTGAATACGCTGAGAGGCCACAAGAAAATCCTGGGGTTGTCATTGTCGGAATGCGTAAGCGTTCGATTCTGGCTGGCTGTATAGAAAAATCTGAATATTCGGCGTATAGGTTATCTTTATTGCTGCCGTAGACGCTCTTACAGATTTTCCTGAAGCGATTAAAGTATTTTTCCAAAAACAAGGATTCGACTGTGCATCAATCATCACATACACCATTCGATGAAATATGTCGCGTCAAAGAATCACAAAGCTTTCATGGCTGCTTTAAGACCGGTATACAAAGCACAGACCAGGGATGTACTGAAGATGCACTTGATGCGCTGGAAGCCAAATATAGAGAACAGTATCCCACTGTGATCAAATCCTGGTGAAACAAATGGGAGATTAATCGGTACTCTTTAAATTCTCTGAACCGATACGCCGTGTTATGTATACGACAAATACCATAGAGGCGATCTATCGTCAGTTTCGCAAACTTACAAAAACGAAAGGCGGATTTCCGAACAAGAATAGTTTGCTTAAGCTACTGTATGTCGGCATTAAGAACGCCAGCAGGAAATGGACAATGCCCTTTCCAAACATTATTACAGCTGGCGATGTATTTTGAAGGGTGTCTGGATACAGCACGGGATTTAGAAAATGGTTGGGAATTTTATATAATGCCGCTGAAAACGGGCAGCCGATCGACTCCCATGGTGTCGATCGGTTACCGGTTGAAGCAGCTCATTAAGCAGAGTACGGCAGATAATTTGTAGGTTGACAAAGAATCTTGAACACCCTCCCACAGCATGCTTGTTAAACAGTTAAACTTATATTGTTACAAATGTTACGTGGGTATGGATGCGTTATTACGTAAAGGACTTTTTAGTTCTAAATGCGCGAAGCTTGTTTGATTATTTGGAGAGAAAGGTGTTGAGCCATTACAGGATATTTTTTGTAATTAAAAGACATCAAATGGAATTTTGAGGTGATAAAATCACCGTATAAACACAGTGCATCTGAGTTTGTTAACAATGATTCCACCGATCTATTTTCGTTTTCATTATCAAAGATAAGCAATTTTCTGATGGAAAGATGAATGAGTGTAGAAGGTCAGTCTAAAGATTTACATTATTTATGGTGGTTATTGCTGGCCACTGCGACAGGTGTCCTTATTTATCTGCTAAGCCCAATCCTCACCCCTTTTCTGTTGGCAGCTGTGATTGCTTATATTTGTAATCCTGTGGTTACTCGTATGGCTGCATTTAAAATTCCCCGGACAATTGGTGCAATATTAATCATGTTTCTATTGTTGAGTATATTTGCGGCATTGGTTCTAATTATGGTGCCATTATTCGAGAAGGAATCAAATCGTCTAATAGAAAAAATGCCTGTATATATAGATATTTTAAGAAATCAAGTAATCCCTTGGCTTGAAGCCCGGTTGAATTTGAGTTTGCAACCCGACATTAATTCACTGAAACAAGCAGTATCCGAGCACTGGAAAAGTGCGGGTGGGATAGCAGCAAAAATGCTCCCTTCATTAACGAGCGGTGGTATGGCAATCGTCGAATTTTTTGTAAATCTATTACTTGTTCCAGTCGTGCTATTTTATTTATTACGTGATTGGAATCAAATAATTAAACAAATCGATGGAATAGTGCCGCGTTACTGGCATGATCAGGTTGCAACATTGGCCCGGGAAACTGACCGTATTTTGGCGCAGTATCTGCGTGGGCAATTGTCTGTGATTTTTATCATGAGCAATATTTATATTACTGGATTATGGTTAGTTGGATTAGAATTTGCTTTGCCGATTGGACTTGTAGCAGGACTTCTGGTTTTTGTACCATATCTAGGAACGATTGTAGGACTGACTCTAGCTACATTAGCAGCCTTCATGCAGTTTCAGGGCTGGGCGGAAATTGTACCGGTGTGGATTGTTTTTGCAATGGGGCAATTAGTAGAAGGTATGATAATAACACCATGGTTAGTGGGCGATAGAATTGGCTTGCACCCGGTTATAGTTATTTTTGCATTGCTCGCGTTCGGACAGTTGTTTGGATTTTTTGGAATTCTGATGGCGTTACCAGTGAGTGCAGTTTTATTGGTTTGGCTGCGGCATATTCAGCAACGCTATCTTGAAAGTGATTTGTACAATTAACAAACCAATTAACCTGAATAGATAGTTTGAAATACTTTTTGGAAAACATGCCTTCAATAAACGCAAATTTCTGTATAGTCAATGACGCAATTATTACTAGATATTAAGCCGTCAGTAGGACCTTCATTAGCTAATTTTGTGCCGGGTCGTAATCTTGAGCTGTTACAGATGCTTAAAAGAGTCATTCGCGCTGAGGAAAAAGAACACTTTGTTTATATCTGGGGGAGATTAGGATGTGGGAAGAGTCATCTGTTGCAGGCTGTCATCGATTATTTTCTGCAAAGACAATCTGTCGCCCATTATTTTCCCGCTGAATTAACACCTGAATTCAGGTTTACTGATAATCTTGGTTGTGTGGCTATTGATGACGTTGAACGCTTGCACGACGATGCGCAAGTTGCATTGTTTAACGTATATAATCAAATACGGGAGGAAGGAAATACTTTTCTGTTGGTAAGTGGTTCATTGGCACCTGCACAGTTGAATCTTCGGCAGGACTTGGTGACTCGGTTAGGATGGGGGCTTGTTTATCAGGTTCATGAACTAACAGAGGAAGAAAAAATTGAAGCCCTGCAACGGCATGCAATTGAGCGCGGCTTTAATTTGCGAAAAGAAATTTGCTGGTATTTGCTGCGCCATGTCAAACGAGATTTGTCATCACTCATGATGACACTGGATGCATTAGATCGATATTCATTAGTTCACCAGCGCCAAATTACCATTCCTTTATTAAGAAAGTTGTTACATGGAATATCTTAGAAAGATAATTAATTATCATGAAATTAGCATTATTTGATTTGGATAATACCTTAATCGCAGGTGACAGTGATTTTGAGTGGGCACAATTTTTAATTGAAAAGAAAGCGCTTGATCGTGAATTACATGAAGCACGAAATCTCGAATTTTACGAGCAATATAAGGCAGGTACGTTGGATATTCACGAATTTTTGGATTTCCAGCTCAAGCCGTTGTCACGGCATCCACGATATCAGTTAGAAGAATGGCGGCGCGAGTTTATCACTAAAAAGATCGTGCCATTGATTTCGCCAGGTACGCGTAAATTGATAGAAGGGCATATGCTGGATGGTGATCTTTGTATTATTATTACTGCAACAAACAGTTTTGTGACTGCACCGATTGCTCTGACTTTAGGTATTACTAATTTGATTGCTACAGAACCGGAAGAAAAAGATGGCGAATTTACCGGTAAGGTTACTGGTATCCCCTGTTTTAGAGAAGGAAAAATTGATCGCCTAGAGAGCTGGCTGAGCCAGCATAATCTTACTTGGTTATCATTTTTACAAAGCTGGTTTTACAGTGATTCATTGAACGATTTGCCATTGTTGAGTAAGGTTACTCATCCAGTTGCCGTTGACCCAGATGCTACATTAAGAAAGCATGCCGATGAGAATGATTGGCCTGTTATCAGTTTACGATAGATACAAACTCATTCCCGATTATAAGTGTAAAATATATAGGATTAATTTTCATTCCTTTTGATGCTCAGGCAACTAAAAACTGTTGATAGAGTTTTTCAAATGTCGCACCCACATGAGCTATTTGCTCATTAGTATGTGCTGCATTGACGCTGCAACGTACCAACGATTTTCCATCCGGAGCCGCAGGAGGTAGAATCAGGTTCACGTAAATATTATGTTCTAATAATCCGTGCCAAAGTTGTAGCGCTTGACGAGGGTTGTCGAGTATCGCCGCAATTACTGGGCCTGGTTCAGGACCAAGCCTATATCCAACCGTATTAAGATGCGTATAAAGTTGCGTGCAATTCTTCCACAGCTGCTTTCGCAAGTTACTGCCATTTCGCAATAACTTAAGTGCAGCCCGTGTTGATGCGATTGTTGCGGGCGAGGGCGATGCAGTAAAAATATAGGGATGGCTAATATAACGTAACTGGTCTAGTTGTGGATGGTTGCTGACACAAAATCCACCTATACTACACAAACTTTTGCTGAATGTGCCCGTGATAAAATCGATTTCTTTCAGCAATCCTGTTTTTTCAACCAAGCCTTGCCCTGTTTCGCCCAAAACGCCCAGAGAATGGGCTTCATCGAGTAATAGTGTGCAGTTGTATTTGTTCTTTAGTTGCACAATCTCTGCCAAGGGTGCTTGGTCACCCAGCATGCTATATATGCCTTCGACAATGATCAATGTGGTTGTTGTTCGGTCTCCTAGACGACGCAGACGTTTTTCCATATCGATCATGTCATTATGTCTGAAACGGATAATTTCTGCTCCGCTCAGAATGCAACCGTCATAGATACTGGCATGTGAGTCACTATCTATCAGAACAGTATCGCCGCGACCAACCAGGCCTGATATAGTACCCAGATTGGCTTGATAGCCGGTTGTAAACACTATGCCTGTACAGCACTCATAGAAATTGGCAAATTCTTGCTCAAGCGCACGGTGACCAGAATAACTGCCATTGGCCATTCGCGACCCAGTTGTACCTGTACCTTCTGTATCTAGTGCTTCATGTGCAGCTTGTATACATTCAGGTGAAAAGGTTAAGCCCAGATAGTTATTTGTTCCGAGTAAAAGTACACGACGATCGCCAATTCTGGCTTCGGTTGCAGAGTAAACTTCTTCAATTGGGATTCCAAAAGCACCTACACCATCGGGTAATAACGATTTTCTTACAGCAGCAGCTGCATCAAGTTTTTCAAGTAAATTCATTTAGTGCGCTGATTTAATTCTTGATATGAGACTGGCAAGTTCATGAACTGTTTGTACGTCAGCCAGTGCATTTATGGGGATAGAGATATCAAATGAATCTTCAATTTCCATAATAAGGTTTAGCAACTTAATTGAATCAATTGATAACTCACTGATGAGGTTAGTATCAGCTGTTATAGCAGTTTCGGAGCTTGTTAAAGTGCTTAAGCGATCACAGAGTAGCTGCATAATTTCATCATAATTACATTCTGTCATAGATCATGAGAACCTATCTATAAGTCCTTGGTGTTAAATAATTAATGGTAACGATTCATGCAAATGAACTCTAGGCTTCCAGCCAGGCAATGCATGCATGAGTGGTGTATTATCACATACCCAGTCACTATGTTGCAGCTCTTTAACTTTTCCAGGTGTTAACATGGGGGAATAATTAAAAATGCGTGCTAACCAGAGATTCAATATAGCGACATTTTTAATGAATGAGTGTGGGATCTTGATACAACGAACAGGTTTTTTCCATACTTCTTGTGCTAGGCTTGCCAGAGATTCAAAACTATAGCCATTTGGCATGCCGTCATCTAGCTCAAAAATGTCGTTGCAGGGTGCTTCAGTATTCAGCCAGATCTGAATTGCAGCTACCAGATCATCAACGTGAATAAGTCCAAATCGATTATTCGGTTTTCCTACAACAGGTAGCAGGCCTCTGCGGGTTGCTTTGAAAAGCGGCTTTAGTTCTTCGTCACCAGGACCGTAAACTGCAGTCGGACGAAAAATTGTCCAGGGCAGATCAGTGGAATGATTGATAATCTGTTGCTCGGCCAAGTGCTTGCTCTGAGCATACCAAGATAAATCTGGTTGTCTGGCTGCTAATGAGGAAATAAATAAAAAGCGAGGACGTTGGTTTCGCTCAGTAGCGATGTGAAGTAAATTTTGGGTTCCATCAACATTTGTATGAACAAACTCATCAAACGAACGACCTCTTACTGCGCCAGCACAATGGACAATTGCTGAAATATCCTGAGTAAGATCAGCTAATGCCGATAAATTTCCTAAATCACCATTTATCCATTGTATGGCATTTGTATTTTCTTTTTTTTTCCGTGTGAGTGCTTTGATTGTCCAGCCATCACTGGCAAGCTTGCTAATCAATCTATGACCAATAAAACCAGTAGCGCCTGTAACTGCTACTAATTTTTGCATGATAACTTAGCGATCTCCGGATTCAACCACAGATAGTTGGTCATTCAGGTTTGTACGTTGTATATAGCCCTGACGTGCAGCAAAGCGCGATAATTTACCTGACGATGTCCTCGGTAATGTATGTGGTGAAACGAGTTCTACAATACAGTTAACACCAAAAGCCATATAAACAAGTTGCTGCAATCGTTTTATTAACGAGTTACGCTCTGTTGCAGATGTCAATCTGCATTCAATAACCAGTACAATGGTTGTTGTGCCAGCTGTATCATTAACGCCAAAAGCGGATGCTTCTCTTGATCTAACTTCGGGTTGTTGTTCTGCAAGTTCCTCAATATCTTGAGCTCGAATATTGCGTCCATTAACAATAATGACATCTGTCCGGCGTCCCGTTATATATAGATCGCCCTCGTATAAGAAGCCAATATCTCCGGTATCAAGCCAATTATCAGGCTTTAAGGCCTTTTGGGTTTCTTTAGGATTATTATAGTAACCAGTCATGATACTTGCGCCCTGTACCAGAACGCTGCCCACCATTCTTTCTTCTATTTGTAATCCATTTTCATCAACAACCTTGACGGTATGGCCAGGAAGAGGCTGTCCACAGTTTACAAACTCATTGTACTTGCGCCCCGCAGTTTGCAATCTAACGGCCATTCTTTTATCAATAAGTGTTTTGGTGTCAATCTGTATGCTGTGGAATCCACTGCCGATTTTTGAAAATGTAACGGCTAACGTCGATTCAGCAAGACCATAACAAGGTAGAAAAGCATTACTTTTAAAACCGGCAGATGAAAACTTATCCGCAAAATTTCTTAGTGTATCCGGCCGAATCATTTCGGCACCGATACCCGCAGCGCGCCAACAGCTGAGATCAAGCTCCTTTAAGTCTGACTCGCGTACACGCATGGTGCATAACTTGAGTCCAAAAGGTTGACTAAAAGCAACAGTGCAGCGATTGCGGCTAATCAGTTTTAACCATTGTAGCGGACGAATTGCAAAGTCGCGCGTTGCAAGATAGTCCACTGATATCTGAGTAACCATAGGTGCTAACACCAGACCTACCAGTCCCATATCATGATAAAAAGGTAACCAGGAAGCAGAGCGGTCATCAGGTTTTATTTCTAGTCCGTTGCGAACAATTCCTTGCAGGTTACACATGAGCGCATGTTCAGTAATAACAACACCACGCGGCATACGCGTACTTCCCGATGTAAACTGCAGATAGGCAACTTCATTAGGGCTGTTGGGTTCCAACGCAACATCTTTTGCGGGTAATTCTCTTAACTGGGCAGGTGTGCCGGTCCATTTGAGATTTGATATTTTTGCAGAAGCTTCTTCAAGGAAATTAATATAGTCAATGTTTGCAAATGCCAAGCTTGCTTCACTGCTATCCAGCATGCCTTTCAATTGCTGCACATAAATTCCGTGACTGCCAAGATTAACTGGCACTGGCATTGCGAAAGGAACCAAACCGGCGTAGCGGCAGGCAAAGAATAACTCTACAAATTCAGGTGATGTGTCGGCAATTATAGCAACCCGACTGCCGCGTATCAGGTTAAAACCGGATAGGCGCTGTGCTAATGCACGCGCGTTTTGTCTAAGCAAATTGTAAGATAAAACCGAACGTAAATTACCTTTCGCATCATAAAAGTTATATCCTGTTATCCCCTGCGCAGCGTATTCAAGTGCATTTGTCAGGGTATCGAACCCTGCCAATTGTTGCGCGAGCGTATTGCGCGTCGGTGTTGGTATTATTTGTAATTCGCTTGAAGGCTGAAAATCAAACGCTTGCGTTAGCGGAGCGTTCAACTTGGTTATTGTCGAACTCAAGATCTTCCCCTCGAAGTAATATAACTTATACTTTTCATCTTGCTTCCCATAGCAAGGAATTTTGATAGTGCGTGCCAAGTTTGATTATATGCCCTTATTGATTCTGTTTTTACTGGCTGGAAAATTCCTACTCAAACGCTGACCGCTGACATCTCTTAATATTCTTAAAATAAGTGTGTCATATTTGACCAAAGCGCAGCTTATATAAGGTGGTTTTACCTGTCAAGGCAATATTCGTCGCGTGTTGTACCAAAACAACAGTCAGCCCGATTTGCACAAAATGTTGTGCTGCATCCTGCTGATGCTCATTATGGTTTGCATGCGATGTGAATTGAATTTCACATGATTATTTCCTAAGCTTTACGAAGTATATGTCATCAAACTGATCGGTGGTGGACTTGGGAATTAATCTTTTTGCTGCCACCACCAACGAAATGTTCGGTTTTCATTTATATCTAACAGGTTGTTAACGGCCCATTTAAATAAATTAAAGACATTGGTACGCAGTTCAAGGCTATATTTTGAAACGATTCATAAAGCTCTGATCGATGTGGTTTTTCCAGTACCAAACCCATTTTCCCTGAAAAAAAATGAAGTCGCGTGAGGCAACAGCATGATGTCCACCTGTGGTTAGCAGACTCAAAAAGCGTTGTTGTGGCTTGAAAGGAGCGAGTGGTTGTTGCTTAAATGTGGCCAAAATATTATTGAAAAGTACAGAGCCCTGGCGCACAGCATAGACGCCGGCTTTGGGTAAATTGCGCGGTGTAAAGGCGGCACTGTCACCCGCGGCAAAAATATTTGGATGAGAAGTGCTGCGTAAAAATTGATCGACTTCGATAAAGCCATGATTGTCACATTTTAATCCACTCATTGCTGGCCAAGTTTGTGCGCCCGCATGGATTGCCCATACTGTAAAATCATAATCAATAGAGGATTCATCCATTAAGTGTAACTGTTGTCTGTCTATGGATGCAACAAAACTGTTTTTTATAATTCTGATATTCAAAGATTGAAAATGTCGTAAAAAAAAAGCTTGTACTGCAGGATTATGTGAAGGAAGAATTGTGTTATCTGAACAAATTAGCGTGAATGCGGCGTTAATTGATGTGGTGTTTCGTAAACGGTAATGCATGGCTAGCAATACTTCAACACCAGCTGCCCCACCGCCGACTACAACAATATGCTGTTTTTGTTTTGATTTGGCGCAAAATTTCAGCCACCGTTGCCAGTGATGTAAAAAATTATTGATTGGTTTAATGGTATATCCAAAGGTATTCGCGCCCAGAATATTCTCTATGGCGGGTTGAGAGCCAATATTTATCGAAAGTAAGTCGTATTTGCTTGGCGGGTGTTGAGTGCAGGACAGTTCACGAAGATCGGGGTTAATCCGTTTAACGAAGCCGCGATGAAATTGAATACCTGCCCAACGGCAAAGTCGATGTAGATTAATATGGCAGTCTTGATGCGTATAATGACCCGCAATCAATCCGGGCAGCATACCTGAATATGGTGTGAATATATCAGGGCTTATTAAGGTTACATGTATGCCGGACAGGGGTTTTAGGGCCAGTTGCCTGATAACAGTCACATGGCTATGACCGCCACCTACTAAACATAATTGTTTCTTACTTGGAGAATATGTTTTCATGTGCGGTCAAATAGGTTTTTTATAATTGAAAGGAATAAAAAAATTGGTAATTTGTTGCAATATAAATTAGTCTATATTGATGGAAGTGAGTTTGATTATTTTTCTATGCTCGGTTAAGTAAAGTATTGAAGGAATTAAATATATTATAAAAAAAAGAATGTGAGCATTATATAATTTATGCAACATCATTTTAAATTACGGTTTATGTCTATGTTTCTACATGTATGGAGGGTATCAATGAAATCACGCAAAATCAGAATATTATCTACAGGTGTAATACTTTTGTGCACAGCCGGATTACTATCCGGTTGTGGTGATGATGTGGAAGATGCGGTAACGGAAAGCAAAGAAGTCATTACAGACGAACCAATTCAAAGTGTAGAAACGATCATTGAATCTGAGCCTGTCATGAGTTTGGACGATATGGAACGCATAGAAACATTGGATGAAACAGGTGTTGAAGAAGAAACGGGTTCAATGGAAGGAATTCTGGATGAATTATCTGATTCAGCAAATAATGCCATCGATGCTGCTCAGGAAGTAACCACTGAAACTACAGACATCATGAAAGATTATGTAGATGAGAATGTTGCCGATGCTCAGAGCGCAATCGGAGACATGCAAGAAGATGTTTCAACAGCGATTGTTGAGCCTGTTGCCGACGTATTTGAAGATGCTGAGGAAGTTGTGACGGCGACGCCTGATTTGACGCGTCGCGTTCAGCAAGCACTTGTTAATTCGGGTTATAATCCAGGGCCGGTAGACGGTATCAGTGGGCCGAAAACACTACAGGCTATTAAAAATTTTCAACAAGAAAACAATCTTGCTGCGGGTGAGTTAACCAAAGAAACCTTGCGTGCACTCGGGGTGGAGTATTAGCCATCTACGTAGTGTTAAATACATTGCTTGTCAAGGGACTGTAGAACAATGGGTTCTGCCTGACCCTTGGCAAATGTATCCTTTAATTAAACAAATATTGCTATTATTATCAAAGAGTCGATAGCAAAGTATTGAAGTGTTGTATTCATACAAAATACTCAGAACGGCTTGCACTTGGGTTATTATCGATAACCTAGTGTTGAATCAGTTGCTTTGCTAAGACTTTGTTGATATAACTAAAAAAATTCTCATCGCTCATCTATAGTCTCAAAGCAAGTTTGAGATATAATACCTTAAGTAGAAATTATAAATAATCAGTCCTTTCGGTAACAATATAAAATAAAACAACACAATTCCTGGTTCGGTATTCAATTCAATTTCTCAATTACCATTAAATATTAATTTCATAATTTGCATATGAGAAATTAAATTGTCGGCTGGGGATTTTTATATGTGACTAATAATTAATTAGTCAATTAATTGAAGCTTTTGGAGGTTTTGTCCATGGGAGTTCCGTTACGTCAACAGATTGCGGTAGGCAGTTATCTGATTAAGCAAAAAATCAAAGGTGTTAAAAAATATCCGCTGGTGTTAATGCTTGAACCGCTATTTCGCTGTAATTTGGCATGTGCTGGTTGTGGGAAAATAGCGCATCCAGAAGAAATTCTAGACAAACGGTTGTCTTATGAAGAATGTATGCAGGCCGTTGATGAATGTGGTGCACCTATGGTTTCGATTCCTGGAGGCGAACCTTTGTTGCACAAAGAAATGCCACAAATTGTTGAAGGCATTATTAAGCGTAAAAAATATGTTTACCTTTGTACCAATGCGTTACTTCTCAAAAAAAGAATCGACGACTATACACCATCGCCGTATCTGAATTTTTCAGTGCACCTGGATGGTATGAAGGAAAGACATGATGCATCAGTTTGCCAGGAAGGTGTATTTGATCGCGCAGTAGAAGCCATCAAGCTGGCACTTGATAAAGGATTCCGAGTAACCGTCAATTGCACCTTGTTTCAGGGAGAAACACCGGGAGACGTCGTTGAGTTTTTAGATTATGCAATGGACTTGGGTGTTGAAGGCGCAACTATCGCACCCGGGTTCAGTTATGAGCATGCACCGAAGCAGGATGTTTTTATTAAAGGCGCTGATACCAAAAAACTATTCCGTGGCATTTTTGAGCTGGGCAAAAAACTCAAGCGAAAATGGCGGCTTAATCATTCGGCACTTTATCTGGATTTTCTGGCAGGTAACCAGGATTACAAATGTACGCCCTGGGGAAATCCGACACGCAATGTTTTTGGTTGGCAGAAACCCTGTTACCTGTTGGCTGATGAAGGTTATGTTGAAACATTCCAGGAGTTACTCGACAGCACGCCCTGGGAAAAGTACGGCAACGCCAGTAATCCAAAATGCGCCCAGTGTATGGCGCATTGTGGATACGAAGCAACCGCAGTAGAAGATACGTTGCGCAATCCCTGGAAAGCGCTTGTGGCTGCTGTTAAAGGGCCTAGAACAACCGGCGAAATGGTTGCGGAACCTGTTCCACAATGGATTGCTAAAGAAGACAAAAAAGGAAAAAAACTGGCTGATATTCCTGTCACAATTTCTAATAAATAGGCTGATTATGTGCTGTAGATGGTAGGAGTGCATATGCTTGCGCCAAGTGAGCGTTCGTGACTGAATTGATGTTAACCGGTGCTGTGTTTGGAGCTGTACTTGGAACTGTTTTCTGGGGGGCGGTGTTGTTGCTTCCCTGGCGACCTACAAGTACGCGTGAACAGATCGAACTCAAACATGAAGTTCAGTTCAGTCAAAATCTGAGTAACATCACAGTACTGATTCCGGCCCGCAATGAAGCTGCTTATATTCAGCGTACACTAGAAAATGTTAAGGTGCAGGGCGAAGGTCTGCAGATCATTGTGGTTGACGATCAGTCAGTCGATGATACGGCACAACTGGCCCGAGAAAAAGGCGCGCGGGTAATTACTGGCACGCCGCCGCCGACAGGATGGAGTGGCAAGCTTTGGGCGCTTGAACAAGGCTTGCGTGAAGTCCGCTCACAGTATACGTTATTACTTGATGCGGATATTGCATTATCCCCCGGCATTATTGCAGCTTTGCGAGAAAAAGCGGAAACCGATAAGCATACGCTGGTCTCGCTAATGGCCGCACCGTCCATGGATAATACCATTGAACGCCTGCTTATGCCCGCGTTTATTTTTTTCTTTAAATTGCTTTATCCATTTGGTCTGGCGAACAAATCGGATTCACAAATGGCGGCTGCCGCCGGTGGGTGCATACTGGTTGAAACGCAGGCGTTACATGCAGTCGGTGCCTTTGGCAGTCTTTATGACGCATTGATTGATGATTGCACGCTGGCGGCGCGTATCAAACAAACGGGCAGTAACACATGGATTGGATTAAGTCACGCAGCCTACAGTCATCGTGGTTATCATAAGCTTGAAACTATCTGGGAAATGGTATCGCGT
Source organism: Nitrosomonas aestuarii (assembly GCF_003046585.1). Lineage (GTDB taxonomy): Bacteria > Pseudomonadota > Gammaproteobacteria > Burkholderiales > Nitrosomonadaceae > Nitrosomonas > Nitrosomonas aestuarii. The sequence goes on along the minus strand of NZ_QAAE01000005.1, from coordinate 192,359 downwards.
ACGGCATATACCCAACTCAATTATTCACTTATTTTATTGATGATGTGTACCATCACTATGGTAGCCATGTTCTGGTTCGCGCCATTTACATTTGTATTGCTGCCCGATCAGAAAACTTATATGATCAGTGCATTAGCATGGACGGCTATGCTTTTAGCCTACAGACCGACTTTGATTTATTACCACCGTTCACCGCTCTGGGTGTTTGCATTGCCTGTTATTGGTACGTTATATCTCGCCATGACATGGACTTCAGCAATACGGTACTGGCGTGGAGAGCGTGCTCGCTGGAAAGATCGTCAATATGAAAGCAAGAAAGGTAGTTAACAAAATGCAACGAATACTGATTTTAGTCAGTATCTTAATGATGTCGCTGGCCATTTCTTTAGTCAGTGCAGCCAATACGGATGAGCCGGAACCTGGTAGCGCGCATGCCGTTGTACATGACTTGCAGCAGTCTTTATTACAGGTTATGCGAGAAGGTGAGCAACTGGATTACTCGGGACGTTTGGCGTCATTAACCCCGGTTGTCGATCGAACGCATGATATTGAAATGATCATCAAAACAATTCTTGGCGCAACACTTTGGCACGAACTGGATCAGGTGCAACAGGATTTGATTATAGAAACATTCCGGCAACTCAGTATCGCGACTTATGCCGGACAATTTAAACAGTATAGTGAAGAGCAATTCAAGTTTCTAGAACAACGCGACTTGCCACGGCATCAGAAACTGGTTCGTAGTCAACTTATCAAGGGTGACGGCGGTATAGTCAATTTTGATTACGTATTGCATCAACCGGCGGAACACTGGATGATTATTAATATTTTGTTTGACGGTGTCAGTGATCTGGCCATCAAACGCAGTGAATATCGATCAATTATACAACGTGAAGGTTTTCAGTCATTGATTGGTATGTTGAAAGAAAAAATCTCAGAAGCGGAGCATACAGAATAATCATCGCCACTTTCATTCCTAAAGCTTAAAAGGACTTTTCGTGGACATTTCAAATGGCGCGAGCTACCGCTTTTTTGCCCGCTGGGCAGCATTTTCCTATCAAAAAGCTATCTGGGTCATTTTTTTTGCAATTGTCATTGCAGGATTCAGTGTTGTATATACCGCAAATAACCTGGGTGTACATACGGACACTACTGATATGCTGTCTGAGGATGTACCTTTTCGCGTGAATCACAAGCGCTATAAAGAAGCATTTCCACAATATGAAGATGCCTTGCTGCTGGTTGTTGATGCGCCGACACCTGAACAAGCGCATGCCGCTGCTAAGAAATTGACCGCCTATTTGCAGAGAGATAAAGTTCATTTTTACGAAGCGAGTTATTTAAGTGGCGCCCTTTTTTTTGAACAGAATGGTTTGCTCTATAAAAGTATTCCCGAGCTGGAGAAAATCACCGATCGCCTGGCTGCTGCACAACCTCTGATTGCGCGTCTTGCATTGAATCCCACTCTGGATACATTTGCGTCTGTACTGACCGAAGCGGTCGATGAGCTCAGAAATGGCAGAAACCTGAACCTGACAGCCGTTTTCAACGGTATTACTTCAACCCTGGATGCCAGGTTTGCGGGCTCTCCCCATGCATTATCTTGGCAAATATTGTTCGATGGCGAGGAACAAGCTGATCTATATCAGGAACTCATACTGGCCAGGCCCAAACATGACTATGCACAATTGTTTGCTGCTGAACAACCGCTGAAAGTAATTCGTGAGGCAGCAGTGGAACTTGGGTTAACACAAGGTGCACCTGAGAAATTACGCATTACGGGGGAAGCGGCGCTTGCATATGATGAACTCCACAGCGCCATGCGCGGCGCACAGGATGCAGGTATTTTGGCACTGGTATTGGTCATCTTGGTATTGTTAATGGCGGTACGTACGGCTGGTGCAATCATAACGGTTATGTTCAGCCTTGTTTTGGGTCTTTTATTGACAGCTGCTTTCGCGACTTTCGCGGTCGGTCATTTGAATCTGATTTCAATTGCTTTTGCGGTATTGTATATCGGTTTGGGTGTCGATTACGCCATCCATTTTTTATTGCGGCATGAAGAAGTCAGAAGATCCGGCCAGCCTGTTATGAAAACATTACCGGTAGCCAGTGGCGATATCGGGCGGGCTCTGTTGATTTGTGCGGTCACTACCGCGATTGGTTTTTATGCATTTATACCGACAACTTATGATGGTGTTGCCGAACTTGGCTTGATTTCCGGTTCAGGTATGGTGATCAGTTTGCTGGTAACGCTGACGATCGTCCCGGCACTGCAACGCTTTTTTCCAATACCACTGATTAAACCGCTTATTTCAATTCGGCCGGTGCATGCGGCGCTGGAATGGCCTGCGCATGCGCGCAAAAGTGTTCTTGTACTCACGACGATCGCTGTGCTGTCCTCGATTATGGCGCTGCCGCAGATCCGGTTTGACTATAATTTACTCAATCTGAATGATCCGCGTGTCGAATCGGTCGAAACCTTCCGCGATTTATTGGAAAATGCCGATGATTCACCCTGGCATATTATTGCGCTTGCAGATGACCGCAACGAAGCTGAGCAGCTTGTTAAAAAACTTTCCGGGCTGCAGGAGGTGGATAAAGTCGTCACCATTCTGGATTTTGTACCTGACAGTCAGGAAGAAAAAATTCGACTTATCGAGGAAATGGCGATGACGCTTGGCCCGATATCATTTGCACCAATTATCCAGCAACATATCAATGTGGATATGCAGCTTTCAGCGTTGCAGGATTTGCAACATACCTTAAACAGGTTTCTGATTGAACAACCGGCACACCCTGCCGCAGATTCGGCGCGCGCACTGCAACAATCGTTGACAAATTTACTATTACAACTTAATGGACTGAATGGGCGTGAGTCGCGGGAGAAATTGTTATTCGCTGTTGATCAGGACTTGTTGCATTTGCTGCCGGAGTCCATTCATCGTCTGCAACTTGCACTGGAAGCGAGGTCTTTCGCGCAGCAGGATATTCCTGATTCAGTCAAGATACATTGGCAAAGCAGTAATGATATTTACCGCATTGCGATTTATCCAGCTGAAAACATCAATGACAATGATGCATTGAAACGGTTCGTGCGTGCTGTACAGGAGATAGCACCGGGTGCGACGGGCGTACCTGTTATCAGTCTAGAAGCCGGGATGGCCGTGGTCGATGCATTTATTCATGCTTTCTCACTGGCACTTATTGGTGTTGTAGTTGCGTTGCTGGTACTGCTCAGGAGTGTGAAATCGACGGTGCTGGTCATGGCACCGTTACTGCTGGCGGCACTGTTTACCGGTGCAATAACCGTGTTGCTCGACGTGCCGTTCAACTTTGCAAATGTGATCGCTTTGCCGTTGATACTTGGTATTGGGATTGATTGCAGCGTGCACATGGTGCACAGAAGCCGTAATACCGATGAAGCATATGAGAATTTGCTGTATACCAGTACCACGCGCGCTATCTTTTATAGCGCGCTCACTACAATGGCCGGATTTGGCAGCCTGATCTTTTCACAGCACCAGGGTACAGCTAGTATGGGATTACTGCTCCTTGCCGGTGTGGTGTTAACATTGATTTGTGTACTAATCATTTTGCCCGTATTGTTGCATGCTGTAGATAAGAAGCAACAACCTGACTAATTGTTTAAAGTATTATGTTGTTGATTAGAGTTATGGTTTTTTGCGTGCTAGAGTTGCAGCAAAAAAACCATCCGTCTGGTGTGTCAACGGAGACAACTGAAGGAATTCGCCGGTATTGACAGTAATCCGCTGTTCCGCCAGCAATTCGGAGCAGTTGAGTAAATCAAATTCCGGATTTTTTGTCCTGAAATCTGCAATGATTTCCTGGTTTTCTTCGGGTAGAAAACTGCAGGTGGCATATACCAGTCGTCCACCCGGTTTAAGCAGGCCGGCCGCTGCCGAGAGGATCGAAGCTTGCTTTGCTTTCAATTCCACTATGCTTTGCGCAGACTGGCGCCATTTTAAATCAGGATTGCGGCGCAATGTACCCAGACCGCTGCAGGGCGCATCGACCAACACGCGGTCAAATTTTCCAGATAGGCGCTTAATTTTAAGATCGTTTTCGTTGACAATGCGTTGAATATGGATATTGGACAGACCTGAGCGTTTAAGACGCGGTTTTAAATTGTTAAGCCGCTTCTCTGAGACGTCAAAGGCATACAGACGGCCTTTTGAGTGCATCAATGTGCCGAGTAGCAACGTTTTGCCGCCTGCACCGGCACAAAAATCAGCCACCATCTCGCCACGCTTTGGCGCCAGTAAATAGCCAAGTAACTGGCTGCCTTCATCCTGTACTTCAATCTTGCCTGACAGGAAAAGTGGATGTCGATTAATCGCGGGTTTATCAAGCAGACGGATGCCACAGGGAGAAAAAGGCATAAGTTCGGCTCGGATATCATCCTGTAGCAGTGCTTCGAGAACCTGTTCGCGTTTTGCCAGCAATGTGTTTACACGCAAGTCCAGCGGTGCTGTTTTCTGCAGTGAGAGTCCCAAGTTCAGAATCTCTGCATCCGGCATAAAATGTTGTAATTTTTCCACCAGCCAATCCGGAAGTTCAGCCTGAATTGACAGTGGCTGAGATACTATTTTGACGGCTTTAATGCTCGGCAGCCATTTTATTTCGGATTCCCTGGCCCATGCTTTCAGTTCCCGTAAATTCACGCCCTGGAATCGAACCAGATAAGCCAGCAATAATGAGCGGGGAGTAACTGAATCAACGATATGCTCCAGAAATAACCTGTGACGTAAAATGCCAAAGGCGGTTTCTGCGATAAATGTCCGGTCGTATGCGCCGAGTTTTGGGTTTTCCTGGAAAAAACGCCTTAAAATGGCATCCGCCGGATATTCCAGGGGCAATAGCGTACGTATGGCGATAACCGCCTTGTCCAGTTGTGAGGGTGTCAGGTGCATATTAATTATTGGATATTATTGATGGTTTATGAATGAATTAACGTTTGCAACAAGATCTGTTATCTGAATCATCTGGATAACTCAGACTTAGCTCGGCAACCATTTTTTCAACTTCCAGACCGTCTTTCTCAACCGATTGAATACGCACCGGTACCATATGATAGCGTAGTGCAAGCCAGATTTTTCTTTGCTCTTTGTCCTCGCCGGCTGTTTGTTTTGTCAATACAATTGTTTCCAGCTCACCCAATGGCGTCTTCAGCTTTTCTTTGCTGATTCTGTACTGTATGCGTTGCAGACTGCGCCCATCGGTTACATGAATATCCAGTATATTACCAGCTTCAATTCGGTTCGGCGGTGAGAAAATGAAACTATAAGACAGGCTTAGCCGGTCCAGTGTGCCTGCTGCCAGTGTTTTTTGGACTTCTTTGCCTTCATGCCTGAGCGTTAGCGTCTGATTTTTCCAGTCAAATAATGCCAGGCTGGGTTCATTGTTTGCACGCTGGTCAGAGTAAAAACTTGGTTGTAGGCCATCTCCTGTAATCATGCCTTTACTTTCACGAATAATATTGCCAGGCTTGATTACTCTGAAAACACCGATTGCCTGCGCATTACTGCTAATGTTAAAAGTATGGGTGTCGCTTTTTTGACTGACGTCGACAATTTCATTTAATTCGCCAAGACCAATGCCTGTTTTTACGGTGTAGCTGATATGAATGCGAGTGGGTAATTCAGTTACTGTTTCAATTTCGGTTTTTTTTTCAGCAGCCAGAGCTGAAAACTCATGTCCCCAGAGCATAAAAAGCACCAACAAAAATTTCATTCCTGCAATCCCGGTGAAAAGATAACGAAATCATGAATACCGGTTTCAGAGACTGTAACTGTGTTGCCGCAAAGTTTGATACGACCATGCATAAACCAACAAACAGCCTGAGAATAAATGCGATGCTCCTGTTGCAGCACCCGCTTGGCGAGTGTCTGACAGGTGTCATTCGCCAATATTGGGATGGCCGCTTGTATTACAATGGGCCCATGATCCAATGCAGACGTTACAAAATGTACTGTGCATCCATGAATTTTAACGCCTTCCTGCAATGCACGCTGATGGGTATGCAGACCCGGAAATGCAGGTAATAAGGATGGATGAATATTCATCAGTCGGCCCTGATAGCGCAAAACGAAATCGCGGGTCAGAATGCGCATAAAACCGGCAAGTGCAATCAACTCAGGTTGATAATGGTCGATTTCTTCAGCCAGTGCTGTATCAAAGGCTTCGCGATTCGAAAAAACGCGGTGATCAATGGTTGCAGTCTGAATACCCAACGCTGCAGCGGTCTTTAATCCCTCTGCATCGGGGTTGTTGCTGACTACCACAATACGGTCGACTGGTAATTGAGCTTCCAGCAAAGCCTGCATATTGCTACCACGGCCGGATATCAAAATAACAAGCGTTTTCATAACCGATTCTGATAAAGATGCCTATATAAGTACAGTAGCGGAGTGACCGGGTGTGCGTTCCTTTATTTCGCCTATTTGCCAGACCGTTTCACCTGCCTTGCGCAAGCAATCCATGGCGGCATTTGTCTGATCAGCACCGACAACCACAACCATGCCAATGCCGCTATTGAATACCCTGAACATTTCAGCATCGCTGATATTGCCTTGTTGTTGCAACCAGTGAAAGAGTGGGGGGATATCCCAGCTTTCTTTGTGCAGCACGGCAACCGCATGATCCGGCAAAATACGTGGCAGGTTTTCGATCAAGCCACCACCGGTAATATGTGCCAGACCTTTAACAGGCAATTGTTTCATCAAAGTCAACAAAGGTCTGGCGTAAATACGCGTCGGTGTCATAATGACATCGCTAAGCGGTTTGCCGTGAAAATCCTGTGATATATCGATCTGGTTGCTGCTAATAATCTTGCGTATCAACGAGTAACCGTTTGAGTGCGCGCCGCTCGATGCCAGACCAATCACGGCATCCCCCGCTTGAATGGTTACACCACTGATAATCTGTGCTTTTTCCACGACCCCCACGGCGAACCCGGCCAGATCATATTCTCCAGAAGGATACATGTCCGGCATCTCGGCTGTTTCGCCACCAATGAGTGTGCAGCCCGCCTGTTCGCAACCTGCTGCTATACCGCTGACAACTGCGGTTGCCGTATCCACATCGAGTTTGCCACATGCGTAATAATCCAGAAAAAATAACGGCTCAGCGCCCAATACCAGAATATCATTAACGCTCATGGCAACCAGATCAATGCCGATGCTGTCATGTTTGTTCAATTGAAATGCAAGTTTTAACTTGGTTCCCACGCCGTCGGTGCCAGATACCAGTACTGGATTCTGGTATTTTCTGGAAATCTCGAACAACGCACCAAATCCACCTAAGCCGGTTAATACTTCCGGGCGAATTGTGCGTTTTGCAAGCGGCTTGATATTTTGCACCAGACGATCACCGGCATCGATATCAACACCGGCATCACGATAGGAGAGGGACGTTGAGGTTGGATTAGCTGGATTATTATTATCAGATGGATGAGCGGTCACGGTGTATTTTTGCAATTACTGAATAAATATTGATATAACCGTTATTTTACAGTAAATCAAAGGAGTTCATATCTGTCTTGGTATTTAATTACAAAAATCGATTGTGTATTCTTTGATCTGATGCGCTTTATGCGCTATATAGAAGCAATAAATAGTGGAGCAGCCGTTTTATTGATAAAAAAAATCTCATAGAAGGCTGTTCTATGAGATTAATGAAAATAAGTTGATGCTATTTATTTTTTTATATTCTTTTCTTGGATCGACTGCCAATGAAACCGACAATGCCGATACCAAGCAATGCAAGCATTGATGGCTCCGGCATTGGATAGACAGATTCTATAATCAAAACAAGGTCACTATAATTTGCATCCCCGCCACCAAACTGGTCTTCCCAGGCCATGATGTATTCATTTCCAACCCAAGCGCCCGGAAGTGTTGCTGGAAGATCAATTACATCGACTCCTTGACCCTGATAAGCAACCATGTGATCTACTGCGTCCGCATTTAAATCAGTATCACTATAAAAAATATGAGTTCCGGTATTCAAAAAATAACCAAACGCATTTCCGGCAAAATCAACGCCCGTATCTGCAAAGTTAATCAGTACTGACCCGTCATTCGCAAAAGTTAATAATTTTTGTGCGCCAGCACTGTCCACACCTGCATATAATGTAACCATATTCAGAGGATTGGTGACGTCATAAATACCCAGTGTATTGATTCCGGCATTTCCCGAAAGCTCTATAATGATTTGACTATATGAACCACCACTACCGGCTACCCGCCATTGACTGTCGAGTTTAATCTGATCGGTATTCACATCGATACTGCTGTTTTTCGAGGCAGGAGCGACTGTAATATCATTCAGTATTTTCTGCAGTGAGGCACCTGCGTCGGTGAACACCACAGCATGGGCAGTTGCCGATATCATCAGGGAGGCCATTATTAGAATTGTAGCTGTTAAGGTTGTATTTGACTGTTGTTTCATTTGTTGATACTCCAATGTTAATTCTTGATCCTTACTTTTCCTGCAAATTCATGAACCTTTTCTTGTCGCGTTTTTCATAATCGGATGTGAGAATATTTCCTGTATTAATTTATTTGCTTTAAGTGAATTAAATTCCATATCTCTATTCTTTATGAAGTTTATTGTCATTCGTTATTCCTTCATTGAGTGATCATCATAAAGATTCTGAAAGTTGGAACAATTGGACTAAAGTCCTACGACAATGGATTGGATAAGAAGAATTTTGTTCGGAGAGGAAATCAGGTCACTGAAGACAGCCGGAACTGGAAATCGGCAGGTTTATCACCGCTTATGCGCAAAGTATTGCCTGACAGGACTGTACTGATTCCGTTTTAAACCGATAATCCCTGCAGAATAATTGCTTAGAGTATCGATTGTTTCAGATGTGAATTAACGATTCACCGAAGGTGCTCGTGAGTACTTTTGAGGGGCGTTGTCAGACTGTTGTAAACTATCGACCTCGCCGCCTCGAAATAACTTTTTAACGCGGCCTGCTAAATGAAAAATCTGTTACTGAAATAATTGATCGTGTAATCTTTGCTCAGAAATAGATTGTGAGAGCTCAATGCGATCCTGCGAGCCATATAACAAAGCAACCATCAGCGCCAGGTATTCCCGCAGATGGCGAGTGATTAGGAAGTTGTCGCGTACGAGAACCCGGGCTTTTTCGCCCATCTCACGGATGTTGCCGGGCTGGTGCAACAGGTAGCGAATTCGGAGTGCTGCGCCTTCGGGTGTGCTTACCAGGAAACCCGTATGATGGTTGATTACCTGCAGACGAATCCCGCCAACATCTCCACCGATTACGGGCTTACCCTTCCACATGGCTTCGGTAACCGTTAAGCCGAAGCCTTCGCGGATGGATTTTTGCACAACGATATCTGCCGCACGTTGCAGAGCATTAATTTCCAGATGCGCATCCGATGGCAGTAGCAGGATATGTATATCAGCATCGCCACTGGCTGCTTGTTGCACTTCGTTTAATACAATTGCGCCTTCAGGGTCATCTGTGGCTTCGCCACCCGCTAAGACCAGTTGCAGCGAAGGCAGAAATTTTTTGGCCAGTTGATAGGCCTGGATGACGCCGATGGGATCTTTGAACCGGTCAAATCGGGATACTTGCAGCACAAGCGGTCGTTCTGGGTCCAGTTGGTACTTTTCATAGACGTTCTCAATGGCGTCAGGGGCTAATTCGATATTTTTGTCACTGAAAGGGTCTATACTCGGGGGTATCAAATAGATCGGATGCGGTAGTTCGTGGGCAAAAGCGGCCAATGAAAAGATGCTGGCGTCATACGGTGCGATGAACTGACGTAGATATTTCCATACCGGCCGGTATGGATGGCTGGCGTCGATATGGCAGCGCCATATCCATTTCCCCTTACGCGCTGGAAAATGCTGCAGCAACGCAGCAGGCTGTGGATCATGAATAAATACGAAATCGGCTTCTGTTAATACAGATCGTAATGCTTCGGCATTGTCAGTATTGGTATTTTCATAAACCCTGAGCAACTTGTCGCTCAAATGGACTTGATTACCCTGCAGTGTGTTATGCATACCTTTCGTGCATTCAAAAAACTGACTCTCGCCTGTGATGACTTCCCAGCTGGCATCAATTCCCAGTTCCCGCATAAGCGGTATTAATTTGGTCAGAATTTCAGCAACCCCACCACCCATGCGGGTTGAATTTACATGTACAACCTTGGCACCAGAAAAAGGCGCTGCTAACTGACGTAAGTGTGCGATCACATCAATTCCGGTGATTTGTGCGTAATCATCCAATAGACTCATATATCCGCTTCCTTAAAATGCGTTTGAAACAATTGTGCCAGTTGTGTGCGCAGTTCACTAAGACTGCCAAAATAGGGATCAATTCCTGCTACTTGTTCCCGCAACAGCGAATATTCCTCACCGAAACCGGCAAGCCAGTCACTGAAATCATCGCATCGGTGCGCAGTCCGTCGACGGGCGTCAATAAAGTGATAGAAAATGCTGCTGGTAGACAATTGTGCGACTGTGGATGCCAGTTCCGCCGGTTGCTGCAAACTGCGTGCCGTATCAAAAACAATAATTTGCGAACGAATAAACTCGAATTGCTGCGTGGCGCGCATCCAGAGTAAACCTTCGCATTGGTCAAGACGCATATCAATCAATTCAATAATTTCCAGTCGCAATGATTCCAGATCTGTAAAATCTGTAGGATCTAACGCGGCCAGCCGTTCGGCCAGAATGGCGTCATGGATGCCATGCCTGATCCAGGCGGCAAAATCGTTATTGAATTCACGTTCTTCAAAGCGTGCCTGTAAAAGTCCACCCCAGTAATGGTGATAGATACTGGATTCATCAATAGTTGCCAGCTCAGTTCTGAATTCCTGCAACATGCGTGCACGCCTGCCGGTTGCCAGAGCAACCAGCGCGCAGTCTTTAATATAGAAAGGGCCAGGACGGCTGTGAGCATCAACGATATCTGCAGTAGCAGTCTCCGGTGTGGCCATAAAGTGTTTCCTCTTGTGTTTGTTGCGGTGTTAACCAATTCAGACCTTACATCTACAACCAAATCATCATGCCCATTTCCAGTGGATGCGTGAGTAATTGATGGTATGGATAGATGCGAATGTAATACTCTTGTTTGCCGCAGAATTCAGGTGCCAGATCGAGTTCAAAGATATGTTCATTGCCATCTTGAACCTTCGTAAATTTAAAACAAAAACGGTTAAAATTATTGAGCCGGGTTTTTTTGTATTGACGGCATATGAGCAGTTCCATGACGACATCTTCAGGTTGTAGACCGCTTAATTGAGCAGCTATTTTGAAATTTAAAACGTCATTAAAGTTCGCACGGTTGTGCGGCATGTTAATACGGCGAATATGAACACCGTTCCATGCATTTCTGATTCGGTTTTTCCAGATTGCGATTTCCCGGGCGCCTTCAAAGCCGTTGGGTGTATAGCGTTCATGCTGATAGCTGGCCGGGCGATAAAAATTTTTCAAATATTCTGTTACCATGCGCGAGGCGCTGAAGCGCGGTAGCAGTGAGACCATTGAGTGTTTGGCCATTTTTACCCATTCCGGTGAATAACCTAGTTTGCTGCGATTATAATAAAGAGGAATGACCTGGTCTTGAAGGATTTCATAAAGCGCCTGACTTTCCTCCTGATCGCGCAGTACTGCTTCCATATTTTTTGGGCCCGGTTTGATGGCCCAGCCATTATGGCCGTTATAACCTTCTTCCCACCAGCCATCAAGAATACTCAAATTGATCGAGCCATTGATCCCGGCTTTAATGCCCGATGTGCCGCTGGCCTCCAGGGGAAATATCGGGTTGTTGAGCCAGACATCCACGCCTGAAACCAGTCTTCTGGCAAGGCGTAAATCATATCCTTCAACGAGCAACAGTTTGCCTTCAAATTCCGGCATGTGCGCGATCTGGCTGATACGCCGGATCAGATCCTGTCCCGGCTCGTCAGCCGGATGTGCTTTGCCGGCAAAGATCAGTAAAACGGGACGTTCTTCATCGAGTACGATTTTCCGTAACCAGCCCAGGTTTTCGAATAACAACGTGGCGCGTTTGTACGTTGCGAAGCGGCGTGCGAAGCCGATAGTTAAAATATTGGGATTGATAGGGTCGGTAAATTTAAGCAATCGATCCAAGTGAGCATCGGACCCGTGATTGCGTGTGTTTTGTTCAGCCAGACGATCGCGAACCCCAAACAGCATTTGTGATTTTAACGATTGTCGAATGCTCCAGAACATATGGTCAGGTATATCATGAATTCGTTCCCAGAACGTGGCCTCACACATTTTGCTGCGCCAGTCGTATCCCAAATAACGGTCAAATAAATCGGACCATTCCTGTGCAAGAAAAGTTGGTACATGTACGCCGTTAGTAACGTAGTTTATGGGATTTTCTTCCGGCTCGATCTGTGGCCACAAATCCCGGCAGATATGGGCGGATACATTGCCGTGTATTTTGCTGACACCGTTATGAGTGCGCGAACCGCGAATAGCGAGGGCAGTCATGTTGAAGTCCCGATGATCGACGGTATGACCAAGCGCCATAAATGTTTCTCGGGTGATATTCAAATCATGATAAAAAGGTTCAAAATAAGTTTGCATCATTTCTTCGCTGAAATGATCATGTCCGGCGGGTACTGCGGTATGGGTGGTAAAAATCGTATTGGCTGCTACTGCTTCCAGTGCGCTGTCGAAATCCAGGTTTTGCCGCATCAGCGTACGCGCACGTTCGAGTATCATAAATGCGGCATGCCCCTCATTAATATGCCATATGGTGGGTTTAATGCCCATTTCATGTAGAGCACGCACACCGCCCACACCCAGGATAATTTCCTGTTCTATGCGCATGGTTTTGTCGCCACCGTACAGCTTATGGGTGATATTGCGATCCTGTGGTGAATTTTCCGGCAAATCGGTATCCAGCAGATATAGTTTTGCGCGGCCTATTTTTACCATCCATATTTTTACCGTGACTTTGCGGTCCGGTAATGCCACTTCTATACGCATCTCCGATCCATCGTCATGCAAAACGGACGTAACCGGCAGGTCTTCGAAGTCCGAGTCGGTATAGATGGCCAACTGCTTTCCCTGATTATCGATGGTCTGAAGGAAATAGCCTTGACGGTAAAGCAGTCCTACAGCGACAAAGGGTAAATGCAAGTCGCTTGCTGCTTTGCAGTGATCGCCAGCCAGAATACCTAGACCGCCTGAGTAGATGGGTAAACTTTCATGAAAACCGAATTCAAAACAGAAATAAGCGATTTGGTCTTTTAGAAGCAAACCGTTGGTTTTATCCTGATGCGATGGTTCATAAAGATATGAATCAAAGGTGGATAAAATGCTGTCGTAGGTGGCCAGGAAAGTAGGGTCTTCCGCGGCTTTGAGCAGTACGGACTCATCTGCACGCTTGAGAAATGCTTTAGGATTATGTCCCACAGCACCCCACAAGATAGGATCAAGCCGGGAAAAAAGCATGCGCGTCGCGCGGTCCCAGCTATACCATAGGTTATTGGCCAATTCTTCCAGACGTTCCAAACGGGACGGTATTTTTGGGTTGATTGTGATTGTGAATGTGGTTTTTGAAAACATATAAATCCCCGCGGGAGAATAAGAAAACAGACTATTAAAAGGCTGTTGAAATCCGTTGTGAGCTCATCCAAGTTCCAGGCAATAGTTGACGGCAAAATTGCCGAAAACAGATTTTGAACGGCTGAAAGCCGACCTGCAGGGCGAGGTATGTAGCGTGTTGCGTAAAAAAAGCGGCGTGTGAAGCGCGCAAATGGACATATCGAGTCAATTATTAACACCGAAATTGTAAACGAATTCGAGTTTTAACAATACTGTGTGTGCTTTCTGATTAACGTCCTTAATTTTATAAACCTCAAGTCTGTACGTGCAATAAATCCTGCGCTTTTCTTTTGGCACCCAGTAGGCTGACTGATGGATTTGTAATCACCTGCACCGGGATGTCGTGCATTAGTTTGGAGAATCGCCCTTTATTACAAAATGCACGCATAAAGCCTCCGGCGCGAAGAATGTGAATAATTCTGGGAGCAATGCCGCCGGCAATATATACACCATTTCGACATAGTCCGGTAAGCGCCAGATTGCCAGCATAGGCGCCATAGATTTCAGCAAACAACTCCAGAGACCGCACCGCGACTGGATGATTTTGTTCGATTGCAAGTGCTGTTACAGTTGCACCACTGTCTTCTTCGTCCAGATGACTGGGCGCAGGACTTGAGAACTCAGTTGAAGTAGTTTGCAGAAAATTAAATATATGGGTTAAACCGGCACCGGATAACAGGCGTTCAACTGAAACATGCGGGAATTTTTTTTGCAGTGTTTCTAACAACCGTATCTGCAAAGCACTTGTGGGTGCAAAATCGACATGACCCGCTTCTGTTGATATAGGCTGATAGCTGTCTTTTTGCCATGCAAGCCAAGCCACACCCATTCCAGTACCCGCGCCGAGTATAACGCGCATGGCATGCGCCTGTTCTCGACCCTGTTGTAAGGAGGCCAGATCACTGGGCGTCAGTATTTCTACGGCCAGAGCAGCTGCTTCAAAATCATTCAGCAGCTTGACGTGAGGAATTAGAAAAGTCTGTGCGATCTGAGCGGCACTCATTTGCCAGGGCAAATTGGTTAACTGTGCCTGTTGTGCAACCACAGGGCCTGCCACGGCAAAACAGGCTGTTATCGGTTTGCAGTGGATTCCGGTTGCGCTGATTCTATCCAGGAAATCTGTGAGGATATCAGCGAAATCGCTGTATTCACTACTACGATACCGATGAGCCCCCTGTTCGTGAACGGTGCCATTTTTGAGTTCAGCTATCTGCAACAGGGTTTTAGTGCCGCCAATGTCGCCATAGATCAGTTGTTTATTCACGTTTTTTAATTCCTGAAGTCTGAGCCTCAATAGTATGCCAAAGGCAAATTAACACAAAAAAAAGGAATCCTGCATCAAAGATCGTAATCGGCGCTTCTTGCTGCTCACGGCAAAATATGGAGAATTGTTGGTACAAATACATCAAATTGAAATACAGCTGCGTTACAATTCAGGCAACGTGCAAGTTATCAATCGGCAAGTTGTTTCATATTGTCCGGGGGTGCTGCCGTTAAATTGTAGCATCACAAGAGCAAGGTGAATGCTATTTTATAAATCTTAAATTTGAATGGAGGAAATTCGAATGATGAAATTAACTCAAATGTTATGTATGAGTTTGGTATTTGCGTTATTGTTGGCCGCAGGTACCGCGCAAGCTGCTGAAAGAAGTTTTAAGGTCATTATGAACGCTTATGACACTACCATCCCTGAACTCAATGTCGAAGGTGTTACCGTTAAGAATATACGTGCTTTTAATGTACTTAACGAACCTGAAGCATTGGCTGTCCATAAAGGAGCCAAGGTAAAAATTACCGTAGAAAACAAATCGCCGATCAGCGAAGGTTTCTCTATTGACGAATATGGCATCCAGGAGGTAATCAAAGCAGGTGAAACCAAAACCATCGCTTTTACAGCAGATAAAGCAGGTGCTTTCACTATCTGGTGTCAGCTGCACCCCAAAAATATCCATTTGCCGGGAACGCTGAACGTTATAGAATAACGGCTTCCAGGTATCTTTGCGGTAACATTAAACGTAGCCGCAGATTCCACTAGTACGTTTTTTGGATGGCCGGTTGAATCCGGCCATTTTAATTTACAGTGTTTTTAATACGCGATTCGGCACTGGTCTTCCATTGCATGTTTGCCTACTCAAAATTATTAAATGTGAGCGCATGGCATAAGTACAACGTGCTTTTTATCTGTACCTGCTAGTTTTGTATGGTTTCATAATAGATCATTTTATAGATAATACAACGTAGCATGCCAGTACATGTCAGTGACCAAATCAGTAACGCAAACCAGCACCAGTATCGGGAAATAATCGCCAAAGCATCCAAGTCTGCGGCGCTTGCGAGGAGAAGTGTGCTGACAGTATACATCCCCATGGGAAAGACCCTGCTCCATGATGAAAGTTCATAGGCGTGATATTGCGTACCAAACGCCAACCTTGCCCATGGGAAAATTTTTATCCATATGGGCGCTGAAGTTGTGATGTTCACATGGGTGAATTTTCGGATATCCATGAACAGTAGATAGGGAATCCACGATGTTCCAATGATCCATGCAATCATAGTTATCCCAAAAACGGTCTTTTGGTTGCCTTCCCATGTTGGCATGCCAGGTATGCGAGCGATGAACTCGCAACCGGCCAGAGTGATAATCGCTGTTGCTCCCATACAGATCCAGTAAGGCGCGCTCCAATCTCTAATTTCAAATCGTACGAAAAATAGACGATAGATCAATGGCGTTATGATAATGAAATAAAGAACGAAGCCCAGTGCCCAGAATCCGGCCATGACAGAATAAAGAAAATCGACCTGTAAATGAACCGTATCCAGAAGACGAACGCCCAGTAAAGATATCGAAACAGTGCTGACGGCAAGTAGCAAGGTTGTGCCGTTTACGGTTTCATGAAAAATGATTTTTTTCTGAATGAAATTGAAACAGATAAAATAGACGCATATGAGCCATCCGGTCAAAGCGACTACCCATAATAAAGCTGCCAGCGCCGTCATTTGAAAAAAAATAATCAACTGTATTCCGACGGTATTAGTTCCAACTACGAACGTCAGAAAAAGAAATACGCGTTGGAAGTTTTTAAGGTCGGCCACCAAGTTAGGTAGAAAAAACATTATCCGCGTAGCCAGGATAATACATAGTATCAGATATAGCACTCCATTAAGCGTGCATAACACCCTTGCTATACCGGGAAAATTCATCATTTCAAAGGCAATCGACATGATGCCAGTGGCCATTACCATGGCAAAATTTGCCGGACAAAAATCCCTAATGCTGTTTTTGAGGATGACGTGGTATTTGTTCATTTCAGAGCTAACAGAAAGGTATTGAAGCAGGAAATTACAGCCTGATGCCAGTACTTCATCAACATAGTAATGATGATGGAGTGGCCAGGTAATGCCAAATATTTGAGCACTTCACGGCCCTCAAGATTGTGCTGGTCGGCGCATTTCTGTTTATCAATTTTTATTTATTCTGTTATCCTCATCAAGAATAGAGTTATTATTGTGCCGGATATGAAAAAGAAAGCCATTGATTTCGCCGCAGTTTATCGACCGATTCATGCAGCCGGCTTGATGAAAAAAATGCAATTGACTGGCAGATGGAATGTTGACCGGTTTCGCAGGGTAGTCTTAGGTGTTTTGTTTTGCTGGATTGCTATGCTGACAGCAGCTTATGCTGATACGGTGCAAAACGGCATGCCAGCACATCAAATCTTAAAGCTTGGCGTTCTTCCTGATAGTTCTCCTGAAATGATTAAGCAACGATTTAGTCCATTGATGCGCTATCTCGAACGTAAAGCAGGTATACGCATTGAGTTGCTGATCCCAACTGACTATCGGGAACTGGTGCGCCAATTTACAACAAAAAAAATCGATATGGCATTTTTCGGTGGCTATACTTTTGTCATGACACAACGCGAGACTAAAGCTGTGCCACTGATTATGCGTGATATTGATCTTAACTTTAGCACAGTATTCTTAACGCATCCTAACAATACCAAGCAAAAAATTGAAGACTTTAAAGGGGAACGATTCAGCTTTGGTGACGCGTTGTCAACTTCTGGCCATGTCATGCCACGTTATTTTCTTCACAACCGTAATATCAGACCTGAAAAATTTTTTAGCGAGGTGCGCTATTCCGGTGGCCATGATACAACCGCTTTTTGGGTGCGTGACAATCAGGTTGATTTAGGTGCAGCAAATAGTGACATTATAAAAAACATGATCAAGGATGGCCTCCTGAATAAAAACGACGTGCGTATCCTTTGGGAAACACCGGTCTATACCAATTATGTATTTGCTATTCAGCCGGACTTTGATAAAGAACTGCGCGGCCGCCTTCTTGACAGTTTTCTCGCACTTACTCCCAGAGTCCAGGCGCATCAGGAAATTCTAACCGCATTGGGGACCAGCGGCTTTCTCCCGGCTAACAATGAAGATTTCGAGATTTTACGTAAAGCTGTGAAAATTATGGCGCCGCAGTGAAATCGCTTTTAAATAAATCGATGACGCATAAAATGTCCATTTTAAATCGGGTCTATGTATTAAACGGATTATTGATTATATCTGTTGCTCTATTCGCAGTTATCTTGGTAAAACACATGTGGGCGCAACAAAGTCTTTATGACAAAATAAATTACCTTCACTTACCCACAATTTCTTATACGGACAAATTGATAGCGACGCTTCAAAAAATCAGATATACCATCAAGTACAACACGATTAATAGTGAGGCGATCGTTGGCATTTATGATAACGCTGTTTATTCGATTGAAAGCTACATCAGTGTTATTAACGATGTGGCATATCAGTTTTCGGATACAGCAGATACAGCGACAGAACATACGCTGCTACGATTACAAGAGGAAATTGCTTTATTAGAAGCAGCGCTTCTAAATGATACCGATTTAGACAATATAGTTCAGTATGAATACTTGTCAACATTAGTTCTTTCAACACTTGTCCGCGCGGAACAGTTGAATCGTCTGCATAAAAATGCAAATGAAAATCTGCACGACCAACTTGTCGATGATGACAAAGAACATGTCGACTTATTGATTAAACTGACATTTTTTATTTTGCTATTTGGTGGGGTTTTGATCCTTCCACTGCTGGGAAGTATTCGTGACATGGTGGGATCTCTACAAAATTCCGAACAACGACAACGGAAATTGAAAGAATCAGCAGAACTCGAGCGAAGCCGAATGCGTGCACTGCTTTCGGCGATGAGTATCGGTGTTCTATTTGAAGATAAAAAGAAACGCATTGCCTTTGCAAATCCTGCTTTTATTCAACTATGGGCAATTGATACCAATAAGCCTTTGATCGGGCTGAATGTTGATGATCTGTTAAAACAATTTCTGCATCGTTTCGTTTGTCTGGAACAATGTTCGCAACATGTTCTTCAAGTGATTGATAGGTATGAAGTGAGTGAGCGTTTCGAGATTGATTTTGATGATGGACGTACGTTAACGCAGTTTTCGTTTCCGGTATTAGACACAGATGAGAGTTTATTGGGGCGGCTGTGGATGTACGAAGATATAACCCATGAACGTAAAACAGCGCAGCAACTGCTTTACCTCGCAGAGCATGACCCTGTTACCGGATTATATAATCGTCATCGATTCCAGAAACAACTTACATTTATGATTAATGCCTACCAGCGTAATAGTAATAGATTTGCCTTACTTTATTTTGATCTGGATGAGTTTAAATTTATCAACGACACTTTTGGGCATGGCGTGGGTGACAGTGTGTTATTGCGTACTGCTAACGAAATCAGTGTCCTGGTGCGTGGGATTGAAATGTTTGCGCGTGTGGGTGGTGATGAATTTGCCTTGATTGCCGCACTGGGACAAAGCGATGATGTCAGTGCTTTGCCGGTACGCATTATAAGCAAAATTGCATCAATCCCTTTTCGGTTTCGCAATACTAATTTACGTTTAACCGCCAGCGTGGGCGTGGCAATTTTTCCGGAACATGGAAATACTGTTGAAGATTTGATTGCTCACGCAGATACGGCGATGTATCAAGCAAAAAATCATGGTAAAAATACTTGGTCAATTTATGATCCTGGGCGTAGCAACTCAGTGCAGATGGTTAATCGCATGAACTGGAGTCGTCGAATTGGTCAAGCGTTAGAAGGTGGCCACTTCGAATTGCACTTTCAGGGTGTTCACCATATAGACACGCGTAAACTCAGCCATTTTGAGGTTCTAATACGCATGCGTGATACCGTCGATCCTGAAAATTTAATTATGCCGGGTGCTTTTATACCGTTTGCTGAAAAAAATGCACAGATTGTTGAAATTGATCGTTGGGTGCTTGATCATAGTATTGCGTTACTGGCTTTGTATCCTGAACTACCCACGCTTGCAGTCAATATTTCCGGACGCTCTTTTGATGAACCGTCATTGCCAGATTATATTAGTGGAAAATTAAACCATTACGGCGTTATTCCAACGCGGCTGATTATTGAATTAACTGAAACTGAGACTGTTTCCGACCTGCATGATGCGCAACGATTCATCGAAGCCATTAACCAGGCGGGGTGTAGAATATGTTTGGATGATTTTGGAAGTGGGTTCTCGACTTTTACGTATTTAAAATACCTGAACGTCGAAATTCTAAAAATCGATGGTGAGTTTATTCGGGATTTGCCGAATAATCATGAAAATCAGATTTTTGTAAAAGCGATGGTAAACATTGCCCAAGGTCTGGAAAAATTGCTGGTCGCTGAATTTGTTGAAGATGCTGAAACACTTCAGCTACTGCAAGATTTTGGCGTGCAATTTGCACAAGGCTATTATCTGGATCGCCCGGTAGGTCAGGAAGATATGCTGCAACAACAAGGTATTACTTGAATCCGAATATCAACAGGCCGTTGAAAAAAATTTTTCGAGGCAGGTAATACAAGGTAAAAACAGTCGGTAAAGCTGCTACAAGCAGTTTTTGGATGGCTGGAAGCCGGTCCAAAGGGCGAGGTAAATAATGTGCCGAGTAAAAAGCTGGGTTATGCATAACAAATAAGCATTCTGAGTCTGTATTTGGCGCCGCAGTGTCAACGCAGACAGTTTTTCAACAGCGTGTTAGCGTTCATTTGTTTTTACAAGTTACAAATTTCACAAATTTTGTAATTTACAGAGTTGAGACGACCGCAAATGCATCGAAAGAGAAATTCGCCCCAGATAAAAATGGGGAGTATCATTATCTTTGACACATACGCATCACTTGAGTGCTGAAGCCTAAAAAACTCAGTTGGCCGTTATGGAGAGGAGTAACACAATGAATAAAAACCAATATTTTGGTTGCACGTCTTTGTTGGATTCTGTCAGGATAAAACAACAGCGCACGCTAATCAACATTCAATTGAGGACTTAGGTTAAATGCTTGAATCGTCATTGCGTATCGGTGCAATTGCAGGTATTCGCATCGGTGTGCATTACACGTGGTTTATCGTCTTTTTGCTGCTTAGCAGCGTGCTTGCAGCCTATTTCAGAGAAACACATCCCGAATGGAGCGGGGTAGCGGTGGTACTGACTGCTTTGGTAACTACATTGATGTACTTTGTCAGTATCGTCTTGCATGAACTGGGACATAGTCTGGTAGCGATTGCGCGGGGTGTTCAGGTACGCGCTATTACGTTGTTTATTTTTGGCGGTATTGCACAAACTGAAAAAGATGCCGATACTGCGGCAACCGAATTTTATATTGCGATTGCAGGGCCTCTGGTAAGTTTTTTACTGGCTGGCCTGTTTTATCTTCTCAAACTCGGGTTTGTGTCATACAGTACAATCGCCACAGAAGCTTTTAACTGGTTGGCCACGATTAATTTGGTATTGGCTGTTTTTAATTTGATACCCGGCTTTCCACTTGATGGTGGGCGTGTTTTTCGTGCGCTGGTATGGCGGTTTACGGGAGACGCTGCAAAGGGCATGCAGTGGGCTGTATTGGGCGGTAAGCTGGTCGCTTATGGTCTGATGCTTATAGGTGCACTGGTTGGTCTGCAGCCTGGCATGTTGTTCAATGGCATCTGGCTGATAGGAATAGGCTGGTTTCTGTTTGCCGCTGCCGAAGGCAGTCGGCGTGCCTATTTCTCGTCGCAACTGGCAGCACATGTGCTTGTCGGCGATGTCATGCAAAAACAGGTGCCGACGATAACGGCAGACATGAGCATCCTGCATTGGATTGATACGCAGATGCTGTTGACCGGTCAGCGCTTCGCGCTGGTTACTGAAGGTGGCCAGATCGTTGGTCTGATAACACTAAATGACGCAATACAGTGTCCACGTGCACAGTGGGCAGATACTCCGGTGTGCGAGGTCATGACTACATTTGAGCGTCTATATACGGTTAAGCCTGCCAACAGCGTACTCGAAGTAATGGAAATCATGCGGGAGCAGAATATTAATCAAGTTCCCGTGATGGATGAAGCGGCAGTTATCGGTTGGATTGATCGTGAACACTTACTGAAGATTCTTCAACTGCATTCGGCCATCGGACGTTGATTCAGTGTGTTCGAACAGACCATATGCCGTGCGGGTTTTGCGGCACTTATCTTTCTCAGCCTTTAAGTGTATGGTATGTCTTGAGAAGATCATTTTTGAAAAAAAGCATCATAACCGATGAATAGGCGATGACACCGATACCGATCAGTTGCACCAAGTGCAGTATTTCTCCCGATGAGCCGAAGGCAAATTGATTCAGGTAAATAACGGATAAATACATAAAAACACTTGCAATGACAGGTCCCGTCATGGTCTTCAGGCAATCGGTTACCTTGATGTCTATGAGCGGGCATGCTCTCGCCAGGAAAATAAAGTAGATTATTGGAAAAACGAGTACCCAACTCAAACTTAATCCCACCAGGCCCCAATGCGCACCTGTCACAAAGGCGATGGGCATAATTGTGGCGGCTATCACCAAATTGGTTGCACTCACTTTCGGCTTGCCTATTCCCCATAAAAGCGGAGTTATGATGTTGCCGAGTGCTCTAAACGGCATGACCAGTGCCAGAATCTGTAACGGTAAAATAACAAGCTCCCATTTATCTCCAAGTAAAATGATCGTCATTTCGGGTGCGACGCACGAAATACCAAAAAACACCGGAAACGTAATGACGCAGGCCACCTGGTTCGCCTGTAAGAAATATGTGCCGGTCTTGTCGGTAATTTGTTTTGCTTTTGAAAATGCTGGAAAGGCAATGGACTGGATAAGCCCCGCAAGCTTCTGAATCGGCAGCGATGCCAGATGCGATGCAACGGAAAAATAACCCAGCAAGTCGGCACCCATCATCCGGCCGCAGATGAATTTGTCAGATTCCGTATATATTCTTAACAGACCCCTTTCAAGCGAAACAAAGCCACCGAAAAAAAAGTGTTGTTTCAAACCGGTGAAGGTAAAATCGGGTTTGCACCAACTGGGCGCGATAAAATTAAGACCAATGGTTTTTGTCGTGTGTAAAATAAGCGTCCCATACACCAAAGACCATACTCCAAATCCATGATATGCAAATGCCAGCACTGACAGGCCGGTGAATACTGTAGTGATGAATTCGACAATGGATCGATGTTTGAATGCAATTTCTCTATCCAGATTTGCTAAAGGAAGTATCAGGAAAATATCAATTAAAAAAGAAAGAGAGAGGACTCTGATAATGGCGATCAGTTGTTGCTCGTCAAAAAAACTTGCGATAAACGGTGCTGAAAAAAACAATCCGAAATAAAAAAACAAATTGACCAATATTGCAACACCAAAAATACGCGCACGCTCTGTCTCTGTCAGGTCTTTTTTCTGAACCAATGATGTATCCAGACCAAGTGTGTTCAGTGCCATTAAAAACGCAACGAATATGGTAGCCATGGCTAAAATGCCATAATCCTCCGGATTCAATAGCCGGATCACAATAATAGTTACCACCCAGTTGAATAGCTGGGCTGCAAAACGGGCGCTGATGGTCCAGCGCAGCCCTGAAAGTACTTTTGCTTTTATGTCCACAATAAAAAAATCAAAAAAGTAAGTAGGTGTTGGTATTCGACATGGTTTCCGTCTGTATTTAGCTGGAAACTAGAAACTGCTGAAGTTCATCGTTTCGACTTACAAAAAATGCTAGAAACATGCAATTAATTAGCAGGTCGTTAAAAAACATTTTCGAGGCAGCCGATGCAAGGTAAAAACAGGCTCAAAATGCTCATTTATTATGTAAAACGCTGCATCGACAACGCGGATAGTTTTCCAACGGCTTGTTGGGCGGTTCGTTTGATTAAAAGCGAGCCAGTATACTATTTTTTTGTGCCACTTGTTTTGCTTAAAAGAACCGATTATCGGCGTCTGATTTTGTATCCATATAAATGAGCGGACAATAAGCAATTTATAAACGAAAAAATGATTCTTCACTATTTGACAGAGCTTCCGCACTCAAAAGAATGATTTCAATTTCTTCAATTATTTCTTCCTGGCGTACTCTGTTGTAGTGCAGACGTAATTGCGCATCATTTTTTTCCAAACGATGAATGGCGTTTTCCATATGTTCTAACCGCATGTGATTTTCCACCATTAAAGACGTATAGAAAACTTCATGTAACGCAGCATAAAGATATTGGTCGGTCAATTGCGTCAGAAACTGTGCAGGTTCCAGATTCAGTAGGGGAGGATAAGCAAAGTTTGATTTTATATCGGGTATTGCCAGTGGTAACAGCTGTCTCAGTCTTACAGTTCTTTTTTCATAATCGTGATAAATTGCGCAGATGCGCCCAATTTGTTCGAGTTTTAACTGCTGCCGCAGCTGATTGAGTGCCTCGGTCAGATGTATCAATGTAACATGAATTTCTTCAGCAACACTATGACCGGTAATATAAGCTACGACTCGCTGATCATCCTGAAGTTTGGTATGCAATTTGTTTCCAATAACCAGCAATAGCATATTAGTTTGTGTCGCTTGGGTCTGTACAAACTGCAATAGCGCTTTATTAAAGTCACCACAAAAACCACGCTCAGAACCGATCACAATCCAGAGTTGCTGTAAATGCGTTGATTCTGCCTGAAGATTGGAATAGAAACTCAGAAAATCCTGCGATGCTGCTTCAATACTGTTAACAACACGTTGCTGTGTGGATAAGAAAACATCCAGCTTGCGTATTTCCAGTAACGCTAGATTCTTCATTGCGCCCATAATGTTTTTAATTTCACCCAAGGTAGTCAGGCGGTCTTTCAGTTCGCGGCGCTTACTCATTTCAAATTCATTTTAACCAAGTGCGCACTAACATCTTCCATTGATCACGGCTTTCATCAATATGGATACTCGCATTTTTAACCTGTTCTTGCAGATGCGTTAAAGAAGCTTTGACTTGCTCGGGTTCCAGGTTATCCAGCAGTTGTTCATTATAAGCCAGCAACCAGGCCATTTGAAATTCGACAGACAAAGGTGTAAGTAAATCCTGCTTGAGTATCTCACGTAACAGTTGACCACGTCTGATGCGCGCTTCCATGCTGGCTTCCAGTCGCGAGCCAAAACGGGTAAACACTTCCAATTCTAAAAACTGCAGATAGTCCAGTTTCATCCGCCCCGCTTCTTTTTTGATGGCAGGGTGCTGTGCATTACCGCCGATGCGTGATACCGAGCGCGTAACATCGATAGCGGGCAAAAAACCACGGGCAAATAGCTGACGGTCAAAATAAATTTGACCATCGGTAATTGAAATTAAATTAGTAGGAATGTAAGCGGCAATTTCGCCCTGTTCCGTTTCTATGATTGGCAATGCTGTCATGCTGCCGCCGCCCTCTTTTGCTGACAGACGTGTAGACCGCTCGAGCAAGCGCGAGTGCAGAAAAAAAATATCTCCCGGGTAAGCTTCCCGGCCTGGCGGTTTGCGTAATAATAATGAAAGTTCACGATAACTGCGCGCGTGCGTGCTTAAATCGTCATAAACAATGAGCGTGTCGTGCCCTGCAGCCATCCAGGCTTCCGCTACTGCGCAGCCTGCAAATGGAGCCAGATATTTCATGCCCGGCATGGCGGTAGCTTCTGCCACTACCACGACCGTATAGGTCATTGCTTCGTTACGGCGCAGTGTTTCAATGGTATTCACTACCGTGGAGCGTTTTTGTCCAATCAATACATAAATACAATAAACATCCTTGGCATGTTGATTGATAACGGTATCAATAGCCAGGGTACTCTTGCCGCTGCCGTTATCTCCAATAATCAATTGCCGTTGACCTTTACCGATAGGAATCATGGTGTCGATCATTTTGTTGCCGGTGTACATGGGTTGTGCAACAAAATCACGTGCGATAATCGGCGGTGAACGCACGTCCAGTAAACGACTGGCGCTGAATGAAATGGCTCCGGTTCCATCAAGCGGAATCCCTAATGGATCAATCACGCGCCCCAGCAAGGCATTACCCACACCAATACTGAGCCGTTTTCCCGTAAGAAAGACCTGCGTGCCGGCAATGAGTTGACTGGTCTGGTGCAATATTATTGCCCCCAACCGATCATGTGCCAAATGAAATACCAGTGCATTGCTGCCATCTTCCAGTTGTACCACCTCATCCATGCGGGCGGAAGGTAATCCGGTAATCCAGGCGATACCGTCACCAACTGAGATGACAGTGCCCTGCTCAGATAAACGCAAACCATACTGGTATTGCGACAACCAGGTTGCTTGCCTGGCGAGTGGCGAGTCGGTCTGAGCATTGGCAGAGATGGCTGCGTCATCCGGCATGTCGCAATGCTCCGCTAAAGAATTTTAATTCATCGCGTAAATTGGCATGTAAGATCCACGGGCCAATGTCTATCTGAAATCCAGAAATCAGTTCCGGGTTTATATGAAATTCAATCGGCAATGCTCGATCAGTCATCTTGAAAAGTAATCGGGTTAATTCGTTGCGTTTCTGTTCATCCAGCGAAAAAGCGCTTTGTACTTTTATATGTAATCCTGGTTCAGACATCGCTTCAGTGACAATATGTCTGTTTTGTTCGTGTAAGCCTTGCAAATCTTCCAGTAGTAATACGTATAGTCTGTCCTCCAGTTCCGGGGAGGCGAGTCTGGTCAGCAATTTGCTGGAAAATTGTGCGCCTTGCGCTATGCCCTGTTCCTCTATTAAACGTTGAAAGTCAGCCTGGCGCCGCTCGTCCAGAACACGGCGACGCTGTGCTTCCTCGGTGATTTTAACCTCAAGTTCAGCCAGCTTGCTTTCTCGTAAAGCCGCTAATTCTGCATTTAACTGTGCCTGTTCATTTTCTTTCTTGACTTCCCACTCGGCTAGATACTGTTCATTCCGGTGCTTGAGTTCATTGGCTTCTGCTTCGATACGCTGTGCATCTGCCAGTTTTTTTTCGATATCTTCACGGCGTCTGGTAATGGCGTTCAGGACGGGTTGGTACAAGAATCTCTTCAGTATCCATATTAGAATCAGGAAGTTAATGATTTCCAGTATGAACGTGGTCCAGTCAAAATCCATGTTTCCTGTCAGCTCCCGGTAACGAGATATTCTAGTAATGGGTTGCGAAACAAGATAATCAGTACAATCACCAGCACATAAATAGCCAGTGATTCAATCATGGCCAAACCGATAAATAAAGTACGCATGACCGATTTTTCCGCTTCCGGTTGGCGCGCAAGCGCATCCAGTGCCTGACTGATTGCGCGACCCATTGCCAGTGCAGGGAACATCATGCCAATGGCAACAGCAAGCGCTGCACCTAAGGTAGAAAGAATCGTAAACCAGGTCATGTCGCTCATAAATCTTTTCCTTTTTCATGCTGTTGTGATTGCATGGCGCCCGCAACGTAAACCAGCGCCAGCATTCCAAAAATATAAGCCTGTACCAGTGCTTCGACAATATGCAGCATTAACAATGGCACCGGCACCAATAAACCCGCCACCAACAAAACCAGCAATGCCACGAGTTCCAGACTCATAATATTGCCAAACAAACGTACTGCCAGTGCAATCGTACGCGTTATCTCACTGATTAAGTGAAATGGCAACAATAAAGGTGTGGGGCTCAGGTAGTGCTTGAAATATTGGCGAATGCCATCATTACGAATACCAAACCAATGCACCGAGATAAACACTAATACCGCCAATCCGGCTGTTACCGATAAATTTCCAGTTGGGGAATGTAACTGCGGGATCAGGCCGGTTAGGTTGGCAGTGACGATGTATATCCATAACGTTGCGATGAATGGCAGTAATTGTTGTGCACGATCTGGCAGAACACTCTGTATGCTGGTTTCCATTGTCGACACCACGCCTTCCAACATCGTCTGTAACGGCCCCGGGATGAGTGACAGATTTCTTGTTGCAAACCAACACAACACACCCAGTAGCAGCATAATTCCCCAGGTGGTTACCACAATTGAGGTAATTCCAAACGGCCCGACATAAAATACTATCGATGGCGTTTCCATCAATGATGCTCCCGTACATACAGGTAGACATTTATCATGCCAACAACAAGGCCGACAAATATTAATCCTATTGTCCAGTGGATAGAATAACTTTCTGCCTTATCATCCAGCCAAATACCCAGATAGGCTCCTACAATGACGGGCAAAACGAACAGCAAGGACAGCGTCCCCATAAATACCGATTGTGCCAACAATGTAGGACGCTCTTTTTCAGCACGTTGCATTCGTTTAATCTGCTTCTCTACAGACTTGCGCAGCTGCTTATCATTCATTCAGGCCTCCGTCGCGGTTTATCCATTATAAATGAGTGCCACTGCGTTCCATTTGCCATAAGCGGCGAAACATTTCCTGCTCTAACTGGCACAAGCTATCTTGTAATTTCTTGAGTTCTGTTTCTTCGGCAAGTAATTGCTCCAACAAGCCTGCGCTGATACGCTGGTAGTCAGTATCGCTGAGGAAACGACGTGAACTGATATACAGATGGTTATCTAAGAAATAGAGTATGCCTCCGGGAAAAGCCAGGTAGTACCAACTGTTATCGTGTAACTGATAGCGTGCCAGACCGTAATTCAGCGCCGTCATAAAACGGGCATGACCAGCGAGAATGCCAAAACTGCCCGATGGGTCTGCTCCGACAAAACTGGTCACATTTGTCACGGGGGTATATTGTGTAGCACTCTGAATGTGCAAAATAAATGTTTTCATGACATTTCCTGCATGGAGCCGCGCATATAGCACTTCTCTTCTGGGACAGAGTCATAATCACCGTGTAAAAAAGCGTCGCAATCGGTCAATGTTTGCTCGAGCTTGACTGAGACGCCCTTAATGCCACTATGTGAGTCCATTACATGAAATGGTTGCGTAAGATACCGCTGCAACTTACGCGCACGCATAACGATCTGCTGATCTTTTTCTGATAACGCTTCCAGTCCCAGCATGGCAATAATATCCTCCAGTTCCCGATAACGCGCAAGATGCTCACGTACA
The DNA here is from genome assembly GCF_003046585.1 of Nitrosomonas aestuarii. Classification (GTDB taxonomy): domain Bacteria; phylum Pseudomonadota; class Gammaproteobacteria; order Burkholderiales; family Nitrosomonadaceae; genus Nitrosomonas; species Nitrosomonas aestuarii. The sequence continues at coordinate 163,300 of NZ_QAAE01000005.1, read as the reverse complement.
TTTTCAGCTACATAATAGTGGCGATCGCCTAAAAATGTACGGTCCATCATTTTGCTCGAAGATTGTAACGGATCAACTGTCGGATAAAAACCTTTAGCTGCCTGGCTGCGGGACAGGACCACGGTCGTATCCAGGTGTGCCAGAATCGTGCTGACTGCAGGATCTGTCATGTCGTCAGCCGGCACATAGATTGCTTCGACAGCAGTGATATCACCACTATGGGTGGAAATGATGCGTTCCTGCAATTCGGCAACTTCACTCATTAGCGTGGGTTGATATCCTAAAGTAGCCGGCATCCGTCCAAGCAGACCAGAAATTTCGCTACCCGCCTGAACAAAGCGAAACACATTGTCCATCAGCAATAAAACTTCCTTGCCAAGAGTGTCGCGTAGATATTCAGCATAAGTCAAGGCTGACAGGCCTACACGGAATCGTACGCCTGGTGATTCATCCATCTGTCCAAACAACATCAGTGTCTGTGGCATGACACCGGCGTCTCGCATCTCATGCCATAATTCATGTCCTTCACGAATACGTTCCCCAACTCCGGCAAAAACCGAAACACCCTGATGCAGACTGACAACCGCATGCATAAATTCCATGATCAGCACCGTTTTACCCACTCCGGCGCCACCAAACAGCCCTGTTTTTCCGCCTTTGATAAATGGACATAACAAATCAATGACCTTGATTCCTGACTCAAGAATACCTGTGGCAGGTACTGTCTCAGCCAATGATGCAGGCGGTGCTATAATGTTACGCATTTTCATTGTTTGCAGCGGCGGGCCGCCGTCGAGTGGTGCGCCAAACATGTCAAGTACACGGCTCAGACAATCCGGTGAAACGGGGATGCGCAGCGGCCCGTTACTATCAAACACTTTCAAGCCCCGCTGAAGCCCGCCAGTGGGGTGCAGGGCGATTGCGCGCGTGCGACGCGCATCAAGGTGTCGGTGAACTTCAAATAGATAGTTTTGATGATCAGAAACAGAATACAATGCCTGATGCAATGGTGGCAAACGATCACAAATTACATCCACGACCGGCCCGTGAATTTCCTCAATGACTCCAATCGGGTCACTTGTGAATCGCATAGCTTCTACCATTTGTTCCATGATGTTGCGTTCCTGGATTTCTTGTATGGATAACTGTCGTTATACACTAAATTAATCGCTGCTCACAAACAAAGCATGCTGCAACGTTACAAATCTGGTGGGTTGCATGTTTTTATTCAAACTGGATGTTCGTATAATTATGCGAATGACTAATTCTTTTTTTACACATGATGCAAAAAAACTGGCGCACTTTTTTACAAAATTATAATGCAGTTATTGATAACGATCGCGTGATCCAATTTGGAGATTGTCAGGCAGAGTTAAAGCATGCGCAGACAGAAACGATTCTGACTGACCTTTCTCATTATGGCTTGCTCTGTTTTTCCGGAAATGATACACAGGCTTTTCTGCAAAGTCAGTTAAGTTGTGATGTCATGGAGGTAAAGGCTGATCGAGCACAATATGGCAGCTATTGCACACCTAAGGGGCGCGTGTTGGCAAATTTTACCCTGTGGCAACGAAACGACGAATGGATGATGCAATTACCGATCAGTCTGTGCGAAGCCATACAAAAAAGATTATCGATGTTTGTTTTGCGTTCGAAGGTTCACATAAATGATTGCAGCGAGCAGTGGATTCGTATCGGTGTTGCCGGTATCGAAGCATGCAAACGTATTGAAGATGTCATGGAAACATCACTTCAAATCTGTCAGCAATTGCGCGTTATGCATACACCCAAAGCCAGCATTTTCTGTTACGCGCCAAATCGATTGGAGCTTCTTGTTTCTGAGGTATATGCTGGTGAGCTATGGCAGACATTAAGCAAAAATATTCATCCTGTTGGTGCTGCATGTTGGGACTGGATGCAAATACGTGCAGGCATTCCGGTTATCTTGACACCGACACAGGAACAATTTTTGCCGCAAATGATTAATCTGGATATTATCGGTGGTGTCAGTTTTAAAAAAGGCTGTTATCCGGGGCAGGAAATTGTTGCGCGCACCCAATATCTTGGAAAGCTGAAGCGTCGTATGTTTTTGGCCAATATAGCGACAAACAACCCTGTGTCAGCAGGTGATGACTTATTCGATATAGAAACGAACGATCAATCTTGCGGCAAAATTGTAAATGCTGCGCCTGCACCGAACGGCGGTTATGATGTGCTTGCCGTAATTCAGCACAGCAGTGTTGATGCAGGCAAAATTTATTGGAAAAATCCCTGTGGTCCTGTTCTCAGTATTGACTCATTGCCTTACACACTGGATGTGTGATTTCAGACGTTCGATATGGCGATGACAATAAGCGTGTTTTTCGTTTCTTCGACAGTATTCATCTCTTCTGGAAATTGGGCGGATTCCTGATATGTACCTGTTCCATCAATTTATTAATGATGAATCCAGTTAGCTTTTGAGCGTTGCTGGCGAGGCAGGTTTCGCTGATAAGGATTTTATGACCATACCTGCGTGCCGCAACACCATGCAACATAACATCCGTGAACGCTGTATACGTCATTACTCAGTTGATAAAGTGCTAAACGCGGTTTCAAAAAGTTGATTCTTGTTGCCGGATATGCAATCTATAAACTACCGGAAGTTCTTAAAGAAATTTAAAAAAAAACCGTTTTTAGCATTGCTGACAGAGAGCATCAATTGAGCAATGCATTATTCTGAACTTGATGGTTGCTTGAGACAACATAATTTTGAAGCAAATTATATGATCGCTTGAAATGTAAGGGTTCGCGCTTAATTTCAAGCTGTTTTATTTAGCAACCAAGGTAAGTCAATGAGTGTAATGAAAAATCCCATAAATGCCACTCAGTCAACAATGAATGAACAACTACTGCGTATTGCACGTATGACGCTAGGCAGTACGCTGGCTATTGTTGCAGTGGTGCTTATTATCGGAAATTTTGTTCTCAATCTTCTCTCGTTGATCAATTCGAATGAAACTAAAGCAAGCGCTTTTGCTGAAAATTTAGCGGCTTCTCTGGCGTTTGAAGATGTTGGCTCAGCACAGGAATTACTGGATTCCCTGGCAAGTTCGGATGATGTGACTGCAGCAGTGGTTTTTACGCGTGATCGTCAACAATTTGCCCGTTTTCAGGTCAATCAAGCGCTGTCGGAAGATTTTTTTACGCTGCCTGAAAAGAATCTGAAAACTAATTTGCATCATGTCAAGTTAGTACAACCGATTACTTTTCAACAAGAAAACTACGGCTATTTCTTTTTGGCAACAAGCTTGTCGGCCATTTACTGGCAAACGGCATGGTTAACATTAGTTATCTTGATCACTGCTGCACTCGCCATGATAACCAGTCACTTAATGTTGTATCGCCTGAATGCGGCTGTACTGGTTCCACTAACAAAGCTAAGTGATTTAATTGATTATGTTTCCATAAAAACTGATTTTAATATCCGTGCTGAGCATAGTGCCATCGTAGAGCTTAATACCTTGGCCAATGGATTTAATCATATGCTGGAACAAATCGGGCAGCGCGATAAACGTTTGGCGTACCAAAGAGATCAACTTGAGATAGAAGTGGGTGTGCGTACAGCGGAACTGGTTACTGCCAAAGAAGCTGCAGAAGCCGCTAGTCGTATCAAAAGTGAATTCCTGGCGACAATGAGTCATGAGATCCGTACGCCGCTCAATGGCGTGCTTGGCATGAACGAATTATTGTTGAATAGTGAATTAAATCCACAGCAAAAAATTTGGGCTGAGTCCGTGCAGTTATCGGGTCATCATCTGTTGGGTGTTATAAACGACATACTCGATTTCTCAAAGATTGAATCAGGTTATATGCAGTTGGAGTCTGTTGATTTTGATTTGGTGAATCTTGTTGAAGAAGCTGCGGCTATGTTCTCGAAGCAGGCCAAAGACAAAGACTTGGAGTTGGCTGTACAATTTTTGCCGCCCAACACACCGCTGAATCTGCAGGGTGATCCGTTCAGATTGCGACAGATCGTTATTAATCTTATTAACAATGCGATTAAGTTCACCAAAAAAGGAGAGGTTGTTGTTCGCACGACAGTTCAAGAAGAAACGGAAAGACAATTAAAAATACGAATATGTGTTGAGGATACAGGTATTGGCATTGCACCTGAAGCGATTAAAAAAATCTTTGAACATTTTTCACAGGCGGATGCGAGAACAACACGTCAATATGGTGGTACAGGTCTTGGCCTTACGATATGTAAGCTCTTAGTTGAATTGATGCATGGCCGGATCTGGGTGAATAGTGTCCCGGGGAAAGGGTCACATTTTTTTATTGAGTTACAGTTAGATAAGGCGCTTAATCCAGTGGCGGATAGAAGTGCCGACATGATGTTCAAAGATATTTACGCGTTAGTTGTTGACGATAATCAAACTAATCGTGAAATTCTGGTAAATCAACTGGCAAGCTGGAATATGCATGTATATTGTGCCTCTGGAGGATCGGAAGCGCTGCATATAATGAAGGAAGCTTCTAAAGATAATGTTTTATTTCATCTTGTGATTCTGGATATGCATATGCCCGGCATGAATGGAATGCAGTTAGCTTGTGCCATCCAGTTAGATGATCAGCTGGGTAAGCCGCATCTGATGATGCTGACATCGACCGCTTCAGATGGTGCTCAGCTAAAGAAAAGTAAAGAAATTGGTATCTCGCGTTACATTCATAAGCCCATTCGGCAAAGCGATCTCTATAATGTCATTGCAGATATCCTGTCGGCTGCGCCAGTTGATTCTCAATTTCCTGTTGTAAATAAAAAAATTCATGAAAAAGACTTGCAAGGTGTTGTGTTGCTGGCAGAGGATAATCCGGTTAACCAACAAGTCGCACGCGCTATGCTGCAAAGTGTCGGTCTGCAAATGGAACTGGCTTCTAATGGGCAAGAAGCTTACCAAATGGTAAAAAATAATTATTATGACTTGGTTTTTATGGATTGTCAGATGCCAGTTATGGATGGTTATGAGGCGACAAAATTGATCCGGGAATTACCTGATAACCGTGGCAATCTTTCAATTGTCGCTTTGACAGCTAATGCTTTATCGGATGATCGTCAAAAGTGCCTGGATGTTGGCATGAATGATTTTTTGTCGAAGCCTTTCTCATTGACACAATTGCGGGCAATGCTGGAAAGGTGGCTGCCAAAGCAGGAACTGAGTGAACAGGTGGAAAAAGAGAGTAATGTTGATATTGAAGAGCATGATGGATATCAAAAAGTTGAGCATTCAGTAATTAATCAGGAGAAACTGACCACGCTGAGTTCGCTTGATACCGATGGTAGTAATTATCTGTTAAAAAATGTGTTATCTGTTTTTCAATCTTCAGCGCCACAAACAATGTCTCAACTCAATCAGGCTATGCTTGCCAAAGATTCCGAGGCGTTACAACGGGCTGCACACACATTAAAATCCAGTGCAGCTAATGTCGGAGCAGAACAACTTGCCCATTTATGCAGACAGATTGAATCATATGCATCTGAAGAGCAAATGGAATCTGTGCAGAAATTAATATTTACGCTTAATCATGAGTCTGAAAAGGTTTTTAATGAACTTCATTCGTTAGTGGACGACATGTAATCAGACGTTTATCATCTTTAGCCAACAGCAGGCTTCCCAGTTACAAAGCAGGATAGTCTTTTGAAGTAAAATACAGATTGTCGTCTAGTCAAGATCATAAAACAGAGGAAATCGCATGCGTGAAGTAGTTGTGCTGAGTGGTGTACGAACAGCGATTGGAGATTATGGTGGTGCACTTAAAGATATTGCGCCCGCCGATCTGGCGGCAAAAGTTGTCACTGAAGCAGTGAAACGGGCCGGAATAAATCCTGATGAAATTGGACATGGTGTGTTTGGGCATGTTATTCACGGCGAAATACGCGACATGTATCTGGCGCGTGTTGCCTGCGTGAATGGCGGGTTGCCGCAACATGCTGCTGCACTTACTGTCAATCGCTTGTGTGGCAGCGGGCTACAGGCCATTATATCCGCAGGTCAGCATATCCTGTTAAATGATACCGATATTGCCGTCGCCGGGGGCGTCGAATCAATGAGTCGCGGTGGATATCTACTGCCTGCATTGCGTTGGGGGCAACGTATGCACGACGGTGGGACAGTCGATATGATGGTGGGTGCGTTGACTGATCCTTTTGAGTACGTGCATATGGGTGTAACCGCAGAAAATATTGCGCGAAAATGGCAGATCAAACGAGAGGAGCAGGATGCTTATGCAGTTGAAAGCCATCATCGTGCCGTTCATGCTATTCAACAGGGTTTTTTTAAAGACCAGATCTTGCCTGTTGAAATAGTAAACCGAAATAATGTGACCGTTTTTGATACTGACGAACATCCTCGTGAGAATGTAAGCCTGGATTCTTTGGCTAGACTAAATGCAGTTTTCCAGAAGGGGGGTACGGTCACGGCAGGAAATTCCTCGGGTATTAATGATTGTGCAGCAGCAGTTGTTTTGATGGAACGTAAACTCGCTGAAAAACGTAATCATCAAGCAATGGCGCGACTGGTTTCTTACGGACATGCAGGTGTTGACCCGCAGTTTATGGGCATGGGGCCGGTGCCGGCGGTTCAAAAAGCGCTCAAACAGGCAGGTCTTGATATAAATGATATTGATGTGGTTGAATCAAATGAAGCTTTTGCAGTACAAGCCTGTGCGGTTGCAAAAGAATTACATTTTGATCCTGCTAAAACCAATCCGAGCGGAGGCGCTGTTGCATTAGGTCATCCTATCGGCGCAACGGGTACAATTCTTACGATCAAAGCGATGTATGAATTGCATCGAACAGGCGGACAATACGCGCTTGTAACGATGTGTATTGGTGGTGGTCAGGGTATTGCTGCAGTGTTTGAGCGTTTGTAACAGATGAGGGATATGAGGTGAAGCTACTATCGATATTGTTATTGCTGGTGTTGCCTTTAAGTGGGTGGGCCGAAAATGAGAAGCAGATTTTCCAAATAGAAAGAGCGCTGATGCGTGTCCAGCAAGATGCGCAGGCAACACATCAGCAATTTCTGATGATTCAGGAATTACGCCGCAATGAAATGCTGGGCTCGCCAGTTGCAGAATTTCCCAGTGCGACTGTAGAGAACGTGCCCATTCCGAAATATGAAGAGATGATGCGGCGCCAACAGGAAAGAAAAGACCGTGTTGAACAATATACAGCTGATTTGGATCGGCTTTATACTCGTTTTAGAGCGCTGGAGGAAGAAAGACTGATGCTTATGGAGCAAATTAATCAGCTTGAGCAATCGCCTGCGGATTAGTCCCGTCGAAAAATGTATTAATCTTTTTTTTCATTCTGTTCTTTCCATTTGGCATAACAGTCCAGACTGCAGTAATGCACTACATAATCACTGGCTTCGTCACTCTTGGCTTCTGAAACAGGAATTTCTTTCATGCAAATTTCGCAGGCAATTGTTTCCGGATCAATGGGTCTTCTTTCTTCGGTCATGATTTTATCCTCAGTATTTTTTGATTTTTATAGCAGCTTTTATTCAGTATATTCCAGATAATATACTGCAGCACCCAATAAAATCAAAGCCAGTTCAAAAAAAGTTACCCAAAATAAAATGTATGTAATGCGGCGCCCCATTGGTTTCATAGGTTGCCAGACATGGTGCATAAACCAGCGCCATGGTCCGTAGCGTGACCATTTCTTCCAGTAGATTAAAAACTGGTGTAAATCATTCGCCCATACGGTCAGGCTTTTATCAACCAGATGTAATTGTTGCGTACGTTCATTTTCAGGCAAACGGTCGTAATAGTCTGTGATGGTTAATATTGATTGATTTTTTTGCTGTGTTGCCTGCTGACCCTGGAGTGGTTGAATGATAAGCGTCGTACGGGTTTTCAAACCATGTGCATACTCGACCTCAATGCCATCAGAAAGTTGTCTGATTGCGAGTGTCAATTCGAAATCAAATGGCGGGTCCTGGCTGATGTTTTGTCCAGAAAAGTAATAACGATTAGAACCTAAAGATTGCCATTTTTTGAAGTTGAGCATAGGGTTGATGCGAAACAACCGCTCAATATCCTTACAGAATAGTTTTAGTTCTGCGGTACTCAATGGTGCATAAATGACAACCCATGCGGCGTCCCTGTTGTCACAACTGTTCGCTTCTTTCTGTTCATTCATCGCTAGGATATGGAGCAATGAGCAAAGCGGTTTGTATTGCTTGCATCATTTTTTTTGTCAACATGCTGGAGTGTAAACCCTGTAAGCCGGGTGTACCTTTGGGACGCGACGAGCCGAGTACAAGCAGGTCATATGCGTATGCTTTTTCGCGCTGCAGCAATGCATCATCCGGTTTTCCAAACAGGATGATGCTGCTATAGGTTAATTCATGCGCGGTGATTTTCTGATGCAGCCGGTCACATTGCTGATCAATTTCCAGGCCTAATTCCGATTGCAGATATTCGCAAAACTGATCCCGTGTGGCACCGTTATTGAGCCAGTCGTCGCCTGTCATGCTTTGCCAGAATTCAGGAACGACAATGAGATGGTCGATCACTGCCCCTCTGGCGCAGACCTGCACGGCCATATTTTCAGCAGCAATGGCACCTTTAGTACCGTGGCTGGCAAGCAGAATACGTTCGAACATAAGTTTTTGGTTGCCTCATAGCCTGAATATAAGTCAAGAGACTATGGCTTCAATGCATCAATAGCTGAAGTAAATGACCATTGCCAAGACAAAAGCCAGGATCAGTGCCATAACATCTTCTTTACGATCGCTCCCAAAAATTGATAATGCTGATCCACGTTCAAAGCTTTTGATAGTATCTTTCTGCATAATTGCTTTCCTTTAACTTGTTTCAGACTGCTTCGCTGACCAACAGCATGACTACAATCAGGGATAATGCCGCTTTAATAAAACCGACGATGCCGCCAATAATTGCAGGCTCGCCGCCTGCCTGTTTCATTGAGCTGACCGTAATCTGCATGCCAAGGCCTACCAGGCCGAATGCAAACAACCAGGTAATCCATTGCCGGAATGCTTCTATTTTCTGCGCGGTATGCCGCACCGCCTTATGGGCAGCTGTCAGAATGCGATTAGCTTGGTCAGATAAGATTTGTGCATTGATCATGCCACGCACGGTATTATCGTCTTCGACAGACATGATTTTGCCGTTTTCGATCAATCGTTCCAGTGCGGCAATATGATCCGTACGTTCGATGACTCTCGCTTCTAATTGTAATATTTGAATCTGTTCAGGTTTTAACAGGTGTTCTTGTTTGAATCCCTGTTCTGCTGTATTGCCAAAATATTTACCTTGGTAATGACTTGCCGGTGCAAAGATTCCTGTGGTGGAAAGCGCAAACATCAGCATGAAACCCAACACAAAGACTGGGAATTTTGTTATGACAATGCGACCGACATTCACTTGCGTTGTTGTAGTGCCTTCCCGTTTGACATACCAGACGGCCAGCCAGAGCACGATAACCGGTAAAATCAATACGCGGGTTATATTGAAAATTTCGGCGACCATTAAAGTTTCGATACCATCTGGCTGAAACGCCATTGCTGCACCGGCGACTTGAGCAGAATTTAATATGCCTGTGCCGGCCCATGCACCAAATTGCACATAACTCATATTCAGTAAATGGCCGATAATCGGAAACAGAAACATGCAACCCACGCCCCATAATAAAATGGTGCCAATGGTATAAGCGATTTCGACGGGTTTGGCTTGCACAACAGGCGCAACCGCTACAGTTGCTGATACACCGCAAACACCCATGCCGGCAGAGAGTACGCCACCCATTGAATTGGAGATATTACGCCGTGCACCTATCCACAAGACAATACCGACCGAACCCAGGACAAAAAAGCCGATCATGAAGATAGAAAGTCCGCCGAGATTTTTTAATTCGGCTGCACTGTAGAGCGCACCCAGAAGAATCACGCCGGTTTTGAGTCCGAGGCGGGATAAGCGGACGCCGTTTTTTGCCCATTCCGGTATTTTGAAAACATTGGCAATAATGATGCCGGCGACAATACCCAGAACGACGTAGTTAAGACCGAGCAGTTCGTGAATATATTTGCCGGTGTCGCCTATTTCGCCAAAGTCCACACCGATTACCTCGATTTGCGGTGCGATAAACCAGCGTACCAGCATGGTAATGAATAAAATCAGCATTCCACCCGCAATTGTGGAGAAATAATAATCCAGGTGCCCTTCCTTGTGTGTACCCAGCCAATGCCAAAGACCCGTAAAGACGGCCACCAAACCAAAATAAAGCGGTAATGAAGTGAGCTCATTTAGATATTTATATTCCTTGCCAGATGCGAGATATTCCAATAACGGGGCCAACAAGCCTGTGTCCGTAGAAAACCAGATAGCGAGCATCAACAGGCCAATGATTAATAGTGCAGGGTTTCTTTGGGTGTAGATCATGATAATTTACTGATGAATGGTTTTGCTGCGTACAATTACAAAACGTTTATTTAAGTTAAAACATAACGTTAGTTATTCCGGGTATCCTGATGTCTGAGGCGCTATTGGATTGTATATTATTATATATAATAGCTTTTTAACTGGATAGGCCAGGCAGGCTTTTCAGGTGGAGAGGTTAATAGTTTGTCAGTTTTACCATTGAGGTCATTGATGAAATTTTGACAATTGTTTGTAACTGGCATCTTGGTTCAATTTATCCTATGATTGGTGTTTGATGTGAGGTAGTGCGCTGAGAGTCTCAATATTGACAGCGTGCGCGTTTTAATCAACTTTGGAGCAACGGAATGGTGTGGTTGTTCATCATCATCATAGTGTTAGTCTTGATTATTTGGTTTTATTTATCAGGACGCGGTTCACTTGCCCCGGGTCAGTTGGCGCCTGATTTTGAATTAGCAGATCAGAATGGTGAATTACATTCGCTTACTGAATTCAGAGGTAAGTGGCTGGCACTGTATTTTTATCCAAAAGATGATACGCCAGGCTGTACCCGTCAAGCCTGCGGCTTTCGTGATGGTTTTCATAAATTGAAAGCACTGGATGCTGAAGTCGTCGGTATCAGCATAGATACAGTTGACAGTCATGCGCAGTTTGCGAAGAAATTCGGTTTGCCGTTTCGATTACTGGCTGATACAAGGGCAGAAACGGCTGCGCGTTATCACTCGCTGCTGAACCTGGGGATAGTTAAATTCGCCAAACGCAATACTTTTTTAATTGATCCTCTGGGCACAATCGCTAAAGCATACATTTCAGTAAATGCGACGCGTAATGCAGCGGATATTGTTTCAGATTTAGAGCGTCTTAAAATTAGCGAAGTAAACGGAATAAAGGAATATTAAATCAGTATCATTGGCTGGAAACTATCGCGATCATTTGAAATCTATCTAAGGTTGAAAAACTGATCGCAAACAAACGATACATTCATGTCATTTAGGAGGTGCATGTAATGGCAAATTTTACAGAAGAACAATTAGCGCAAATCAAATCCGCGCTGCACAAGCGTTATTTGGAACTGCAAGCGGAAATTCGCAGTGAATTGGTGGAAAGCAGCGAGGAATTTAATATTAATCAGGCAGATGATATTAATAATATTTTGGCTGACGTGGACACTGCATTGATTGATAAGCAAATCAATGAAATGCGGGAGCTGGAAATGTCAGAGAAATATCTGATGGAGCTTGAATTTGGTGATTGCGCTGATTGCGGTGAAGAAATTGGGTTTGAACGATTAATCGCGAATCCTTCCGCGCAACGCTGTATCGAATGTCAGAGGAAATATGAGAAAACTTTTCCGCATGAATCGAATCCATCACTATAACTGTGAAGACAGTTTATTGCGTGCGCTCTTCTTTATCGCCCTTTCAGTAAAACCATTACTGCACCTCTTCCGCCATCTTCCGGTCTGGCCTGACAAAAAGCAAGCACGGCATGACATTGTGCCAGCCAGCTGCCAATTTTGTTTTTCAGTACAGGCATACGGTCTTTAGAATTCAGTCCTTTGCCGTGAATGATCTGTACACAACGGATATTTCTTTCTAAAGACTCGTCCAGAAAAACCGCCAATTGCCGCTTTGCAGCTTCTTGTGTGAGTCTGTGCAGATCCAGCCTGTGCTGAATACGCCAGTAGCCTCGTTTTAAGCGGCGCAAAGTTTGTCGTGAAACACCTGGTCGCAAAAAAGACCATTCATCATCCGCGCCAATTTCCAGGTTAACTGTATTGGACTCGGCGTCAGCATCAGACAATTGCTCGCGAAGGTTCTTGCGTCGGGGTCTGGGTGTTGGTTTCTTAAGTGTGAGGACAGTCTTGTCAGGCGCGGTTAGTGGCGCAACATCTTGCATCGCAGCGCGAAATAACGCTTCGTCATCTATTTCTGTATTGGTTGTATCATCCTTTGAGGACATATCATTAATTGATTCATGTGTTCATGGTGACAAATTATTCCATCAGATCGAAGTATTTTTCTGTGTCCAAGGCAGCCATGCAGCCACTCGAGGCACTGGTTACTGCCTGACGGTAAATATGGTCCTGTACGTCGCCTGCTGCAAATACTCCGGGGATGCTGGTTGCGGTTGCGTTGCCCTGATTGCCGCCCTGCGTGATGATATAGCCATTCTCCATTTCCAGTTGACCGTTAAAAATGTCCGTATTGGGTTTATGTCCAATGGCGATAAAAACGCCGTGGAGATCAATCATCTTAGTGGTGTCGTTCTGTGTGTTTCTGATGCGCATGCCAGTAACACCCGCATCATCACCGAGTACTTCGTCCAGCACAAAGTTCAGCTCAAGCTTGATATTACCGCTTCTGACTTTTTCCATCAGCTTATCTATGAGAATCTTTTCAGAGCGAAATTGTTCCCGGCGATGCACCACAGTGACACTTCTTGCGATGTTAGACAGATAAAGTGCTTCTTCTACAGCGGTATTGCCACCGCCAATAACGGCGACATCCTGATCTTTATAAAAAAAACCGTCGCAGGTTGCGCAGGCAGATACGCCGCGGCCCATAAATGCTTCTTCTGATGGAATACCCAGATACTTTGCAGTTGCACCTGTAGCGATTATCAACGCATCGCATGTGTACGTGCCTTGGTCGCCCGTCAGCGTAATAGGTTTTTCCTTAAGTCTGGCGGTATGAATGTGGTCAAAAATAATTTCAGTATTAAATCGCTCAGCATGCTTCTGAAAACGTTCCATAAGCTCAGGGCCCTGCACCCCCATCGCATCTGCCGGCCAGTTATCCACATCTGTTGTCGTCATAAGTTGACCGCCTTGTTCCAGTCCGGTGATAATGACGGGATTTAAATTTGCACGGGCTGCATAAACTGCGGCTGTATAGCCAGCCGGGCCGGAACCGAGGATTAATAGTGGGCAGTGTCTTGTTGTCATAATTTAAACCATTTTTGTGTAAATCAGTGAACTATACTGAGTAACGCTTATGATCTCAAGATTCAAACTTGCTAAATCTGTATTCCTATAAAATTGATAACAAGAAAAGCGCAGGGCAGGCATGTCAACAGTGTCATGTGTTTTATAATAACTTGTGAAGTAAAAAAACAGTGATTTGTGGCGGCTAAAGGTAGGCTTTGGCAGGACTTGGAAAGTATTCGCGGCTTATACAATGTGAAATACTCGCGTAGAATTATGGTTCTGGTAGCATAGCCCTGGTAGCTCAGTGGATAGAGCAACCCCCTCCTAAGGGGTAGGTCGCACGTTCGATTCGTGCTCAGGGCGCCATTAAATCAATAGGTTGTAGGATATTGCATAAGTCAGTACATTGTGGAGCCACTGGTGCTAATTCAGTAACAAGTAAGCTTCAAGATAGGGTAGTACTAAGCGAAGTACATTACATCCTGCAGAATCATGGTAATCGAAGCATTCTAATCCGGCTCAAACCAGGCAAGCTTTTGGTGTAATCGGACAACTTCCCCGACAATAATGAGTGTCGGCGGTGTCAATTGCGCAGTAGCGGCCAGATTCGGGAGTGTATCCAGTGATCCCGCTACAATTTTCTGCGTCTGTGTGGTGCCTTGCTGAATAATGGCTGCGCAGGTAGAGGATGGCAGTCCATGTGCTATTAACTGTTGGCACAGTACCGGCAGTCCGAGCAGTCCCATGTAGATGACAATGGTCTGATTGGGGCGGGCCAGAGAAGACCAGTCGAGATCAATAGAATTGTTTTTCAGATGACCGGTGACAAAAATGCAAGACTGTGCATAATCCCGATGTGTCAGGGGTATGCCTGCATAGGCTGCCACGCCGGAAGCCGCGGTTATGCCGGGCACGACCTGGAACGGAATTTGATGACTGGTCAGGGTTTCAATTTCCTCACCGCCGCGGCCGAAAATAAAAGGATCGCCACCCTTGAGCCTGAGTACGCGCTTGCCTTCATTTGCCAGCCGCACCAGCAGTTGATTGATGGATTCCTGCGCCAGGGTATGACGGTTACGCTCTTTGCCGGCGTATATGCGCGCGGCATCGCGCCGCACCATTTCAAGAATTTCAGGTGACACCAGCCGGTCATACACTACCACATCAGCCTGTTGCATCAGCCGCATGGCGCGGAATGTCAGCAAATCCGGATTGCCAGGACCTGCACCGACCAGGTAGACTTCTCCCGCGGGTGCATCATCTTTTTTATTTTCCAACAATTTTTGGAGATGGATTTTTGCTGATTGATCTTTGCCAGCTAGCACCATTTCAGCAAATTTCCCCTGCAGTACGTTTTCCCAGAACAAACGTCGATTCTCTTTCTGAGCGAAATGTTGTTTGACCTGCTGGCGAAATTGCGCTGCAAGCGAGGCCAGACGGGCATAGGCATGTGGAATCAAAGTTTCCAGCCGTGCGCGAAGCAGTCTGGCAAGCACCGGTGACTGTCCACCGCTCGAAATGGCGATCATCAACGGCGAACGGTCGACAATGGCGGGCATGATAAATGTGCATAAATCCGGGTTATCAACCACATTGACAGGAATGTTGCTTGCTTTGGCGGACTCGGAAACCTTGCGATTGACTGCATGATCATTGGTTGCAGCGATCACCAGCGTACAACCTGTTAGATGTCCAGGTTCAAATGGTTGTGCATGGTAGGTGATTTTTTGCTGCTGCAGCAGTGCTTGCAGTTCCTCGTCCAGCGATGGCGATACGATGTGAACATTAGCTCCCGCGCTATGCAACAGTATGGTTTTGCGCAGAGCGACTGAACCGCCGCCGACCACCAGACAGGGTTGATTGCGTACGTTCAGGAATATAGGTAAAAAATCCATTTTTGTCAGAATCCGTTTTTGTACCAATTATTGCGCAAATGGATTCTGGCCAGCACCAGCGGGTGGCGATGAAGATGGTGCAAAAGGGGATGCGGGTGTGCCGCCTTGGGTACCCTGTCCCGGCCTTCTTGATGTGCCGCCGGGCGTTCCGAAAGGCGATGACCCCGTTCCGGATGCACCCTGTTGTGTTTGCCGGGAGGCATTATTATCGTTGCCGGTTTGCTGCGTATGCACAAATTGCCAGTCCTGATAGGTTTCAGCCTCGGTAAATTTGGCAAAATGGTCTGGAAAATTTTCTTTTTTCCGGGGTGTTTTACTCGACAGACTGTAAACCCCCACAATCCCTTTGCTGCCGCTGCTTCCGAGGTTGCTGCCAACACCGCTGGTATTATTTGCGCTATTGATGTCACTGTTTTGACCGCTGTTCTGTCCTTGTACCTGCTGTTGCGGCAAATCATCTTCCTCCACCAACCCCCATTCATCGGTCATTGTCATCGGATCAATATAAATTTTTCTCAGATGTCGCTGTATCACCGGCCCACGCTTGTCTTCAAGGAGCTGATCCAGTGACTCCGGATACTGTCTGATCCCGGTTAGCTGGTTGCTATGGTAGGACATGATCGCTTTTCTGAACTGGTCACCGATAAAAAGCAGTTCCATTTCTTTTTCCCGCTGGATTTTCGTCTGCCACAACTGGCCGGTCCCTGCCATCACAACCCCTGCCACGGTAACAGCAAACAACGCCCAGAGATAAATAATACCTTTTTCCATGTTATTCATAACATCTATGTTGCTGTAGATTCGGAGTTGTAAGTATGAAAATATAAGAAAAAATCAAAAGGCTATATCTCATTGCCGACAAATTACCATTCTTCATAAAACGTGCCATCCAGCGCTCTGCCAGTAAAACCGCTATGCACATCATAAACACCTTCTTCATCCTCATTTTGAGGCGGCATCTCAATCCAAGTGGTATTACTCTCAGTCATTGGATCGATTGGAATACTGCGCAGATAGCGCTTGTCAACCAATTCTTCCAGGTCAAGGGGATATTTGCCAGAATCCGCATAGAACTGGTCAATTGCGTCGCGCATAATTTTAAGATCCTGGCGCAACACCGCTTCCTTGGCCTTTTCTATCGATTCGAAATAACGCGGCGCGACAATGCTCAGTAAAGTAGCAATAATGGCCATAACCACCAGCAGTTCGATCAACGTGAATCCGGTTTGCTTACGTAGCCTTGTCATCAAAGTCATTGCAAACACCAATCTATCACCACTTGTTATATTCGATGCCGTTCAGGCCAGTGGCTTCCGATAAGGAATAAACGTCAAAAACGTCCTCACCCTCCTGTGGATTTTCCGCCGAGCTTTCATAGCTGCGTTTTCCCCAGGTATCTGCAGCCGGAGTTTCTTCGATCCCGGCAACATCAAGCGCTTCAAACATCGGATCGCGCGGTAGCCGTCGTAAAAAATAAATCATTTTTTTCTCAGTGTTTTTGATATCCGGAACACCGATTACAAGATCTTCAAGTGTTGGCGGATAGCCGGAATCATCCGCTGCTTTTTCGATATGTCCATCATCTACCGCCTGTTTGTAGGCATCAATCGCATTGCGGATCTGACGTAATGCGACTCGCAAATCATGCTCTTTTTCACGCTTTACGGCTAATTCACGCAACGGCATAGCTGCTGTGGCGAGTACAGCCATAATTGCCACCACAATCATCAGTTCAATGAGTGTAAAGCCACGCTGATGGGGCGATTGATTGAAATGAAACATGTGTAGTACGTTATTGAATTTTGATAGTCGCAGGCGAAGGCAATGTGATCTCGACGGATTCTCCGCTCTCAGTATCTTCGCCAGTTGCACTTTGGACATTGATTTCCGTTTCGCCCGGATTAGCTGTAATGACTTTAAACCGTAACTGCGCAGCCATCCCGGTTGGTTGATCCTTGCCAAACTTAATGGTATGCGTTCCACTGTTTTCCGAACTGTCCAGCAATTCAAGCATGTCTGTTTCGTAACTTACTTGTGCCTCACCACTCACGGAGGCTCGAGCACCGACCATTCTGACTCTCACCGAAAACTCCCTGTCTAAAGCGATATTACTTGGAGCCTGAATGGATAATGTTGGTTCACCCGCATTGGCTGCCGTTTGCTGCGCAAATGGATTGGGAGAAACCTGTGGTCTGGTCGGTGACAGCGCTTGCGCGCCTCTGCTTAATAAGGATGCAGCGCCACCTCGGCCGGGAGGGCCTGCAGGCGCCAGTGCCAGCCCACCGGCTGAAGTCTTGCGTATTCTGACCGGTAATTTTCCTGCTTCATTGGAAGTGCCAAAATGAAATTCGCTTTCCAGGTTAGTTTGTTGCGAAACATTACGTATGATTCGCGGGGTAATCAGTAAAACAACTTCACGTTTTCTACGAGTCGTTCCTTGTCCCGAGGTTAATCGATCAAGTCCCGGGATATTGATCAGGCCAGCCAGACCACGAACATCTCTATTTTCACTTTCTTCAAGCAAGCCAGCTAGTACTTCGGTTTCACCGTCTTGTAATGTCAGCAAAGTTTCCGCATTGGTTGTTGTAATGATAGGTGCTGTGGCACCGCCTGGCCCGGATTCTTCTCCAACGATGGAACTTACTTCAAGCTGAACTTTCATCATCACTTCATTATTTGAACTGATAATAGGTTCAATATCCAGCTTTGTACCGACATCAATATAAGTCGGTGTTGAGGTAATTACATTACTAACCCCTCCGCCTGCGACACTGGCCGAAAAAATCGGTTGTCTTGTGCCAATATGAAATTTCGCCGCTTCACGATTCTTAACCCGTATGCGTGGATTGGCGAGCACATCACCTAATGTTAGGTTATGCATGAAATCTATTAAAACTTGGTTGCTGATAGTGAAATTTCTGAATTTTGGCAGTGAATCAATTTGACTCAGTTTTACCGCTGCATCTGCGGCGGCGCCAACCGCAGTGCCAGTACCCGGCACAAAGCTAAACGTAGTGCTTTGCGGGAGCCTGGGGCCCAATTGAAATATATTATCACGCGTGATTGATAATATGGTCACTTCCAGCATTACTTCCGGTTCGGGAAGGTCGTTAAGCGACACCAGTCTTTCAACCACACGAATCGCTTCCAGCGTATCGCGCATGATAAACAGATTGAGCTGTTCGTTGACATAAATATCCTTCGCTTTCACCAGCCCTCTGACCATCGCTACCATTTGCTTGACGTCGGTATACGCGATCTGAAAGCTGCGCACCACCAGTTCCTGATATTCCTTTTGTTTTGCCGGTGTATTCGGATAAATCAGCAAGGAATTTTCATTCAACCGGGTATAGGCCAACTGGTTGGTCATTAGCAATAGTTTAAGGATATCCTCGACGGTATTGTTACGAACAAAAACCGAAACTTTAGCCTCCTGCCGCACATCTTTGTCAAATACAAAATTGACGCCGGCGGTGCGTGACATGATTTCAAAAACCGATTTCAGTTCTGTATCCTTGAATTCCATCGACAAAGGTTTCTTGAATGCTGTTTCCAGTGTCAGATCGGTACTTTCAGCCCGTACAATTTGCTGGTTAATCTGTTTAATCAATTCACGTGCATTCGCCTGCATCGGATTTTCCTGCAGTACTGTTCTCACGGCTGCCTCCGCACCTTCCACATCATTGCGCTTCAGAAGTTCCTGCGCATATTCCACGGATGCAATATGATTACGTTCCTGCCTGATCGTATCCAGACCTGCAAGGGCTCTTTCATTACGCGGAAACAAATCGAGTATGCGGTAATATTGTTCTTCTGCCAAATCCAGATCGCCTGACAAGCGCGCATTGTTTGCATCAAAAAGCATTGTGTCGGCTACTATGTCGCGCTGCCGTATAAGTACTGTACGGATCTCCTTGTTGTTGGGTTCTTCCTGTGCCGCCTGCTCCAGTCTGAGCAATCCCAGCTCCAATTCACCACTTTGAATCAATAGCTGGCCTTCTTCAAAAGCCTTGTTCCGGGTGCCAAATGTTTTATTATTGATTGCACATCCGCCGGCTGTTAAAGCTAATATCAATAAAAAAACAGTACATCTATTCACTCTCATCGAAAATTCCCTGCTTGCTTATCATTTATAGGAAGAACCTGCTTGGCATTCAGCGGCAAATAAGTCACCGTAACCGATTCATTATTGATGGCATCCAGACGATATTGCTCATCAATGTTTTCACCAATTCTGGCAATATAATTTTCATTTTCCTGCGTGAGAAAAACCCAGGTCCTGTTACCCTCAATGGCCTTGCCGATATATTTAAATTGCAGCGGTGGTGGTGTCGGCGCAGGTGGAGCAGCCTTGATCTTGGCCTTGGCGCGCTGCTGCTGCGCCATGATAGCCTGTTGTTGCGCGCTTACCGGCGGCCGTTTTGGCGCCCATGAAGTTGCTGCAAACAATTCTCCGGCCTGAGGATCGAATGTCCTTTGCCCAAGTTGCGCAACGTCCAGATATTCATTCTTTATTTCTTGTCTATTTGTGTCTCTGGGTGAAGACCGGGTTGATTTTTGCGTCGTCACAGGTTGCGCCTGGTCAACGGTTATTTCTGCTTCATCTTCGACCAGGACAACGGCAATCAGCGTTACAATCAAGGCTGCACCAATAATCGTCTTGCGCTTTTTCTCAGCTGGATCCATGGGCTCATTCATTCAGATAAAGACTCATTTCAAAACGTACTTCAAGCTGTGTTGACTGCACGTTGTCACGTTTAATGGCGAAACCCGTAATCGCCATAGCCGGCAAAGTTTCCAGTGCATCCGCCATGAAAGCGCGAATTTGTGAATAACGCCCTCTGACAGGCAAAATTATTTCATACCGGGATAATCGCCAGTCCCGTTCAAACGTTAACCGGAAATCGCTGCTGTTGATTTCAACGCCATTTTTTTGCGCCACACGTACCAGTTCACGAACCCAGAATGGAGAAGAATCAAAACGGGGGAAAAATTCATAAAATGCCTGTAATGCCTGATCATTCGTTAATATCCTTTCTGCTGCAGGTATATCACCGGATTTTTTAGACTGTAATTGCATTTTCAGCGTTTCGGCACGTTCCTTGAGTGCTGCCAGTGTATTTTTTTCCGGCTGCACAGCGCCCATAAAAAAAATTCCTGCAACAACCAGCAGCCCCACGCCGATTTTACCCATGTTTCCAAGGCGCGCCGCCTGCCAGCGCAGTTGCTGCATTAAACGATTTGCTTGAAACTGTATTAAATCGTATTTCAACCTAAAAATCTCTGTTGGGTGGTGTTTAGAGTGCGTTGATGTTTTTTTTGGGCGAAGCGCAATGAAGCGTAATAACTGCTCATTACAATGAATCGCAACGCAGCGAAAAACAAACGACAGCGTGTTATAAACATTATATTTAGGGTGAAGTATGAAACCAGAATATTTTCTTTATATTTATCTTGTTGGTTATTTTTATAACGATCGGCTGAGGTGATGAAATTCAAGATTTGGCGGCCCATACCGTGGTAAGCAGAAAATCAACAGGTCGATACGGGCTGTCCTGTTTGATTTTGTAACTGACAAGATGCGCTTTCTCAAAAATAACTTCACGTTCCATCGCTTCGATAAAATCAAGCAATACAGCCATATTTCTGGCTTCCCCACTGATACGCAGGGTGCGATTGGTCACATTCGGCTGTAAAGCCAACAACGCGACGTCTTCAGTGATGATATGCTCTATCGAATCAAGCAACGCTTCCCAGGGTAAGTTGATCTGATCCAGAATAGTATTGGCTTTGAGCAGTTCCTTGCCGATTTCCTGGCTGAATTCCCGCGTTCTTGATGTTGAACGTGATCGTGTAGTCGTCTTGGGTTGCTGCGCTTCCAGCCGTTCAACGCGAACACTCCAATAATTGGATTCTTCAACTATCAACCTGAACTGATAAAAAACAGCGAGCAAAACCATCAAGCCTGCGAGTAGCAATGCAATGTCGATACTGCGGACATGTTGACCGGCATATGGAAACGTTAATTTCAGGCGGAACATGCATTCTCCTTAGTTTTATCACTAACGGGGATTGGATAATGCATGGGCACGGTCACCGTTTCAGTTTGCAGCGGTACCATATACCAGCCACTATCATCTGGCAGCGTCAATGCCGGATGCTCTGGCGCAAACAGAAAAACCTGTTCGACAGATTCTTTTTCACCTGATAACACAGCTTCTTGATCAAGTGCAGCCAACAATTCATCTGCAACATCCTGTAACACCCGCTGGTTGCGAATACTGTGCCAGATTCCATTTTCCAACAATGCAACACAAACACGGTCGGTTTCAACTAAAGCTACATAGGATTTTCGCCGATTCAATGATTTAATCCATTTGTCCAGAACTGCGGTCAGATAAGGTTCAATGCCATTGAGTTTGCTATGATGACGCTTCGCGACTTCTTCCAGTTTTATCAGCAACTCTTGCGAGATAGCCGCACATATTGCACCGTATACCGGACTCCAGGTGCTGATACTCAGAGACCAATGGTCCACGCGCGCGCCATAAATTTCACGCATACGAAAATCTGCATAAGCTAACACTTCTTCGGGCGTCGTGATTTCAGCCTGTGGTGGCAGTGTCACGTAACGGACAAAGTGATTGGAAAGCGTCACAGTCATACTGATTCCGGTATATTCGGACAGCATTTTCTCAAGTTGCTGCATCGGTTGCAGCCAATCCGGCTGTCCTGATTGCGCATCATCAATCATTTCAGTTAAGACCGGTGACTGGACTGGTTTCAGTCCACGTTTTAAGTGCACCAGATTGAGACGTCCTGGCGCAAAAAAAACTTCGATCTGATCACGCAACAATGGTGACACGATTGGCCTCCTCTAAACTGGTCAATCCGTTTTTGACCATGTCCAACGCTGCTTCACGTAAAAACTTGGTACCGTTATTTCTGGCTGCTTCTTTTATCTTGCGTATCGGTTCCTGTGCAACTATCAATTCACGAATTTCGTCATTCAGCATCAGTATTTCGGCTATCGCGTTACGTCCACGATAGCCGCTGCCGCGGCATTGGCCGCAACCTTTTCCGATTCGGAAAATAAAACTGTCTGCTTCTTCGTGATTGATCCCTGATTCATGAATCTGCTCTTCAGCAGGGCGCTCGTCCACTGTGCAATGCGGACACAACAACCGCACCAGTCTTTGCGCTGCGATGCCATTCAATGCCGAAACAAAACTGTAAGGATCTACGCCCATATGCGAAAAACGACCGATCACGTCAAACACATTGTTGGCATGCACAGTGGTGAAAACAAGATGTCCCGTGAGCGCCGCCTGAATAGCAATTTGCGCTGTTTCAGAATCACGAATTTCGCCGACCATGATTTTGTCGGGGTCATGCCGTAAGATCGAGCGCAGTCCCCGCGCAAAGGTGAGTCCTTTTTTTTCATTTACCGGAATTTGCAGCACACCGGACAGTTGATATTCAATCGGATCTTCAATGGTAATAATTTTGTCATGACCCTTGTTCACTTCCGAGATTGCCGCGTACAATGAGGTCGTTTTGCCACTGCCGGTTGGACCGGTTACCAGCAACATACCGTAGGGCTCTGAACTCAAACGACGCAGCGTGGCGATATCTGCCGGATTAAATCCCAATTGGTTAAGCGTGAGTCCCTCTACATGATCGGACAATGCCTGGCGATCCAGAATACGTAAAACAGCATCTTCACCAAAAATGCTGGGCATAATAGAAACCCGAAAATCAATTTCCCGTCCCTGGATTGAAACCTTGAAACGACCATCCTGTGGCACACGCCGCTCTGCAATATCCAGTTCTGACATGACTTTGATTCTGGAAATCACCTGTTCGGCCAGATCGGCGCCTTTTATGACGCCTATGGACATCAACACGCCATCAATACGGTATTTAATTGATAGTGCTCCGGTCACCATTTCCAGATGAATATCACTGGCCTGTGATTTATGCGCATCATACAGCGTTGAATGCACAAGCCGTACCACCTGGCTGGTACCTTCATTGATTGTTTTTAAGGAGAGATCTTCAACGTTGCTCTGGATTTCGTCCAGACCCTGATCTGGCAGCACATGATCCATCGCACGCATTGTTTTTTCCTGCTGTGTGAAGAAAGCGGTCAGGTCGGCAGGATGGACCAACCGCCACGCTACATTCATCTCAAAACGCTCTTCAGCCCATAAACGTAATTTGGATGAAAAAGGATTACTTATAATGAGTAAATATGTATCCTCGCTCTTGAACAATACACATTCATTCCGCACAGCTTCAGAGAAAGGTAATATATCAAAAGCAGGCTCCAGTTCATGGATTGTTTTCATTTCCAATGCGGGAATATGAAGCAGTCGACCCAGTTCCTGAATCAGTTCATAAGGCGTATGTGTACCAGTTTCTTCGAGCATCTCAATGACGGAAACGTTTCGTTTGAGCGCTTCCGCATGCGCATGGCTGAGATCATTAAGATTTAATTGTTGCTTTTGGTGGGTTTCCATGTGCGCTTCAATCAATTGATACTGCCTGCCAATTCAAAAATAGGCATATACATCAGGATGATAATGCCGCCGATCACTATGCCTATGACTGCCATTAAAATGGGTTCTATCAGTTTGGTAGTCCACTCCACCCAGCGCGCGATTTCTTCATCATGAAAGCTACCGATGCGTTCCATCATATCACCCATCAACCCCGTGCGTTCGCCTACCCTTAACATACGATTGCCCACAGCTGTTGTCAGACCCTCCGCTTCCATCGCACTTGAAATAGTTTGGCCTTCACGAATATGTTTTGCCGCAGCTTCTATCCTGGGCCGAAAGTGCGATTGTAACAGGCCACTCACCATTTCAAGAGCCTGTGTGATTGGGATGCCGCCTCGCAGCAGCATGCCCAGCGTTTTATAAAAACGGGCTAGTTGGTAAACGCGCATGCGTTCACCGACTGCCGGAATACGCCATAACAGTTGCATAATATAGACGCGAAACGATGGGCGCGTGACGGCATAGCCGACCACACTCATAAATGCCATTGCGAAAATAGCCAATTCCCAGCCACGCTCCTGAACAAAGTGTCCCCATTCTATAAGCAGTACAGAGAGCCAGGGCAAATCCGAGTTCATGTCGTCATAGATTGCACTGAATTTCGGTACCACGAAAACCAGTAAAAATAACGATACCAACAAACCAACGACCAATAACAAAACGGGATAAATAGAAGCGCCAACCAGTTTTTTACGTACAAAATCCATTTGTGTCTGATAAGTGACAAAACGAGTTAATGCTTCAGCAAGATCACCCGTACGCTCGCTGGCACGAACTGTAGCAATATACAGCACCGGGAAAGCCTGTGGATAAACCTCAAGGGCCTGTGAGAATGTAATGCCTTCATATAGGCGCGCGAGTAAATCATGAATGATTTTTCTGTTGTTTGCGTCCTGCTCCTTCTCTACCAGGGTTTCCAGGCATTCCACAAGACTCAGGCCAGCCGTCAGCAAAGACAGCAATTCCTGGCTGAAATGAATCAGAGGAAAATGCGCTTTTGATTTGAACGACAGGCCGGTAAAACTGCGTTTTACACTCAGTACCATGCCGCCTTGATCCATTACCTGTCGACGCGCTTCTTCTTCGCTGTTTGCTTCCAGCTTAAGATGTACCGTTCCCTGTCCGGACATTACAGCTTTCACTTCATAGTGCATGGCTCAATCAACCAGACTGATTACCAGTTTGTAATATCGGCTGCTTCTCCTTCGCCGCCGATTTGTCCGTCTCTACCCATGGAAAACAGATCAAATTCAGCATTTTCACCTGGGTATCTGTACACATAGGGGCGACCCCATGGGTCAGCAGGCGGTGTTTTGGACAGATAAGGCCCTTGCCATTTGGGTTCATTGTTGGGTTGTGTTACTAATGCAAGGAGGCCATTTTCCGTTGCAGGATAGTTGCCGACATCCAGACGATATTGATGCAGTGCCTTTTCCAGTGCATCTATTTGTGCTTGAGCCATTTTGATCTCGGATTTTCCAACCTGTGAAAAATATTTTGGCCCAACATAGGCTGCCAAAAGGCCAATAATAACCATCACAACAAGTAACTCTAGCAGCGTAAAACCACGCTCAGATTTAACAAATCGTCGTTTATACAAAAGGTGCAACATTTCTGACCCTCTCAGTGCTAAATGATTAAAGAAAATTTCGGTAATATCGGAATATTGAACGTTTAACAAGCTGTTAGGTTTATCTGCGTAATATTGCCCACCATCGACCGATATTCAACAGCGTCATCAGCGAAGCCGACACATATGTCAATGCGGCCGCTCTTAAAATTCGTCGCGCATGATGTTCATCGCCTTTGATTAAATAACCGCCTTTTTCCAGCATAGGCAGTGCTCGTGAAAAACTGGCATGCATCTCCATCGGCAGCGTAATTAAATGTACCAAAGTAGCCGCCCCCAGTGTCAGTAATCCGCCCGCAAAAAACAGTGCGCCTGCAATTGGCGCACGCGTAACAACCATAATCAAAGGCGCAAGCATTAAAATTGCAGCACCGAGTTTCTCGGCGGGCGCTGCAATCTGTACTAACCGTGTTCGTATTTTTAAAGGCAGATAACCGTCGCGATCCTGTATCGCATGTCCCACTTCATGAGCCGCCACTGTGATGGCTGTCAGCGATTTTCCGTTAAATTTGTCAGGCGTCAATCGCACAACTTTTTCGATGGGATCATAATGATCGCCTTGCGCTGTTTCTTCAACCTTCACGGATGGCAGTTTGGCCCAGTCAAGCAGAATACGTGCAAGTTCACCACCTGTCCCAGGATAACGATCATCGGGAATGCTATATTTTTCGAGCGTATGCTTAACCCAATAGGATGGCCCGTAAATCAATGCAGCCACAACAACAATGATGATTACATATAACATGAAATATCAGACGTTTATTCCAAAACACAAACGCAAAATTATAATTGACTAATGATCGCAGATGATACTAGTCTACTGCATGCCAGCCAGTACGCAATCTTTTCAATCTTATATCAGATAATAAAAAGACTCTATTTTAAAACAATCAGTCATCTTAAGGACTGTATTCAGTCAGTCAGCTTCCTGGGCGTTCAGAATACCCAACTGCAACAGGGTATTCTGTGATATTTATCATCCAGATTTACGAAGACCAAATATTTTAATTCATAAATGTTTAATTTTCATGAACAGATGCGCTAACAACAGAAAACAATTCCCAGGAGAGACACTAATGACCAAAAGAGCAGATTAACAGACCGTTAATAAATAGCTGAGTTGCCACTGCGGCGTTAAAAACAGGCTAATAAGCTCTCGGACTAATCTGTTTATTCAGCATTGCATCATATTCATCTTGGAAGAAAAACTTTGTTTCTCCAAAAGCCGGTTGCAACTGATCCAGCCAGGTTGCGTCAGGATCGAATTGCGCAAAGAAAGGGCGCTGTACCCAGTCAGGATTGCGCGCCTGCAGGAAACGTAAAACAAATACTTTTTCGCCATTGATTTGCGCAATTCCCTGAATCTCAACTTTTCCTGGCCCGGTGCTCATTGATGGTCCGCGTGCTGTTCTTCCCAGTCCCGATACACGTTGTAATGCTTCGCGATAGACTTCCCATGCGCGGGCAAGCGGTACCTCAAAATAGCGGCGTGCACCTGTGTCGCGCTCGACAAACATATAGTATGGTACCAGTCCCTGGTGTACTTGCTCCCGCCACATATAAGCCCAGACTTCAGGATCGTTATTAATATGATTCAATAGCGGCGATTGTGTACGGATCACGACGCCTGCAGCACGCAAACGCTGTATAGCTTCCCGCACGAGTGGTGTCGCCATTTCACGCCAATGATTAAAATGCGCCATAATCGCAATATGTTTGCCTGCTTTGACCATTCTTTCCAGCAACGATACTAATTGTGCAGCGTCTTCGTCATTGACATAGCGTTGCGGCCAGAAGCTCAAAGATTTTGTGCCGATGCGTATTGTCTGAATATGCGCAAACTCCGGTTTTAGCATAGGCTCCAGATAAGCAACCAGATGATCGGTTTTCATAACCATGGGATCACCACCAGTAATGAGCAAATCACTGATGTTTTTATGCTGACTTAGGTATGTATGCAGCTTTTGCGCTTCCCTATTGGAGAATCGTAAATCTTTGTCTCCGATAAACTGTGCCCACCGAAAACAGAAACTACAAAAACTATGGCAGACTTGCCCTTGGCTCGGGAAAAATAAAACCGTTTCACGGTATTTATGCTGTATGCCTTCAATAGGTGCATCTTCTACATACGGTACATTTAATGATTGTTGCTCAGCAGGGTGTGGATTTAGACGCCGCCTGATCTCGTTAGCTTTTTCTAAAATAATGCTACGGTCACTGGTGTTGCGCAATACAACTGCCATTTGCTCAAAATCATCTTGTGACAGCATGCCTTTTTGAGGAAAAACCAACTGAAAAATCGGATCAGCAGGAATATCCCGCCAGTTAATCAGATTATCAATTACATACCTGTTAACCCTGAAAGGCAAGACATTGGCAACCACTTTCATTTCGAAACGCTGTTCATCTGATAACTGGGCGAGCGCTTTTATTTTATCAAGCTGTCGTTCTGTATACACCTGAAAATGTTCAGGTGTATCATCAAGTTGTTCTGAAATAATCTGTTTTTTTATAAATGGTAAAACGGGTGTCATAATATTTTTTCTCCATTCTAAAAAAATGCCTTAAGGAGAAATTGCCACCAGATTCAATCATAATGACAAGGCCATATTTTTGTTTTATATAACAAAATAATAACAATTCTTATTGACTAATAAGAACTTCTCACAAGAAAAACAATAATTTATATCATTTAGATATCAGGGTTATTAACAATTATTCAACAATAAATATTCTGTTTAGTTTAAATATCGTATATATCTATGATTAAAAAGATAAATAATTTGGTTGTATATATAAATTACATAAGTGTTTGTCTATACAGTACCTGTTCCAGCTATCAATAAATATACGATATCTATATATATCAAAATGTTAAGAAAATACCTGATTACTGATGCCAGAATTATAACATGCATAAAAAATAACCCTCTTTAGCACTCTCGGCACTCTCGGCACTCTCGACAGGTGCGCTCATGATTATCGGCGTTGGATAGGTGTATGCAGTTTTCAGTGTCTTCGCCATACGGGACAGTCCAAGTTTGCAAATGAACGAATTAGGATACTTTTACCCTGTTTGTAGCATTATTCTCACGACAAAATAATTTGTAAACTCTTATCAGTTCAAGAATTATATGAATGGTAGTCTGACAATAAATTGATGATTAAAAATCAACGCCTACACGTCATAATGGAGAATGCGCATGGAAATCCAGTACGCAATTAAAGAAAACAGCATCCGAATCATCAAGTGTGAAATAAAATTAACAACACGTGATGGAAAAAGATTTATCTATCACGGACTTTTTAAATCCACATCAGAAGCAATTATGGATGCCATAAACCGCTTTGATATTGTGACAATTTTTGTGCGAACCATATAGCAGTGAAGCTGAGAATAAAACAAGCAAACTATTTCACTGTGACCAGAATCTCGAGATAATCATCGCGATTTTTTCCATGAACTAACTGTGAAAATGCGATTTTGGTAGCGATGCGGTGCTGTTTGACGGGAGATGGTAATGGGGATGCAGCATGATATTATCCGCCGATCGATTCGACTGTGAGAGGTCGTTATCAAATCGAAATCTATAAGCCTGTCCAGGCTGACTAATCGCGCATTTAACATATCTGTATAGCTCGCTTATACACATCTATTGAGCAAACAATCCCGGATTTCCGAAGCGCAGTCATCATCCTTATCACGTTAAAGAATTGAAACACTTTTCGCCACCATCAAATTTACCAGGGCGATATGTAACTTAATGGTTTCTCTTAGAAAAAAACAATACTTTCTCCAATATACATCATAGCGCCGGATCAGTTAGGATGCAGTTGTGTTGAACAATATAGAGCTATGACTAACATGGAAACAAAAGCAGGAATAAATGCGATAAAGTCTTCGAAGCTTACATTTTCTGGTAAGCATATTGTGTATTTATTAGGAATTGCACTATTGAGTGCCTGCGCACCAATGCGCTCAGTTTCATCTGTTCAGGCTATTGAAACCCGGTTCGTTCAAGACAACGGCGGAGTTGCCAACCATGCGGCTTTGGCAAAACAGTATGAGAATCTGGCGAATGAAATGCGCAGTAACGTGCAAGCACAGCAGCGAATGCTCAAGCGTAGATCCAATGCCGTTTTATTCGGTAAAAACGGAAAGCATATCAAAGCACTGGCTGACTTTAAAATTCGTGAATTCCAAAAAGCTGAAAAACAGAGTCTGACAAAAGCCCATTATCATAGAGCCATGGCTGCGCAGCCAGCATCACCCAAATCATACATGTACACCAACTACCAGCAATCTGATAAAACCAGTCAGTCAAACGATTACTGAAATTTTCAGTTTGTTTAATTGAATCTGCTTTTCAAAAAAATGAGGTAATTGAGGGTATTCAAATTCTGTGTCAACCTGCAAATTACCTGCCGTGTTCTGCTTGTTGAACCGCTTCAATCGGCAACCGATCGACACCGTGCGTGTCGATGGGCTGACCATTTCCAATGGTATTATAAAAATCCCTAATCAATTTATAAATCCAGTGTTGCATCCAGACGTTCTTCAAAATATATCGCCAGCTGCGATAATGCCAAATTCCAGTTTGGAAAGGGCATTGTCCATTTCCTGCTGGCGTTCTTAATGCCGACACACAGTAACTTAAGTAAGCTGCTCTGTTCGAAAATCTGACTTTGATTTTTGTAAGTTTGTGAAACTGACGATGGATCGCCTCTATGGTATTTGTCGTATACATAACACGGCGTATCTGCTTAGGATATTTAAAGAATACCAATAAATTCTTCCATTTGTTTCACCAGGATTTGATCACAAAGGAATACTGTTTTCTCCATTTGGCTTCCAGCGCATCAAGTGCATCTTCAGTACATCCCTGGTCTGTGCTTCGTATGCCGGCTTTAGGCCAGCCATGAAAGCTTAGTGATTCTTTGGCGCGACATATTTGATCGAATTGTGTATGTGATGAATGATGCACAATTGAATCCCGGTTTTTGGAAAGATTCTGTTAATCGCTTCAGTAAAACCTGTAAGACCGTCTACGGCAGAATAAAGATATCCTATGCGCTACGATTATTCAGATCCTTCAATACAGACAGCCAGAACCGGGCGTTCTCGCGTTCCGACAAATACAACCCCAGGATTTTCTTGTGGCCTCTCAGCGTATTCAGCGGAAAAATAACCTGTGACCGATTTCACGGTTTTAGATGTTGATCCATCTTTACGGTTCGATACATCGCCGGATCCAATAGGCTGTTCAAGTTCTGCCGCTAATGCTGCTTAATCGGCAGTGTTAATATGCCTAACATTTAATCATAATGGAATGGCACAGAATTGCTAATATTCTCTGCAATAACTATATGATTGTACATTATTAATTGATCGTTAGTCATGCGTATGCTGATGTCCTGGCGCAGCATGTTGCGCATGGTCGTTTAATTGAGCATCAAACCATTGGTGAATCGCTCTGATGAGCCGTGACAATTTGCTGAAATACTTAATTTGGGCGCCATCTGGTAGCGCCATATACTCAATAGTGATCTGGTGATAACCGGCTGCTCTCAATTCAGCCAGTCCTGACATATCTTTTCCGTGAATGCTTTCTGGATCGGAGAAATTCCGCTGTTTGAATGCTTCAGAAATTTCCATTAAGTGATCGCGTATCAGCTGAAGCTGTTCAACATCTGATCCGTTCTTGACAATAACCTGTTGAATCCCACCGCTGGCCGATTTGGAAAAAACATGCAAGGTTTTTTCCAAATCGAATGGCATAACATGCGTTCCGCGCTCTGCAACTTTATCCAGCCTTTTTTCTTCGGATGCCCCCAAGGAATTGGCAGAAGGCACTGTCATCAACGACACAAATAACAGCAGTCCTGCCAACAGATACATACGACTCTTATTTGATGTATCGGTCACTTGGTTTTTTTCTCAAAATACTTCTAGCACCGCCATCGAATTTTAACAGTTTAGGCGTTGCCAATGTCATTACACTTATTGCGTATCTTTAGCAGCATCCTTGGCCGTTAGAGCTCCCAGAAATGCTTTGATATCTCTCACCATTCCGTGGCCAGCATGATCACGGCCCAATTGATGTTTTGCCATCAGTTGAATGGCCTCATCAAGTGTTTCAACCGAACCATCATGAAAATAGGGGGCTGTTTTGGTTATATTTCTTAAACTAGGCACTTTAAATGCTTTCTTGTCACTCTCGATTTTAGTCACTTCATAACGACCCATATCTGATGTTTCATAGGGTGTCACAATACCGATTTTTTTGTATGAATTACCGCCAATAGCAACCCCATTATGACAAGTTACGCAGCCCATATTGATGAATTTTTTCAGCCCCCTTTTTTCCTTTTGACTCAGGGCATCTTCGTCGCCTTTGAGATAATCATCGAATCGCGATGGGGTGAGCAGTGTACGCTCAAATGCACCGATTGCCACGCCAATATTCTTGTAATTCAATGGATTCTTTTCATCGGCAAAAGCTTTCGCAAACAGCTCTTTATATTCTTCAATTGCTGTCAGTTTTTTTACAACTACATCCGCGCCTGGCATACCCATTTCAACAGCATTCAAAATCGGGCCTAAGGCCTGTTCTTCCACAGTACTCGCGCGCCCATCCCAGAATTGCGCAATGTGGAGCGCTGCGTTCATGGTGGTTGGAGAATTTCTGTCACCCCGCTTGCCTTCATGGCCTGGAGAAGTTGGTTCATTATCCACGCCAAAATTACTGAGGCTATGGCATGAGTTACAAGAAATCTGATCATTGACAGACAGCCTTGGATCCAGATAAAGCTTTTTACCCAGCTTGATCAAAGCAGCGTTTTTTTGTGCGTCAATAATGGCATCGGGCAATGGTTCAAAAAATTGTTTGAGAGTGGTCTTGTCAATCTTGTGGCCATGCCCGCCACCATGCATACCACCTTCATGTCCGTGGTGGTCATCACCATGTCCCCCACCTTCATGTTTATGATCATCGCTATGTTTACCACTTCCATGCCCGTGACTGGCACCATGCTCGCCATTTTCATGCTCAGAACTACTTTGGGGCTTATTATCTTGTGCAAATGCTTGCGCACTCAAAAAGAGTGTCAGTAATAAAATAAATTTCATGTGATCTCCATTGTTTTTTATAAACTGAATCCAAGCAGATTCAGATGTAAACGTTGAGCTGATACCTTGGTGCAGCATCTCGCTGATTATTTAATACAAAGTTTGTCAGTAATACGCTCTCTTCCTTGATTATTATGCATCGGAACGAATTTCTCGGCAATTCATCGTTTCAATAGATGATTTAGCACCTGTTTATCGTCGCCTGTGTTGCACTCTCTTGATCCAGAACTGTTTAACTAACCGGTGAGAATAATGAAAGGAAAGCCAGCATTCGGTAAGTTAGCAAAAATCACAAAACAATAGAATACGTGCTAATACGTAAGGATAAATATATAGGCGCAATCTGGCTTGTTACACTTGTTCTATCGGAGAACCTCTCAGTGCGGATAAGAAATCAAAGCCGAGACTAAGCCATAAAAAAATGAGTGGCGTCATTATCTGACCCAAGATGGATGAAAGCAATGTGACATATTGCCGCATCTTTAATCGGGTCAATATCCTCAAGCAGCTGTAAGTGTAAAGTGGTCTCTTTTGTGGAGCTAAAATCAGCCCAGGGTAAGACAGAAAGGCGCCGGTCAATGATAGACATCCACCGAATAAAGTTTGTTTTTGAAGCGAAAGCGGTAATCTGGCGCCAGATATTGGTAGTGACGTCACAGTTATCCATGCAACGCTTCATACAAGTTATAGGATTAATTCACATTCATGTGGGCAAGACTGGGTCGTGTCAGTTTCACCGCCAAGATGATAAAGGAATGCACCTGTGCACGCACGCTGTCAGCAATATCACGCAAGCTGATGCGGCCGGGTGATTGTACCTTATCATTTATGTATTAGCAGGACAGCTGTGAAATTGTTTGCAATAATACACAGCGGTATTGATACTGCCATTGGTGATATGTCACCCATAATAATACTGTTTACAACAGGGCCGATTAAAGTCCTGCTTGCGCTGTCAGTACATCAAATTCACCCAACATGACTATATTGGCACCAAATTCACCACCTACCGCAAAGATATGATTATCTTTCACGGCCACACAAACACCATTTTGATAACACCGGGCATAAAATCCAAATGCTATGAATGATGTCGTCGCATGTGGAAACAGGGATGGATAACTGGATTCCGCCCAACTAAAAAGTTTATCAGCTAATGCAGTGTCGGTACTCGATTGCAGTACACGTCCTGCTACGGCTTGTTGAAAGTCCTCCAATGCCAAACCATTATTAAACATGATCCATAATGTATCAGAGGGTTCAGGATAAGTTTCGGTAATTAACTGTAACTCAACCATATAAGCGCCAATCGACGCATCCGGGGCACCCTGACTGGTCTCAATAATCCAGTCCAGATGCGTGTGCAAAGAGCCGTCGGAGCGAATTTCACCGACAATGAGCGATGGCGTACCATCGATGCCATGCCGATTGAACAGGGTAAATCCTTCGACAGTTTTGGGAATACAAAATACCTGTCCACAATCTTGATTAGGTTGCAAGTCCAAGCCGCCAGCCAAGCGAATCTGCACGCCTTCCGGTGCCAGGGACCATTGACGTTTTTCTGTATCCCAATAACTTAAGTGACCGCTCGCCAGATATCGAACCCTGTCTCCGGGCGTCATATCTCCTTCCAGTCCTTCAAAACCGGGACTGTCAATTGCAGTGCGATCAGGAAAGATAATAAATTCAGATACATAAATTGGGGTGCCAGTCAGCTGATCTACGGGCATTTGCGCAGCAGGGAGGCCGAGGGTTTCTGGTTTTACCAGGCTGCATCCTTTTTCGGGACGACAAAAGCTAGTATGTACACGCTGGTCAACAATTGTAACCTCGATATGCTGATGCAATTCGCCGGCAAACAGTGTTATTGGATACAATAAATAGGTGCTACTCAAAATACCTATGGCTATGTTGCGTAGCTTAAAAAGACAATTTAAAAGCCGCTTTGTGTAGAGATTTTCAAATAAGATCATCATATTGAGAATTAAGCATAAATGGATTTGGTTTGGTAACAATAAGATTATAAAAAAATTAAATAAAATGCCATGCCTTGCAGCGATGCATCGCGATCAGATAATGACTAGAATGTTGCGCTCATTCCTGCTAATGCGCTAAAACCGGCTTCAGGTGCAAAATTTCGTAAAAAAGATGTAGAGTTTCTTATGGTCGTATTAGTCATATTTGAAAGCTTGGCGAAAAAAAGTATTTTTCTATAGTCGGACATTTTCCAATCGTAAGATAAATCTAGGTCCAATCGATCATAACGCGGCGTATTGGTTTCCAGATTTCCAGGCTTGTTTTGCTGCAAGGCATGGGTATAACGTAAAGCACCTCGCCACTGTGCCCATTGAAATCCTATTTCACCGCCGAATCGCAATGGTGGAAGTCGTGGCACATCCCCTAAAGCCTCATTCTGAAACCAACCTCGCACATAATCAGAAAATAGCGTTAAATAAGGACTGATGGGCAGGCCCAGACGTGGATGAGCGGTAATCTGAGCCTCATAACCTGCAAAATTGGCAGTATTGGCCTGATATCCAAAAACAGGGAGACAACTTCTTAAATCGGCACAAGCCAATTGAAAACGCGGTGGATCAGGCGCCAAATTAAAAAACACTCCCTGATTTTCTAAATAAATAAAGTCCTGTATCGATTTATAATAACCATTGGCCTGCATAGAAACTTGATTACCGTTAAAGCGTAGACCAAGTTCGTAGTGATTCGTTTGTTCAGCATCCAGATTGAGGCGACCAATTTCGAAACTACGCGTTGCAAAATGTGGTCCCGACGCAAAGAGCTCCTGCACGTCTGGTGCGCGTTGCGCGCGCTGCCAATTTAAGTACAATGAAGTTTTTGGAAGGATTTCATAATTCAAGCTTGCAGCGAGAGAATAAGTTAGATAGTTTAATGCGTTCGGCAAAGGTAACGCTGCCGAAATCCCTGCTAATTTGATTTCATTACTCTTTGGAGTCGTGGTTTGATGTTCGATACGAGCGCCCACTTCAAAGTCGAGACGTTCAGTGATAAACACAGTTTCAGTGATAAAAAAACCTAATGAATCAATATTGGCAGCAGGGGTGAACGTTTCGATCCCTGTCGCTGCGAAAGAACGATTCTGCCACTGCATGCCAAATGTACCATCAAGCCACTCTCCTCGTTGATGGTTCATTTCTAAACGTGATTCCCAGACGGAATTCTTAAAACGAGTCAGCGATGCGCTTCTATCCGTCACACTTTTATCAAAATCCTTATGATCGTAGTCGATATAACTCAGTTTCGCTTTTATACTAGGTAATGATGCCCAATAAGTTTTCCACAAACCATCTAAATCATAGCGGCGCTGCGACATGTCAATCCTGATGGCTTCTTGTTCGGTACTCCCGGTCTCAGTGTGTCCTGGAACACCCGGAGGAATACCATAATTTCTGACCATTTCATGATAACTCCCGCCTATATGTCCATGCTTGCCGATCATTGATATTCCGACTGAACCGCCCTGGCTACTGGAGTGACTATTTTGAATGACCTTGGCGCTATTGGTGCTGGGTTCAACCTGGAATTGTTGCCGGATCGCTGCTTCGTCCAAAGCAGCCCCGGGAATATGCGTATTATTTGAGGCACGATGAAAATAATCAACATGAATTGCAAACATTCCTTTACCGGCATCAAAACCAATCATGCCGGCCTTGTCTGCAGAATTATGGTCGTAGCGAAAATCCATTCGACCCGCGGTGCCATTCAATGGAATTTTTTCAGGTATACGTCCATGCTCGATATTAACCATGCCACCAATGGCATTACCACCATAACGCAGGGTCGCAGGACCTCTCAACACAGTAACACTATCTGCCAGCATGGTTTCAAAAGCGATTGCAAGGTCGGGACTTAGAGCAGATAGATCATGTGCGCCGATGCCATTTTGCATGATTCTGACTCGAGGACCACTCATACCCCGGATTACGGGTTGACCAACACCAGGTCCATAAGACAGATTACTGACTCCCAATTCACGCTCCAGCGTTTTGCCGAGCGTTTCGCCAGTGCGAATACGTAACTCTCGACTGTCTAGTTGTTGTACAGGATCAGCAGGACTGGAAGTCGCTTCAATGGTGATAGTTTCGAATCTGACAGTCTCTTGTGGAATATTCGCGTTCGCACGTTCGGTATTGTGCTGATTTTCTGCTACTGGTCTCTTTGTTGTACTTTGATCACTTGCGGACACAGAGTTAAAAAAAAAATCATAAAACCTGTCAGAAAAATATAGCGAGAGTACTTTTGTAAGCCGTGCATTAGAGCCCCGCTATTTCATAAAAAGTTTCTATTGAACCATGTTCAGTAATACCACCAAACACTCCGCCAGCAGTATAAATTTTGCCGTCTTTGCTACCGAGACAAACTGAATTGGCATAACAGCGAGCATAGTATCCGAAGATAAAACGACTCTCTGCAGAATGCGGGAATAACTCCGTAACTTGTAGTTCAGCCCAGTCAAATAGCATATCCATCCGAGTGTAATCATTCAATTGGATCTCTGGCACTACTTTTAAAGCTTGAGCAAGGGCCAATCTATCAAAGTTTGCTTGCGCATTGATATGAAAAACTAATGCAAATGGAACGGAGGGTTTGTAAAGAATATTTTCACCTGATTCATCTACTCCTAATATATTGATGAAAACCATATAGGCGCCATCGTCAGGTAAGGCATCATCTGTTTTTTGTATTCGAAAAACAGGATGTGCTTCGAAACTGCTGCTGGTTGTCAAATTTGTAATAAACCCCTGCAAGCCATTTCCTTCATTGTCCGTCACTTTTTTTTCATCTGATAAGCGGCTGATGACCAATTGTTCTGCGAAACCTGCTTGCAACCATGCTGACTGTTCTTCTGACCATTTCAACAAGGTACTTTCTGTTTGATAACTGATTATGCCGCCTTGATCGAAACCTGATCCGGTAAACCCGGAGTCGCCCATGCGATAAGGCGTGAAAGAGTCGGCGAAAGATATGACAAATGCCTTGTAGCCCCCCAATACTCTTCCTTGCTGAGCGATATCTACTTCAATATTGCCATCACGCCATGCAAACGCCATATTTGGCTCACCCTCGTGAGCCATTGTCGTTATACTTAATA
Source organism: Nitrosomonas aestuarii (assembly GCF_003046585.1). Classification (GTDB taxonomy): domain Bacteria; phylum Pseudomonadota; class Gammaproteobacteria; order Burkholderiales; family Nitrosomonadaceae; genus Nitrosomonas; species Nitrosomonas aestuarii. Next base: position 125,579 of record NZ_QAAE01000005.1, on the reverse strand, counting down.
AAAACAATAAGAAACCTATGAAAAGTGAAATAAACTTATACAAGTTTTGATGCTCCGGAGATTTTTCTAAAGAAAATTCATCAAAATGAATCAATGAATGCGTTGTAGTAGACCGAAAAAATTCTACTTTCTCAATGCAAATCCAAGAATGGTATTTGAATATGAACTGAGGATCAATGCGACAAATTGTCGCAGACCAGATAAAAATAATGTGTTAATAGCAGTGGAAGATTGGTCATGTGATTCACGCATCATGCGTAAATTATTAATCAATATGCAAGAGTTACCAGGAAAAGATCAATATCAACAAAAAAGTATAAAATACAATTCGTTAGTTATTTTTCCTGATAGCTTTTGGATATTGATAGGCGGTAAATTTTAATTGTTGATTGACAATTAACCGCTTTAATTTCGTCCATGTCCCCGCAATCCATTGTTGCCAAAACCATCCGCGATGTTACCTGCCTGAGTATATTGCTAGAAAACCCTAAAGCGTGAGTGAATTCATGAAACACGGCTGGATAGGGGGTTACGGGATTCACATTTTTTCTTTGTGCATGTGGGATTTGTCACTGATCGCTTGAAATATTCATATTACATTTATCTTCACTCTGGCAATTTTTTTGGTTTTTCGAATTCAAGCAGAATTGGCAGATGGCATATTTTTTCATTTAATTGTAGAGGAGTTTGTTATGAAACACACTGCTATTAAATCTTTATTAGTGTTGTTGGCGCTGCTATATATTCAAAGTGCTGTAGCGGGTATTTCGACCTATTCAGCAAGTGTTACTGCCGAAAAAGGGGGTATTGTGAACCAGACTCACGTTGCCGCACCTTCATATCATGCCTGTGAGATACAAAAAAGTGATGTGATCAATAATTATATCGCCGCAGGTTTTACGATTCTCAATGCGACGAGCTGCACGCCACTATATTTCAGACTACCGGAGTTAATGCATCCAGAATGGAAAATTCGCTGGCCAATTCCACCGGTGTGTCTGAGTTGCCCACCGTGGGATATCAGTATTCTTGAAGTTTTCGATCCTTTCCTGGCCAAGCAGGTGCATGAATTAACTCAGAAATACCGGGTCAATGAATATCTGAAAGAATTGCATATTTTACAAGAGAAATTTGATCTGGAAGGCTTCGATAAAGCGCTGGAAGAGTTGGATGTCCAGCAACAACAATTTAGATAAATTTAGAAAACGAATTTACTTCGGGAAAAGGCTGAAACATGTTTCAGCCTTTTTTATGATATCGAAAGCGGGAACCTCATTGAGAGAGATTGTCTGTCTTGGCAGATCGTTCGGGGGCATCCATCATTGCGGCTCCCGCAGCACTCATGAGAAAATTTTCATTTTTCTTGATCCATAAAAAAACCCACCGAAGTGGGTTTTAAAAATTACCATTTAAAACAAGGGGAACTACAGGATAGCTATTGACTGCTTTTTTAGAACTATATGGGTAGTACCAAGGCTAGCCTTTAATCCTGCCTGATTCGGCGAATTGCTGGCGATTTTTCTGATCTTCGGCCATTTTGTTATGGTAAGCCGCTTTTTGCAGATTTTCTGCTGCAGCTTTTTCGAATTCGTGAATTTTAAAAACTACATGTTTTTTGATTCGTTGCCCGTTTCTACCCAGAAAGCTGGTGCTTGGTTTATGATTGAACGCTTCTACCTGTTCTTGTATTTTAGCCTGCATTTCTTTGGCCTGATCTTCATAGTAATGTGCCAGCTTTTGGTGATCGGTATTGCCTGCAGTTTTTATTGCGGTTGAATTGACTTGCGTATTTTGTTCGGTTGCGTAGGCGACTGCAGGCAGCCCGATCATCATAAGAGCAAATATGGATATAATCGTGAAATAATTAATGGTTGCTGTTCTCATAATAGTCACCTCTTTCAATCGAATATTAACTTAGTTCTCAGTCTAAACAAGTCAATATCTGAAGTATATTGGGGAGACTATTATTCTTATCTAAGGGTAACCATTAGCACAACTGGACGGCAGGTTTTCGGTTTTTGACGGATGATCATCGGGAGCTGACTTTTTTACTGTTTCTAATTTAATCCGATACGGACGAGCGTTTCAGGGAATGTATGTGTCGCCTTGTCGGGATTATTATGGTCAAAAGTAAAGGTATAGCCTGTTTCGAATTGCATGCGTCCATTAGGTATGGTTGCAGTTCTCAGACTGAATGTGGGACGGTCTGTCGCAATTGATCCGGATAAAGGTTCGAGTTTGCCCGAATAACTTTGCGGACGAGGTATTTTCTGTGTCAAGGCGCATCTGTGTATATCCAAACGCGCCCCATACCAGTAAAGTTAATAAAACACCAATACTTACATATCCTTCCGGCAAGAACGTATTTACAGATTTTATCAACAGGACTATGGCCGGTTTCATGTGGCAGGGGCAGAACTTTTGTATAGTGAACTCGGTAGCTCTGAAACCATAAACTATCGAAGTCTGAATAAGTGAGCGTGCATAAAAACCAGCAACATGTGTTTTTGATGAATTGTTTGCGCATATTCATGCTACACACAGTTGTTTCCATGTTGCAATCCTCCATCCTTAATCTATTGCAGGCAGGACGGTTTGCCATAGGTATGCTTTGATGCAAAAGCCGTCCCGTTATATCCCGTCAAATAGATTTGCTACAGCGCGGGCATTCATAAGCCCGCGATAGATTTATGCTACTTCTTTGGTGGTTGTATACCTGATATTCCAGTAGCTTTGGCCGCCCGCAGCACTGGATAAAACTGGGTGAAAACAAGATCATCTTTAGCGTTGCTTTTATGACAGGCCGCACATTCTTCAGTAGGCAGGTTTTTAGCCGCAGTAACCATCTGCATATCCGGTACATAAAAAATATAAAATGCCCAGTTTCCAGGTTCGTTAGCGAAACGTTTGGAATCTTTAACAGAAGCTTCCAGACCAATATAGTCCCCCATGAAGTAACCGTTGCCGCTGCCCGGACCTTTGCGCTCACCAACACTGATTAATTCTTTGACGGTCATGGCGCCATCACGAAATTCACCGGTTTTCTTCCAGTGTGCATAGCTGCCAGGATCAAGATAAACAGTTCGGATTTCAGCAAAAGGAGCATTGCCTTCATTCATTTCATTGGGAGTGACCTGTGTACCTACCATGACCCATTCACGGTAGTTCTGTGGCAGTAACAGCTCGCCCGCTTCATTATATTTTGCAGGTCCGGCGGCGAATACGGTATTTAAAGCAAGTCCCAATGTCAGTAATGCTGCAAGCGTCAGAGTAGTGTACTTGAGTAAATGTTTAAACTTCATATGAATTCCTTTTTATACTTGTTAAGATAATTTATTTGATATAACAACTTAATCGTAAATTGTTATATCGGACGGGATACATGCCGCAGGGGAGTGTACCGATGATGTTATTTTTGTGTCAACGACGTCCTGCTTGTGTTGTCGGTTATAGATGATATCTTTCTGACATCTTCATGCTGTGATCTTTCGAGTTGCTGTATATCGCGTCTTGAGTTTTCGCAGGTGCTTACTTCATGGTTGAGTATTTACCTGAAATTTTTCGTCAAGGTATTCTAATGGGAAGATTGCTGGATAACGTCAAGTGCGCGATACGAAGGATAATCAGTACTGAATTGATAAATTCTATGAGTAAGAGATGAAAATTCCATTTGTTTTTGGGCGACATTGATGAAAGAATAATCAAAGATTCAAAAAACACGAATTTTCAAACATCGATTTCAACCCTGACTTCCTATACGCTATCATCAAACTCATTCGCTCGTAAGAATAAGAGTGCTATGCACTAACGTATCGATTGATAACATGATCGACAAACTAAAAAAACATCTTTCATTTGAAAAATAAATGGCTGTCCCTGATTAACTTAGAAACCAAAGCCTATGCGCATCAATGGTTCTTTCTTGCTGCCTGCGGCTATGCCATTTTGATCATGCCACTGACTATGCTGGCGAGACATGGCTATGGTCCGGCAATACTGGCAGTACCAGCGAACCATGCTTTTGAAATGTTGTTCGGTTTTGCGTTGGCATTGATCGCCGGTTACTTACTGGGCCCAATGCCCAGACGGCAATTGGCTTTATTTCTGTTTTTCTGGTTACTGGCGCGCCTGACCGGGTTGACCAATATGGCGACGTGGCTTGTGCTTGCCAGCAATGCTGTTTTTGCCGTGTTACTGGCGCAACAGTTGCTCCCACGTCTGTGGGTTGCAAAAAAATGGCGTAACCGCATACTTGCGCCATTACTCGGCCTGATTTGTATACTGAGCATTGCAGTTAGCTTGATTAGCCAGTCCGGCCATCACGAATTAACGCGTTATCTGTTAGGTGAAAGTGTACAGCTGTTTGCTTTGCTTATGCTATTCATGGGAGGTCGTATGTTGGCGCCTGCGATAGCCGGTGAATTTTACCGTCAGGGCATGGAGCTTCAGGCAAGAGTGCAGCCACGAGTTGAGGCCGGATTAATCGTGACAATCATTGCCGCAGTCATTCTTGCGCCGGTCTCCACATCGGTATCCGGCATTTTGCTCATTACCAGCGGTATGCTTGCAGCTATTCGCCTTTTTCGCTGGCAATTATGGCATTGTCTGGCGCGGCCTGACCTGATTTGCCTCAGTATCGGTTACGCTTGGCTGGCAATGGGGCTGATAATGCTGGGATCGGCGAAACTGGATGAGCATATCCATCTGGGCACGGCAATTCATGCCATTACAGTAGGCGCGCTGGGCACACTTGCATGCAATGTTTTGGTCCGCGTATCATTGTTACACACTAGACAATATCCTTCACACATCGCGCATATTCTGGTGATAACCGTTTGCATGACAGTAGCCGCCATGTTGCGCATAAGTGCGGATTTCAGCGTATACCGTGAAATATTGCTCGCCGCCTCAGCAATAGTTTGGAGTATCAGTTTCTTTGTTGTACTTGTCATTTTATTCAGCTGCCTGGTTCGTGAGCCCATACGCAAAACCGCTGTGGATACGTCTCTCCTGTCGATGAAGACAAGTAAACATAACGCACTTCGATAAAATTCGAGAGAAGGCTCTTGCGTTGATGCACATAACAGGCTGCTTCTCAACTTGTGTACAGTGAGGAATCAATAATGGCGCGACAGTTAAGAATCGAATTATCGGATGTTGCATAAATGAACACTTTCGAAAAGGTAGAAAGAACACAGGCTTGCTGAGAACGTTACAAACCTCTGACAATTCATCGCAAAGCATTAAACCCTGCAGATAGTACTTGACGAAAAAGTACAGGATGGGTTTTACTTGGAATTTCTATAATAACTATTATTTGATTGCTAATATTGAGGGACTTGAGAGCCATGAAAAAACTCGTCATTATCGCATTGTGCATTTTTATACCGAGTTATATTTACCTGATGATACAGTATTTCTAGGGATGCAATGATTAATCGCCTGTGCAAGCAAATTGTTACATTGGACGGAACGCATAAACGTATCTGTCGATATTAGGTCTCGTTTCTTGCGTTTCGTCCATCTTGCACTTTGACTCATTAGGTCAATTAATTAAAAAACTTTCTAATAATCCATCAAACAATAGCGAAACTAAAAGTCTGGCTGGTAAAGAAAGCAAATGCGAACTAGCCCCATTTTCAATAATTCTCACATACTATACAAGCTTATTCTCCGCAGTAAGCGGTCACCTGAATTTCAATTTTCATCCTGGGATCGGATAATCCCGCACTCAGCATCATAGCCGCGGGCCTAACGTCACCAAAATATTTGCGCGTCACCGGAAAACATTTCGGAAAGTCGTCCACATTCGGTAACACATAAGTTACACGAACCACATCTTTCAGGCTGCTGCCGGCCTCCCGCAACGCGGCATCAATATTCTGGAAGCATTGTTCGGCCTGTTCCAGCAGATCGTCAGATATGGTCATTTTGCTGTAATCAAATCCGGTGGTGCCAGATACCATGATCCAGTCACCTGCGCGGACTGCACGGGAATAGCCGATTTCCTGCTCGAATGTAGAACCGGAACTGATGCGCTGTCGTGCCATAAAATGTACTCCTCATAAAGTTTTTGAAAAAATATCACTATAAATAGGTTAGCATGTGATTTCAAAACAGTTTTGATTTTATGGCGAGAAACGGATCCTCAATGGCAACAACTTTGTACTGGCATGATTATGAGACATTCGGCACAGACCCCAGAAGGGACCGGCCTGCGCAGTTTGCCGGTGTACGTACGGATGAAGCGTTCAATGAAATAGGCAAGCCTCTGGTAATTTACTGCAAACCGCCACGTGATGCCTTGCCGCAACCTGTTGCCTGCTTGATCACCGGTATTACACCGCAACTGGCAGATGAGAAAGGTTTGCCGGAGCCCGAGTTTGTTGCCCGAATCCACGCCGAACTGGAGCAGCCGGACACTTGTGGCGTTGGTTACAATACCTTGCGTTTTGACGATGAGGTGACACGTTATGCGCTTTATCGCAATTTTTTCGATCCGTATGCACGTGAATGGCAGAATGGCAATTCGCGCTGGGATTTAATTGATCTGGTGCGCATGACCTATGCGCTGCGCCCTGAAGGAATTGAATGGCCGTTGCGCGAATCAGAACAGAGTGGTGAGAACGAAGGAAGCGGACAGCCGAGCTTTCGATTGGAAGATTTGACTGCGGCCAACGGCATCAGTCATGGCGCTGCGCATGATGCGCTCTCCGATGTGCGCGCCACGATTGGATTGGCGCGCTTGCTGTATGATCGGCAGCCGCGTTTGTACAATTGGCTTTTCCAGCTGCGTAATAAACGGCGGGCGGCTGAATTGCTAGATTTCATTCAATATACGCCAGTGGTGCACACATCACGTATGTATCCTGCCAAAACGGGTTGCACGACATTAGTGATGCCGTTGGCCGCCGAATCGGATAATCCAAACAGCGTGCTGGTTTATGATTTGCGTCATGACCCGGAAAGGTTTCTGGATATGAATCAATCTGAACTGGGCCGAGCTATGTTTACTCGTGCCGAAGATTTGTCGGATGGTGAACAACGCTTGCCTGTTAAATCGGTGAAAATCAACAAATGCCCTGCACTTGCGCCACGCAATACACTCACTGTGCGAGCTGCAGAACATATTGAAATTGATTTGGCTGCTTGTCAGCGGCACTGGCAGAAACTTTCAGTACGCTGTACACAAACCGATTTTGCACAGCGGGTCGTGCGCGCTTACACCGGCAGAGAATATGCACCTGCTGTGGATGTTGATCACGCGCTCTATGACGGCTTTATAGATAATGCCGACAGGCTGTTGTTTACACAGATACGTCGCGCCACGCCTCAGGCACTTGCAAAAGCCCGATTTGATTTTCACGATAAACGATTGCCGGAATTGTTTTTTCGTTACCGTGCCCGCAACTGGCCACAGGCATTGTTACCCGATGAAGCGCTGCGATGGGATCAATTGCGCCGCGAACGATTGACCCACGGTACGGGTGGTGACAGTTTGAATGCTGAGCGTTATTTCGATCAGATTGCGATACTGCGAAGTGAACAAGTGGATAATGCCAAAGCACTGGGTATACTTGATGCGCTGGCGTGCTGGGGAAATGATCTCATGAATTTCTGATCATGAGATGCCATGATAGAATTCGTATATTCATAATTTAACAATAAAATAACCCATAATATCTTTTTGATATGTTTTTAGGCGTTTATGAAAAAAAATTACCTTGAACGAATTCTGACAGCACAAGTTTATGATGTTGCGATAGAAAGTCCGCTGGACAATGTGTCAAACCTGTCAGCGCGCATTCATAATCAGGTATTACTGAAACGTGAAGATTTGCAGCAGGTTTTTTCATTCAAGTTGCGCGGCGCTTACAATAAAATGCTTAAATTATCGCCCGAGGTACGCAATCGCGGTGTGGTAGCGGCGTCGGCCGGAAATCACGCGCAAGGTGTTGCATTGGCAGCGAAAAAACTGGATTGCAGCGCGACCATCGTTATGCCGGTTACTACGCCACAGATCAAAGTACAGGCGGTGATCGCGCGCGGCGCGACTGTGGTGCTGCATGGCGATTCATATAATGACGCCTACGACCATGCAATAAAGCTGACCGAGGCGCAGCAGGCAACTTTCATTCATCCGTACGACGACCCGGATGTAATCGCCGGACAGGGTACCATCGGGATGGAAATCCTGCGCCAGCATACCGGCAATATTCATGCCATTTTTGTACCGGTCGGCGGCGGTGGATTGATTGCCGGAATCGCTGCGTATGTCAAACGACTCTATCCTGAAATTAAAATCATCGGCGTGGAGCCGGTGGATGCCAATGCACTGTATCGTTCATTGCAAAGCGGGCGCCGCGTCAAGCTGACGCAGGCCGGTTTGTTTGCCGATGGTGTGGCTGTAAAGCAGGTTGGTAAGGAAACGTTTCGCTTATGTCGCGAACTGGTTGATGAAGTCATTCTGGTGGATACCGATGCAATTTGCGCTGCAATCAAGGATGTGTTTGAGGATACCCGCAGTATTCTGGAGCCTTCCGGCGCGCTTTCAATCGCAGGCATGAAGGCGTATGTGGAGAGGGAAAATATTCTCCATCAGACGTTGATCGGGGTTGCATCCGGTGCGAATATGAATTTCGACCGCTTGCGGCATATTTCCGAGCGTGCAGAAATCGGTGAACATCGCGAAGCGGTTATGGCGGTCACGATTCCGGAAAAACCGGGCAGTTTCAAGAAATTTTGTAATTTACTCGGTACAAAAAGTATCACGGAATTTAATTACCGCTATTCAGACTCCATGGAAGCGCATGTTTTTGTCGGGATCTCTGTACGCAATCGCGAGGAAACCGAAAAGCTGATCGCCGACTTGCAAAAAAGCGGTTTGAATACACAGGATATGAGTAATAATGAAATGGCCAAGCTGCACATACGTCATCTGGTAGGCGGACATGCGCCGGAAATTCAAAACGAGATACTTTATCGTTTTGAATTTCCGGATCGACCCGGTGCGTTGATGGATTTTCTGAACGCGATGAGTCATAACTGGAATATCAGTCTTTTTCACTACCGTAACCATGGAGCGGATTACGGACGTGTTTTGATCGGCATACAGGTGCCGCCGGACGAAAAATCGGATTTTAAAGCTTTTCTGGATCAGCTCGGCTATCGTTACTGGGATGAGAGTAAAAATCCGGCGTATAAGTTGTTCCTGGGTTAACGAACATTGAGATTCAATTACGTTTGTAATTTCGGGGTGACACATTGACTAACTTATCAGGCTGTTGAAATGTGCATTTGCTTTTTGTAAACGCTACTTTTTTTGCGGCACATTATGTGCCCGCTGAAAGTCGGCTTTCAGCCGTTCATAATCTTTTTTAGCAGTTTAGTTTTATCGCCAGTTTTTGTTTGGAGCTTGTAGCGCGCATGAGATAGTAAAGTAACCAGTAACCGGTTAAGGATAAACGATAAAGTATTTTGATGATTATATCGGGAGAGTCATAAATGAATGAATACATAGCAGAGTTTTCGAACCTGTTCGCTTTTGATGAACTGGTTAAAAGAAGCTGGCAGGAGATTGCACTTGTTTTGTCACCATCGGTTTTGTTGATTTTTCTGTTGTTCGGTTACATTGGTTTCCTGAAAACAAAACTGTGGCAATGGACGATATATGTGACTTGTTTTGTTCTTCTTGTCGTCTACATGCCTTATGAACTGATGCGGCAGTCAACTGAAATGTCCAGAGCGCAAGCCAATATCGATGAAATACACGACGGCCTGCAGGAATTTCTTGACGCTGCCAAACTGGGATATGTCAGCAGCTTAAATTCTAGCGAAGTGGCCGCCAGTATGTTGGATGAAGTGATTGATGGACTTGATGCGCAGGAAAAAAAAGAATTAATCGTGATTTCGTGGATCATGGCGGAAAATGAAAAGCAGGCGCTCAGACAAATTGATAACAAGCAAAGATTATTGGCGGATGATATCAAAACGAGCGTGAGCACGGCTAAAAATGAAATTATTGATTCCAGAGCGCCCGTTGAAAAAATTTCCGGTGATGTGGTCAAACGGCTTGAAGCGGATGTGAATCATTTGTTGGAGGATAAAATGAATGCCTTCAAGCAGGAAATTGACAATACCCTGGATAATTTTGAAAAAGATATTAATACATTTATACAGGTCGAGCTAGGTACCTATGAAGAAAAACTGGCTGCAATAACCCAGCAGAATGTGGATGAGTTGAGGGACTATTCCAGCAAAGCGAGCAGATCAATTGCGCAGCACGTCAACAAAATTAATAAAGAATCCCTGCAAAGACTGGATGACACCAAAGTCAGCATAGACGGGATTGGCGCAGCAATTAGTAATATCGATCTTCAGGCAGTGATCAGACAGATTTCCGAGCTTTCATCCAAAGTTGAAAGCGCACAGAAAAAGAACGACATTCTATTCGAATATAGTGAATGTATGCGTTCTACGGGTATGCTTGATCTGGGTGGCAAGAAAGACGAATGCAAGAGCGCATTAGACAGCGCATTAAACGAATTATAAATCGCATCGACGTGACTCTGGCGATCATTGGTTTGACGGCAATGGTTGTCAGACAGCATTTTGCCTTGTCTATGGACGCTGTTTTTTACAGGACAACAACTGTTTTTTGCTCGGGCACGGCAACATTCTGCCAGTGCAGCTTTTCTTGAATTGCTGTTGCCATGGAATTTGCATTGCTTAATTCTCCATGCACCACAAAAGTTTTCTCTGGTGCGGACTTGAAATGACTGAGCCAGTTTAGCAGCGCTTTCTGATCGGCATGTGCAGATAACCCGCCAATCGTATAAATATCCGCCCTGACAGGAGTATCCTGTCCAAATATCTTGACGATTTTTGCGCCGTCGACCAAACGCCTTCCCATAGTTCTTGCCGCTTGGAAACCGGTGATAATGATACTGCATTCCGGGCGACTGAGATTGTATTTGAGGTGGTGTTTGATGCGTCCCGCATCGCACATGCCGCTGGCGGAAATAATGATCGCGCCATGCTTGATTGTATTGAGGCGCATCGATTCTTCTACGTCTTGAACAAAATGAATACGCGGTTTTTTGTCATTCGTATCCATCCATTGCATTGCCTCCCGGGTCTCCTTATCGAGTAGCGCGATATGTTTCGTGGTAATGTCCGTAGCTGCCAGCGCCATCGGTGAATCTACGTAAATATCCATTTCGCCCAACCTGCCAGCGCGATGCAGGTCGATCAGCAAAAACAGCATGTCCTGCGTGCGGCCTACAGTAAAAGCCGGAATAATGATGTTGCCGCCCTTATCGATGAGCGTGTTGTTAATCGCATAAACCAGCTCGTCTAGAGTGTCGGACATGTTGCGATGCAGTCGGTTGCCATAGGTCGACTCGACCAGCAGTATATCTGCATGATGGATTGGCGCCGGATCACGTACGATTGGATGGCCCGGTTGTCCGAGGTCTCCGGAGAAGACGATTTTCCTGGTTTTTGTGCCGCTGCTGATCCAGAGTTCAATGATAGCCGAACCCAGAATGTGGCCGGCATCCCGGAAAACGCAACGGACTGAAGCATGTGGCGAAATTTCAGTGTCGTATTCTACATTTTTCAGTTGCCTGAGAAAATTTTCCGCTTGGGCGACAGTGTACAGTGGTGCATATTCCTGCAGTGAACTGTGCTTGCGCTGTGCTCCCCGTTTTTTGTTGCGCCATTCGGTTTCCTTTTCCTGAATATGGGCGCTGTCCTTGAGCATCACATGCAGTAAATCATTTGTTGCCGATGTTGCATAGACCGGTCCTCTGAAACCCCAGACGCTTAATCTGGGCAATAGACCGGAGTGATCGATATGCGCATGTGTGAGCAAAACGAAGTCGATTGTTTCCGGATCAAAATTGAATGCCGTACGGTTTTTTCCGTCTGCTTCGCGTCCGCCCTGAAACATCCCGCAATCAATTAAAATACGCGTATCCGCTGTTTCAAGCAGATAGCATGATCCTGTCACCTCGCCCGCGGCACCTAAAAAAGTCAGTTGCATAATAAAAAGTGTAGTCAGATTATTGGAGTTATTAAAGTGTGTTGAGTATATGCAACGTACCGTTGACGAGTAAATCAATTTCTTCTTCAGTGATGATATAAGGCGGCATAAAATAAACTGTATTTCCAAGTGGACGAAGCAATAATCGTTGTTTCAGCCCAGCCTGGAAAAATTTGTGTGAAAATTGAAGATCTTTCGTTTCAACCTCAAATGCCCAGATCATGCCGCAGTTGCGGAAATTCACAACCTTAGGGTGAGACAAAAGGCCAGTGGCGGCATCGTTAAGATACTTTGCCTTGACTTGATTGGTTTCAAGTATGTTGTCCTGCTCAAAAATGTCCAGCACCGCCAGTGCGGCACGGCAGGCTAGTGCGTTGCCGGTATGCGTATGCGAGTGCAGGAAAGCATGTGCCGATTGATCATGATAAAAGCCCTGATATACGGTATCGGTTGTCAATACAACTGAGAGCGGTAGGTAACCACCGCTCAAACCTTTGGCCAGACATAAAAAATCAGGCGTTATTTTGGCCTGTTCACAGGCAAACATGGTACCGGTGCGACCGAAGCCAACGGCTATTTCATCGGCGATCAAATGCACTTGGTATCGATCGCATATTTCTCGTGCGCGTTTCAGATAAACCGGATGATACATGCCCATGCCCATCGCGCCCTGAATAAGCGGTTCAATAATGAGTGCCGCTGTTTTTGCATGATGTTCAGCCAGGTGCTCTTCAAGCGCAGCGGCGGCCCGTAATGCATGGCTCTCGGCAGATTGGCCTTCATTGGCATAGCGCCAGTCCGGCGTCATGACATGCGTGCAGGGTCGTAGCAGTGGCGCATAGGTTTTTTTAAAAATGGCCACATCGGTTACGGATAATGCACCCAGTGTTTCACCATGATAATCGTTTTGCAGGCTGACGAAATGCGTTTTATCGGATTTGCCGGCAAGCTGCCAGTAATGAAAGCTCATTTTCAGGGCGATTTCGGTCGCTGATGCGCCGTCGCTGGCGTAAAAACAATGCCCAAGATTGCCGGGGGTGATGGCTTTCAGGCGCTCGGACAAGGCGATCACTGGCTCATGCGTAAAACCGGCCAACATGACATGTTCAATTTTATCGAGTTGATCCTTGATTGCCGCATTAATCACCGGGTGGGTATGCCCGAACAAATTCACCCACCACGAGCCGATTGCATCGAGATAGCCGTTATCATCCGCATCATATAGCCAGACACCCTTGCCGCGCACAATCGGTACCAGTGGAAAAGTTTCATGTTGTTTCATTTGCGTGCAGGGATGCCAGACAGCATCCAGGCTGCGTTGCTGAAATGGAGATATTGTAGAAATTTTAGATGTGGTAGTGGTCATAATTGTGTATCGAGTTGAAAATAAAATGATGTATAAATGTTGAACGTTAATGATCAGACGAACAGCTTAAATAGACTAAAGATATGTCAGGGATGGTAAACCGATTTCAGGCAGCTTTCCAGTCAAGTGGATAAGCGGGTTTGAGCATTCATCAATTACACTGACATAATGCATACTGTTCTGTCCAGTATTGTTAACCACAATGCAAATGAATCATGTCCGCAAAAAATATTGAATCTGATAAATCCAATATCGACCGCAGCGAACTAATCAGCCGACTGTGCAAATTGGCTGAGCGAGACCGTGAAGCAGTAGCGGAGTTTGCCGCGGGTTGTGAGCTGCAGGTGCTGCCACTTACAACGTGATAGAGTATTTTTGATCCATGCAAAAAAAATCAACGCGAACATGTGCAGAGTCTGTGTGCTGCTTGCATGTCGGGATTGGAATATCGTTTGTTTAGTGACAACATCTAAACTACCGCACATAATCCGCGCCAGCTGAAACGTTTGTATAACAGTTTTAATCTGTTGCGCCATTGGTGTGGCAACGATCAGGCCAGCGATCATATGCTGGTGCTTTTCTGGCTTGAATATTCAGACAGCCAGACAAACAAACAAAGAACGTGCTGCTACGCGGAAATCGAGTGAACTATGAGTGTCATTGCACACTCATTTTAAAAAATAATAATGCGCATTATGGAATTATCGAATAGCAAGTCATGCCATCTGCCTTGCTAGCACTCGATAGGCTGAAAGGAATTTAAAAGAACCAAATAAATAGTCGGTTGACGGTGGTAAACAGACGCCAACAGACCGCCTTGCACTCGCTTTATTGAGTTTCTCGTTTTCTACAGTTTTATGGGCATTAAAAAGAGTCTTAAAAATTTTTATTGCGCATGGTCTTGAAATTCTCAATCATAGCCCTTATTATTGTTAGCACTCATTGATGGCGAGTGCTAACACCGTTCGGTATTCTCAGAATCTTGAGTTTGTCAGGATTGCTTATCAATTGATAAACAAATTATTCCATATAGTTATAGCTTTAAATTTTTTATTTAATAGGAGACAAAAGCATGAAAATTCGTCCATTACATGACCGCGTGATCGTCAAACGGCTGGAAGAAGAGCGTAAGACAGCATCTGGTATCGTGATTCCAGATAGCGCTACTGAAAAGCCAGATCAAGGCGAAATCCTGGCCGTTGGTAAAGGTAAGGCGGGTGACGATGGAAAGGTGCGTGCATTGGAAGTCAAAGTGGGCGACAAAGTATTGTTCGGCAAGTATTCCGGGCAAACAGTCAAAGTTGAGGGTGAAGAACTTTTAGTGATGCGAGAAGAAGACATTATGGGCGTGATTGAAGGTTAGTCAGTCTGAATGAACCGAATCAATTGACTTGCAAAACAATATTTTAAAGAATTAGGAGAAATAAGATTATGTCAGCAAAAGAAGTGAAATTTGGAGATGTGGCGCGCCATAAAATGATGGATGGAGTGAACATTCTGGCCGACGCTGTAAAAGTGACGCTGGGACCAAAGGGCCGCAATGTGGTGCTGGATCGTTCATACGGTGCGCCGACAATTACCAAGGATGGTGTTTCAGTTGCCAAAGAAATCGAGCTGAGAGACAAATTCGAGAATATGGGCGCACAGATGCTCAAAGAAGTATCGAGCAAGACATCGGACGTGGCTGGTGACGGTACCACGACAGCAACTGTGTTGGCGCAGTCGATCGTGAAGGAAGGACTGAGATACGTTGCTGCAGGCATGAATCCGATGGATCTGAAACGGGGTATTGATAAAGCAGTAATCGCTACTGTTGAAGAACTCAGAAAAATGTCAAAGCCTTGTGCGACCGCAAAGGAAATCGCTCAAGTTGGTAGTATATCCGCAAACTCGGATAATGAAATCGGTAAAATTATTGCTGATGCAATGGATAAGGTTGGGAAGGAAGGTGTGATCACCGTTGAAGACGGGTCCGGACTGCAAAATGAACTGGAAGTGGTTGAAGGTATGCAATTTGACCGCGGTTATCTGTCTCCCTATTTTGTAAGCAGCGCTGAAAAACAAATTGCTTTGCTTGAGAATCCTTATATCCTGTTGCATGATAAAAAAATCACCAATATACGCGATTTGCTTCCGGTATTGGAGCAGGTTGCTAAAGCCAGCAGACCATTATTGATTATCGCGGAAGATATTGAAGGTGAAGCGCTGGCAACACTGGTGGTTAACAATATTCGCGGCATTTTGAAAACCTGCGCTGTAAAAGCGCCTGGTTTTGGCGATCGCCGTAAAGCCATGCTGGAAGATATTGCGATTCTTACCGGTGGCACAGTTATTGCTGAAGAAGTCGGTCTGTCGCTTGAGAAAGTAACGCTGGATAACCTTGGCGAGGCTAAACGTGTAGAAGTAGGCAAGGAAGATACCACCATCATCGATGGTGCAGGCGAGGCTGCTAATATTGAGGGCCGGGTTAAACAAATCCGTGCGCAAATAGAAGAAGCGACCAGCGATTATGACAAGGAAAAACTGCAAGAACGCGTAGCCAAACTGGCGGGTGGCGTTGCCTTGATTAAAGTAGGTGCCGCGACAGAAGTAGAGATGAAAGAGAAAAAAGCACGCGTAGAAGATGCCTTGCATGCAACTCGAGCAGCTGTTGAAGAGGGAGTGATTCCAGGTGGAGGCGTTGCCTTGCTGCGCACCATTCCTGCCGTGCAAAAATTGAAAGGCGACAATCATGATCAGGATGCAGGCATAAAAATTGTGATTCGTGCACTGGAAGAACCGTTGCGTCAAATTGTAACTAATTGTGGCGATGAGCCTTCAGTGGTTGTCAACAAGGTTGTCGAAGGTAAAGGCAATTACGGTTACAACGCTGCTACCGGTGAATATGGTGATATGGTAGAAAGTGGTGTGTTGGATCCAACCAAAGTAACGCGTTCAGCACTCCAGAATGCGGCTTCAGTTGCCAGCTTGATGCTGACAACCGATGCAATGGTTGCTGAGTTGCCAAAAGATGAATCTGCCGGTGCTGGCATGGGTGGCATGGGTGGCATGGGTGGCATGGGCGGCATGGGTGGTATGGATATGTAATAAAAGCCCAAATGCAATGGCGCGCATAGCGCCAAGCTTTCTGGTTCAGATAAGCAACAGCTCTCTTTTTAGAGGGTTGTTGCTTTTTTTTAAGCTTGAAATTTGAATTGATTGTGTGAATATCATGCGAATCCTGTTCCTTATTCGTTTTTTGTTATGATTGATACATGTTACATTCCTTTCTATGAATAAATATAAAGATTATTCACCACCTGAAAATTTGCTGCAGAATCGTGTGATTCTTGTGACCGGCGCCGGGCAAGGATTAGGGCGTGCGGCGGCAATAGCATATGCAAAACATGGCGCGATTGTCATTCTTCATGGTCGAAATGTAAAAAAACTTGAACGTGTATATGATGAAATTGACGCACTTGGTAAAACGCAACCCGTTATCTATCCGCTGGATTTTGAGAAAGCCACAGAAAATGATTTTTTGACTTTTGCGCATGCGATTGCTGAACAATTGGGGCGTCTGGATGGGATTTTGCATAATGCTGCTTTTCTTTATGGGCCGAGTCCTATAGAAAATCAGACGCTTGAACAATGGCAAACGCTGTTAAGAGTTAATCTGATGGCGCCATTTGTATTAACAAAAGCATGTCTGGGGTTATTGAAAGCTGCGCCGGATGCCAGTGTCATCATGACGACAAGTATGCAGGGCCATAAACCAACAGCTTACTGGGGCGGATTCGCGGTTGCTAAGGCGGGAGTTGAAGCGTGGGTTAAAATGCAGGCGGATGAATGGGAAGCGCTGCCCAATTTGCGGATCAATGCGTTAATTCCGGGCGTGGTAAATACGCCACAGCGAGCCAAAACACATCCCGGTGAAGTCAAGCAGGCATTGCTGCAACCAGATGATTTAATGCCTGTTTACTTATTCTTGATGGGGCCGGATAGCGGAAAAATAAGCGGAGACGTTATTTTGTGCCAGGCGCAGCAATGAGTGCTCATCATGGAATAAACGGGTATAATCATTGAGTTGAGTCGATGATAAAGTAGAACGAGGCGAAAGTGGCGGAATTGGTAGACGCACCAGATTTAGGTTCTGGCGCCGCAAGGTGTGGGGGTTCGAGTCCCCCCTTTCGCACCATCAATACTGCATGGATTCGGCATCAGATTCTGTCGAAAATTTTTTGAAAATAGAGCAGTAAAAAATCATATGCGCATATGATTAGAGTTTAGTAAAGTTTTTAACAATTCAATTTATTATATTGTCATTTAATCAGGAATTTTAATGCGATCAAATGTAGAAAGTCTCGGTGCATTGGAGCGTCGTATAGATATATCAATTTCACAGGATCAAATACAGGATGAAGTAAATAAACGCCTGAAACAACTGGCAAAGAAGACCAAGATGCACGGTTTTCGCCCTGGCAAGGTTCCGTTAAAACTGGTATCACAACGATATGGTGCAGAGATCGAACAAGAAGTACTCGGAGATGCGTTACAGAGAGAATTCAGTGAAGCTGTCAAAGAGCATGATCTGCAAGTTGTCGGCTATCCGCGGTATGAAGCGAAACAGGATAATGAAGATCCGGAGCAAATTGCATTCAGTGCTCAGTTTGAGATATATCCCGAAATTGTGTTAGGCGATCTGAGTCAACAAACAGTAGAAAAACCAAAGACTCAGGTCAGTACGGATGATGTCGATAAAACAATCGAAATGATTCGTAAGCAACAGGCTCAATTTCAAGAATCAGAGCACGCGGTTATGGATGGGGATCGCGTCAAATTAGATTATCATGGCAAACTGGACGGCAATGATTTCGAGGGTGGTAAGGCTGAAGATGTGGTTCTGATTGTGGGTGAGGGGAAATTTATGAAAGATTTTGAGGCGGCGCTCGTGGGCCTGAACGCTGGCGAAGAAAAATCTTTTGATGTTGTGTTTCCGGAAGACTATCACGGTAAGGAAGTTGCTGGAAAATCGGTTGTTTTTGAAGTGAAACTGAAACTTGTTGAATCACCAGTTTTGCCTGAAGTTAATGAGGAATTTGCCAAGCTGTTGGGCATTCAAGATGGCGATCTGGATAAAATGCGTGACGGCATACGCCATGACCTGGAACGTGAAGTTTTAAAACGGATTAACTCCAGACTGAAAGAACAGGCCATGCGCTGTTTAATGGACACCACGTCCATCGATGCGCCTAATGCTCTGGTCAATAAGGAAATAGAACGATTAATAGAAAATATGCATAAAGATTTTGCTTCGCGCGGTATGAATGCAAAAGATATGCAGTTGAAACCAGAGATATTTAAAAGTAAAGCTGAGCACCGAATAAAACTGGGGCTCATTTTGGCAGAATTGTTGAAAGTACATAACTTAAAAGCAACACCCGAGCAGATACGTAAGGTCATAGAGGATACAGCGCAAAGCTACGACAATCCGGAAGAAGTTGTTAAATGGCATTACGCTTCTAAAGAACGTTTGCAGGATGCGGAGTCACTGGCACTGGAGGAAAATGTTGTGCAATGGGTTCTGCAACAGGTAAGTGTGGTTGAGAAATCTGTGACTTTTGACGAATTGATGGGAGTAGCCTGATATGACAGTTGAACTCGAATGGCAGCGTGATATGGAACCAAGTAACCTGGGTCTGATCCCAATGGTAATAGAAACAAGCGGGCGAGGAGAGCGTGCGTATGATATTTATTCACGCTTATTAAAGGAAAGGGTTATTTTTCTGATTGGCCCTGTTAATGAAACATCTGCCAATCTTGTAGTTGCGCAATTGCTGTTCCTGGAATCTGAAAATGCAGAAAAAGATATTCATTTGTATATCAATTCTCCCGGCGGAGTGGTGTCTGCTGGACTTGCTATTTACGATACAATGCAATACATTAAATCAGATATCAGTACGTTGTGCATTGGGCAAGCTGCGAGTATGGGTGCCATGTTGTTGACGGCCGGGGCCAAAGGAAAACGTTATTGCCTGCCTAATTCTCGTGTCATGATTCATCAGCCTCTCGGCGGTTTCCAGGGCCAGGCGTCGGATATAGAAATTCATGCCAAAGAAATATTGTATCTAAGATCGCGATTAAATGAACTTATGGCGAAGCATACTGGCCAACCTGTATCGGAGATAGAAAAAGATACTGATCGGGATAACTTTCTGAGTGCTGAAGAGTCAGTCAAATATGGATTGGTTGATGCTGTGTTAACGCACCGAGATGAAACTGCTGATTAAGTTGTATGATCAATGTATAAACTAAATTTTATTTTTTAACAAATGCCATAAACATAAATGATGCCAGGATAAATATATATGCCAGACAAAACTAATAGTGAGAAACTGCTTTACTGTTCTTTTTGCGGTAAAAGTCAGCATGAAGTCAGAAAACTGATAGCTGGTCCTTCAGTTTTTATATGTGATGAGTGTATAGAACTCTGTAATGACATCATTCGTGAAGAAATGCAGGGTGATGAAGCGACCAAACTGGTTAAATCCAACTTGCCCGTGCCTCATGAGATCAGTCAGACGCTGAATCAATATGTCATCGGCCAGGAATCTGCAAAAAAAATACTGTCGGTTGCTGTCTATAATCACTACAAACGTCTGAAGAGCCTGGCGAAAGTGAACGATGACGATGATATAGAACTTTCCAAAAGTAATATCCTGCTGATTGGCCCGACAGGTTCAGGTAAAACATTATTGGCTCAAACACTGGCGCGGTTGCTGGATGTGCCTTTTATCATGGCTGATGCTACAGCGCTGACCGAGGCTGGTTATGTTGGCGAAGACGTTGAAAATATTATTCAGAAGTTGCTTCAAAAGTGTAATTATGACGCAGAGAAAGCGCAACGTGGTATCGTATATATTGATGAAATTGATAAGATATCACGTAAGTCAGATAATCCTTCAATTACGCGCGATGTTTCTGGAGAAGGTGTGCAACAAGCATTGCTGAAGTTGATTGAAGGCACAACTGCGATGGTTCCTCCTCAAGGTGGGCGTAAACATCCAAACCAGGAGTTTGTACAAGTTGACACCACGAATATACTATTTATTTGTGGCGGTGCATTTGATGGTCTCGATAAAGTTATACGTGCACGTTCTGAGAAAGGTGGCATTGGATTTGGTGCCGATGTAAAAAGTCGTAATCGTAAAGATATCAATAAGGTACTGCAGGGTGTGGAACCCGAGGATCTGGTTAAATTCGGTTTAATCCCGGAATTTGTAGGACGTTTGCCAGTTGTAGCAACACTTGAAGAATTGAATGAAGATGCCTTGGTTCAAATTTTAACCGAACCGAAAAATGCACTGGTTAAGCAATATTGGAAAATGTTTAACATGGAAGGTGGCGTAGATTTGGAGTTCCGTGAAGCAGCACTCAGAGCGATAGCCGGAAAAGCTTTGTCACGCAAGACTGGTGCGCGTGGTTTGCGTTCTATCATGGAAGATATTCTACTGGATATTATGTATGATCTCCCATCATTGGAAAATGTTACAAAAGTCGTGATTGACTATAACTCAGTGAATGAGGACATCAAACCTATTCTGATTTATTCAGATGAACAGAAAGTTGCCAAAACTTCCAGTTAGTAGCCATTGATTTACATGGATTACGCATCACTTCTTTATGCGGCATTATGAATTGATGCGTCATTTTTCTTTATTTCTTCCTTTCTAATCCCTTTGTTATTGAACAATAAAGGGATGGCATCCACTGCACCAGATTAAAACGAACCTTATTAATCAAGTGCAAAAAAACCTTCAGTAATCTTTTAAAGATTTGAATCAAATAGAAAAAACACTCTTGTTCTTGTTATTTACCAAGTGGATATCTGTTACTGTATATTAGACTTGAGATTTCGATGAGCGACCATATACTCATCTATACGAGCAACAACTTAACTTTAAAAATTGAGCCGATATGACTACCTTAATTGATGATTCCGAACAAATGTTACTGCCACTTCTCCCGCTTCGGGACGTGGTCGTTTTTCCGCACATGGTGATTCCGTTATTCGTTGGACGACAAAAATCTATTAAAGCACTTGAGCTTGCAATGGAGTCAAACAAAAATATTCTGCTGGTAGCGCAGAAAATAGCGTCCAAGGATGAGCCTGAGCCCGAAGACATGTACGAAGTGTGCAGCGTTGCCAATATTCTGCAAATGTTGAAATTGCCGGATGGGACAGTGAAAGTACTGGTTGAAGGAAATCATCGCGCGCGCATTCTGGAGTTCATAGATTCTGATAGTCATTTTGATGGAAAAGCTGTACAAATTCAACAGGAATTGGATGACAATCCGGAATCAGAAGCCATGCGGCGTGCATTAATGACTCAGTTTGATCAATATGTAAAGCTCAACAAAAAAATTCCACCTGAAATCATTACTTCTTTAGGTGGAATAGATGAAGCAGGCCGCCTGGCCGATACAATTGCTGCTTATCTTCCCTTGAAGCTTGAGCAAAAACAGGAAGTTCTGGAAATATTTGATGTGACAAAACGACTGGAACATTTGCTGGGCTTACTTGAAACCGAATTGGACATACTTCAGGTTGAAAAGCGTATTCGCGGCAGGGTAAAGCGTCAAATGGAGAAAAGTCAACGTGACTACTATCTAAATGAACAAGTCAAAGCCATTCAGAAAGAATTGGGCGAAGGTGAAGACGGTGCGGATCTGGAGGAAATCGAACGAAAAATTAAGGCTGCCCAGATGCCTAAAGAAGCGCGTGAGAGAGCAGAATCTGAACTTAGAAAATTGCGCCTGATGTCGCCGATGTCTGCTGAAGCAACTGTTGTACGTAATTACATTGATACGCTGGTAGGTTTGCCATGGAAGAAAAAAAGTAAAATCAGCAAAGATCTTGAAAGTGCAGAAGCTGTTTTGAATGAAGATCATTACGGTTTGGAGAAAGTAAAAGAAAGGATTATTGAATATCTGGCTGTCCAGCAACGTGTTGACAAAATGAAAGCCCCGATACTTTGTCTGGTAGGGCCGCCAGGTGTAGGCAAAACATCTCTGGGGCAATCCGTTGCGCGGGCGGTAAACAGGAAATTTGTGCGTATGGCATTAGGGGGTGTCAGAGATGAAGCTGAAATACGCGGACACCGTAAAACCTATATAGGTTCGATGCCAGGTAAAATTCTGCACAATATGACCAAAGTGGGCGTAAAAAACCCATTATTTCTGCTGGACGAGGTCGATAAAATGGGAATGGATTTTCGCGGAGATCCCTCTTCGGCATTATTAGAGGTGCTTGATCCTGAGCAAAATCATACCTTTGTCGATCATTATGTCGAGGTTGAATATGATTTGTCGGAAGTGATGTTTGTCGCAACAGCCAATTCGCTGAACATACCACCTGCACTGCTTGACCGGTTGGAAGTGATTCAATTGTCTGGTTATACTGAAGATGAAAAACTAAATATTGCAGCAAAATATTTATTACCAAAACAATTGAAAAATCATGGCCTGAAGAAAAGCGAATTAGTGCTCTCTGATGCTGCGCTGAAAGATATTATCCGCTACTACTCAAGAGAATCGGGTGTCCGTTCCTTGGAACGGGAAATTTCCAAAGTCTGCAGAAAAGCAGTCAAGACACTGTTGGTTGAAAAAGAGAAAGGAAAAGTTTCTGTCACATCGCGTAATCTTGATAAATATCTGGGTGTGCGTCGTTTCTCTTACGGCGTAGCCGAGAAAGAGAATCAGGTTGGCCAAGTTACCGGATTGGCGTGGACCGAAGTCGGTGGAGAACTATTGACTATAGAGTCGGTTATTTTGCCTGGCAAAGGAAAAACGATAACTACCGGAAAGCTGGGTGAGGTTATGCAGGAATCTATACAGGCAGCTTTTTCGGTTGTGCGCAGTCGAGCACATCTTCTGGGTATACCGGACGATTTTTATCAGAAAAAAGACATCCATATACACTTACCGGAAGGCGCTACGCCTAAAGACGGCCCAAGCGCGGGCATTGGTATTTGTGTAGCTATGGTATCGGTCCTTACTGATATTGCTGTCAGGTCGGATGTGGCAATGACCGGTGAAATTACGTTGCGTGGCGAGGTGTTACCCATTGGCGGGCTGAAAGAAAAACTGCTGGCGGCACACCGTGGTGGTATTAAAAAAGTGATTATTCCAGATAAAAATGTCAAAGATCTGGTGGATATTCCTGACAACATCAAAAGTCAGTTGATTATCAAACCGGTGAAATGGATTGATCAAGTGTTGAACATTGCACTGGAGCATAAACCACAATCCGTCCCATCCGCATTATCAGCTTCAGCAGCTTCGATACAATCTGGCGCTGAAGATAAAATGACGGGACGTGTCATTAAGCATTAGATAGCACACTACTATCAACAGAGGTGGTAACAGGGTACAGATTGTTGCCGCCTCTATAAGATGTAGATGTCTATAAACCACGTGTGCTCAGCATGTGTTTTTGAGCTGTTTGTATCAGTGCCCGTTTATCCCTTCGCACTTTAGCGTACTTGACGAATAAATACTTTTATTTACATGTATATACCGAATTTTAATATGCTATAGACACTGTCTGTAGCCACCATGTGGAATATTCGACAAAACTTATTTTTCGCTTTATTTACAATATGGCAGGTGTGTCCATAGAGGCCGGTATTCCTGTTCTTGCTTTGGCGTCCAGTTTTCCCTCAAGTTGCCGCTGCAAGTAGATTTGTTTGTTGCGAAATTGAAGTTATTACTTGAGTCTGCGTTCAAAGAAAGAGCATAGTTTTTGTTGGATATCGGAACGCCCGCCTGATTTTTGTTGAATACCTACAACCTGTCTTGACTTACTCCAACCCGGTGTCTGGTGGTCAAAACCATAAATCGCAATATCATTATCCAGTACCCATTAGTCAGTTTATCGAGGCTATAATCCTGAGACGCCATATATTATTGTTATTGTGGGTTTGTTACCAGGGCTTCAACATTATGGGCTATCTCGTGTGCATCTGACATAAAAGCCATCAATGGGTGGTGGGTAATTACGCACGCGGTTCACGTTGATTATAATTCAGTATTGCGCCAGGCGGGTGACATGAATTTTTATCATTTGAATCAGAGAGTATCTTCGATCACAGTCCAGCTACGGCAGGCCCTGAGCTTTTACTGTTGACTGTATCTGGTCGAATATTCGTTACATTAAGCGCATGCCTATATGCTAACGTTGATTGTTAGAAACGATGGATTGTCTTGAGATAATGTTCAGTCCCAGCTGCAGCAATTCATGCCAGATGTCCGCCGTATTTCCTTTTAGCGCGCCTTTATTGATCCGGTCTATTTTTGCGGCATGAATGAGGCCTTGCAATAATCGCCCGACCGAAATGCGCCTGGCTGCCGAGATAGCAGTTTTTTGTCGGTCTCCCCATATGCGCGCTGATTTCAGTAGTTGCGCGGGCGGTATACCTCTATCCAGCCCCTTTCGTAGAAAGATCAACTGGCGAATTTGTTCGGCCAATGCTGCAAGGATCAATGGTGGTGCAGTACCTTCACCCTGTAAACCTGTCAGTATGCGGGTATAACGATTTGGATCGAAGGCTGCCATGGCTTCGGATAATTGGTAGACATCGTAGCGGGCCACGTCCAGAATCGCGTTTTTAACCTGCTCAAAAGTCAGCGAACCTTGCGGATAAAGCAGTGCAAGCTTTTGGACTTCATGGTGGGCAGCCAGGAGGTTGCCTTCAACGTTGTCTGCTATAAATTGCAGGCTGTTTGAATCAGCAGTTTGTTGTTGTAATCCGAGGCGCTGTTTGATCCATGCTGGCAACTGTGCGCGGGTTACCGGATAAATCGGCACCATAACCCCAGTATGTTCGATTACCTTGAACCATTTGGTTGACTGGCTTTGTTTGTCCATTTTGGGCAATGTAATCAGCGTTACGGTATTCTGAGGTAACGTCAGACAATAAGATTCAATTGTTTTGCTGCCTTCTCTGCCGGGTTTTCCAGATGGGATGCGAATATCGAGTATTTTTCGATCGCCAAACAGCGAAAGATTACCGCCTGCATATAAGATATCAGACCAGCGGAAGTGATGATCGACAGTGAAAATTTCATGCTCGCTGAAGCCCTGTTGGCGGGCGCACTTACGGATTAAATCGGCAGCTTCAATCACGAGCAGTGGCTCATGACCAAAAATCGTATAAAGCGGCGCGAGTTGACTATGCAGCTGTTGATGAAGTTGTTCCGCTTTTATCCGCATGTTTCATGATCAATTGACCGGATTAGTATTCGACTCTGCCTGTGACTCTCGAATAGTTGATAAACGCCAGATAATCTGCTGCACGGCATCCGCCTGCATATCCTGATACAGCATCTGCTCTTCGGCTTCTTTCGCCAGGATTTGTGCATCTAGAAACGGCAGGATCCGCATCAGAGTAATTTGATTTTGCGGCATTATCTCAATACCTTTATTGTCAACCAGTCGTGTGGTTATTTTGAAAATCAATTCAAACTCACGCACACGACCGCCGCCAGAAAGCGACAGAATTCTTCTTTCGTTGCTTGCATTGAGTACCTGTAAAACAGCCTCAGCTTCTTCAATCGAGTCAACAATTTGTGTCGTGGTTGTAGCGTCAACGGCGCGTCTCAAGTCCGATCCGATGGTATGGCCAGGTGGCGCGGCAATGTATAACGTTTCAAACGGCAAGGTTGAAATCTGTCCGCGCAGTTTGAATCCACAGGCTGTTAACAAGAACAGCATGAACAGCATGGTCAGATAAAAAAACTGGGGTAATACGGAATGTTTGGAATTCATGTGATTTGGAATAAGCGATATAAGCTTCAAATAGGCCCGTTTAATTCTACAGCAAATAAAAATCAATTGTACTGTTGTTCAATTTGCTAAGCCGCAAAACCTTTATAGGATGAACAGATGTAGGCTGTCAGGTCGATTTGACGAAATTTTTCAAAGATTGAAATTTATAAAGTGAAAACCCGCGTTCAGGACGCGCCGCAGGGCAATCTTTTCGTACCGGGTGTTGCATCCAGGCCAGATCGTCAATGAAAATTGAAGATTCAATCAGCAGGTGACAGGTTATAATAGATGCAAAACGCAATTCTATTTCTAATACATCTATTTTGCTAAAACTTGCAGTTTATAGAAGAGAGGTTATCAAAAATGGCTATAACTTACGATTTGCGGGTTCAGGATCGGCGTCGAGAAGTTCCGTTTTTCTGTGCCTATCATTTAGGTATTAAGCAGGGTAGAAGAATGGATGAACGGCGTAGCAGTGAAGGAAGATGGAATGCTGCTTATGTAGACCTTTATACCGATCGTTTGATGTTGTGTGTTGTGGGTATTCTTGTTTTGAGCATTTGCGATGCGGTTTTTACATTAAAAATACTTGCACAAGGCGGTGATGAACTTAACTGGTTCATGGCAATTTTGATTGATGATAGCGTAGAGAAATTTATTGCAGTTAAAATGGCACTGACCTCTTTGGCGCTGATCATGTTGGTAATTCACCATAATGTGAAGGTTTTCTACAAAATGAGGGTCAGGCATCTGAAATATATGCTGCTATCAGGCTACGGTTTCTTAATTGGCTATGAGCTGTATCTGCTTGAGCTTGTCTCCGGTGTGTAACATTATGATTGATTATGATAAATTGTAATATTTCGACAAATTAATCTTAAGGATAAAAATGACTGATACAGAACAAAAGATAATGATTGATGGCCACGAATATTTGCTGTCTTCTCTCAGCGATGAAGCAAAGGCGCAAATCACCAATTTGCGTGTTGTAGAAAATGAGATCGCACAATTGAAAGCGAGGCTGGCAATAGCAAGCACTGCAAAAATGGCCTACCAGAATGCATTAAAAAACGCATTGCCTGTTGATACACACTGATTATTCAGTTAAAGAATTGCCGGGTATGAAATAAGAGGCGATTTTTCTCAAGTCTTCGAGTACCAGCGTACCTGCGGTCAAGTTTAATCGCAGGTATGCAAGCAGGAAATTATACTTTGCTTCTGCCAGGTGTAGTTGAGACTGAAACAATTGCTGCTGCGCATCCAGCAGGTCCAGATTGATACGAATTCCGCCTTGTATACTTTTCTTGGTAGCATGTACCAGCAATTTCGCTGATTTTACAGCTAGCTCTAAAGATTCTATGCGTCGAACACTACTGATTACAAGCTGGTATTGTTTGCGTAGCTCGACCAGTGCCTGGTCTGTCATTGCGTCCAGATCGGCTTCAGCGCGCGCGTAATTGGCTTTTGCCTGGCTGGTGATGGCATTCACGCGACCACCAGCGTACAGAGGCAAATTGACTTCTACGCCAATTGAAGCCAGTTCAACATCTTGATTGGCAGTAACAAATGATGCAGACTTGTTTCTACTGATGCTGGCCACAAGATCCACGCGTGGCGCATGGCCTGCGTGGCTTTTACGTATTTCTTCCTTGCTGGATCGGAGAATGTGCCTTTGTGTCACCAGTTCGGCATTGCGATCAAGGGCGAGGGCCCGCCAGTCTTCAAAATCAGGCAAATGGATTGTATTTACCTGAAAATAGTCTGACAATCGATGTAATTGTGTGAATTGTCTGCCAGTGATGGATTCAAGCTTCAGTTGTGCAACATCGAGCTCGTCTTGCGCTTCGATGATACGTGCTTGCGCCAGTGCATGTTTGGATTGTGTTTCCAGTACGTCGGTTGTGGTGCCTTCGCCTCTTAGCAACATCTGCTCATTGACATTTTTGAGTTCTTCAAGCGAATCCAGTTGCGTTTGCGCAAACTTCAGATGGTCTTGTGCCAACAATGTTTCGAAATAAGCTTCAACCAATCGGACGACAAGCTGTTGGCTTTGTCCGGAAAACCTGGCACGACTGGAATTCGCATCGGCTTGGCCCTGACGATAGCTTGCCACGGCTTCCATATTCAGTAGTGGTTGGCGTAAAGACAGCGAACTTACCTGACTGCTAAAATTTAAAGGAGCTGATGGTTGGCCCGAAAATGTGCGTGTACCCGTATTTTCGCTTTGTGTATGAGTGATGGATAAATTAGGCAGCAAACCGGCAAAGTTGATTGCTTCAGTTTGTTGTCCGGCCTCATTTTCATGTATGGCCGATCGATAGACCGGGTCATGTTCCAGTGCGGACTCGTAAGCATCCAGAAGACTCAATGCCTGCGCAGAATTGATCAGGACGGAGAATAACAATACGGATGCTGTTTTGTGACAAATGCGTGTAAATGCCATTTATTCTTCACTCATAGATGCGTGGAGGCGGTCAAGAATTGGCTTGAACAGATAATTCATCAGAGAACGTTCGCCTGTTTTAACAAAAATCTCAACAGGCATCCCCGCCCGCACTTGATGGTGGGTAAGTAGTTGCATTCCTTCTGGAGTCACTCTGACTCTTAACTGATAATAAGGCTCTTCTGTACGTTCATCGGTAAGTCTGTCTGCAGAGACCTGCAGAACCTCACCCGGTATATTGGGTGTTATGTTCTGATTAAAAGCTGAGAAAATCAGATCGACATGAAGGCCGGGGTGTACCTTGTCGATCAAATGCACTGGTACACGTCCAGTAATCATCAAAGGATCATCACTGGGTACGATATCCATTAAACGAAATCCTGGTGAAATAACACCGCCTTGCGTGAAAACGTTCATGCCGACAACAATACCTTCAACAGGTGCTTTTACCAGCACATTGGCCAGTTCAAATTCCTGCCCGATGAGCTGGCTGCTGAGTGAATCTACTTCGCGTTGAATATCGGATAGCTGCTGACGCACTTCTTTTTGATGCTCCTGGAAACGCTGTATCCGTCGCTGTTTTAATTCGGCTATCTGGCGTTGAATACGCCCGATTTCACCCGTTTCAGCAGAGATTTCACCATTTAACTGCACATGGGTGCGTTCCAGATCAAGCACTCGGTTACGCGGTACAAAACCGTCTTTGGCTAGTTCCCGCAAACTGGTCAGTTGTTCTTGTAGAAATACAAGTTGTTGTTTTTTGCTGCTTCTGGAAGCTTCGAGGCCACGGAGTTGGACTGTCAAACCCGCGACATTTTCATCCAGCGCGGCCATTTCATGCTGCATGGCAAGTTGACGTGAATTAAACAATTGATTTTGCGTCAAGATGTTATTGCTGATGCGAGGATCATCCTGAGCAGCAAGTAAATTATCCGGGTATTGGATGACGTTTTTTTCATCGCGTTCTGCGATCAGACGCGCTTGCATGGTGCGTGCAGTAATGAGTTGTGCGCGTGTTATTTCCGCTTGCGCCATGACTTGAACATCATTCATACGCGCCAGCACCTGGCCGGCTTCTACGTGATCGCCTTCCTTGACATAAATCTCATCGATAATTCCGCCAGTGCGATGTTGCACAGCTTTGCGGTTGGTGTCCACTGTGACTGTACCAGATAATGGCACACCCTTATCCAATGGTGCAAAGAACGCCCATAAAACAAACCCTCCTACACCGACCAGTACAATCCACCAGCCAAGCCTGGCATGTACTGTTTCATCAGTCTTAACCTCAGATGATTGATCGGTTGGTGCAAGCTTGGACTTGATTGCGTTATTTTCTGCTTGCAACTTCATAATTGTTCCTGTTGAGTGCTTGTGTCATTTTGATGCGAATTTGAAGTGTGTTGTATAGTAGCTCAAGTTTCTGGGTCAAAGACATTGACAGTCTGTATTGGCTTTTGTTGTGCTTGGGGAACGGGTGCTTCCTGCGTTTGTTTAACAGATTGTCCCTGTTGCTGCTTTTGCTGTTGTTTTTGCAATTCAGTCAGCACTTTCTCGGTTGGACCGAACAGTTTTGCCATACCCTCATGCAGTAGCAATAATTTATTGGTGACGCTGATAATACTGCTACGGTGGGTAATCAGGACAATTGTTTTACCGCGTTTGCGCAAGTCAATCAACGCAGTCAACAACGCCTGTTCGCCAATTTCATCAAGATTGGAATTGGGTTCATCCAGAACAATTAAAGCTGGATCATCATACATGGCGCGCGCAAGGCCAAGGCGTTGTTTTTGACCGCCTGAAAGTCCTGCGCCACCATCACCCAGTTTAGTGTCATAACCCGCTGGCATATTCAGAATCATCTGGTGAACACCTGCGCGTTGGGCGGCAAGAATGACTTTCTCGGATTCAATTTCACCAAAGCGCGCAATGTTTTCAGAAACGGAACCGCTGAACAGTTCGATATCCTGAGGTAGATAGCCGATATGAGGTCCCAGTTCATCCTTGTTCCACAGATAAACATCGGCGCCGTCCAGACGTACCTTCCCGGATGCAGCAGGCCATACACCAACCAGAAGGCGCGCTAATGTGGATTTCCCGGAACCGCTAGGGCCGATAATGCCTAATACTTCACCGGCTGAAACAGAGAAGTTCAGCCCTTTGATTACAGGCACGCGCGAACCGGGCGGTGCGGCTGTAACATTTTCAACTGTGATAATGCCAGTAGGCTTCGGTAGCGCCATCCCAGGTTTGCGGGCGGGATTTTGTTCCAGCAATTTCGTGAGTCGTTCGTATGCGCTGCGGGTGCTGCCAAATTGTTTCCATACGCTGATTAATAACTGAACCGGCGCAATGGCCCTGCCCATTAAAATCGATGCGGCAATCATCATGCCCGGAGAAATCAGGTTTTCCAATACCAGTAATGCGCCCAAGCCCAGCATCAATGATTGCAGTGCCACGGTGCTTGATTTGGATATGGCTGTAACCACGCTGGATTTTTCACTGGCTTCCGCTTGTAAATTGAGGAAACGGCTATGGGGTTTGTCCCAGCGTGCTTGCAGATTGGGCAGCATTCCCATGGCTTCAATAACCTCAGCATTGCGCAAATTATTGGATGCCATATTGGTTGAAACCACTGCCATGGAATTGGCTTCATCCAGTGGTTTGCGGGATACTTTCTCATTGATATACGCCAAAATAATGAGAACCGTGGTGCCGCATAAAGCGAATATCCCCAGCCAGGGATGGAACATGAAAATAACAAATATATAGATTGGAAACCAGGGTGCGTCGAAGAATGCGAATAAAGCATTGCCGGTCATGAATTGGCGGATACTGGTCAGGTCTTTCAATGCCTGACCGGCATTACCTTCATTCTGCTTCAGGCTTTGCTCAAAAGCAGCGGTATAAACGCGTTTGTTTAATTTCATGTCGAGCTTTGCGCCGACACGGATCAAGACAAAACTGCGGATATATTCTAGTGCACCCAGAAAAATATAGGCACCTATGACGATTAATGTCAGCATCAGCAGCGTCATTTCATTGCGGCTCGTTAAAACGCTGTCATAAAGTTGCAACATGTAAATGGCAGGCATGAGCATCAAAGCATTAATTACAGCGCTGAAAACACCGATGGTGTTGAAAGCCTTTTTGAAACTGACTAAAACTTCCGTGATTTCATTCTTTGGGGCTTTAAATATTGGTTTCATTCATTAAAGATTATATGCAAAAATAAAGATCGTTCTATGAAAATGGGTTTGGCAATGTAAGCGCGAGGATTTAAAAACAATTTGTTTTCATGGTAAATCTTTAGCAGACAAAACAAACGATCCGGGCGAAAAATGAAGATCCTGTTGAGTGTTTAAACTATTAAATACCAGATCCTGATTCATGCGTTCAGCCATTGCTGCAGTCCAGAGCCGATAGCGCGGTATTCGCCTCATTATCGGTATAATTAACCGCAACAGCCAGAGCGGAATCCGGATTAAACGTGGCTTTTTATTGAGTGCTGAAAAAATGCGTTTGACCATATCCCGGTAAGTGAGTGTCTCTCCACCCGTAAGATTATAGGTACAGTTTTTCAAATTTAAAGCTTCCAGGGCAAGAATACATGCTGTTGAGACATCAGTTGCGTGAATGGGTTGTCTGAGGCCCTTAGCAGCACCCAATAACGGAAAAAAACCAAAACGAAGAATAAAGCGTGCTATCTCAGTAATATTTTTGTCGCGTCCCATACCATAGATCAGGGTGGGCCTTAAAATAATCCACTCAACATTATTGATTCTTGCCCATGTTTGCACCTGGTCTTCACTTTTTATTAACAACTGTGCGGTATGTTGTTCATTTTGGTCGGACGAAACATTTTTGGTAAAGCGGCTGGTTGAAGACAGAATAACGATCCGCTGTATCCCATAAGTTAACAGAAGATCAAAGTATTCGGGTAAAACCCATATTGGCGCAGCACATATCCAGATAACAATCTTATTGTTGGTGTGCGGTATGGGCTGAAATTTTGTTCCAAGCTGTAGCCAGGTAATGTGGGTGTGACTGTTTCTGATCTTCTTACGGGAAAACGCAGTGATTCGCCAGTTTTTGTTCAGCAATTGCTGTTGTATGCACCCTCCAACCAGACTGGTTGCGCCCAGGAGTCCGACGTGTTGTTTATCCATTCTTGAATTTTAACAATTTATAGAGATGTCGCGTCGAGTAAAATAATAAAGTGAGGCTTAGTCGTAACCATATGCCGCATGCAATCACGCCTGATAACAAAACCGGGTAGTTGTTTCGAAAAAATTTTCGATAGAAGCGCAGCATGCCTTTATGCTTGTGCCAGGCTACAAAAAAGGGTCGTGCACGGCTGCAGGTTCCTTGATGATGAATAACCGGCGCGTCCGGGACAAAAAAAATTTTCCAGCCCTGTTGTCGGAATCGCATGCACAGATCAAGATCTTCACAGTGCAGAAAATAACCCTCATCCCAGCTTCCGACATTGTCAATTGCGGTGCGTCGAATTAGCATCAGCGCGCCGGAAATGGCTTCTACCTCAACAGGTGTCCGTGGTAATGGCTGTCGATGCAGATGAAAGTCGAAAAAAAATTGTGGCCAGTATTTATTTAAACGATAAAGTCCGGAAGCGCGGACAAATGCGCGCCACGGCGTCGGAATGGCGCGTCGTCCGCCGCCTTGTTCGGTACCGTCCGGATTGATTAAATATCCGCCCGTCATGCCAATCTGCGGATCCCGCTCAAGTACCTGAACCATGCGGCGCAGTGATTGCTTTTCGGGTAGACAATCCGGATTGAGAAACAGAATATAGGGTGCTGTTGATGCGGCAAGGCCGATATTGCAACCTGCGGCAAATCCCAGATTCGAACCGGTTGCTATCAGTTTCATACGGGATTCTACAGGAAACCGGGTGGTTAATCCCGAAAGACTGGAATCTGTTGATGCATTGTCAGCAATAATAACTTCTTTAACTGTATCATATACACGCGCAACGCAGTCTGCCAATATCGCGCCCGCATTGTGGTTGACAATTACAACTGATACGGGCAGTCTTTCAGTGTTAACGTGACTATTCGGGCCAAATTGTTTGGCAGTCATTTTTGAAAACGATTGCGGGGAAGCCAGCACATCATGCGGAGCAAATTGAAACAAGAGCAGGTACGTTGGGGCTGGATTTTTCTTCGTTTGGCCAGTTCCGGGCCTAATTGCCGGATTGCATCCTTTTTGGCGCGCGCGTAAGGTCTGAAGCGGCCACTCAGGGCAAACATCAATCCCACATAAATTGTCATGGCTAAATGAATCGGCAACAGAAAAAACAGCAAAGGCATCGGCATGTTTTTGATGAACGTCCAGGTAAGATTGCGGTGTCCGTGATAGATCGAGAAGTCACTTGAACGACCTGTGATTGCCGAGCCGACATGGTGTACTCTGGCATCGGGCAGCAATATGCAGGTACCACCGGCAAGGCGCAATCGGAAACCCAGATCGATATCTTCTGAGTAGGCAAAATAAGATTCATCAAAGCCTTCTAGCTGGCGAAATGTTGATGCGCGATAAAAAGCCGCTGCTGCGCATGCAGAAAATACTTCTACAGGCTGAGCAGGAACGATTGCGTGATGTGAGCCGTGACCATGACGCCAGTGCAGTCCGGATACATGATAAGTGTCGCCTATACCATCCAGCTGCATCGGTAGATTTGCATTAATCAATGTACACGCAAAACAGTCTATTTCAGGCATCTGGGTGATATTTCTTGTGACAGCCATCAGGCAATCCGGCTCGGGGTAAGCATCGGGATTCAGTAAAAAAATCCAGTCTCCTTGAATATAATCCGCTATGGCAAGATTATTTGCTGCTGCAAAACCGATATTTTCTTCCAAACGAACAAGTTGGCACGGAAAGCTGGTGTGTTCGGCCGCTTGCCAGGAATTGTCCACGCTGTGATTATCTATTACAACAACTTCATAATTCGAGTAAGTTTGCACGGCTAGTGCAGACATTACTCTGGACAGCATGTCACCGGAATTATAATTAACTATGATAATAGAAATAAAAGGATTTTCCATTGGTGGGCTTTATGGAGTGATAGGGCGCTTGCAATGGTAACCTAACTTACCAGGCCGCGGCCACAATAATAGTCATCCAGAGTCAATTTTCTCAGAATATCCAATTCTGATCTGGAAGGCTGCTCGACAAATGTTTCAAACAAATCTTTTGCAAGTTCTGAAGGAACGATAAAGTCACTGACTAGTTCCGCCCGGATGGCAATACTGCGGTCCACAAAATCCATGATGCCGCGTTGTATTTCAGCACGAGTTGTCATCGTCTGGCGTTCCGTCTCGGTTAGCTTGCGAAACTCGGGCACAATATCGCCTGTGCTGCTAAGGTGGTAACGAACAATTTGTGGATCGTTAGAACTGAGTAGCTTTTCCATAGAAAAACTTTCTTTGAAAACCAGTGGTGGATTGTTGAAAGCATTGACATAGTGGCCAAAACAGCCCTGTGCAATGACGTTATGCTCAACGCAAATCTTTTGTGCACGCTCTTCAGTGACCAGATAATAACCATGCACGGGTTTATGTAATAAGCGGTTCAGTCGACCCTGAATCGTCGCGGCATATCCGATATCAACTACGGCGGTAGACTCGGTTGAGTTGAATTTCATTCCATCCAGATATGCAAATAATCCAGTGCGCTCATCTTCGGCCTGAGCGAGTATTTTTTCCTCCAGTGTGCGAAGGAGGGGTATCAAATGATCTATATTTTGATCCTCAACAGAGACCCGTTTATTTTTTGGCCATAGTTTGTTATGCGCAAAATGGTCACATTCTGCAGAAGATAATGTAAATCCAAAGCGTTCTTCTATAAAAGTGGTCAGTGTATTGGGTGAAAACTGTATACGGGCAATTTCAAAAATATCATCAAGGTTTGAAATCATTGGAACCGTTACTGTGCGGCGGGAAATAACAAGATAATCGGAGGCAACGGCCTGCGTATCATTGGATGTCCAGCGATCGTACACTGTTTTTAGGATTTGGCCTTCTCGGGACAAAAAAAGTAAATGCTGAATGCCATCTGCAGCTGCTTTCGCTGTCAGCCATTGAACAAAAGCAAGAATCAAGGGGCCGGCAACGGCAAATCCAATCGACCAGGGTGTGGCAGGAACAAGATCGGAAGGATCAAAACCTGGAAACGATACGGGTTGAAAGGTTTCCTGCACAAGGGTTCCAAGTGTGAGTTGCACATTCAAGTCTTCATGATAAACCGATTTTTCAATTAATGGTCCCAGACGCGGCATAGTGCGTGCCAATTCGACCGGGCGCAGAATATGGCATAATTTCATATCCATGTTGCCGGGTATTTGGATATCGGAGTGCTCATTATCTCCAATAACCATGACAGTATTGGGTGTAACCTGTTCCTCAGACAGTAAATGACGGTACAGGTCCCCTGTATCTTTACGCAGGCCAAGATCGGAAGATACATATAACCGATGCCACCCGGTTATGCCGTTTTCTTTAAGCATGGCTTCGATAGTTGACTTCGGCAGGTACATATCGCTGGCCAGCACCACATGTTTGCCCAAGGCGATAGCCGTGTACAGTAGAGCAATCACTTCCGTCCTTGGTGCGACGGCTCTCATTTCGGTGATCTCTTCCAGGTGGCGCAGTTTTTCGATGTTTTCCGGTGAAAGACCGGATAAAGCGGCCAACTCTTTAAAAATCGCATCAAGACTAATGTCTCTTCCGGCTTTTTGTCGTGCCTGAGACTCTGCTGTTGCCCGTAAATCCAGATAAATTTTTCCTACTTCATCCCCGGCGCGTTGCGCAATAATCGATTTGATCCGCTCCGGATAGAGCAGTGGTCGTGTCAGCAGTGTATCGAAAATATCAAAAACAACAACCTGCACGGAAGAATCCGACAATCTGGCTTGAATATTTTCCGGTTTGCGCACAAGATATTGTTCAAAGCGCCAACGGGACCAGCTGTTTGACGGTATATCCCTGAGAATCGCGGCGTTAAATCCTGATTTTTTGGTTACCAGCACCAATAATCGTTCCAGACAATGGGCCAGAGTCGCATCTGTTTGGCCCGCTTCTTCAGGGAAGTCTTCAATTGTGATCTGTGCTTCAAACAATGGATGCAGTGCTTTTGTCCGGGCCCAGAACATCGAGCCGGCGGGGAAATCAAAGTATCCGGCGGGAAATGGATGAATGCCGAGTTTATTGCACCAGGTGCGGCCAAGTGCTTGATTGGATAGCCAGGTATACGCGGAGTAGGGCAACCTGGCAAAGTTCTGTGGATAAACGAGACCGGCTTTATTTTCATCAGTAAGCAGTGTAAAAATTCTGCGTATCTGCTGGTCGCTGCCAAATAGATTGGTTAATAAATATTCTCGCCAGCCGTCAGTGGCGCCATTATTGTAGAGTGATTTTTTACTGTGGATATGCGCGATGTAATCATAATTTTTCAGAGTATCACCGAATGCACAGAACATCGGTGCTATGTCGCGTCCCCGGTTTGGTACAGTAGTGACTGTCAGTCGTTTCAATCGTGGTAACTTGGTAAAGTGCTGCTTGCATATTACGTTGGCAGCTTCATCCGGTGTGGAGACAAACAGATCATATGCAAACGGCATATTACGTAGAAATTTCGCAAACTCGGCAGCCAGGTCGGGATAAAAAATATGTGCGTGAATGGCTATGCTTCCGGGTATTTCATTGGTGGATGGAGAAAATCCTGATAGATCAATCATGTTTGCCAGAAAACCCGTAGCGGTTGTGGGCAGGCGATAAAAAGCACGTCTTGAGTTGGAACGCCAGAGTTCGTAATGATTCATGCCGGAAAAAAAAGGACCAGCAATCCGGTATGCCATGGTTAATATCTTGTCGCGCCATGCGGCAGGCAGCCACCAGTAAACTGTGCGCAGAATGGGCATAAAACGGCGGCGCAGGCCGTCCATTGCCGCGTGATTTTGACCACGTAAAATCCTTGAAAAGAACCGTAGCGGCGCAGTTATTTTCCAGGATGTCGACTGGGTTAAATCGTTAATCGTTTTTTGTAAAGAAGCTTCTCTTGCGCTTGCTGCAAGTGATTCTTGCATCAAGCGGTTCTGTTGATTCAACAGTGTCTCGATCTGGTTTTCACTGCTGGCCAATTGGCCACGCATGGCTGCTAAATTATGCTGCAGGCCGGTGATCATTTCTTCCCTGTATTCTATCAAATCATCCAACTGTTCACCGCTCAGCAGCGTTTTCCATTTGTTATAGAATTTACCTCTCAACGCTCTCATGGTATTTTTGTCTTGCTTGAGCCCCAATCCAGAATGGCCGAAATTTCTATAAACCGCGCCGATTTTGTCAACGTGCAACATTGAAGTATGCTGTGAAATTTGAACCCAGAAATCCCAGTCTTCAAACAAGTCAAGCTGTTCATCAAAACAGCAGCCCTCGGCCAAGAGGGTACGCTCAAACAGGATAGCGTGTATCGGGATGAAATTTCTTCCCCAAAGTCTGCGCTGGTCAAACGGTTCATTGAATGCGCCTGATGTTTCAAGCTTTTCGTTCACATAATAATCGACGCGCACACCCGCATAGGCGCAACGAAAACCTGTGTGTTGCTGCAGGGCGCTGACAAGATGGGCGATATGTTCCGGTAAAAAAAGATCATCATCGTCAAGGAAAATCAAATAAGCACCAGCGGCAGCCTGTAAACCCGTATTTGCTGCACTGCTTCGTTGCAGCGACTGCGCAGGCGTTACCATGCGCAGCGGAAAACGTCCGCACCACGGCTCCAGTTCGCTGTGTTCAGGGCCTTTGGCGTTGACAACGATAACTTCTATATTGGCGTATGTCTGGAGTGCTATGGAGTCAAGCGCATCAGTCAATGTGGGGCGATCTGTGCTGCGGATGATGACGCTGACCAAAGGAATGTCTTTTGTATCCAGTGCCAGTCCTTTTTTTTGTTGGCGCGCATGCTCGGATTGGTAAAGCCTGAATGGATCGCCTGACAATTCTGTTTTGTTTGTCAGAATATAAGCTTCTGCCGCAGTAACTTCCGCAGGCAGGGTGTAGGTTCGATAGCGGTTCAGTGCGGCTATATCGAGGTCGTAGCGCTGGTTAGCATTTTGGGAGGTAAAACAACCCATCGCTTTCATTTTTCGCGCAGCCAGATCACTGATGTCCAGGAATAGATTGGGGCGCATGGGCAGTCCGACTTCGTATAATGCGAGTTGAACCGGGCTGTCTTTATCTGTCCGGCGAACAGCTTCAACTGTTGCCATACCCAGAGCGCGGTGATCAGGGTGAATTTCATAGACGGAAGGGGCGTAAACCAGATCGGCTCCGGTCTCATGGATAGCCGTTAAAATTTCCGTTATCAGTTTTTCGCCGTAGAATAGGTCTCGGTCATGATATTGCCAGAAATCCGGGGTGCCGTAGCCGAGTATGACGGCG
The DNA here is from genome assembly GCF_003046585.1 of Nitrosomonas aestuarii. Lineage (GTDB taxonomy): Bacteria > Pseudomonadota > Gammaproteobacteria > Burkholderiales > Nitrosomonadaceae > Nitrosomonas > Nitrosomonas aestuarii. Next base: position 86,456 of record NZ_QAAE01000005.1, on the reverse strand, counting down.
GCGGCGAGGCTTTCCTGCTGGCGCTGACGTATATAGTCGGGTATCGCCTCTTGACTGACGCCATATGCGCCGTTGGTGACGATAATGACTTGAACCGGCACATGGCGCTCAACATGCCGCATAATCGCGCCGCCACAGCCGAATACTTCGTCATCAGGATGTGGGGCTAATACCAGCACGCGCTTGGCGGTGATTTTTCTAACGGCCTGGAAGGGAATAAGTAAGTTTTCCAATGATTCTATTGAATTAAAGTCTTGTTGTTAATAAGTCTTTGATGGATAGCCCTGCCATTGCCAGTAGTATATCAAATCTGGCCTGGATACAGGTTCGGATAAGCGTGCGAAATAAATTTTGTCTTGTAAGCGCTGGAATAAAGCAGTGTCAACTTCAGCTGTGGGACCGCTGCCAAAATGACCGATTGCCGGTATCAACTGCGGTGATGTGCCTAATTCCAGTAGCCAGGCATGTTGTAATTCAGAGGGGACGGGGAATATCAGTTTCTCATGTTTTACTGTGATCGGCATTATGTCGGGCGTTGCAGCAGGCGGTAATCGTTTATTTATCCAGTTCACAAACTGAAAGCGCTTATTGTGTCGGAAATGTTTCAGTTGAAAGATCGACCAGCCTTGTGCAATGAGATGATCTTTGGTATGCGCATGCGTGTAGTAATGCAGGCACTTCGCTTCAGGTTCCAGATATAAACGATAGCCGGCTTTCTTTAAACGATGCATGAGATCGGTGTCTTCCCAGTACATAAAAAAACGTGGGTCAAACAGGCCGCCGCATTTTAGAATTGCTTCGCGGCGTATCAGTATATGCCCGCCTGATAAAGCCTCTACGGGCACGAGTGTATTACAGGTCCATGCTTGCAGCACTTTTTTGCGAAAATCAATTGACGAGTATTGAGACATTAGCGGATGCAACCGCGAAATAGCTTCTTTATAAAAACTTGCAATGGATGGATAGGTACTGGGCGGCATTAAAAATCGACAGTCGTCGTCCCAGTATACGCGTGGCCCAACCGCGCCTGCATCCGGGTGTTGTTTTAAACTTTCTGTGAGCTTCGATAAGGCTGACGGCAGCAAACGCGCATCGGGATTAAGCAGTAGTATGAATTCACCATTGGAATAATCAAAAGCCTGGTTGCAGGCTTTGGCAAAACCGATATTTTTATTATTCTGGATATACGTGACGTTATGCGGTAATTGCGCAGCCAGTGAAGTATGTGCGGTGTCAGCCGGGCTGTTGTCGACTACGATAACTTCAAGTGGATCAGCTGTTATTTGGGTCAGTACCGATGCAACCGCATCAAGTAGCTGATCATTCGTTTTGTAATTAACCAGAATAATCGAAATCATGGAAGCTGCAGATGAAATTTGATAAGGTTAATATTGAATTATCTGAAGTCAGTGTCGCCGCTCATGAGCCAGCAGCGTGATTGTAACTGATTCGCTGTTTTTACAAGATCGGGTGTGGCAATGTGTACACCGGCAACTTCAGATTGTGTGACCGGTTTGGGTAAACAGGAGAGGATATTGGGCGTTAACCAGCCAAAGATGCGTGAACGATTAATTTGGCCGGCATATCTTTGAGCCACTCTCAATAATTGACCCAGATTATCAGGAAGTCCCAGCAAATCAATTAATTCCACGCCTTGTTCTGGCCCATGGTCGCGTAAAATGACAATGCCGACAATTTTGTTGCTCCATTTCCAGGATACAAGTTTTGCAATATAAGTATGCGTGGGATGTTTAAGGTAGCGCCAGTCGAAGAATTGTGCGTCCTTTTGAGGCACTAAAAAACTTTGCAGCGATTTTTGTACAGTATGCCAAAGTTGATTAATGGTTGTATTGTCATTTTCTGATAATGATCTGGATTTGAGCCAGAAAAGTTTTTTTTGAGGTGTTGAGGCTCGCCAGGAGGCTTCCAGTATAGTGTCGATGCGGGCATATAATCCTGTTTTCTGACCAAGACGTGATGCTCTGTCCGACGGAAATCCAAAAGCAAAGCGATAAGTCTTGTCCTTACCTGTTTTTGCAGTCAGGAAAGTTTTCGCGGTTTGAACAAATGCACCATTTTTTGTCAATAATCCCCGTGTTTGCGGTGCGACCATGACGTCACAAATTTGAACGGCATTAATTTTTTTTTTTTGTAACCAGAATAATCGTGGCAAACCGCCATAATAAGCAATAATACCGTTATCGGTGTAGGCCAGAACGCCGAACTCGTCTTGCCAGTCATATTTCCATGCCCATAAACTGGCGTTCATGGGATGACCAAAGGCGGATAGAAAAAGAGACAGCAATACATCACGATCTTGTTTTGTTGCCCAGCGGCACTGCCATTTCATCCTGTAATAATAGCCTTGGTGAGAGATTGTTCGGTTAATAAAAGACCTTGGAAGCTATCAGAGATGATAGCTGGAGTCAATAAAGATCAAAGTCTTGGTTAAGAAACAAGATGAAGCGCCGGCATGTAATAAAATATTGCCAAGGAGCCTGAAATAATTACTTGCATTTTGCTAAAACAGTAAAGGCATTTGTTGCTAAATTCTCATAATCGACATCCAATCCTGATTTCTGGTAACTGTTAAAACCGGTCAATATTTGCTCGGGTATTGGAATGCAGTGCTTTTCAATCAGAGTGACCGTCAGCCCACAGCTGTCGAGTAACTGCCGCAAAGAATGCTCCGTATAAAAACGCAGATGCGTATTGCATAGTATGCCCGCTGGAACATAATCCCAGCGGCCTGCAAGCAGATCGTCAACTACAGCCCAGAAGCCGACATTGGGTACGTTTAACAGGATATTGCCATCAGGCGTGAGCCATTGTTTTATCTTGCTCAACAGTTTCTCCGGTTCAGGCATATGCTCCAGTACATCCAGGCAGCTGATACAGTCAAATCGATCGTGAATATCCAGTGATAAAACATCGCCAACCCATAATGCATCGAGTGTGGCTTGTGCAACTTCCGCTTCATGGCGGTTTATTTCAATGCCGGCAACCCTGCAGCCGATTGTTTTTTTGACTGTGGCGGCAAATCCGCCCCGGGAACAACCGATATCCAGCAGAGACTGAATTTTTTCCGGCACAAAAGGCAGGATGTCGGGACGGGTTTCACGATAATAATTATAAAAAGGATGGGTATATGCCTGCGGTATGATCATGATCTGTTCAGCCGGCAATTGGTGCGGCAGTTCAAAAAGATCGTCAGGCAGATCGAGATTTGACAGAGACTGCGCTGAGATCAGAAACAGCCAGCACTCCCTTCCGTCATAACCAATGGGGGCATTATCATGTTGCGTTAATTGCTGACTGAATTGCTCAAAGCCGCGTAAGGTATGGTAGTTTGGCGTTAAAATAATACGCGCGTTAGCAGGATCATTCGGCAGCGCTATCTGAGTTTCGGGGTTTTGTTCGAGATGTTTTTTTAATAAAGGATACATTTCTTTACTGGCCAGCATTGCAGGCTCTTTAATAAATAAAATGTAGCCAGCCGGCGGCAGGTTCAGGCTGACGAGTTCCTTTAATGACAGCGTTGAATCAGGAGTATGCATTATCCAGCTGGCATGGGGAAATGTTTGCTGCAGCATTTCCAGCGACAGTCGAAGCTCGGATGAGTAGGTATAGGATGCTGTGATCGATGTAAATATCGTCAGTGATTCATTCATGCGGTTTCCTCATCGTATTGATTGATAATGGCAGTACCCATCCATTGCCATGGCTCCCGGCGGACGATACTGGATAACCGGTCGGCATAATTTTGTAAAATAGTTTTTTTGTCGGCAGTAGAAATACCTGGGTCAATGCGCAGGTGGCGTTTAAAGGAATAATCAGGCCTGAGTTCGATCGTGCTCCATACTGTCAGAAAGAGTGCGTTGTATTTAATACCCAAATCGATAATGCGCGTAGGTAATGAAGCTTTTTTGCCTAGCAGTTGCACTGGGAAACGGCTGGTGGGTATGAATTTACGTGGAATATCGGGTAAGACCAGCAGAATTCCGTTATTTTTACAGGCGCTAATAATATGCCTGTCTATCTTATTTGCATTGTTGGTAAAAACATAACGTCCCTGCATTTTGGTTTGGGTTAGAAAATAATTGCTATGCTCAAAATACTGTTGCGGTAGCGGGTTATATTGTGAATTGTCGACTGTACGTGCAACAGGGTCGATATGAATCCCCAGTTGCCCCAGCGCAATGGCAATCGTATAAAAACTGCCCGTATGCGCTGTCAGTAAAATTATTGGGCGGTTCAGCCCGAGCGCATTGTGCAAATGTTCAAAACCCGAGATTGAAAAGTTTTTATCTAAATTTTTTTTATTCATGCTCAGGCACGCGTAAGCATCACTATTTCGTATCGCCCTGATCCGCAGCGCTTTATCAACGGCATGATCAATATCAATGACATCGTTTGTGTTGGCGTAAAATGCCTGCAGACTTTTTTTAAACGCGAATGCGTCGTTTTTTAACGTTGATTGCATGCGCAGCCAGCGCTCCTGGGTGCGCCAGCCGATTGCCCAAAACGGCAAATCCAAAAAAAAATAACGCCACATTGGATACGAGTGTTTTATTGATCGAATGATTTTAAGCATATTTGCTCCAAACGTTCTGCAGCAGCATTAGCAGCGAATAGTTTTTGCATGAGCTGCGGTCCGCGTTTGCGAAGATACATTTGCTGATCAGGACTGTTTAATAGTGTGCGCATGGCATGGGCAATGGCCGTGGGATCGGATGGCGGCACAAATGCTGCATAATCATGTGTTTCATCAAAACTCAAGTGAGAAGGGATGGCGGTGGCAACACAGGCCACGCCGCTTGCCAATGCTTCAGCAAAGGGTAACCCGAATCCTTCAGCTGCGTGCGATGGTGCTATCAAAAAATCATGCGCACGATATAAGCGCGCCATTGCTTGCGGTGATAATTTCGATAAATAACAATCAATGGGCGTTATTTCTTTTTCTTTATCTGACAAAGCCCGGTTGGAGATGCGGGTAACATAGAGCCTGACATCTTTCCGCCTCAGTAGGCTGATTGCGTTTAAAGCATCGGGTATGCCTTTGACGCTGCTTTCAAATAAGCCGATCAGTAAAATTTTTGCCGGGCGGCGAAATAACTTTCTCAATAGTTGTTTATATGCAAATGAATGTGGCGTAAACAGCGCTGTGTCGACAAGCTGTCCAATTGTCTGCACGGTAAAACTGGAATTGCCGTAAATTTGTTGCAGACGCGTTGTAAGCCAGTCTCCGACGGTGAGTTTGGGAATGGGGAGGCGATAAGCCTGCTCGATTTGCTCACGCAGGCTGGCATATTCGGGAAAGTCGCCTTCATAGCCCTGACAAAAATGAAATACCTGCGGGCAATGCAGTTGCAGGGCGGCCTGTGCTGTGGTCCAGAACGTTGCGATTACAACATCCGGGACGGTATCTGTTGAAAAGGGTTGCGCCAGATTATCAAAATAGTTGATATTGATTGTATGGTGATACCAGTGATGATTTCCCAATCTGGCGCGAATCGTGACTTTGTGGCCTCTTTGCATAAGCAGATATGCCTGGTCAAAAACGACGCGCACGCCGCCAGATAATTCGGTCGATTCGAGTAGAAAACAGATATTCATTATTTCCAGTGATGCGGCAACATAACAAATCCCTGTTCCGTGCCTTCCTGTTCAATTTTCAATTGAATGATATTCAGAGCGGCGTCATAACAATGCAGCGCATTCTCGCAGCCTAGATATACACTTAATGAATAATCGCCTTTAAGCAGCGGTATTGATGGGAAGACAACCTCAATCTTTTTGTTTTGCATGTGATACTGCGTTAAATCGATTGCGTCATGATAGGATGAGGCGCTGCTGATACCAAGGCCGTCAGTGGTGGAAAAAGTAACGACAAGGCTCGGTGTGGGTAATGCCGGGTCGAAATCGAATTGAACAGCAATAGTTAAGGTGCTTTGTTGACTGATGGCTTGTAAAATTGTACCGCTCATGCCGTCTACGGCTGCCTGCACGCCGGTAATACGTGCCGCGCCATTATTAGTATCGGAAGCCTGTCGCGACGGCGCGGATTGGGATGATGCAAACCTGGTCATGTGACTGTCTGTATCAATCAGCGTTTGACCATATTGATTGGTCACATCGCCACTTGAGCCGATCATGGCAATTCTGCCTCGATCCAGCCAGATTGCGCGATCACAGAGCGCAGCAACCTGATAGATTGAGTGTGAGCAAAATAAAATTGTTTTTCCGGCTTTTCTAAACTGCATGATCCGGTCAAAGGATTTTCGGGCAAAAGCGCCGTCACCCACGGATAAGGCTTCATCAATGACTAATATATCGGGGTCGACGTTAATAGCGACAGAAAATGCCAGACGAACATACATGCCGCTGGAATACGTTTTGACCGGTTGGTCGATAAAGTCGCGTATTCCAGAGAAATCAACAATCGCTTCAAAGCGGTCAGCTATTTCGGCTTGTGTCAATCCCATAATAGCCGCGCTCATCAGTACATTTTCTCGTCCGGTAAATTCAGGGTTGAATCCGGCGCCCAGTTCCAGCAGGGCTGCAATTCTGCCGTTAACCGAGAGCTCGCCGCCTGTCGGCGTCAGCGTGCCGCTTACTAATTGTAATAAGGTTGATTTTCCTGAGCCGTTATTGCCGACAATACCGACCACTTCACCTTGTGCGACTGTGAAATCAATATCCCGTAATGCCCATAGTTCACGATAATATCTGCGCTTGCCGCGCCATAGAAACTGCTTAAGGCGATCTTTGGGTTGGTTATATAGCTGATAACATTTGGATAATTTGCTGGCCTGGATGACGGGGTTTGCGCCAATTGACTCAAAGGACATCGGCAAACCCTTTGCGCGTTTTTTCGAACCAGAATAACCCGGCCCATGCAATGCATGTGGAAATCAGGTAATAAACAGCCAGCCCAGCCCAGTCAGGCGGGTTACCGGCCAGTATGACCCCGCGTGTCTGCTCAATGATGAAGGTAAGTGGATTAAGAAACAAATAATCGCGCACAGATTCCGGCAGGGCGGATGCAGGATAGAAAATAGGGCTCATGAATAACATCATCGTCAATATCAGGCCGATAAACTGTCCAATATCGCGAACAAAAACCCCGATGGACGCTAACAGCCAGGATAGTCCCATGATGAGCAACAGCAGCGGCAGCAGCACGATCGGCAGAAATAGCAGTGTCCAATGTAACGGATGGCCGATTATCAAAACAAAAGTCAGTAATACCAGATAACTGATGCAGGCATGAAAAAGCGCAGCGCCCATGGTGACCCAGGGTAAAATTTCCAGTGGAAAAATAATTTTTTTTACATAATTGGTGTTGACAAGAATGAGACCGGGTGCGCGCGAGATGCATTCGTTGAACAGATTGTAAACAATCAGCCCGGCAAACAATAACAGCGCAAAAGTAACCTTGTCATCATAAAGTGTATTGTTCTGATCCAGGCGCACCTTAAACACGATGCTAAATACAAAAGTATATATCGCAAGCATTAATATGGGATTGACTAAAGACCAGAGCAGACCGAGAAAAGAGCCTTTGTAGCGGCCCAGCACCTCACGTTTAACCATTTGTATGGCGAGTGCATGGTTTTGCAGCAGACTGTGAAAAATATTGAAATGAGTCGTATTGGACGGGCGCAAGGAAAATCAATAATGAACTAAAAAACGGCATTATTACAGATATTGCCGAAGTATAGAATATGAACTTGATCCGATCATGAAGTTGTTCCATTTCTGGACAGCTTTCAAAGTGTTTGTCTGACAGTTTGTTGCCTCACCAAATGAATATAAAGATTGGCTTCAGCCAGAATCGAGCCTGCCGGTTATGCGCGGTAATGACGCAACAATAAAAAAATAAAATTTTTCAAATTGTTATATTTTTATTTGAAGAGTTCACCTGAAGAATATTTGCTTTAGTTTGGCATGGCGTTGTAAAAATGCGACAATACTTGCGTAAGCAATGGAAAAACTTGATCGTGCTACTTGCAAACCCTGTTGCTTTTGTGCAAAATGCGTTCTAACTAGCTTTTTGTGTGAGCATGTGACAGTAATTTTTATTATTCAAGCATAAAGAGTCAGAACAAAAGCTTGCAAATTTTGATTTTAATTTAACAAGGGAGCACCCATGGATAACCAGGAAACTCAAATTCACAAAATTGTTGCAGGATTGTTTGGTGCAGCGTCTGGCAGTGATCTGCTCGCAGTAATGAACGACTTTGTAGAGGCTAATGGTACGCAAGCCTTTGCAATAACACTGGCCACATTCTTGCCTGAAGCCACCACAGAAGAAAGAACAGATGCTTTGATGAGCAACTTCGGCTTTGTTGCTGATGATGATGCGGAAAGCCCCGGTTCACTGGCCGAAGCTTATATTTCAGGCCGCCTTGAAGCAGGTGCGGATGCTGGACAGATCGCTTTAAACGTTGTTAATTTCCTGTCTTCTGAATCTCTGGCAACTGATTTTCCTGCATTTGTGCCCTGGGCTAACTTGCTGGCGAATAAAGCGCAGTTGGCATCAATTTATTCCGCCAATTTCCCTTCAACCACGCTCGAAGAGCTGTCCGCTCCACTGAATGTTGCTGGCATCCCTACCGATTCTGTACTGACTGCAACTGAAGCAAGAGCCTTGCTGATTGCCGGAGGTGTGGCGCTTCCTCCTGTATTTGAACTGGCTGCTGAAGCTGCTTCGGTGGAAGAAGGCGGCGTAGTGACATTTACAGTAACTGCCAGTGAAGCGGTTGCTGAAGACACAGACGTTGTGTTTACGGTAGTGGCTGGCGATAACGCAGCCGCAGATCAGGGAACTGGCACAACAAACCTGAACGATTTCGTTTCAGGTACATTCACTTCTGTCACTGTTACGATTCCTGCAGGAAGTACAACAGCGACATTTACCGTGACCGGTAAAGAGGACGGTCTGACTGAACTGGCTGAATCTTTCAGCGTCGAGGCTGTTGTTAATGGTGAGACATTAACGGTGGCTGCCGATTTGGTAGATTCTGCAGGCTCTTTGATCACATCACTGACAACGAGCGCTGATAATTTCCCTGGTACATCCGGGGCGGATACATTCAGTGGATTCGTCGGAGCAGGTACTACTTCAACACTGACAGGTGCGGATACTGTCGCAGGTGGTGCTGGCATAGACATCTTCAATATTACGAATTCATCAGGTGCGGGTGTTACCAATACCAATGGCGCACTGGTGAATGGCATTGAGATCTTCAATCTGCGCGGCTCTTCAGCTGCAGATACATTTGCATTCGATGCGTCCGCCACGCCGGGTGCGACTGACCTTAATAGCTTCCTGAGTCTGGGTGCTGTAACCGTTACAAATGTCCCATCAGGTGGAAGTGTTGGTGTCATCGGTAATAATTCAGTAACAAATGCGGCAACCACTGCTACCTATGCGGCTGGTGCGACAGCTCAGGTTCTGAATATCAAAGGTGGAACACTGGGTGCAGGCGCGATTGTTGTAAATGGCGCAGCTGCTGCTGATCCAACTTCGCTGACAATTAACTCAACCGGCGCAGCGAATACAGTTGGTACAATTACCGCAAACGGTACGGTCACAACGACTACAATCAATGCGGCCACATCATTGGCCACAGGCGGTTTGGCAATCGGCACCAATGCGGCTGCTCAGTCACTGGTAGTAAGCGGTGCGGCAACCAGCGTTGCAGCAACAGCAACTGCGGCTGAAACATCTGCGGTTGTACTGGGCGCCCTTGATACCGACTTTACTTCAATTAATGCATCCGGACTGACAGCAGGTGGTGTATCGGCAACGTTGTCAGCAACAGTTGCAGCTACATTTACCGGTGGTGCAGGTAAAGATATGATTACAACGTCTACAAGTGGGCAGACAGGTGTCGTTAACGCAGCTGGTGGTGATAACGATGTTCTGACACTGGCAGATGCCACACATATTGATACCACAGCAGAAGGCGCTATCTATCAGGGCTTTGAAATTCTGTCATCAGCTGCTGCAGCGATTGATATGGACCTGATTACAGGTTCAACGATTACAGGTATCTGGCTGGGTGCTGCAGGCTCCAATGTGACTGACATGAACGCTACACAGGCTGCGAATGTAACGGTAATTGGCGCGCTGGGTGCGACAACATTGAGCATTAAAGATGCAACAATGGCAGGTACGCTGAATACACTGGGATTGACCATATCGGACGGTGATACAACGACATCGGAAGCACTGGTGGTAGGTGGTGACCTGACACTGGCAGGTGTTGAGACTATTACCATTAATGCCATCGACGATGCTACCTTTGCAACAATGGCCAATATCACAGGCATGATAGATCTGACAGTATCGGGCCCTGGTGATGTAAGCATTACAACGGGTGCGCAGGCGCTTGGTGTGAATGGTAATATCGACTTCTCAGGCCTAACAGGTACATCAACGTATGATGCATCTCTAGCAACAACGAACGCGTTTGCATTCACCGGTGGTTCGAATGTTGATACCGTCACCGATAACGCTGTTGGCGGCAGCACCATCAGCACAGGTGATGGTAATGACCTTATTACGCTGACCGCTAAAGCAGGTGGCACATCTGGCACAACGATTAACGGTGGTAAAGGTGCCGATACGGTTACCAACAACGTGATTGGTAACGGTGCAGATGACGCTCTGAAATTTGTCTATGCAGCAGGAGATTCTGTCAGTGATGCATCGACAACAGGTATCAGTGCCACATTAACGGATACGATCACAGGCCTGGATGGCGCTACATTAGGAGCAGCTGCTGGTATATCTGCAGAGTTTGATACTGAAGTACAGGCAACGGCCGTGACAGTAGGTACCACCGATGTAGTACTGGGTACCACAATGGTTACCAATGCCGGTGACTTCTTTGTCAATATTGACAGCGCCACAGTAGCGTACATTTACCAGGATACTGATGGTGATAGAATTATCGAAGCAGGTGAATTTGCGGTGGCTTTAACCGGCATAGCAACAGATACATTAGTGGCTGGTGACTTCACTGTTGTTGGTGGTGATTTGATGCTCATTACCACCTAATATCAGGTGTATTATCAAGTGAACCCCAGTACTTAGAATTAGGAGTTCACTTAATCAGCAAACAAACCCCTGGCTTTGAACAAAAGCCAGGGGTTTTTTGTTTTTAGCCTGAGTATCAGTGGATTATTTGACGTAATTGGCCCGGCTCAAATGCGAAGTGTCCAGAGCCGGATTTGAGAGATAGTTAAATTTCCTGGCGTGTAAACCCAGCAGGGGATAAGTTACAAAACGGCAAGATCGGTCAAGCAGGTGTTTTGTTACAAACCATGTTGTTGAGAGAAGAGCAACGCCGTCTAGGTCAGCGATCAGACAGGGAACGAAGTCGCAGCTCACAGTGCATGCCATGAGTACCTGTGGCTGATTGAACAGATGAACACTTAAACAATGTTTGGTGAAAGCCTGCATTTACTGCACCTGAGGAAACCGTTGATACATGCTGTTTCGAAGCTGATATAGACTGTTTGCTGAACAGCATGAAGGTCACATCGTTGGGAATGGCATGTTCGCCGTACGGTACTCCGAATACTTCGCAGACTACTTTGGGTCGACCATTGCATGGGCAATCTCAAGACTGCGTTCAGCGGACGTAACTTTATTCAATCACGCCCTGTATGGGCATCGTTATCTCGCTGAGTTTTTGTTTCGCTTCAATCTTTGTTTTGAATTGACTGCCGTGCTACCGCGAGTGATACACGCGACCTTCACCACAAATCCTCTCTCGCTTGGTATATTAAGGATTCTGAGGCAAGTAGCCAACCCGTAAATTCTTAGAAAGAATCTGATAAGCCTATGACAGATAATGTAAATGAAAATATTAGAAACTATCAACAGGCACTTGAACTCGAGCCGGATAATGTGGAGGTTTGTCTTGCCCTTGGCGCAATATTGCAACAAAAAGGGGCATTAATTCAGGCCAAGGAAATATATCAAAGATTTATTGCTGGAAAGCAGGATTGTGCGGAAGTTTATTGTAATTTGGGGATTACGTTAACAGCTCTGGGAGATCAAGAGTCTGCGATCGAAACATTCAAATTGGCGGTTCAGTATAAACCTGAGTTATCGGTGGCACATTATAACCTCGGCAATGCGTTGCAGTTACAAGGAAAACTGACAGAAGCCGAAAAAGCATACCGGCAAGCAATCTATTTAAATCCAAAATATAAAAATGCGCATAATAATCTGGGTAATATTCTGCAAACGAAGGGGCAGCTGGTTGCAGCTGAACAGCATCTGAAATTGGCCCTTGCGCTTGACAACAATGACGCTCAGACACTTAACAACCTGGGCAATGTGTTTAAACATCAAGGATTATTGAGTGAGGCGGTTCAGTATTACAGGAAAGCGCTGTCACTTAAAGCGAATGACCTGGCGATTCATAGTAATCTGCTCTATGCACTCAGCGCGGATAAAAACTGCTATCCCGAAGCGTATTTGGCGGAAGCAAGAAAATATAGCCTAAAAGCGAATGTTATTAAACCTTTTATAAATCATTCGGGGATACCTGGAAAAAATGCATCGCGGCGGATACGGATAGGTTTTGTATCAGGTGACTTAAAATCACATCCAGTTGGCTATTTTCTGGAGAGTACATTTCGAAATCTGGAACAGGATAAATTTGAACTTTTTGCTTATTCAACAAGAAATCAGGAAGATAATCTAACAAAAAGAATAAAAACCTGTTTTAGTCAATGGCACATTATAGCTGGTATGCATGATAAAGAGGCTGCCAGCAAAGTGCATCAAGATAACATAGATATACTGGTGGATCTGGCTGGTCATACGGCACTTAATCGCCTTTCATTGTTTGCCTATAGGCCTGCTCCTATACAGGTGAGCTGGCTTGGATACTTTGCTTCTACAGGGCTGGACAGCATCGATTATCTTCTTGCAGATCCAATATCGGTGCCAGAATCTCATCATACGCATTTCACAGAAAGAATTTGGTATTTGCCGGAAACCCGGATGTGTTTTACACCACCTGAAGAGGCTGTTTCTTTAAATGTGGCGACGTTACCTGCCAGCCGGAATGGTTATTTTACTTTTGGTTGCTACCAAACATTGTCAAAATTGAATGATGATGTTTTGAAGGTATGGGCTGAATTATTTAAATTGTTGCCACAAGTACATTTACGGATTCAGAACAAACAATTGGGCTGTTCGGAAACCAGAACACAATTTATAAAACGACTCGCACAGTTTGGAATACATGAGGACAGATTGCGCTTGTGCGGGCCGCAATCACGAAAGGAATACCTTGCCAGCTATGCGAAGGTGGATGCGGTTCTGGATACCTTTCCATATCCGGGTGGGACAACGACCTGTGAGGCATTGTGGATGGGTGTGCCGACATTAACGCTTGCTGGGAAAACGCTCCTTGCACGCCAAGGTGCAAGTATTCTAATAGCAGCAGGTCTATCAGCGTGGGTTGTGGAAGATACTGATGAATATGTGAAAAAAGCAATTGAACTCAGTTCTGATTTGTCGGAATTGGCTAAATTACGGTCCGGTCAAAGAGAGCATGTACGAAATTCTCATCTCATGGATGCGAAGCGATTTGCAAGAAATCTGGGTGCAGCCTTTCAGGGCATGTATAAAACAAAATATGCGCAAATTGAGAAAATACGAATGACCGAAAATTCAATGGAAAAAGTTTTTTTGCATGTGGGCTGTGGATCAAAAAATAAAGCGTACACAACTTCCGGATTTAATAATAATCTTTGGCGGGAGATCAGGTTGGATATTGATGAAACTGTTAATCCCGATATAGTTGGAACCATGACAGATATGTCTGACGTAAATGTAGCATCTGTTGACGCCATATTTTCTGCCCACAATATTGAACATTTGTATGCGCATGAAGTGCCGGTGGCCATCAGGGAGTTTCTGAGAGTGTTGAAGCCGGATGGTTTTTTAGTGATAACATGCCCTGATCTGCAATCAGTATGTGCCTTAGTGGCAGAAGATAAACTGACTGATCCAGTCTATACCTCACCAGCCGGCCCCATTTCACCAATAGATATTCTTTATGGATATCGTCCTTTTATTGAACAAGGGAATCTCAACATGGCACATAAATGTGGGTTTACTAAGAAAATATTAGTTGGAACTTTACGTGGTGTTGGTTTCATGACAATTGCCGCAATTAATCGAGGCCATCCGCATTATGACTTATGGGCAGTTGCCAGCAAATCAGAAATAACGCATGATGAAATATGTGAATTAGCCAAACATCATTTCCCGTTAAATTGAGTCCAGGTTAAAGGTTATTGAGTTATAAGACCAGTATTCCATTAACTGGATAAATATTAGGTTATAGTCGCACAAAGTCAATGCGAGCAACTTCCATATGTTAATTGTAGCTTTCCTAGTCAAGCTGCAATTTGTGTTTGCGCGATTGAATATTCTGTAGTCGTCGGTGATCGTACACTCTGACCTGCATGCAAAAAGCAGTCGTGTCGGCATCAGGCAGCAACTACAGTGGCCGCGGTGACTGAGTGTACCTTAAGCCGCCAGATCAGTAGCGAGTGTGTCAAAATCATCCAGACAGCTATCGATCATTTGCAGCGCGGCCTCAGCATCCGGGGCAGGTATCTGCAGACATTCCAGCAATGCTGCCGTTTCTATATGATCGCATGCATCGGAAATGCCCTCATTTTGTAATAAGCGATTGGCAACTGCAACCAGCTTGACATAGTGAGCATGTTGTCCTTCATAATCCGGAAAGTGATGTTCGGCAACAGCCGTTACAATTTCACCAGGTAATTGCCACGCTTCGATTAAATAGGCCCCGGCAAAATCGTGGGTAATACCAAAAACCTGGAGTTCCAGGTGTCTTGTTTCTTTAGCCGGATAGTACAGGCACAGATCGTTCAAAAAAGTATATTGTTGCGGGAGCAGGTGGCCAAAGAGTAAATATCCAAAGTTATGGAACAAACCGCATAAATATGCAAGGCCGGAATCTACGGATTGCTTTTTTTCCATCGTTTTGGCTAACTCACGGCATAGCGCTGCGCACTTGAGGGCGTGATGCCAGATACGAATGCGTCCCAGCGGCCCACGATTGGTAATTTTGAGACACCCGGCTGAGGCGACGCCAGTGGCCATATTCAACGCACTATTGAAACCGAGTGCTAATGATATGGCGTGCCATACCGAAGTGATCCGCTCCCCATAACCAAAGATTGCCATGCGCGCGTATTTCATTATGAAACTGGCCAACCCGGGGTCTTTTTCGATGATGGTGACGAGCTCATCCAAATTTGCGTTAGGGTTGTTGCGCAACAGGATGAGTGCCTGTGCCGTTTCTGGCAATGGGGGGAGTTTTTCTGGGTGCAGAAGCATTTGTTGCAGATTAGTTTTCGCTGCTTCGTTATGTCTGTTTTCCACGAGGTATGTCTCTCTATGTTTCTGTAAACAGTTTTTCGGTAGGTTTTCGGTCGTAAAGCCTGAATCAATAACACATGAATAAGATGGTTCCGATAAATTGTGATGCAGCTGCGATCGTTACTGCCTTGTAATGTGACGTGATTAAAAGTAATACGGTTGTTCAGATAGCGACAAAATAGCGATATTCTTTAACAGATAGTCAAAGAAATCAAAAGTGCGTACTTACCTGATAAAAAAATGCCCAGTAGCAGGGCTCACACAGTCTCGGCTTTATGCTTCAAGGCTGCCAGTAAACGGAGTCTGTTGTAGAAAACGATGATTACATCGTAATCGACTGATTCAATTTCTGTAATACCAGCAGCGGATCTTTTGCCTGAGTAATCGGTCTGCCAATGACCAGATAATCAGCCCCGTTTTTGATAGCAGTGGAAGGGGTGGCTACCCGTTTTTGGTCATCCAGACTGTCTGCTTCCAGCCGTATACCCGGCGTGACCAGATTAAAGCCCGTGTTAAGGTGTTGTCTTAAATTGCTGACCTCCAGTGCGGAGCAAACGACGCCATCGAGTCCGCAATTTTGTGTAAGTCTGGCAAGACGCAGCACAATCTGTTCGGGTTCGCCCTGCAAACCAACATCATTTAGATCATCCTGATTCATGCTGGTCAGCAGTGTGACTGCAATGAGCCTGGCAGTGCCCGGTGGCACCGCTTCACGTGCTGCCACCAGCATTTTCTTGCCGCCCAGCGCATGTACATTCATCATCCAGACACCCAGATCAGCAGCAGCTTTGCACGCCTTGGCAACGGTGTTGGGAATATCATGAAATTTCAAATCGAGAAAAATATCGAAGCCTTCCCGGGTCAATTGTTTGACGAGGTTGGGACCGGCCACGGTAAAAAGCTCTTTGCCCACTTTTAAGCGACATAATTCTGGATTAAGCTGGGTTGCCAGATTCAGTGCTTTTTCGGCACTGCTAAAATCCAGCGCAACAATAATGCGCGGTTCATTCATAATCAAGACTGCTCAATAAAATACGTTAGTATAAAACAATGGCAAGCATATGGAAAATAAGAGAAAAAAGATGCTTCCATGAAACCTGAATTTATTCAGGTGGCAACGATAACCCGAATGGCATCGAGTCGGATACGTGCAGTATCTAGCACCTGTATTAAATTAGCCAGCTGCTGTTCAAAAAAATGGATTTCCTCTGGGCGGACGTTGGGGTTGATTTTCTGCAGCGCTTTCAGTCTTTCAATTTCTGTAGTAAAGACTGCATGCGTCTGGTCTCTGGTTTGTCTGGATAAAGTGGGAATTTGTGCGGAAGCAAGTTGTTCGCTGGCCGCTACCATTTCTTGAATAACGTCTTTTTTCAGTTCGATTACTTGTTTGGCGATATCCTGTGAAATCGTTTCCAGGCATTGATTGACTGTTGCATGGTCCAGTGCGGGATAATCAGAACAGCCTTGTTCATCGATAATTGTCCGTATCATGATTGATGGTAGAATATGGCTTCCGGTTGCAGTGTGAGTTGTGGATATTTCGAGTACAAACAGGCACTCAAGAAACAATATGCCTGGCTGGGCATCGCGATGTGAAAAGCTTGAGACCGTAGCATTACCGGTTTCGTTGCCAGTGATGCGATCCATGGCGTGGATGACCATGGGATGCTCCCAGGTAAGAAACTGCCAGTCCTCGTTGGCAAGCGCCTCGCTTCTTTTATAAGTAATGACTATTCCCTCGTCGTGCAGTCCTGGAAATGCCGATGTCATATGTTCACTGGGTTCGATGCGATAGCTTTTACTACGGTGCTCTTCAACATGCACGCCAAAGCAATCGAAAGCGATATCCATGTAGCGTTGCAAACTGTTATTTTTATCCTGAGAAAGTGCAGTCTGGTACAGCTGTTTAGCAATCTGCGGACGAAATGAATTGTATTCAAGCAGTCGGTCTCGCCCGCGATCAAGTGCTTCACCCAGTATCTGGCTGGTTTTCTGGGTATGTGTAATCAATTCAGAGAAGTCATTTGAATCAGGGTCGCGCAAATGAAGTGCCGTTATCAATTGTTTTTCAAATTGTTGAAAAACAGTCTGGCCCGCCGGACAGATCTTTGCGAGTGCGTTAAGGCCCTGGTGATACCAGTTCAGCATGATCGCCTGCGCGCTGTTTAGCAGATAGGGTACGTGGATATTGATTGTTTCTGTTTGACCAATACGATCCAACCTGCCGATACGTTGCTCCAGCATATCAGGATTAAACGGTAGATCAAACAAAACAAGATGGTGGGCAAATTGGAAATTACGACCTTCACTACCAATTTCTGAGCAAATCAATACTTGGCATCCCGTTTCCCTGTCGGCAAAGAACGCGGCGGCCCGATCGCGTTCCAGCAAACTCATGTGTTCATGAAAGACTGGAAAATGTTGACTTGTCAATGTCTTGAGTACTTGTGCAATATCGCGCGCGGTTTGTGCGCTGGCAGTAATCACCAGAATCTTTTCCGGTTTGAGTTGACGCATTGTATTGTACAGCCAGCTGATGCGGGGATCTATTTCTGTCCATGCCGGATATTCAGTGACAGCGCTGGCCTGATAGAGCAGCTCCGGATAAAGTAGTAATTGCGGTTCCGAGAGTGTACCTGACTCAAAGACAGTCAGACATTCGTCATAATAGTCTGGTAGCGGCAGCGGAGCCACGAAAAGCTTTCTTTCAGGAAAACCTTTGACTGCTGCGCGCGTATTACGAAACAATAGGCGTCCCGTGCCGTGACGGTCCAGCAACAAAGCAGCAAGTATTTGCCGTGCCTGCTTGTTTTGTTCAGTATCGGTAGCTGTTTTTTCCAGACTGGATAGCAGCGAGTTGGTCTGGGTACTGTTTTCAATCGCCAAAATTGTTTTTCTGGTTGTTTCATCCGGTTGTTGTTCGCCGAGTAGTGCCTCGACCGCATTAGCGATCGGTTCATAGGCCTGTTCTTCTGCGACAAAATGTTGAAAATCGGCAAAACGATTCGGGTCCAGCAGTCGCAGACGGGCAAAGTGCCCCGCTTTGCCCAGTTGCTCAGGGGTGGCGGTGAGTAGCAGTACGCCGCTTGTTTGTGCGGCCAGTTGTTCGATGACTTGATATGCAGGGCTGGATGATTGTTCAGACCATTCCAGGTGGTGTGCTTCGTCGACAACCAGTAAATCCCAATCACCATTTAAAGCCGCTTGAAAATGTTGCGGACTATGACAAAGAAATCTCAGGCTGCACAGAATTAACTGCTCGCTGTGAAACGGATTTTCTCCGGTGCAGCTTTCTTCAATGGCGGTATACCGTTCCTCATCAAATATACTGAAGTGAAGATTGAAGCGGCGCAACATTTCCACCAGCCATTGGTGGATTAGCGTCTCAGGAACGACAATCAGGATACGTTTGGCGCGCTCGGTCAGGAGCTGCTGATGCAAAATCATGCCAGCTTCAATTGTTTTTCCCAGTCCGACCTCATCAGCGAGTAATACGCGTGGCGCGTAACGGCGGCCTACCTCGTAGGCGATATAAAGTTGATGAGGAATCAGACTGGTGCGCGTACCGAGCAGACCGTATAACGGCGCACTTGCAAGCCTGCTTTTTTGCAGCCAGGTTTGGTAGCGGACCCGGAACCACTTGTCGGCGTCAATATGCTGATTGAGTAATCGTTCGATAGGCCGGTTGAATTGTAAATGATGTGCGAGTTGCTGTTCTGAGATTGTAAAATGGTTGCCGTGCTCGTTTTGTCCGGAGTATATGAACAGGCCGTCTTCTTCCTGGATAGACAGAATTTGGACAACAATGCCATCACGGTTCATGATTGTGTCGCCTACATTGAAAATAACACGCGTTAATGGTGCGGATTGTCGGGCATAGGTGCGCGTTTCTCCAGTTGTCATGAATATAATACGGACCATACGTTCTTCAACTGATTGCACTGTCCCTAGGCCCAATTGTAAGTCAACATCGCATATCCAGCGCTGACCTGGTTTGAAGTCTTTCATGCTCGTGGTTTATAGAAAAGGAGTAATAGGGTACATGAAGCGGCTGAAAAATTCCGCTGCAAATTTTTCTATTATGAAAATGGCTGGTTTTAGGGCTGTGAATTATTCCCGATGCGGTTTTTTGGCCAGTTTGCGCTGCAGTGTCCGGCGATGCATGTTTAGGATTCTGGCGGTGACTGAAATATTGTGATCATTTTCAGCCAGAATGCGTTGAATATATTCCCATTCAAGTCTGTTTACGGATAGAGGATTGGCACTGATTGGTGTTTCGGCGTCGCCGTTGGTACGTTCAAATGCAGCCATGATTTCATCGGCATCAACGGGTTTGGCCAGATAATGTGTCGCGCCCAGTTTTATTGCTTCCACAGCTGTTGCAATACTGGCATAACCGGTCAGCATGACAATGCGTGTGCCAGGGTCCAGTACTTTTAATTTTTCAACCATAACCAATCCGGATTCGCTGGCTAATTTGAGATCAACAATGGCGTATTCCGGCGAGACGGTTTCAGCCTGTGCAAGTGCATCATCAATGGTATGTGTAGTATATACATTGAAGCCCCGCTTAGTCATGGCTCTCGCCAGTACATCAGAAAATATCTCGTCATCATCGACAATGAGCAGATCGGGCTGCTCGCTGGCTTCGTCTGTTTCATTTATTTCGAGAGACTTTGATGTTGTCATAATTCTTATCCAATTATTGGCAGTGTGACTTGTGTGCAAGCACCGCCGTCTTCAAGATTAAATAAATGTACGCTGCCGCCCAGCCGCTCTATATTGGCATTGGCTAAAAACAAACCAATGCCAAAGCCTTGTCCAGGTGCTTTGGTGGTAAAAAAAGCTTCACCGGCACGCTGGGTGACGGCATCCGAGAGACCTTCGCCATCATCAATGATTTCCAGGTGCAGGTTTTTGTGATCCCATCTGCTTTTGATTTCGATACATTTTGAAGAAGCATCGGCGGCGTTATTGAGCAGATTCAGAATTGACTGGCTGACTAGTTGATTATCCATGATTTTAGGACTGGGAAGCGGACCATCGCTCTTATAGGTAAATTGAACGGTGGGTCGTATCAGTTTCCATTTCTCGAGTAATGAAAATATAAATTCATCAACGGGCAACTGGGTGCCGCCTTCAACTCTGGTCTGCCCGGCTTTGGCAAGAAGTTGAGTGAGTGTTTGTTTGCAATGTGCGATCTGGTCGCGCAAAATGCGAATGTTATTTTGAAATTCACTATCGTTGATATGGTCTTTTTGCAGCTCGCCCGTGATTACGGCCATGGTAGATAATGGCGTGCCCAATTCATGTGCCGCACCTGCAGCAAGCGTGCCCAGGGCAATAATCTGCTCATTGCGAAGCGCGTGTTCACGCGCCAAGGCAAGATCATGGTCGCGCTCCCGAATGGAGATGCTCATTTTTACAACAAACCAGGCAATAATCACAGTGCTGAGTACGAAAGCCAGCCACATACCGGAGACATGCAGATTGAATTCAATCAGATGTTTGCTGTGGTCATGAGGAAGCGGTACATAGTTAAACAAAAGCAGCGTATAGCAGCCGATAGTAATAATGGCCATGACCCAGGTGTAGCGCCAGGGAAGGGCAGCGGCGGCAATAGTCAGTGGTAAAAGATACAATGAGATAAATGGATTGGTTGAGCCGCCACTGAAATATAACAATGCACTGAGCGCAAACACATCGATCAATAATTGCGCAAAAAACTCAATATTGGATACCGGCCAATTCTGATACAGACGTATCCAGGTAAGCAAATTCAATGCTGACAGCAATATAACAACTATGATCATCTCAGTCCACGGAATGTCAAGATCGATAATGGTATAAACAAGGCTGAAAGTCAGACATTGTGCGAGGATGGCAATATTTCTGAGCCAGAAAAGGCGTTGCAGGTTTTTACTGAGTGGTGATTTGCTAAGGTCGCTGAACATGTTGCTATGGCTTGGGTTGTTGGAAGGCGGTCAGAGAAAAAAGCAGCTTGCTCTAAAATGCTGTTTTATTATATTTTCAAGTCCGTTTGCTTAAGTAGAACAATGGAAACAATTTTCTTAGCTTAAAAAAATAAACTACATTAACCTAAATTGATATAAATGACTATGTGACATATTGTCGCATGAAAGATTATGTGCGGCAGTAGCAAAAATACGATTTCCTATGAATAACAAACTGACTGAATGATGGAAGTTTCCAACAGAAACTGGCATGAAACCTTTTTTATGGCGTCCCTGGCAACAATTGTAGGTGTTGTGGCCAGTTATGCCTCGATGGGCTTCTTATGGGCTATCGATAAGCTGCACCTATTATTTTTGGGGGTAAAAGGCAGCCAGCTTTACGCGTATCTGGACAATATTTCTGTTTGGTATTTATTTATTCTGCCTGTTGTCGGTGCCGTTATTGTGCGATTGATTATTCAATATGGAATGCCAGAAGGCCGAAATCATGGACCGGCTGATGCAATTGAAGCGGTACGGCTGGGTGCCGGGGATATGTCTATTAAAGCAGGTATTGGCAGTGCTGTTGCCAGTATTGTGTCAATCGGAAGCGGTGCATCAGTTGGAAGGTATGGGCCGGCTGTGCATCTGGGTGCTTCTCTGGGGTCCTGGCTCGCTCAATTACTGAAACTAACAGCCGAACATAAGAGAACCTTACTGGCTTGCGGTGTGGCCGGCGCTATTTCAGCGTCATTTTCAGCGCCACTGGCCGGGGTAGTGTTTGCGCATGAGGCAGTTCTGGGCCGTTTCGGGGGCAGGTCTGTAATGCCTATTGTGATTTCATCGGCGGTGGCCAGCGCTGTTGTGAAAATGCATGCGTTTGATAGCATACTTTTTCTGCTGCCGGACATGCCGAGGGTTGCGGACTGGGAGTATTTTTTGTTTGCACTGGTGGGTGTTTTAGGTGGCGCTTTGGCAGTGATTTATATGTCCATGATGGACCATTTCAGCAGGTTGGCGCAGTTATTGCCCGTTTCTGCCATGGCAAAAGCTGTATTGGGGGGCATGTTGCTGGGTGGAATTGTGGTTGTTTTCCCACAGACTTTCGGGTTGGGTGAGCAGATTATACGCGATGCCTTTCAATCTGAAATAACAGCTAATGTCTTATTGATGCTGGTACTGGCCAAATTAGTGGCGACATCCGTGAGTTTTGCCGCAGGTTTCTCCGGTGGCATATTTGGTCCCGCAATTTTTCTTGGTGCAATGATGGGTACTGTATTTGGGATGGGTGCTCAGGAATTGGTTGGGATTACATTATCGCCCGCCGTTTACGGTGTGGTTGGTATGGGCGCCGTTATCAGCAGGGTAATCGGCGCGCCCATTACGACTATTTTGATAGTGTTTGAGTTGACAGGAAGTTATTCGTTGATGACTGCTGTCATGGTGGCAGTTGTTGTGGCAGGTGCTGTTACCAGAGAGTTTTTTAATCGTTCCTATTTTTATCACCAGTTGCGTGTGCGCGGCGTGGAGCCTGAAACGTCTCAAATACAGCAGATCTTGAGTGAAATGTCAGTTAGTGCATTTATATCAAAGCCGACTGTTGTTTTTGTTGCAGATATGACATTGACAGCGGCGCGTTCTGCGATTGTTGAGTCTGAGTCTGCGGTAAGTGTGGTTTATGTAACTGATAAAAATGGTAAATTAATTGGTCAGATCAACGCTGCGGTATTGTGCAGCATGTATGATGAAAAAATGCTGGAAGAACGAATTGAGAACGTTCTTTTGAGATCGTCAATTGTTTTTACAACAACAACCAATGTCTATGAAGCATATTTGCAATCAAAATGTTTTAAAGGCGAAAGTATTCCGGTGACGGATAGCCAGACCCGGCAATTGGTTGGAGTAGTTTATGTGAGTGATCTGGTAGATGCATGCTTGCAGGCATTTGAGCGATTTCGAATGGAAGAACGTTAATTGCATCATGGCAACAAATCGGGTTTTCGGTTAGAATTCATAACCTATTTACTTTGTGTCGGAAATCCCGGCATAAATTTTTTGATATTATTTTATGATTCTAGTTTTGGTTCCCAATACCCGGCCTGAGAGCTCGGAATATAAGCAACTGTTGGCACATTTGGCTAACCTTCCTGGCATTACTACGCGTGTGCACACCGAAGTTGGCGTTGAACAGACGTTGACAGAGCTGTACCTGATAGGCAATACAAAGGCGTTATCAATTGATGAGATTAAAAATCTGCCATGTGTTGAGCGCGTTGTGCGTGTTTCTGAGGAATATCGCGTACTCGGACGGCATCAGAATGATGATCGTCCAACCAGCTTCAGCTATAACGGCGTTTTATTTGGTCAGAATACTTTAAACGTATTTGCTGGTTTGTGCGCCGTTGATACGCTTGAGCATGTAGAAATCATGATGAGAGCGTTGCAGGCGCAAGGCCAGGTTTGCACGCGAATGGGTGCGTACAAACCAAGGACCAGTCCCTACGCGTTTCAGGGGCATGGAAAGAGTTGTCTTCCTTATGTGTTTGAACTGGCGGGAAAATATGGTATTAAAGTGATAGCGATGGAAATAACGCATGAAACGCATCTGAATGAAATTCGTACAGCACTACACCAAACCGGTAATGCCACTGGCGTCATGTTACAGATTGGCACGCGCAATACTCAGAATTTTGAATTACTGAAAATAGTAGGGAGACAACAGGACTATCCGGTATTGATTAAACGCGGGTTTGGCATTACGTTGGATGAATCCTTGAATGCGGCGGAGTATTTGGCCTCAGAGGGTAACCGTAAGGTAATATTCGGTTTGCGTGGTATGAAAACGAATATGGGCGATCCACATCGTAATTTTGTTGATTTTGCACATGTGCCGGTTGTCAAACGTTTGACGCGGATGCCGGTCTGCATTGACCCATCGCATTCTGTGGGAACACGTGCTGGATCACCGGATGGAATTCTGGATATTATGCATGTAACTGCGCAAGGGATTATTGCAGGCGCCAACATGGTTTTGGTTGACTTTCATCCAGTACCAAGCAAGGCACTGGTTGATGGACCTCAGGCATTACTTTTAAAAGAACTGCCACAATTTCTGGAAGATATTCAGATTGCGCGCGACGCATATTTAAAGCGTGTTGAACTTGTTAAGCGTTATCTGGACTGAA
Source organism: Nitrosomonas aestuarii (assembly GCF_003046585.1). Classification (GTDB taxonomy): domain Bacteria; phylum Pseudomonadota; class Gammaproteobacteria; order Burkholderiales; family Nitrosomonadaceae; genus Nitrosomonas; species Nitrosomonas aestuarii. Next base: position 61,863 of record NZ_QAAE01000005.1, on the reverse strand, counting down.
TGATAGTAATCTATAGATTATGTATTTATATGCATCCTGTTATGGAGAATAATGAATGATCAGAGTGTTGCTCTCAAATCCGAGAGGATTCTGTGCGGGTGTTGATCGTGCGATTGGGATTGTAGAACGCGCATTGTCGATGCATGGTGCACCGATTTATGTGCGTCACGAAGTTGTACATAATCGTTTTGTTGTAGAAGACCTGGAGAAAAAAGGTGCTGTTTTTGTTGAGACACTGGATGAGGTGCCGAAAGACAGTATTTTGATTTTCAGTGCTCATGGCGTATCTCATGCAGTTCGCAGGGCAGCGGCAGAACGAAAGCTTCAAGTATTTGATGCGACATGTCCACTGGTTACAAAAGTACATGTGGAAGTGGGCAAAATGCGTAAGGAAGGTAAAGAAATCATTATGATTGGGCACCAGGGTCACCCAGAGGTTGAAGGTACGATGGGTCAGGTGGAAGGTGATGATAAAGGCATGTATCTGGTTGAAACTGAAGATGATGTAAAAAATCTGCAAGTAAAAGATTCTGCTAATCTGGCTTACGTCACTCAGACGACCTTGTCAGTCGATGATGCGGCACGGATTGTAGATGCTTTAAAAAATCGTTTTCCACTGATTATCGGGCCCAAGAAAGATGATATCTGCTATGCAACCCAGAACCGCCAGGATGCGGTAAAGAAAATGGTCACGCAATGTGACTTGGTTATTGTGGTCGGCTCGCCTAACAGTTCCAACTCCAATCGTCTCTGTGAAGTTGCCAAAAATGCCAATGTCGAGTCGTATATGGTGGATAATGCAGAGCAATTAGAAGATGAATGGTTTGCAAATAAACATCAAATTGGTATTACTGCAGGAGCGTCTGCGCCTGAGATACTGGTACAGCAAGTAATATCGCGTATCAAGCAAATTGGTTCGAGGCAAACTGGGGAAGAAGTCTCAGTAGAAGAATTAAGTGGTGTCGTGGAATCCGTGGTTTTTCCATTGCCAAAAGCATAGACACGCCTGAAGCAGCTCAGTTGCCATTCCATCCTTTTTGATAGGGAGTGATATCAAATGGTTGTGTTCCGCCAACTATTTCTTTTGTCAGAATTTCTGCACTCGCAGGTGCCATAGTGATGCCATAACGAAAATGCCCGCTGTTAATATAAAGATTGCTAAGTTGAGGGTGTTGCCCTATGGTCGGAATATTCCCAGGTGAGGCGGGACGTAATCCTGACCATTGACGAATAATGGGCAACGCACCCAATTGTGGTATAAGGTTTTGTGCAAATTTCAATAAATGATCGCGTGCGGATATTGTGATCTGTTTATTAAATCCGGTATCCTCCAATGTGCTCCCTATCAATAAATGACCATCTCTGCGAGGAATAATATATAAGTTATCTTGCACTACGACGGTTCGCAAAGGGGGCGAGTCGAATTTGAACAATAACATCTGGCCGCTGACGGGTTTAATGTTAAGGTTAAGTGCGTAGTTTCCTAAGATTTCTGTACTCCAGGCACCTGCAGCGATAATAAAGTAACCTGCTGAAAATTTTCCAACTGATGAATTAAACGATAATACTGTCTTATGTTTGAGCGCCATATCATAGACAGAGCAGTTTTCGATAATTTTTGCGCCAAGCTGAATCACACGCTTATGAAGCGCATTTAACAATCGAGGATTGCGGATTTGTGCAATATTGGGCAGGAAAATGGCCTTTTCTATGGTTTTTCGATTATTGATGTCAGCGTGCGGATTGATTGAAAAAGGTATTGATACCGCTCGTTGAGTCATTGTGACATTGTATTTTAAGCACCAAAGCTCAGCCCTTTTAAGATCATAGGGTGGCAGAACAAAGACGCCGCATTGATCATATTCAGGATCAATCCCTGTTGTAGTGCGTAGCGTGTTTACCCATGCCGGAAATAGATCGGCGCTGTATTGGGTAAGCTGTGTGACTTCTTTAATATAGTTCCACGGACAAATTGGTGACAAAATTCCCCCTCCTGCCCAGGAAGATTCCTGACCGACCCGGCCTCGTTCAAGTAACGTAACCTTTAATCCCTGCTTGAGCAGGTATTCTGCGGTTGCTAATCCGATAATGCCTGCGCCAATTACCACAGCATCATGTTTCATTATCTTCAAATATTTTCCTAAAAAACAAAAATGCACTAACCAGCGAATAAAATAAAAGACTGCGCTAGTGTTTTATTGCTGTTTCGTAGAAGTGAGAAAGTACTGTTCTGCTCCTAAAGTTACCCAAAATTATAGCCGTATATGCCTTAGGATTTGTAATGAATTACAAAAATCAGATTGGCTATAAATTTCAACAATAATTTATCTATATATGCAACTCAGCTTTTTTATAAAACCATGTAAACAATATGGCTTTACTTTGATTGAACTCATGATTACGGTTGCTATTGTCGGAATTCTGGCCACTATAGCTTATCCATCGTATACACAATATGTGATCAGGACTCATCGTGTGGCGGCACAATCAGAAATGATGGCTATTTCAAATCGTCAACAACAGTTTTTGCTGACGAACAGAAGTTATGTTGATAAAACAATCTTGGAAGCAAGTGGTTATGCGCTTTCCGCAGATGTGGCCAATAAATATAATTATGACATTACGCTTGGCGGTGGGGCTGTGCCATTTTTTACACTGACTTTTACGCCCGTTGGTTCACAATCTAACGACGGAAACCTAACCATTAATAGCGATGGTGTTAAAACTCCTGCAGAAAAATGGTAACTCGGCACGTAAACTTTTCAGTTCTTTCTGCAACCACTACGTTTTCAGTGCGCGGGGTATCAATGATTGAAGTACTTGTTACAGTAGTTATTACAGCTGTTGGGTTACTGGGTCTTGCCGGATTACAAATGCGCTTGCAATCTTCAGAGATTGAATCTTATCAACGTACACATGCATTGATTTTACTTGAAGATATGGCAAACAGAATTGCGGCGAACCGTAATAATGCGGTCAACTATGTAACCGGTGCTGTTGCCCCTTTGGGTACGGGGGACAATCAGCCAGCAAATTGTGCAGGTGTGGGGCAGGTCTTTGATGTATGCCAATGGAGTAATGCTTTGAAGGGTGTATCTGAACAATCCTCTGGGGCCAATAATGTCGGTGCAATGATAGGTGCACGTGGCTGTGTTGAGGATCTGGGAACAGGAGATCAATTCTTAATAACAGTTGCATGGCAAGGGTTTGTGCCAACAGTGGCGCCATCATCAAATTGTGGTATTGGCTTATATAATGGTGCGGCAGGGACAAGCTGTATTAATGATTTGTGCCGAAGATCGATGAGTACCATTGTGCGTATAGCCGATTTGGCTACTCCATAAAGGTAAAAAACAAGCAGGAAATGAATAGCATGCAACAGAGTAACAAAAGCTTTGTTCACCAAGATGGATTTTCATTGATTGAATTAATGATTTCCATAGCGTTGGGTTTGTTGGTTATGTCTGGTGTATTAGCTGTTTATATTGATTTGTCGCGTAGTAATACCGAATTGGCGAAAATGAATCGGCAGATCGAGAATGGCCGCTTTACTATCCAGCTTTTACAACAGGAGTTATGGCATGCAGGATTTTGGGATGGATACACTCCACCTGCACCATCCATGACTCCGCCAACAGCTATACCAAATCCGTGTTCTGCTTTTGCTAGCTGGAGTGTCAACGATATAAACAACATATATGCGATTCCGTTACAGGGATATGTCGCTGGCGCGGCGTTGCCTGCTGAATGTTCAGATATTGTGACAAGCCGTCAAACTGATTCCGATGTCCTGGTGGTTCGATATGCCGCAACTTGCGTTGCAGGCACAGCAAGCTGTGAAGATGTTAATGCAGGAAAACTATATCTGCAAACACAAAGTTGTACCGACACACTTCATGGAAATTATCTTGCAAGTGCTGCGGACAAACCCATGCTCGGTACACCAGGTACTACTGTATACAAAAAGGATTGCACAACAGCTGCTGACAAGCGCAAGTTGATTACTTCAATCTTTTATGTGCGCAATTACTCTGTAACAGTTGATGACGGTATTCCTACCCTGATGCGCGCTGATCTTGACTTGAATGGTAACAATGTATTCATGCAAACGGCTCAGCCAATTCTGGAAGGCATTCAAAGTATTAAGTTCGATTATGGCCGAGATACAGATGAAACAGGTAGTGCTGATGTTTACGATGATTGCACCGGGTGTACTGCGCTGGATTGGGCCAATGTCGTGTCGGTAAACATGTATGTATTGGCGCGGAACCTGGAAGTCACGAGTGGTTATACTGAGGATAAAACTTATGTTTTGGGGTCAACGACACTGGGCCCTTTTCACGATAGTTTTAAGCGGCATGTTTATAGCAGTTATGTGCGCTTGATTAATGTCTCGGGAAGAAGAGAGCAACCATGATGAATATGAAAATCTGTTCTAACCAAAAGGGTGCAACATTAGTTGTAGGACTTATTATGCTTGCCATGATTACTTTATTAACGGTTTCTGGTTTTACATTAAGTAGCAATAATCTAAAAGTTGTGGGAAACATGCAGTATAGAAATGAATCGATTGCTGCAGCAAATCTGGCAATAGAGCAGACTATTAATCTCAATTACTCCGCAATTGATCCAGCGAATTATCCGACTTTTGTTAACGTGGATATTGATCAGGATAATTTGATCGACTATATCGTCAGTATTCCGGCACCTGTTTGTATTAGTGCTAAACCCGCGCCAGCAGATCTATTATCACTAAGCGGAGTGAATTCCAATATTGAGAATTCTAATGATTTTATAGTGTTATGGGAAATCAGGGCTGATGCGACAAGTGTTTCAACCGGGGCATCTGCGATAGCCAGGCAAGGGATTAATAAGCGATTAACGTTAAGCGAATTTATTGCATCATCATGTTAACAAACACGTGCTGGAAATTCATGGATGGAGCAAATAAGATGTTGATTAAAATGAATAAAATAATTTTTTCTATTTGGTTGCTTACTGTAAGCTCAGTTGTCTGGTCAGAGGATATTGATTTGTTTACCGGATTAACTCTCCCCGGCGCAGCAAATATTCCGAATGTTTTGTTTGTAATTGACAATACGGCAAACTGGAATAGTGCATTTAATAACGAGATGAATGCGTTAAGAACCGTTCTAAATGATATTGAACCAAATAAATTCAAGTTTGGATTTATGATGTTTACTGAATCTGGGGGTGCTGATGGTAATCCTAACGGTGCTTATGTGCGTGCTGCACTCAGATTAATGGATAGCGCGAATAAACAACTTTATCTAAACCTTTTAAATAGTTTTGATAAAAACACAGATAAATCGAGTGGTGGAAAAATTGGCGTTTCAATGGCCGAAGCTTATTATTATTTATCAGGCGGTCAAGCTTACGCTGGTCACAATAAGGTTAAACGGGATCATGCCGGTAATATATCTGGTACAGTTGCATCTAATGCTGTTTATGCGTTGCCTGGTAACGCATTTAGTTCATCTTTAGATAGTAACTATACGAGCCCTTTAGATTTTGCATGTCAAAAGAATTTTATTATTTATATCAGTAACGGTCCAGCGCAAGACAATTCTTCAGATAAAGCGAGTGCTAATTCACAATTAGCTGCGCTGGGGGGTAACACATCAGAAATCAGCCTTTCTCCGAGCGGATCACAATCCAATCCGGGTGATGAATGGGCTCGTTATATGGCTAAGGATGCACCGATAACGGTTAGAACGTATACCATTGATGTTAATCCAGTCGCTACGGGTCAAGGTCCCGGATTTACTGCTTTATTAAAAAGTATGGCGGCATATGGCAAGGGAAAATATTTTTCAGTTAATTCCTCTATTGATAACGGTGCTCAAATAACAGATGCCATCAAGAGAATTCTATCTGAAATTCAGGCTGTAAATACTGTTTTTGCTTCAGCGAGCTTACCGGTGAGTGTCAATACGCAGGGTACTCATCTTAATCAGATTTTCGTGGGTATGTTCCGCCCGGATATTAGTGCGTTGCCACGTTGGCATGGTAATTTGAAACAATACCAGTTTAAAGCAAGTTTGACCGGCGAAGGCATTGCGCTAAATTTGGTGGATGCTGATGAAGCACTTGCGATCAATAAAAATACCGGGTTTATTGCTCAATGCTCACGTACCTTCTGGACACCGAATACAACAAATTTAGACACATACTGGTCCTTTAAACCGGATGGCTCATGTCTGGCTATTGCAAATTCCGATATCTCCAATACGCCGGATGGAGAGGTTGTAGAGAAGGGAGCAGCAGGTTATCAATTACGGTCGATTACACCAGATTCTCGCATTATTAAAACTTGCAACCCTGCAGGTTGTTCAGGTTTGGCAGATTTTAATGTTGCGAATAATGCAATTACGCAATCTTTATTGGGCGTTTCCGGCAGTGCTGCACGAACTAAGCTTATCAATTGGGCGCGTGGTCAGGATACTCTGGATGAAAATGGAAATAGTAATACCATCGAAATGAGGCCTTCTGCGCATGGGGATGTGGTTCATTCACGGCCTGTTGCAGTTGACTACGGCGGTAGCACAGGTGTAGTAGTTTTTTATGGTGCCAATGACGGATTCTTGCACGCAATTAATGGTAATCAAACATCTGGAATAGGCTCGTTTCACGCAGGCAGTGAACTATGGTCATTCATCGCGCCAGAGCATTATGGCAAATTAAAACGGTTGTATGATAATACACTTGGTATTACGTTGCCGACTGTTAATGATGGAACGCAAAAACCTTATTTTTTTGATGGACCGATTACAGCCCATAAAAGCGCCAGTGTAACATGGCTTTACGCGACTCAAAGGCGTGGTGGGCGCATGATTTATGCTTTTGATGTAACTTCGCCAACTAATCCCGCGCTGAAATGGCGGCAGGGCTGTCCAAATCAGAACAATGATACAGACTGTACCAACGCGGGTATTGTCGATATTGGGCAGACATGGTCGGCCGCTCAAGTGTTTAAATCGTCTGGTTACGAGGTGGCTGGTACGCCTCAACCCATGTTGATTATTGGTGGTGGTTATGATACCTGTGAAGATGGGACTATTTTAAGTGATCTGAATACTTGTACAGGAGCATTAAAAGGTAACAAGATATATATCTTGGATGCTGATAGCGGTGCGTTATTAAAAACTTTTACTACAGCGCGAAGTGTCGCAGCTACTGTAACTGTAGTGCCGAATAAAATAACTGGTTTGGCTGATTATGCTTATGCAGTGGACACCGGTGGCAATATTTATCGGGTTACTATGGGTGCAGATCTCCCGGCAAACTGGTCTATGGTGAAAATCGCTTCATTGGGATGTGATACGTCTATATGCCCCGGTGGTGTTGCCAATCGCAAACTTTTATTCGCGCCAGAGGTGGTTGTGACACCCAATTTTAATGCTATTTTGGTGGGTTCAGGCGACCGCGAACATCCTCTGCTTACCCATTTTACGACAACAAGTGTAGATAATGCATTTTTTATGATCAAAGATAATCCTGCAGATCCGACTTGGTGGTTGTCTGAAGTGCCAATTTGTAATGGTCAGGCACTGGCCTGTATGACTTCATTGTTACCAATTGATCCGGATGATATGAATATACCTTCCGAAACTGATTTGGCAGCAAAGAAGGGGTGGTATTTAGCATTTGGCAGTGGGGATCATGATAAAGAACAGGTGGTGACATCAGCGGTTGTGGCGATGGGTACTGTGACTTTTAGTACCAATGGGCCAATACTTCCTGACCCAAGCTTATGTGGAACAAATTTGGGAAAAGCGCGTGTTTACAATATGGGATTTCTGGATGCGAGGCCCATTGGCGGCACCCGGTATGGTGTAATTACTGGTGGTGGTTTGCCGCCGTCTCCAGTTGCGGGTATGGTCACTGTTGTCCACCCTGCGACGGGCGGTAATATAACTGTTCCATTTATTATTGGCGCGAATCCCGACTCGCCACTGGAGGGTGCCTCACCTAAAGCGGCTGCGACGCCAGCCAGTGTGAAAAGGCGCGCTTATTGGTATTTACAGCAATGATCTGGTTTTTTTTCAATAAAAATCGTGGTGTTACATTAATTGAATTATTGGTGGTATTGTCTGTTCTAGGGATCCTGCTATCGATTGGCGTGCCATCTTTTAGTCAATTTGCGACAAATAATCGTTTAAATAGTTACATCAATTCAATGTATTCAAATTTTGCATTGGCGCGATCAGAAGCAATAAAGCGGAACAGACGGGTTGTTATGTGCAAAAGTTCGGATGGTACAAATTGTAATAATTCCGGTGGTTGGGATCAAGGATGGATTGTTTTTGTTGATTTAGATAATAATGGCACTATTGGTGGTGGGGAAGAAATTGTATTGACCATGTTACCGTTGCAAGCTGGCTATAATTTTACCGGGAACGGGAATGTTGATAACTATATTTCGTTTGATGCACAGGGTAGGACAAAACTAACCAGCGGTGCTATACAAGCAGGTACATTTACCCTGTGTCCAGCGGCACCTGCTGTAGACGGACTGGGTCGACAATTGATACTGAGCGGGAGTGGTAGATCAAGAGTTGAGAAAATTACATCATGCTCATAGTTTCTTCACTTAAAAGTGATATGTAAAATTATAGGTTATTGATATGGATGGAGTAAGCTTGAATCTTGGAATTTTGGAAATTCTGTTCATTCCCTCGTGATTAAATCTCGAAGGAGTGACAGATGAGCAGGACTCAACCAGATTGAAGCAGCGCTGTCAGCGTTAAAGACTGGCCATGATCTGCATGGCAAGAATGGCATGTTAACACCGCTGATCAAACAGCTTACAGAAGCTGCATTGTCGGCAGAACTTGATCAGCATATTGAGTCTGGTCATGTATCGAACCGCAAGAATGGATAAACGCCCAAAACTGTGAAATCGACCTCTGGCTTGTTTCCAGCTGAATGCGTTGGAAGCCAAATGGGGAAAACAGTATCCCAGTGTGATCAAATCCTGGCGAAACAAATGGGAGAATTTATCGGCTTCTTTAAATACCCTGAGCCGATACGCCGTGTTATGTATACGACAAATACCATAGAGGCGATCCATCGTCAGTTTCGCAAACTTACAAAAACCAAAGGCGGATTTCCGAACCAGAACAGTTTGCTTAAGCTGCTGTATGTCGGCATTAAAAACGCCAGCAGAAAATGGACAATGACCTTCCCAGACTGGAATTTGACATTATCGCAGCTAATGCTTCGCAGTGTTATATTTGTGCGATGAACTTCTGAATAAGCGCTGGCTAAGACAACTGCGGTGGCCGCGGTGACTGAGTGTACCTTAAGCCGCCAGATCAGTAGCGAGTGTGTCAAAATCATCCAGACAGCTATCGATCATTTGCAGCGCGGCTTCAGCATCCGGGCCAGGTATCTGCAGACATTCCAGCAATGCTGCCGTTTCTATATGATCGCATGCATCGGAAATACCCTCATTTTGTAATAAGCGATTGGCAACTGCAACCAGCTTGACATAGTGAGCATGTTGTCCTTCATAATCCGGAAAGTGATGTTCGGCAACAGCCGTTACAATTTCACCAGGTAATTGCCACGCTTCGATTAAATAGGCCCCGGCAAAATCGTGGGTAATACCGAAAACCTGGAGTTCCAGGTGTCTTGTTTCTTTTGCCGGATAGTACAGGCACAGATCGTTCAAAAAAGTATATTGTTGCGGGAGCAGGTGGCCAAAGAGTAAATATCCAAAGTTATGGAACAAACCGCATAAATATGCAAGGCCGGAATCTACGGATTGCTTCTGTTCCATCGTTTTGGCTAACTCACGGCATAGCGCTGCGCACTTGAGGGCGTGATGCCAGATACGAATGCGTCCCAGCGGCCCACGATTGGTAATTTTGAGACATCCGGCTGAAGCGACGCCAGTGGCCATATTCAACGCACTATTGAAACCGAGTGCTAATGATATGGCGTGCCATACCGAAGTGATCCGCTCCCCATAACCAAAGATTGCCATGCGCGCGTATTTCATTATGAAACTGGCCAACCCGGGGTCTTTTTCGATGATGGTGACGAGCTCATCCAAATTTGCGTTAGGGTTGTTGCGCAACAGGATGAGTGCCTGTGCCGTTTCTGGCAATGGGGGGAGTTTTTCTGGGTGCAGAAGCATTTGTTGCAGATTAGTTTTCGCTGCTTCGTTATTTCTGTTTTCCACGAGGTATGTCTCTCTATGTTTCTGTAAACAGTTTTTCGGTAGGTTTTCGGTCGCAAAGCCTGAATCAATAACACATGAATAAGATGGTTCCGATAAATTGTGATGCAGCTGCGATCGTTACTGCCTTGTAATGTGACGTGATTAAAAGTAATACGGTTGTTCAGATAGCGACAAAATAGCGATATTCTTTAACAGATAGTCAAAGAAATCAAAAGTGCGTACTTACCTGATAAAAAAATGCCCAGTAGCAGGGCTCACACAGTCTCGGCTTTATGCTTCAAGGCTGCCAGTAAACGGAGTCTGTTGTAGAAAACGATGATTACATCGTAATCGACTGATTCAATTTCTGTAATACCAGCAGCGGATCTTTTGCCTGAGTAATCGGTCTGCCAATAATCAGATTAAAATACTGGGTAACTTATTGTATAAAAATCTGTTATTACCTTTATTTAAATGAATGCCTGTTTATCTGTTTGATCTGAAGGATGGAATATAGTCAAAAATGAAAATAATGAATCGATATTAATAATAAGTAAAGTAATTTTGATTATTGACCGTAATCACACAGATAGATATTTCTAATTGCTGTCGATAAAAAAGACAAATGGAGAAAGTAAAAGACTTCACGGTGAGTGCTGGCCTCACATTAATAGAATTGCTAGTTACGTTAAGTGTGGCAAGTATTTTGCTCGCTGTTGCTGCACCTGGTTATCGAGTATTTGTGCAAGACAGTCAATTGATTACACAGATCAATCATTTCTCATCAGCAATGATGCTTGCAAAAAACGAAGCTATCATAAGAAACGGTCCCACTAGTATTTGCCCGAGTACAAATGGGACAGGCTGTACCGGTGGAACTGTCTGGTCGAATGGCTGGATAGTTTTTGCGGATGCGGATGGTGATGGCATTGTAGGTGCTGGTGAGGAGATTATTCAGGTCGGTTCTGCATTAACGGGAGGTAATACGCTGGCATCTAATGGTGCGCGGGTCACGTTTTCGGCAAGTGGCTTTTCACTTGGTTTTAATGCTACTTTTTCTTTATGCGACAGTCGTGGTGTGGCCGCCTCAAAGGTATTGGTCCTGAGTAATCAAGGCCGTGTGCGCCATGAAACAGGAACAGGCGCATGTTCATAAATAATAGACTCAACCTTGTCGGACCGAATAAGCAGCAAGGTGTCAGCATGCTTGAGGTTCTCGTAACAATTTTGGTACTTTCTTTTGGGTTGCTGGGAATGGCTGGTCTCGTGACAACCGGTATGAAAAGTAATAACACGGCGCATTATCGTTCTATTGCTGTTCAGCAAACACATGATATTGCAGATCGTATGCGCGCGAATTTGGCCGGTGTGCGTATAGGATCATATGATGCGCTATCAACAGCTATTCCTGCGAGCAATGATTGTGTTGCCGCAGAATGTGATGCTGCTCAGGTAGCGGCATATGATCACGCGCAGTGGAACGCGGCCAATTCTGTACTCTTGCCTAACGGAGTTGGAACGGTAACAGGAAATTTGGTGAATGGTTTTGTAATTGCTGTAATGTGGGCCGAAAAGGAAATGGGCGGAGGAGCTGATCCAGGGTGCCCTGGTGGTGCGCCAGCAGGAACGCGATGCTTCTTAACGAGGGTTTCTCCATGAAGATGATTAATATGAAACCAGCTCTAGCTTCAAAAAAATGCATTATCAGAAATCTGGAAAAACAGCGTGGCTTTACTTTGGTTGAGCTAATGATCGCTTCGACAATAAGTTTAGTCTTGCTACTTGTCATAGGAACGGTTTTTGTTAGCAGTCGCCAGGCTTTCCGTGTGCAGGAGGACAATGCACGTATTCAAGAAAGTGGTCGTTTCGCCTTAGAAATTCTTGGTCGCAGTATTAAGCAAGCAGGGCATGCGTACATTCCATTTGGTGGCTTCAAGGTGGCTTTCTCTGGAATAGCCATCAATGGTACAGACGGAGGAGCAGGTGTTGCAGATACTTTAACGGTTCAGTACGACGGCGCGGTAAATGACAGAGATTGTGAAGGCACTGCGGTGACACTGGCTGATGTAACTGGCGACAATAACATCATTCAAAATTATTTTAATCTCGATGCCGCCAATGCGCAGTTACGATGTCAGGGCATAATCCAGGCCGCACCGGCCGTTCCAGGTGCACCACCCTCGGGTTCAGTTTTAGTAGAAAATATAGAGGATCTTCAGATTCTTTATGGGATTGATACAAGCAGCGACCAATCTGCAAACCAATATGTTGCTGTACCAGTCGATTGGAATCAGGTGGTGACCGCCCGTGTATGTGTTTTGATTCGCTCTGACAAAACTAATATAGTTTCTGCGGGAAATAATTATCTGGATTGTAATGGTGTTGCTGCAGCTGTTCCTGCTGATAGACGTTTGAGACGTGCTTTCTCTGCCACTTTCAATTTGCGTAATCGGGTCAATATATTGCCATGATCATGAAATTCTGTTCTCGACAAGAACAGTTGGGCGCGGCTTTTGTTACCGGTCTGATTTTTTTGGTCGTGTTGACTCTGTTCGGTATTTCAGCGTTAAAAACGGCTAATATGGAGGAGCGCATGTCTGGCAATTTGCGAGACCGTAATCTCGCACTGCAGGCTGCAGAAATGACGTTACGATATGCAGAACAGCATATTCGTGATAACGATCCTGCAACAAATACCCCTAACCCAATTGACGGCGTGATCGGTTTCGATGCGACTTGTACATCTGGGTTATGCTACTACGGCGCGGGCGTTCCGGCGCCCAGTGAGCCTGGTAATCCGGGTGATCCGGCTTGGGTAACCTATTGTACACCGAACTGCCCTATTAACTATGTGCCAGGGAATGTATTCAGCGTGGATGGTGTGATTTTTACTGCGCCAGCATTACCTGCAGGTTTACTGGCGGCACCAACTTACATTATCGAAGGGATAAGGAAAACACCGCCAGGCAGTGGTGAGCGTTATTACTACCGCATTACTGTACGTGCGCAGGGCGCAAGACAAGGAACAGAAGTTCAATTGCAGGAAATTTTCAGGCCGTAGTAAACGGTCTACGGGTAATTTAGAAGGATTTTGAAATTATGAAAGAAAGTTTGATTCGTCCGCTGGTGCTTGTTTGTTTTTTCTTTATCCCTGTTTTTTTTGCAAGCCAGGCCCGTGCTTTGTCACCACTATCAAACGGTCCTCTATTTTTAGGCGGGAATATTTCGCCGAATGTCATGTTTACGCTGGACGATTCAGGATCCATGCATTTTGAAATCATGCCGGATGAATTGATTCTTCAGTCTGTACGCTACATGTTTCCTCGCGCGGATGACGTTTATGGCCCTAGCGATTACTCTAATTATGTTGTTGATTTTGATCCGTCTAATAAATACGCGGCTACTTTACGTTCCAGTAATGTTAACAGGATTTACTATAATCCCACTATAAGGTACTTGCCTTGGAGTAATGCTGACGGGTCTTTGATGAGTAATGCCAGCCCTGCCTGTGCGCCACACAACCCCATGAATACAGGCGCGGGCTGCCGCAATCTTACTGTCAACAATACACAAAGTGCGCGTTGGCTAAATGATAATGGAAGCCGCTCTTCCACTCAATCAAGAACTTTTTACCCCGCAGTGTATTTCAAATATAACGGCGGTAATGTTAATTCTGCCAGCAGTTACACGCAGATTCAAATTAAATCTTCAACGTCTTCTTACGTGGGTGGGTCAGGTCGTCTGGATTGCGTTGCAGCACCCACCTGCACTTATAATGAAGAGATTCAGAATTTTGCGAATTGGTATACTTATTATCGTTCTCGCATATTATTGGCACGTGCGGGTATCGGCAGAGCATTCGCTACGCAGGGGAATACCATGCGTGTAGGCTTCGCAGCTATTAACAAAAATTCTTCAACGATTGATGGTGTGTCGACAGCAGTAATAAAAAGTGGAGTAAGGCAATTTACGGGTGCAGACAGAACGAATTTTTTTAATAATCTTTATGACCATGATATTCCTGCTGCTGGCACACCTTTGCGGGAGGCGATGATCAGCGTGGGGGAATATTTCAAAAGAACTGATGATAAAGGTCCCTGGGGACAATCGCCAGGTTCGAATGGAGGAACACAACACGCATGCCGTCAAAACTATAACATCCTTATGACGGACGGCTACTGGACCGAGGGCTCCGTATCAGGTCTTGATAATTCTGATAATCAGTCCGGTTCGAGTATCACAAATCATTCTTCACCGGCAGTTCCGGCAACTTATACTTATACGCCGTCTCTCCCTTATGCGGATGCTTATAGTGACACATTAGCGGATGCTGCAATGAAATATTGGAAGAATGATTTGCGCACAGATTTGCCCAACAATGTGCCGACTAATCCTTCAGACCCTGCATTCTGGCAGCATATGGTTACTTTTACAGTGGGATTAGGGGTTAGCGGATCGCTGAATGCGCTGCCATCAGGGTCGGAGTCATGGCCAAATCCAACTGCAAGTGATGCGGCTAAGATAGATGACCTGTGGCATGCTGCCGTTAATAGTCGCGGGGACTTTTTCAGCGCGGCTGATCCTAACACATTTGCAGATGCGTTATCTAATACGCTTTCTACTATAATTGCAAGGACAGGTTCAGCATCAGCGGTGGCAGCCAATTCCAATTCACTGATGACGAACGGACGTATTTACCAGGCAAAATTTAACAGTGGCGACTGGAGTGGGCAGTTATTGTCCGTTCCGATTGATGCTAATGGTACTCTGGGTGCTACCGAATGGGAAGCCGGTTCGGTTTCACTTGCGCCCGCTTCTGTTAATCCTGTAACGCGTGTTGTGCTTACCAAAGGTAATACTGATGGTGTTGCATTTGAATATGCCAATCTGACGACCGCTCAAAAAAACCTGCTTGATAAAAATGCTGCGGGTAGTGTCGATAATTGCGGCCCGGAAAGAATTGCTTTTTTACGTGGTGGCAGCACGCATGAGGGGGCGGGTGGAACATTCAGTTGTGCGAGCGCGTCTACCGTGAATAAATTCCGGACGCGTACTACGAGTAAGCTTGGAGATATTGTTAACTCAGGGCCTTTCTATGTGGGTAAACCCAGTGCTGGCTACTCCGATGTAGACCATCCTGGCTATGCTGCCTTCAGTGTTGCATTTAAAAATCGTCTTCCGATTGTTTATGTTGGTGCCAATGACGGCGTTTTGCATGGTTTTAATGCTTGTATTCCCGGTGTTACACCGGGTTGCAGTGCCGCGGATGCCGGCAAAGAATTGATAACGTATATTCCCAGTATGGTTTATGATAATTTAAGCCGATTGACTGACAAGGATTATCATTCTGGACACCGTTACTTTGTTGATGGCTCTCCCATGGTGGCTGATGCATATATCGGTGTTACAGCAAGTTGGAAAAGCGTGCTCATCGGCAGTCTAAACGGTGGTGGCAAGGGTTTTTATGCGCTAGATGTTACTAATCCGTCGGATGCATCGCAATCAGCGCCTACTTTTACTGCTGCTAATGCTGCTAATTTGGTTCTTTGGGAATTCTCAGATGCCGATGATGTTGACATGGGCTACAGCTACAACCAACCGCCTGTAAATCCATTTACAGGTCAGGCCAAACAAATTGTGAAAATGAAAAATGGTCAATGGGCAGCCGTTGTCGGGAATGGATATAACAGTAATAATGGTAAGGCGGTGCTTTATATTCTTTTCCTGACAGGCGGAGAAGACGGTAGCTGGACACTCGGCACAGATTATATCAAGCTTGTAGCCAGTACAGGCTCTGGTAATGGTCTTTCAACACCGATGCCATTCGACTCAGATGGGGACGGTTCAGTCGATGTCATTTATGCGGGTGACATCAAGGGTAATGTATGGAAATTTGATGTGAGTTCTGCTGCACCTTCGAGTTGGAATGTGGCGATCGGTGGTCTGCCGTTATTTACTTCAGGAACTGGTAAACCCATTATTGCGCCGCCAGTAATCAGTCTGCATCCAAATGGCGGCCAGTTGGTTTTATTTGGTACAGGTAAGTATTTAGAGACGGGCGACACTACAAGCACTGACGTCCAAACTATTTATGCAGTTTGGGATCATAATACTTCAACAACAGTCAATGTCGGAGAATTGGTGCAGCAAGTAATTACAGATGCTTCGGTCAGAACAGCTACACAGAATCCAGTATCTTATTCAGCAACGACAAAAGGTTGGTACTTTGATTTGCCTGTGAGTGGTGAGCGATTGACAGGGATTCCCGGTTTAGAAGATGGCCTTTTTACTTTCGCAACGATTATTCCTTCCACATCTCCATGCGACTTTGGTGGAAGAGGGTTTGTGAATACAGTTGATTTCTTAACTGGTGGAATGCTTCCCTTTCCTGCATTTGATATTAACAGAAATGGCATTATTGGATTTAATGATGGCTTATCAGCAGGTGTGGAGATAGGTTTTTCTGTAGGTGGTGTCACAAGGATTAGAGGGCACCTGGATGATGTTTTGATATCTTCAAGGGCCGATGGTACGTTAGTCAAGACACCTGCCACAAAAGGGCCTGCGGGACTTCGCGGACGAATTACCTGGCGAGAGCTCATACAATAGCAAGCGAAGGATACAGGATGTATCTGCAGTGCATTATCTATATCAAGTAACGCCGTTGGCAGAACAATCAATGGAAATTAGACAAAATTAAGGTGAATTGATATGAGATTGAGTATGAAATCAAACAGATTAACGGGTTTCTCCCTGATAGAGCTGATGATAGCTATAGCTATTATAGGCATTATTGCCGCTGTCGCTTTACCTTCTTACCAGAACTATGTAAGACAGTCGAACCGGGCTGTGGCCAAAACAATACTTCACGAAAACGCGCAGTTTATGGAGCAGTTTTATACAGAGAACAATCGGTACGATCAAAATTTGGCTGGTAATGCCGTGGCACTGCCAATTACCCAGTCACCCAGAACGGGCGCTGTTCAATACAACGTTACTCTTCAGGCCGTCGGTAACGCAACATTTACGCTACAGGCAGTGCCGGCCGGCACCATGGCAGGTGACGTCTGTGGAACGCTTACACTGACAAATACAGGGTTGCAGGGTGCCGGAGGTAATGTTGCGGATTGCTGGAATCGATAATTTTCTTATACATCTGAATGTGATAATTTGATTATTCCCGTATTTTTCGTTCAATTTCTTCTGCTGTGACATGGCGTACATCTTTTCCTTTTACCATATATACAACATATTCAGACATATTCTTTGCATGATCGCCAATTCTCTCAATTGCTTTGGCAACAAATAAAATTTCTATCGATGTGGATATTTTACGCGGATCTTCCATCATAAATGTAATCAGCTGACGCATAATTGAACGGAATTCTTCATCGACGAATTCATCCTGACGTACTATTTGGGCGGCTGAATTTGGGTCTAGTCGCGCGAAGGAATCAAGGGCTTTTTTTACCATATCCATGGCGATGCTGGCGACATGCTTGATCTCAGTAAAACGGGGTGTCTGCAATCGGTCTTTCGTATAAATCAGTCTTGCCATTCTTGCAATTTTTTGCGCCTCATCCCCGATACGTTCGAGATCTGTAATGGTTTTGATAATCATCACGATCATGCGTAAATCAATCGCGGTCGGTTGTCTGCGAACAATAATCTGGCTACAGATTTCATCAATTGCCACTTCCATTGCATTGACGCGGTGATCATATTCAATGACCTGGTCAATCAATTCGTCATTGCCGGTCGTAAGTGCTTCCATGGCGCGTTCTATCTGTTCTTCTACAAAACCACCCATCTGTAAAACACGTGTGCGTGCTTCTTCAAGGTCGGCGTCAAATTGTTTGGAAAAGTGTTCTTTGTTAACCATGGGTTGCCTTTCTTAGATATTAAGTATATCTAAAGTGTGATGTGTGAAATGTTCAAAACGTCATTTTTAGTAAGATATTGTTTTGACGCCTTCGACTGTCCCTAATAATAAAATATCAGCGGCGCGTTGTGCAAAAAGACCGTTTGTTACAATCCCGGTTATCTGGTTAAGTTTTGTTTCCAACTCAACAGGGTTTAGTATCTGTAAGTTGTGCACATCCAGAATGATATTGCCGTTGTCAGTAATAAAATTCTGTCGCAATGCAGGCTGACCACCTAATAACGTAATTTCGCGCGCCACATAGCTGCGTGCCATTGGAATTACCTCTATGGGTAGTGGAAAGTTGCCGAGTATATTCACGAGCTTGGTTTCATCGGTGATGCAGATAAACTTCTTAGCAACGGCCGCTACAATTTTTTCGCGAGTGAGTGCGCCACCGCCACCTTTAATCATATGTAAATGCTCCGTAATTTCATCTGCACCATCTACATAAACTGGCAGGTCGTCGACATTATTTAAGTCAATGACTTCAATGCCATGGGATTTAAGGCGTTTGGCCGTAGCATCTGAACTTGCCACAGCCCCATCTATTTTATGTTTTATTTTGGCTAGTTCATCTATAAAATAATTTGCGGTCGAACCGGTTCCTACACCAATAATGCATCCGATTGGGACATGCTTGATAGCAGCCTCAGCAGCTGCCCGTTTTTGTTCATCTTGTGTCATTGTTTATAATTATCAACTAAAAATTAATATAATGCGTGTAGATCATTATAATGTTTATGTTTTGTAATTGTACAATTTTATGGCGACTATTAAGCCCCTTCCGGAATTATTAATTAATCAAATCGCGGCTGGTGAGGTTGTTGAGCGTCCGGCTTCAGCACTCAAGGAAATTATAGAAAACAGCATTGATGCTGATGCAACCAGGATTGCTGTGCAACTTTTGCAAGGTGGCATCAAACAGATGCGTATTGCCGATAACGGTGTCGGGATTGCCAAAGATGAGTTAATGGCCGCATTAACGCGTCACAGTACAAGCAAGATCAGTACCTTAGAAGACCTGCAGAATATCACGAGCTTAGGGTTCCGGGGCGAAGCACTGGCCAGTATTTCAGCTATCTCAACTTTGACATTAACAAGTCAAAAAGCAGATCAGGTTCATGCATGGCAAGTACAGGTCGATGGCAGGTCAATTACGCAGCCTCAGCCAGCTTCTTTAACCAAAGGAACGGTGGTGGATGCATGTGATTTATATTCAAATATTCCCGCAAGACGAAAATTCCTGAAAACTGAAGCTACCGAATATGCGCACTGTGAAGAAGTAGTTAAGCGTATGGCTTTGGTACGGCCAGATATTGAATTTTCTTTACATCATAATGGGAAGCTTCGCTATCAATTTCGTGTCGCGGATATATTACAGCGCATTGAATCGGTGTTGGGCGATGAATTTGTACAGTCAGTTTCGTCCATAGATGAGCGGGCTGCTGATATACATATTCATGGCGTTGTTGCTTTACCAGCTTATTCACGCGCATCACGTGACAAACAATATTTCTTCGTAAATAATCGGTTTGTGCGCGATAAGCTGATATCGCATGCAATACGAGAAGCTTATCGGGATGTGCTGCATTTGGATCGTTATCCCAGTTTTGTCTTATTTCTGGAAATAAATCCTGCAGATGTGGATGTTAACGTGCATCCGACAAAAACCGAAATCAGGTTTCGCGATCCACGCGCTTTGCATCAATTCATTTTTCACTCCATCAATAAATCATTATCTGCGTCATCCAGAGAAGTGCAAGCTGGTTTGACTGATACCATTATCACTAAATCTATACCACATTATCCAAAGCATCATTCGATTAACACGGAGAAAATCGCGCAATCGACGGGATTCTATCAATCTTTATTGGGTGCTGCAGACAAGGATTTCAATATTTCTGGTGCAGACATAGAAACGGAAACGTCCCTTAAGCGTGAAACATCAGAACTGACTTCAATAGCCAATGAAAAACAGAATTTTCCACCACTTGGCTTCGCATTGGGGCAATTGCATGGTGTATATATACTGGCGCAAAACAATAATGGTTTAATTATTGTGGATATGCATGCTGCGCATGAACGCATTATGTATGAAAAACTGAAGACAGCGATGGATGGTCATGCTTGGGCATCGCAACCACTTTTGATCCCGGTTACCTTTGAAACGGATCGTACGGATGTTGTATTTGTTGAAGAAAATCTGGGGGTGTTTGAACAAATCGGATTTGAGCTCGCAGTGCTGTCTCCTACAACATTAGCAGTTCGCGCGGTGCCGGCAATATTGCAAAAAGCTGATGTCGTCAAACTAATCCATGACTTGCTGGGTGAAATGCGTGATTATGGCGCCAGTCAGGTTTTGACGGCCAAGCGTAATGAAATGCTTGCAACAATGGCTTGTCATGGTGCGGTTCGGGCTAACAGAGTGCTGACAATTGCTGAAATGAATGCATTGTTGCGCGAAATGGAGGCAACTGAGCGTGCTGATCAATGCAATCATGGGAGGCCAACCTGGTTTGAAATGAGTATGGCAGGTCTGGATAAAATGTTTATGCGTGGAAAGTGAATACTGTTATGTCTGTTTTGAGACATAGCGTAAGATGTGGCTCAAGAGATCACCTTCTTTATAAGGCTTGCCAAGGAATTCGTTAGCGCCCAGTTGCTTGGCCATTTGGCGGTGTTTATCCGCTGTACGCGAAGTAATAATGATGATGGGTATATGAGCTGTCTCAGGGTTGTTACGAATGTTTTGGATGAGCTCAAAACCGTTCATTTTGGGCATCTCAAGGTCCGATAAAATGATGTCTGGCTTGATTAGTGAGATTATTTCAACGGCCTCCTGACCTTGTTTTGCGGTAAAGACCTCATAACCCTCTTGTTCCAGTAATCGGCTGGTTACTTTGCGCACCGTTAATGAATCATCGACAACAAGAATCGTTGCCGTAGATTCTTGTTTTTCGGGTGATGTGGTGATGATTTCGGAAACAGGAGTTTTAAGAATTTGCTGTACATCGGGGCGTTGTAACAGTTTAAGTAAATTCAGAATAAGCACTGGTTTGCCTTCTCCGGTTACGGTTGCGCCTTCAACGCCTGGCGCATGCATAATCTGAGGGCCGGTGTTTTTGACGATGACTTCACGATTGCCTATTAATTCATCAACATGTACCGCAAGGCGCAAATCACCGTTATGCAGCAAAAGTGTATGATTATGTCTTTTTGTTTCTGGTCGTTGCTCCAATTGTCCGAGAAAAAATGATAAGTAAGTGAAGGGGTAAGTTTCGTCATCAAAATGTATCTGTTGATCCTGATATGCTGATTGAAGGGCATCGGGATTCAATTCCTGAACATGTGCAACAATTGGGGTGGGTATTGCAAAAATTTGATTGCCAGCAGACACAAGAAAAGATTGCGCAACTGCCAGCGTTAGCGGCAGTTGGATATGGAATACAGTTCCCTTGGTTTTTTTCGAGCTGACTGTTATTTGACCACCTAATCCGGATATGTCATTTTGTACGATATCCATACCAATACCACGACCGGCAGTATCAGTAACTTGACTATGTGTAGTCAAGCCTGGAGAAAAAATCAGTGCAGCTATCTGATCATCATCCAGATTTTCATTTTCGTTGATCAGGTTTAGCTTGATCGCTTCTTTGCGTATGTTTTCTAGGTCTAGGCCGCTGCCATCGTCACTGACTGTAATAATGATTTCGTTACCTTCCTGATAGAGATCTATTTTGATCTGACCAGTTTCCTGTTTGCCGGACCGGGTGCGCTGATCCGATTTTTCAATGCCATGAGCAATCGCATTACGTAGGATATGTTCAAGCGAAGCGCTCATTTTCTCCAGAACACTGCGATCTATTTCGATTTCTTCGCCCTGAATTGTCAGATTCACTTTTTTACCAAGATCATTGGCTGTTTTTCTGGTAACACGATAATACCGCTCTGAAATATTTCCAAATGGTACTGTACGAATACGTATCAGTTCCTGTTGTAATTGATGGTTGATGGCTGCCTGCTGCGCGACTGTTTCGGTTGCGGCGTTATGAGTCGAGCTCAGATTTTTTTGGACGGTCATGACGTCATCAATACTTTCCGCCATGAGCCGCGTCAGTTCCTGAAAACGCGTAAAGCGATCCAGCTCAAGTGGGTCAAAAAATTGTTCGCTGGTTTGTTGTTGAGCAATATGAGATTGTATTTGTGTGTCTGCCTGAATTTCAATTTCGCGTAATTGACCGTGCAGGCGGTCGATGCTTTCTGTCAAATCCTGAAGTGATTGTTTGAAACTATTCAGTTGTGTTTCGATTTTTGTACGGATAATGCTAGCCTCGCCGGATTCATTGACCAAACGATCTATGAGTTCTGCATTAACCCGCAGCACATTGCCGAATTGAGGTGTTTCTTCTGGTTTTGCTTCAGATAAGGCTGGAAGTGCAGGAGTAGAGGAACTATTGAGTTCAGGTGTTCCAGATGACGTTGCAATGGACGAATCAGCTATTGCAGTATCTGTTGCATCTGAAATGTCAACAATATTCACAGTAACAGCGGTTTCTGTATTCACTTCTTCAGCTTGCAATAGTTCTATTCTTTCGCATAATTGATCGAAATCATATTCGACCTTTTCTATGGAGGAAATCGGAACAACGGGGTTGTTAAATGCCTGTTCAACTTCTCCTTCCATTGTATGGATTAATTCTCCCAGTTGTTGGGCACCGACCATATGTGCACTGCCTTTTAGTGTATGCAGGAGTCTGAGCATGCTGATGTGGATTTCATCGTTTTGAGGCAGGATGCGCCAGGCACGTAATTTCGCGCTGATTTGAGGAATGGTGTCTTTCGCTTCCTCAAGAAAAACATGACGCAATTCAGTGCTGATATTGTCTAGCGTATCACTCGAAATTTCTTCTTGAGCGTTTCCAGATGTGATTTCGTTTTGTTGTATGAAAGGTGGTACTTTTTTAACTCTGTATTCGCTTAAGTTGATGGGCTCGGAAAGATGAATCGTTTCGATTTGCTTTCGATTCTGTTTCTGGTGTTTCGTTATTTCCTGCGATAAGAGTTGAGCAAGCTGTAAGTCAGTTTCATCAGGAAATTCTTGTTGATGTACTTTGTATAACAGCTCATCTAGTTGCAGTATGCAGTTTTGTATCAGCTGTGTGTCAGATTCTTTTATTTGTGTGTTTGTTTCTTTTAATTGGGATAGCCATTCTTCCAGTTTGCTGCTTAGATCGGCAATGAAACCCAGTTCTAAAGCACGTGAAGTACTGGCCAGTGTATGGGCTGCTAGCGTAAGTGGTTGGCTAATTCTGGCCGGATGTGCGGTCAGAAGTGTTTTTAGCTCTTGATTTAGCGTGGCCAAATGCTGCCTTGACTCAATTACAAATATTTCAAATAGATCGGCGGGTATGGAAATGCTGCCAATAGCAATGGCGATTTTAGGCGGAGCAGTATCGTCTGACTGATCGGTTGGTATGGATCCAGGCGATGCACTTTGTTCTTTTTTATCGTATTCGGTTAATTGACTAATTCGCTCACGCAGCTTCTCCAATTGAATTTCTGCTTTACCTGAAGTCTTAAGACTGTTGCACCATCCGATAAAAGCTTGATGTGCATATGCCATCAAATCAATTAATTCACCGGATGCCTGTTTTTTTTCATTGAGCCAGTTGCTCAGTGTTCTTTCCATTATCCACGCTGCTTCACTGAGAAATTCCAGTTTAACCATACGGCCGCTACCTTTGAGCGTGTGAAATCCCCGTCGGATATCAGTTAATGATTCCAAGTCTGAGGTATTTGATTGGCAATTCTGGATATACCCAGCAATTTCAACCAGGATTTCGTCTGCTTCTTCCAGAAAAATACTCAGTAATTCCGAGTCAACTCCAGAATCAATTTTAGTCTTGGGTTCCGCAAATTCGTCCGGACTGACTGCAGTTTCGATAGTATCTTTTTCTCTAAAATCGGATTCGATGTCTAATGAATCGATAGTGGTTGATGTGGGTCGGACACTTTGTTTAGCAGCATTTTCAAGGATCGCGATCGCGGATTCTATAACTCGATTGCTTGTCGACTGATCAATTTTAAAAGCTTCCAAGAAGAAACTCAGGCTGCTCAATCCATCGACAAACAGCTTCTGCTCATCCTGAAGTAAGCCATAGTCTGGATCAGAAAATTTTTTTAGCAGATTGTGACAGAGATTTAGCAAATGATTGGCGCGATGCAAATCCAGCATGCTGAGAACACCGGAAGTTTGTTTGAATAGAGACGTTAGTTCAGATAGTGAAGTACGCTCAGCAGGGGTTTGTAAAAATTGTTCCACTGTTTCTTCGATTTGTCGAAGATTAATGAGAATTTCCTGCACAGTCTGTATTTGCGTTATATTTTTGAGTGCCGGGTTCTTGATTTCACCTAACGAAGTTGCAGTCTGTGGCTCATCAAGCATTCCATCGGCTTTAGCAATTTTTGATAGTCGTGTGGAAATGGCCTCAATCTGTTTTGATAGATCATCCGGAAGTCTGTTGAAATTCTCCGTGATACTTTCTAAATGCAGCAGTGCAGTGGCGATCTCCATTGTTGCAGCTTCGTTAATTTCCGATGGGTCTGCATGAAGCGCCTGCAGCGATCTGGCCGCATTATTGATGGATTCTATTAACTGCTGCAAGGGCATGCACGGGATTGGGATACACATTGATTGATCACGCAATTGAGCCATGCTGTCTACAAATGGCGCAAAATCATCATGCTCGCCGGAACAAAATGCTTGCCAGTTCTCATTGGTTTGCTTTAGCGTTTCGCGCATTGTCTGCAGACTGAATTGCTGTGATTCTGCGGAGGGTAAATCAGTCGAGCTGGATTCTGTTATTCGCGGCAAGATATATGCATCGCGGATCGCAGCAATTTGTTCGCTTGTGGAGGATGGATAATGCATTGCGATCTGGTAAAGTAACTCGCGTGTGAGTTGCGATAGATCCTGAAGTGAGTCTGCTGAAAAATGACGTAATACCTGTTCAATTTTTCCGCATAATCTGCGGCTTGATAGTTCGATATTCGATTCTTCCTGAGATAACAGGCCTTCCAGAAAACCGGTAGCTACCCACCAGAAAGCGCGTTGTTCAGTCGGGCCTGGAAATTGTTCAATTTGATTGATCGCATTATGCATTTTTTTTAGGTTGTTATTGCTGTCTGTTTTTTTTAGCCATTGAACCAAACCAGTCTGATATTCGGCGCGTGCCTGTTTGGCCAGCGTTTTGAGTTGCGAAGCATCGGTGTTGACTAATTCGGGCTTGAGGGGCGGGTTTGCGGTCAAACTGGGATAAAATAGATCAACCTCGGATACCTGTTGATGCCCGAGTAACTGCATCAAATCTCGGTAAGCTGGAAACAGACGCAGTGGATTTTCCTCGGCACCGTTAACCAGTTCGTCCAAGTAGTTAAGCAAGGCACGCATGGTGCGTTTAATTACAGCTATGCTTTCCGTACCGAAATCATTTTGTTTGTCGGCCGTTGCGATAAGCTGCTCAGCTTTCTCAGTTATTACAGTAATATTGTTTAATTCGAGCATCTTAAACAATCCGTTTAACTGGTGGATGTAGATGCCGCATGAATCAATCTGCTTGGAGTCGTTTAGATTCTGGCTATAGGTATCCAGGTTTTGTTCAATTAATGAAAAAATTTCATGAATTCCTTCAATCATTCCTGCGATGGATGAGATATTAAGCTTTTTTGGAGTATGCATTGATCGATCGAATAGGACTATGAATTTTAGAATTAATAAAATTAAATTTTGAAGCTAGATACGGATGCCTTAAGTTCTGAAGCAAAACCTGAAATTTGTTTGACCGAGGCAGTTGTCTGTTGGGTTCCATGTGTTGTTTGCCGAGTAATATGTAGTATTTCTTCCATATTCTTGATGACTTTATTGGCTTCCTCTGTCTGAACATGGGTGGTGTCATAAATATTGGTAACATGATTCGCGAGGCGTCTGGATACTGTTTCGATTTCTTCCAGTGCGCGTCCTGCTATGTTTGATCTTTGGGTGCCTTTGGTGACTTCCAGTGTGCTTCTTTCCATGGCGGCGATGGCGTCGTATGTATCGCTCTGAATCATTTTGATTAATCGACTGATTTGTTTGCCGGCTTCTGCTGAACGTTCTGCGAGCCGTTGAACTTCCCGTGCAATCTTGCTGAAACCACGTCCTGCTTCGCCGGCTGCCGTTGCCTGGAGTGCGGCATTTAACGCAAGAATATTGGTTTGTTCAGTAATATCTGAAACCAGTGAGACAATCTCGCCGATTTCTTGTGAGCTTTCCCCCAGTCGTTTGATACGCTTTGATGTTTCTTGAATATGTGTGCGAATTTTATCCATGCCGGCAATGGATTCGCGTACTGCGGTGTTGCCTTTTTCGGCAGTGATGAGTGATTGTTTGGCAACTTCTGTAGATTCTGTTGCGGTGTCGGAGACTACGCCGATGGATTCAGCCATGTTTAATACAGCGACGGTTGTTTCTTCAATTTTTAATGATTGCTGTTGTGCAGCAGCTAATAGTTCGGTGGAAACACGCTGTGCTTGACTGGATGCGTTAACCACTTGAGCGCTGGCTTTGTTGACCTGTTCAACCAATGAATGCAGCTCTTCAATGGTATAATTAACAGCGTCAGCGATTGCTCCCGTAATATCTCCTGTTACTACTGTGCGTACCGTGAGATCTCCATCAGCCATTTTTTTCATGTCATCTAGTAGTTGTAACATGGCTTTCTGTGTGCCGTCCATTGAGTATGAATTGATTTGCGGTTCACTGTACTTCTTTTTACGCAATGTATATATAAATGCAAGCAACGATAGCGCAGCACCGACAAGGAGTCCGTAATGTATTTTTACCATTAAATCAGTGTTGTCAGCGTCATATGTCTGCAAGGCCTGGTCTAGCGCTGCGACACCGTTCCATATTATTTCGCTCTTGTGAATGGTTTCGTTAGCGGCGGCTTTGGCCGTCATAACATCTGAAATTTCAGTCTGAATTGTATTGATATTATTGTCAATTTTTATGAACAACGATTTAATCTTAGGCAAAACTTCCTGTATATCTTGATCACTGACTGCTGAAAGATTCAGTAGATTGTGCTCTTGATTGAATGCCTGCAAAATGGCAGAAAACTGTTTGCGATCATGCGCCAATTGTTTTTTTATTTCCGATACTGGAAGCTTGCTCGACAGGCTGACATTGACGCTGCGCGTAACATTTTGTATGAGTGTTCGCATGGCTGTTGCTGTACCTAATTCATCAGACAAATTGCCGATTTGCGTGAAGCGATCGATCAACTGCTCTATTTTTTGATGTAATTCTCTGCTAGTTGAATTAACTTCACTAACCGCTTCGCCAAGGCTGATGAGCTTCTGTTGGTTACTGAGAAACAATTGAATTTTTACTTCTACAGATTGCCAGTTCTTAATTATTTCTTCTAGAAATACGACCAGATTTTCATGGGTAATGGGCGCAACATAATTTTGACGCAAGTAGCCGCCTTGTGATAACAGCTTAATATATTGATTGATTCTGTTATGACTGTCCTGTATCTGTATATAAGCGGCTTTATGGCCTGAGAATGCAAGCTGAAGGGCCGTGGGCAACCGCTGATTATGTGTTTGCATGCGTGCGGTGATTTCAAGTCTTGTTGCGTTTTGCCGGGTCTGTTTCAAGTGAAATGAAAGAATCGAGCTAAAGAGTAATAGCATTAGAATCAACAGACTGCCGGAGATCCATTTTTTCGTTGAAGAATCTGAATTATTTTTGTTCTTATTCGGTGCAGTAATGGGGGAATGTATTTTTTTTTCGGATTTAGAGATTGTTTTAAATTTTGAAAAAAATTCCGTCATTGGTATCTCCATTTTCCAGAATCTGTTTTGGAAACTAAATGATTTTTAGTTTGGAACCTAATTGTAACTGTATTACGCAAAAAACAGGATAATAACCTGTAGCAGGCTGTCTCAAAGTCTGTTACAACTACCGATAGCCTGATCGCCTTGTTCAAATTTCGATGTTTTTTTGTGCCGGGTCTAGTGGCGAGGGTTGCAAATCACTTTCGCGATATCAAGTATTAAATCGGGTCCCTGATAAATCAAGCCGGTATAGATTTGTATCAGGCTTGCACCGGCATCCATTTTTTCCTTCGCATCTTTTGCTGACATAATGCCGCCGACACCTATGATTGGGATACTGTCCTGCAGAAAATGATGGAGTTGTTGTATGATCGCAGTTGCCTGATTTGTCAGTGGTGCGCCGCTCAGGCCACCGGCTTCTTTTGAGGCTGCAAGGTGTTCTGTTCCGTTGCGAGACAGTGTGGTGTTGGTTGCGATGACGCCGTCAATCTGGTGTGCCATGAGCAAAGTGGCGATTGATTCGATCTGTGGTGCATCAAGATCAGGTGCTATTTTTACAGCCAATGGCGTGTATTGGCCATGTATCTGGGCCAGATTGCGTTGCTCAGATTTTAATTCGGACAACAGTGTATTCAGTGCTTTTGTAGATTGTAATTGCCGTAAGTTTTGTGTATTGGGTGAGGAAATGTTTATGGTGATATAGCTGGCGTAACGATAAACCTTGCGCAAGCAAATCCGGTAGTCTTCAACCGCATTTTCAATAGCAGTGTCGAAGTTTTTACCAATGTTGATGCCGAGTATTCCTTTATAACCTGAAGTTTTTACATTCTCGATTAATTGGTCGACGCCCTGATTGTTAAAGCCCAGGCGATTAATGATTGCGCGTGCTTGTGGGATACGAAAAATGCGCGGTGCAGGGTTGCCTGGCTGGGGGCGTGGTGTGACGGTGCCAATCTCAATAAAACCAAAACCTAGTGCCGATATGGCATCCAGGTGCTCTCCATTTTTATCCAGTCCTGCCGCGAGTCCGATAGGATTTGGAAACTTTATTCCCATGACTTGATATGTTGGGCAAATAAGCGCCTGGCGTTTGACTAGCCTGAGTTTAAGCGTTGTTTCGATTGCCTTGAAAGTAATGTGATGAGCTGTTTCAGGATCGAGCTTGAAAAGTAAAGGGCGCAGCATTGAGTAGAGCATGTTTTTATCGATAGCTTTTATGCAAAAATTGTTCGCAAGCAATATGCTGAATTATAGTTTGTCCATAATCTGTTGAAATGGCAACCATTGATTGCCCCTCAAAATTTCCAGTGGTTGAAAATTGGTTTTATAACTCATTTTATTATGCGCTTTGATCCAATAGCCCAAATAAAGATAATTCAACCCAAGTGTTCGGCATAGTTGAATCTGCCATAAAATATTGTAAGTACCGAAACTGGCCTGTTTGATATCTGGGTCATAAAAGGTGTAGACGGACGATAATCCATCGGGCAGTTCATCGATAAAACTGACCATGCATAATTGTTTTTTCTCATAAAAAGCGACTAACTTGGAACTTACATTGCTTTGCAGTAGAAAATTTTCGTATTGCTGACTGCTGTCATGATCCATACTGCCACCTGCGTGCCGCGCAGTCTGATAGCGCTGATAAAGCATAAAGTGTTCTTTTTCGAAGTGCAGCGCTTGTTGCCGGGCATTTAAATGCTGGTGTTTTTTCCAGCTTCTGCGTTGTGAGCGATTAGGTACAAACGCATCAACTTTAACACGAACCGATAAGCAGGCGTGACATTGTTCGCATTGTGGACGGTAGATAAAATGGCCGCTGCGGCGATATCCTTTTTTCATCAATTTCCCATAGGTTGCAGTGTCCATTGGATAATCTGGTGCAATCACTTCCGATCGCGCCATTCGTTCGGGCAGATAGCCGCAAGGATATGGATGGGTTGTGTGATATTTAAGCGTTTTCATTGAGTCGTCCATTCATGTTGCTGAAATTCCATTTCTTGTCCTGGTCTGTCTGGGGAGTCCACTTGTTCAGTAACTGGCTGAATTCTGTTCTGGGAATTTCTCGTGCACCCAGAGAGGCAAGATGTGCCGTTTTAACCTGACAATCGATTAAAACGAATTGCCATTGTGTTAACTGCTTGACCAAATGTACAAATGCAATTTTAGATGCATCCGGCACGTATGAAAACATGGATTCACCAAAAAATATTTTCCCCATTGCAACACCATAAAGTCCGCCTACCAATTCATTATTTATCCAGGTTTCAACAGAGTGCGCCAGTCCCATTTCATGAAGTGCTGTGTAGGCAGTAATTATTTCTGGATGAATCCATGTACCGGGTTGGCTTCTGCGCGGCGCGGCGCACGCTTGCAAGACTTGTGTGAACTGATGGTCAGTTCGAATAATGTAGTTATTTTTTTTTATCGATTTCTGTAAAGAACGGGACACTTTTAGCTCGTCTGGAAAAAGCACCATGCGTGGGTTCGGACTCCACCACAGTATGGGATCTTCTTCGTTGAACCATGGAAAAATACCTTTCTGATATGCATTGATCAGACGCTTCGGCGAGAGATCGCCACCAACGGCGAGTAAGCCATTAGGTTCAAGTAAGGCTTTTTCCAATGGTGGGAATGGAGATCCGACTGAAAGTATATGAATCATAAATTTACTCTTAAGGGATTATTTCAAAGCAATCCTTGATTAAGGTCAAAGTTGTTGTAGCTAATAACCAATATTATTCGTAAATATTAATCGCGCATTGGAAAAATCGAGAGAAAAAATAAAACTGACTCTCTCGCATAGAGTGGCGGGGAGCAGGCAGGCTTTAAGCATATTATTGATTATGTGATTATGTGATTATGTGGTTAGCAAAAAGTCATTTGTCATCAGAGCCCCTGAAAATTCAGCAGCTAACCGATGCGTAGCATAATTATCTATTGAATTCATCGACATCAGCAAATGCAACAACAAACGGAGGGGTTGAATGAAAAAAAATTTTAACAAAAAATATTTGTCCGCCATTATTGTAGCAAGTACCTTTTTGTTGGTTACAGTGACGGTTGCACCGCACGCTTTGGCCCATGATGCAGCTGCGCAGCGAATTAAGCAATTAGAGCAAAGTCTGCAGGCTATTCAGGCTGAATTGGAAAAAATAAAATCTGAAACTGCTCAGTCTGCGCAAAAGGTAAAAAGCATAGAACAAACAACAAACCAAACTGCACAGAAAGTAGACACTATCGAACATACGAACGCTGCTTTGGAAGAACGTATAGACCCCCTTATTAGCCGTGTGGACCAAAAAGATCGTATGCTGTTTTTTCGAGGCGGTTTTACACATATGATGAATCACCGTAACGGCGTAACCATCCAAAACCAGGTGCTGCCTATTGGCGCGCAGGATCGAGCTGATCGAAATGGCTGGTATATTGGAGCAGGGCTTGACTGGAGTTTAACTGACGATGTGTGGGGTATTGTTCCAAATACTTCTATTTTTGCAGAGCTGATGTTTGAGTATAAAGAGTTTGGCCATAATGTTGAGGGCAACGGGGCAGTTGGTAATGTGCCCAGCATGCTGGCAGGCGGTGAATTAAATCCGATTCACGTTACCGTCAATCAGTTTACTCTGGCAGCGTCACCCAAAGTCAAATTCTTTAAAGGTTCAAAATTGCGGCCTTGGATTATTCCTGCAGGCTTGGCAGTCCATGTGCTGAGCCCGCCATCTGAATCCATTACCTATATAGTACCAGGCGTTCAGTTTGGCGCCGGCCTTGATTATCACATTTGGAAAAACTTTTATGTCGGTATTGACGGCCGTTATCAATTGACTGCTGGCAAAATAGACGGTATTAATCTGAGCGGTATGACAGTAGGTGGTTATCTCGGCATTGGTTTCTGAAGAAGAGCATAATAAACAAAACTGTACGAATAATTATTTAAAGACACAGATAAATTCTTTGTATTTTGCGCCTTGAAAAGTAATAGCAAATCGTTAAGTTCGTGACGAAGCCATTGCACCTCGCTGTTTCAGTGAGGTGTTTTTTTGTCTGGAAGATGTAGTATGAGGAGCGGATATATCCAGATGCTTTAATTTAATATTTTCCATTCAATTATTGTTGCCGGATTTTGCGAGCAGCGCGTCGAGCGCGCGCGTACTGAGTATGCGTTTAAGGATGCCAAATAAATAAGTTGGGAAGGTGACATAATAGCGTGGGTGCGGTTTCTCGGATTCTAATGCGTGTATGACGCGTTTGAGCACAGCCTCCGGTGGTAACGTAAAGGGCACGGCAGGTCCTTCTTTGTTAAGACGTTTGAGCACGTTTTGATATCGCTCCTGATGAATGCTTTTTTCTATATCGACATATTTTGCCAGCATTTTGATTGCATTCTGTCGGAATTGGCTGCTGATTGGGCCGGGTTCAATTAAACTGATGTGAATATTGCTGCCTTTTAATTCGAGACGCATGGTATCGCTTAGTCCTTCGACAGCGTATTTTGTTGCATTGTATGCGCCGCGGAAAGGGAGAGATACAAAACCTAATACAGAGCTGTTTTGAATAATGCGTCCATACCCTTGTTTGCGCATTATCGGCAGCACGAGGTTGGTTAGCTCCTGCCAGCCAAAAACATTGGTTTCGAATTGATCACGCAATGCATTTCGACTCAAATCTTCAATTGCACCCGGCAAACCGTAGGCGCCGTTATTAAATAACGCATATAACTGACCATCCGTGCGGCGCATGACTTCTTCAACAGCAAGTTTAATAGAATTCGAATCCATAAGATCCAGGTGAAAGCTTTGCAAACCTTCGCTTAGTAGCATTTGTACGCTTTCTGGCCTACGCGCTGTGGCAAAAACATGGTAACCTTTCTCATGCAATGCCTTGGCAACACAATAGCCAATGCCGGTCGAACAGCCTGTAATTAAAATTGATTTTTTCATAAACACAGTTCGATCATTTGGAAATGGTTTTTTATCACTTATGCTTGACAATCTAACGATTGCACAGATAGCATCAATTGAACAGAAAATCTCTGCTTGGTACGAATAGCTTAACAGCGGGTTCATCAATGTCAAAAATTTTATTCAAGCTCAACGGTGTTTCGAATGATGAAGCGAATGAAGTGCGTACACTGTTGGATGACAATGATATTGATTATTATGAAACTTCAGCAGGGAATTGGGGTATTTCCCTGCCGGCCATCTGGTTAAAAGATGTGACGCAATTCAAGCGAGCTAGAGCGCTTGTAGATGAATATCAGAAAGCGCGTACAATCAAAATGCGCGCGGAATATGCCCTCATGAAGAAAGAAGGAAAAAATAAAACGCTATTTGATGCAATAAAGGAGAAACCTGCTCAATTTGTGCTTCATTTAGCTGTATCTGCGTTGGTGGTGTATCTGTCAATACGATTAGTGATCGATATCGGCGAGATAGGTGCCAAATAATGCGTAAAGGTTTGCTCGCAAATATAAGTTTTGTTGACTTTATTATTGACTATACAAAAAGGAGTAGATGATGAAAGTTACTTTGAAAATAGTGGCTGCAATTCTGATAATGACACCGTTATATGCTTATAGTGGGGGCAATCCAGAGCATGTTAAATTTCCGGAAGGCTATGAAAAATCTTTTACAAAATACAGTACAGCTAATCGTGCAAATCAAACTCAGGTTGCTAAATTGTATGCGAATGAAACAACAATAAACAGCTATAAGCAGGGCCAGGAAAGTGCATCCGGCTCAGTTGTTGTGATGGAAATTTATACACCGAAAAAGAGTGCAGACGGTAAACCCGTTGCAGGTAAGGATGGTGTTTTTGAAATTGATTCGCTGGCAGCCGTTGCTGTGATGGAAAAACGTGAGGACTGGGATGCGAGTTTCTCAGCTGAAGACCGAACCGGTAACTGGGGATTTGCAGTTTATAACCCTGATGGAACCGAAAAAAGTAATGATTTGAATTGTGTACAATGCCACACTCCCCTCTCCGGGCAAGATTATCTATTTACCTATCAAAGATTAGTTGATTTTGTGAAAAATCATTAATTTTGATTATTCATGGACAGCGTTAGAGCAGGTAATCCAATATTTGTATGCAAAGAATTTTGGTTGCCTGTTCTATATAATGTGACGAAACGTTAGATTCTGTTCTTTGGACTTCGATTGGCTTGATGAATCATCGTTTACTGAGTATCCAGGATATCGAAGTGATTGCATATCGATCCTGTGTATTCATCGGACTCTAGTTTTTATTGCCGATTGGTTTGTTGTGGGTTGAGTAAACACAGTGAAACCAGAAAATATTTTCGCAGCGATTCCCGTTAAACTCGAAAAGGAAGCTTTTGAGACGCTGGTAAGTAGTTCGGTTGTAACCATTGAGAAAATCATCTCTAAAGGTCATCGCTCTCCGGAGGGCGAGTGGTATGACCAGGAAAAAAACGAATGGGTGTTAGTATTAAAGGGGAGTGCAGAACTGACATTCGCTGATAAAACACTTGTTCGTTTGGAAGAAGGAGATTTTATTCATATACCGCCACATAAAAAACATAGGGTGAGTTGGACGGATCCAGATAGAGAAACTTTCTGGTTAGCGGTGCATTACTGATTCATTGAAAAGGGAATGCATATGCATTCCCTTTTTATTATTTTCATATATTGGCGTCACTCGCCAGATAAAAACCGGAATTATTCAAATAGCCTGTTGTTCCCAGCATATAATAAAATCACAGGGAGCATGAGATTGATAAGGCGGTCTTATTTTTTAATAAAATCCTAAGAAGAGGCGTTGGTTCCGGTTCCTGATGTGCTGCGTTTCGGAATCTGTGTGCCATATTTCTGGCGGAATTTCTCCACACGACCCGCTGTATCAACAATTTTTTGTTTGCCGGTATAGAAGGGATGGCAAACGGAACATACTTCAACGCTCAAAGGCTTGTTCATTGTAGATCGCGTTTTAAATTCATTGCCGCAACTGCATGTGACGGTTATTTCCTGATAATCGGGGTGTATCTCTGCTTTCATTGTATTTTATCCTTAGTTGCCAAAGCATTTAGTGCGCGTATAACGTAACGTTGCATTATCCTTTAATATTCATGTCGGTGCAACTTTTAACTGGTATTCTATCCTATAAAAATCACTATGATCGGCAATAGTCAGAACGCTTTCATTTGTTGATAAAGATAATAGGTAGATGCATCTCGGGGGCATCATGTTGACATTAAGTGAGTGTTGTAACGCAGAAAAAAAATTGTTGTATAA
Organism: Nitrosomonas aestuarii; assembly: GCF_003046585.1. Taxonomy (GTDB): domain Bacteria; phylum Pseudomonadota; class Gammaproteobacteria; order Burkholderiales; family Nitrosomonadaceae; genus Nitrosomonas; species Nitrosomonas aestuarii. The sequence goes on along the minus strand of NZ_QAAE01000005.1, from coordinate 26,615 downwards.
TGCCTTGTTTATTTGAAGCGTGTATTTTATTTTACCCACCAAAAAATTGCACAGGAGCACTCAAGATGCCGCAAGAGCTACAGAGAAAAAATGCTACTCCCTATGAACCGAAAGCGGATGAAGACTATATGAGTCCTGCACAACTTGCACATTTTCGTAAGATACTGGAGGGTATGAAAATTGAATTGAGTCAGGATATTGATCGGGCTGTGCATACGATGCAGGACGACGCCACAGTTTTTGCGGATCCCAATGACCGCGCCAGCCAGGAATCCGACATGACGCTTGAATTGCGCAATCGGGATCGCGAGCGCAAACTGATCAAGAAAATTGATGAAATCATTGCCAAGATTGAATCGAAAGATTATGGTTATTGTGAAAGTTGTGGTATCGAAATAGGATTGAAGCGACTTGAGGCACGTCCAACTGCAACGTTGTGTATTGATTGTAAAACGCTGGATGAGATTCGTGAAAAACAGATGGCGAAATAAATAATAATGCCGAATTTCTGACAATCTCTTTGTAGATTAGGTCACAATAAAAAACCGGCTGTGTGAGCCGGTTTTTTATTGTGACCTAATCGATCGGTGCATATGTCTTTCAACGGTTCGTGACGTATAAGATAGATGACACTACTTTGTCAAGTGTCAGTTAGCTTTCGTAATGCATCAACATCTATCCATTGATTATCAAAATGAACGGAGTTGTTTGAAAGTTGTGTAAAAATTTTATCCGGTTCGCCAAGATCAGACAATATGGCAACTGCACCTGCAAAATTTTGCTGGCATGTATAGTTGTTGACGGTAATTAATGTTGGTAAATTGGCCGCACGTGCAGCTAATAATCCATTTTCAGAATCTTCGATCGCGATACACTGTGATGCTTCTAAGTTCAGTTTATTCAAAACCCAGAAATAAATATCCGGTGCCGGTTTTTTTTGCGGCACAATATCACCGGCACCAATCACATCAAACAAATTGTTAGCATTCTCGCCTAAAGTGGATTGCAACAGGTAAGTGACATTTTCTGGTGTAGTGGTTGTTGCAATGGCCAATTTAATATTCTGATCCCGTAAGTCATGAATTAAACGTTTAACACCTGGTCTTAATGGAATCTCGCCTTGCTCCATGAGTTTTTTGAAATGGAGTGTCTTGGTTTTGTGCAAACATGCTATCCACTCATCCAGATTATTTCTGGCAAGTTCTTCGGGCATGTATTTTTCAATATAGTATCGAATTCTTTCTTTTCCGCCCGTTACTTGCAATAATTCACCATACAAAGGGATATCCCATTCCCAGGATAAGCCGAATTCTTGGAATGCTGCATTAAACGCGGGGCGATGACCATCTTGTTCGGTATCGGCCAAAGTGCCATCAACATCAAAAAGGACAGCTTTTAATTGATTGTGAGTTTTTTCTTTATTCATATTGTAGATGATATATGTGAGAAACTTGCTCTTTGCAAGCGATCAGTTATGGCTAGCCAGGACGGTAGTTCTGGCGGGGTTTCCATTAAAATATAATCAAATGCTGCATGGTCATACTGATGCAGTGTTGCGTAGAGATGTTTGCCATAACTGGTCGGCTTATTAGGCAAGCGTACGTGGTGAATATTTGAACCGTTTAGCTCGGGTAGATCAATGTCAGACCAGGTAATAACGACCGACCGCAAATTGCGTGCCGACAGTCTGCGTGCTGTCTGAAATATCATTTCAGTTGGATAAAGCCTAAGCGGCGTTGTGGGCGCATAGTGGGCGGGGAGCGAACCTGAAACGCGTGTCGCAGATTTTGTATTCTGGCATAGAACAACAGTTTTATTCAAGACAGATTCAATCGCAGATACAGAAATTCCACCTGGCCTGAGTACAGAGACAGTGTCGCGATTAAATCCGACAATTGTACTTTCCAGTCCAATTGTGCAAGCACCCCCATCCAGAATCATATCTATTTTTTTGTCTAAAGCAGCGCGTACATGTGCGGCTGATGTGGGGCTGATCTTGCCATAAAGATTCGCTGATGGGGCTGCAATTGCCTTGTCAGGGCCAAGGGCGTGGAGTAACGCAAGTGCAACAGAATGCGCGGGTACACGAATTCCAACAGTATCCTGGCCGCCGGTGACGTAATCCGGAATATGTTGGCTGCGTTTGAGGATGAGTGTTAACGGACCAGGCCAGAAATGATTGGCCAGAATCCATGCCGACTCGGGTATTGCCTGTGCCCAAGATTTTAATAAGGCAATCTCTCCAATATGGACGATTAAAGGGTGATTTGCCGGGCGCTGTTTTATTTCATAGACTTTTCGAATGGCGGTTGCATTGGTCACGTCTGCTCCCAGTCCATAAACTGTTTCAGTTGGAAAAGCAACAACACCTCCGGTTTTCATTAACCGGGCAGCTGTGATTATTTGATCAAGCTTTTCCTGACTCAGTTTGTCTTTATCCAGCATCATTTCCAATTATGCGTTACTGTTATGATTCGTTTTCTTTTGGCCGTAACCCAGTATACTCTGGGCATAATAAATCACATAATAACTGAGCCAATTGGTAGCATGATATAGCCATGATTTTGATTGCCAGCCAGTGCGGGCCACTAAGGTGGATTCATTGATAATAGCTTGTTTCAAGCTCGCTCTTAATTGATTGGCAAGAATTTTATCCTGAATCACAACATTGGCTTCCCTTGCAAGCATCAAACTGAAAGGATCGATATTTGAAGAACCGACGGTTACCCAGTACCGATCAATGACGGCGACTTTGGCATGTAGATAACCTTTGCTGTATTCGTAAATCTTAATACCCGCATCTAGGAGGTTTCCATAAAGTGCATGGGTTGCGTAATGCTGCAATCGATACTCAACTCTGCCTTGCAATAACAGTATTACATTGACACCGCGGCGGGCTGCTTTGTTCAATGCATTACAGAAGTAGATACCGGGCAGAAAGTAGGCGTTTGCAATGATAATTTCATTTTGTGCATTATGGATGGCTTCTAGATAGGCTTGTTCAATATCATGGCGATGGCGGATGTTATCTCGTATCAAAAAACCGGCGAACTGATTGCCTTTATGTTCACCGGTAGGCTGCAACTTTATATTATTTGCCCAGCGTTTTTTAAAATGCGCCCAGGCGACAATCAGCCACAAACGTTGCGTTGCTGCATAAATTTTTTTTAGAAGCGGTCCTTCGATTAAAACAGCGTAATCAAAGCGCGGTATTTGCTCATCTCGGAGTTGCTCAAAATCATCGATAATATTAATGCCGCCTACAAAAGCAATACACGCATCAATAACGACAAGTTTCCGATGCATGCGTCGCAATCGATAGCGGCGCAACTTGAAGAAAAGTACTTCACGTCTATAAACCAGTACCTTAACATTAGCATCAAGCATACGTTGAATAAAAGAATCCGGCAGCATATAAGAGCCGAACCCATCAATGAGTAAGTAGACTGATACGCCTCTTTTCGCAGCACGTATAAGGGCCGCAGCAATTTTGTGTCCAATCAGGTCATTTTTGAAAATATAAGTTTCAAAATGGATTTCAAGTTCTGCAGTATCAATAGCTTGTTCTAATGCCGTGAAATATTCGCTGCCATTATGCAAAAGTCGGATTTTATTTCCATCTGCATAACCCGTTTGAATCATCTGCGAATGACGTTCGTGGATAGTGCTGCGTGATCTGAGGTTTTTGACCAGGGATGACCGTGGTGAACACAAGTATTTTCTATATGGAATCCGCGCACGTAAATGCGGTCAAGCCGTAATATTGGTAATGCAGACGGAAAACTGCGCGCAGCTCTGCCGTGCGTAAACTCAAAGACTTCAGTTAAGTCAAGCGCATTCGCCAGCATAGGGCCTGTCATTTCCCTCCAGTCATTAAAGTCACCGGCAATTACCAGCGGTGCATGCGGAGGAACTAGTTTTTTTATGCGTTTCTTTAGGGCCTTCAATTGCGTGTGCCGACCTTTCTTGAATAACCCTAAATGCACGCAGATACAATGCAGATTTTCCTGCCATTCGGGTATGCGGATTTCACAATGCAACAGACCGCGGCTTTCAAAGCGATGGGCAGAGATATCTTCATTCTCCCAGGAAACGATTGGGTATCGACTTAGGATGGCATTACCATGATGGCCGGATTCGTAAATCGCATTTTTTCCATATATTGATTGTGGCCATACTGAATCAGCAAGAAACTCATGTTGACTACTGTCTGGCCAGTCATTAAAGCGTGCGGCATGCTTTGCGTGATGTCCAACCACTTCCTGGAGAAACACAATATCGGCGTTAAGATCGCGCAGACAGTCCCGCTGCTCATGAACAATCAAGCGCTGATTAAAACTGGAAAATCCTTTATGGATATTGTAGGTGGCAATATGTAGTTTATTAAGCACGTTAATATCTGGGTAAAAAGAAATAATCTTAAATTCTATATAAACGCAGTCCTCATCATCTAAAAAAATCTGGCCTTGATAAGATATGCTGTGGTCTGTTTTATAGTATGTGTTACGGATATCACACCGATTAATTTAAATCGACAACAAAATATTAGAATAGTGATTTTGTTTAAACCCATGTATAAAGATCGAATATCTCAGAATATGTTCATTATAGAAATAAGCGCGAAAATAATATATTCAAGCATAGCCGGATCAAATTTGAATTTTTGAACAATAAATATCCAGACGGTGCACAAAGAGGCAAGTCAAATAGAAACATGAATCATGAAAGTTGATTTTTTATTAAGCGTAAGCAATTATGTCTACTTGCAACTATAAGCATGTCCGGTAAAAATTATCATTTTATCAATTTCAGGAACTTCATAGCGACCATAGCGAGCTGTATTACTTGCATGTTTTATCATTACAGTGTTGCCTCCTAGCCTGGATGTTTCATCTCTTAAATTATTTCTGGCGGCCATCAGCCGTTCAGGATAGGATGCATCATCATCCAAATCTTGTGATGTGCCCCTGACTTCACCTAACAATCGGCATCCTGTAAGGTTTTGTTCGTCCAGTATTATCATAATTGACCCTGTCTTTGGCTTTTCAGATATTGCTGGGCTGCTGATGAGAATCAATGCGAGGGGTATCAATCTGATTAACAATTTGAGCTTTGATAAAACGTTCACATTTAGTGCTCCCTTTAGTATTTCTGTTTATGTCTTCAACAAACCTATATTCTACTTAAAAAATCTATCTCTGGAGATAATGCGGTAATCCCCTCTACTAGTAACTGAAGCTAAAAGTATAGGTTAATGCGTTATTTGAGCAGGTTTTTGGGGCGGTTTAAGTTGATGCGCCTTGTTGCGCAAGCTAGCATTTCGGCTGTGTATAATTTTTCTTCTTACTATACTATTTTTATGTGGAAATCATAATTTGTACGTGCTGTGCTTGTTTGTACATTTCGTCCATTATGCTACTTAAAGATTGCCGGAATTCAACTACGCTTGCGATGTCGGTGTTAATATTGGTCTAAAATGCGGACTATATATTTCATATAAGCGTTATGTTTTTCCGCATAATGCCTTTATATTAATAGCTCTTTTTACTATGGGCATGTTTTGTGAAAGGCATATAATCTAGTATGCAACATTGATTTTATTGAAGAGAAAAAATGATTACTGCAGATAATATTAAGCATTATATCGAGGCTTCGCTGCCTTGTGAGTTGGTGCAGGTTGAAGGTAATGATGGACATCATTTTCAGGCTGTTATTGTCAGTGCCGAATTCAGAGGCAAGCGCATGATTCAGCAGCATCAACTTGTTTATCGGGCGTTAGGTGACAAAATGAAACAGGAAATACATGCATTATCAATGAAAACTTTTACGCCTGAAGAATGGGCGGCGATTAGCTGACTTTTTTTAAGTGATTTTTGTGGGAGAACCGAATAAACATGTCTCGCCATAGAGTTGTGTTTATTCGGTGTGCTGTTGTATGCGTCCGTTTTCCGGCGAGTTTGCTTTTATTGAATTATTGTTGTAATTGTTTTAACAACTCTTGAGCTTCCTTGGCTTCGGGAAATTTTTTGTCTGATGTAGAAAGCTCACCAAGAATTTGACGTGCGCGTGTTTGATTGCCGGCTTTTGTCAAGGCATATGCGTAGTGATATTGAATTGTGGCATTTTCGGATTGGCTCGCAGCAGCTTTTTCAAGCAAAGGCAATGCGCGATCAATTTCCCCGTTTTCTGCAAGAATCCAGCCGAGTGTATCTTGAATAGCTGAAGCTTCGGGAGCTATTTTATAAGCTTTCTCGGCAAATTCCAGCGCACGTGGGTTTTTGTTTTGTTGATAAAGCCACGCCAGGTTATTCAGTGTGATTAAATGCTGCGGATTCTTTTCCAGAATTACTTCATATTCCTTGGTAGCGTGTGCATATTGCTTCTTGGATAGATGATCGTTGGCAAGAAGCAGACGCGTAGTCGCATCATCCGGATTATTTGACAGCCATTGTGTAATATGGGCATGAGCTTTATTATCACTGCCTGCCTGATTCAGGGCCGTGTATATTTTGATTGTTAAGGGCGTGGTCTGTGAAATCGAGAATGCTTTTTCATATGCCTTGGCTGCCATTTCAAATTTTTGTTGATGCATTAATAAATCGCCTTCCAATTCATAACCGATGGGGGAGCCAGCATGCTCTTTTTGTATTTTCTGAGCAATTGCAATAGCTTCATTCTCTTTATTTTCAATATTGGCTAATCGGGCCATGGCCACTTTTGCTTCTACGTAATCGGGATTGATAAATAGCGCTTTTCTTAATGCTGCCGATGTAGCAGGATAATCCTTCATAATAGAATGAATTTCGGCTATTTTTAATTGTGCAGCGGCGGAATCAGGCAATTCGGCAGCCAGTTTTTCATAGCTGTCAAGCGCTGCTGCATGATTATTGTGCGCCAGTTGCACCTGTCCGAGCAGTTCGATTACACGTGGTTCATTCGGATGCATTCCATAGAGTTTGCGTGAGAGTAAAAGCGCTTTTTCTTTGTCACCCTGGCGTGCATAATGAGTGGCCAGGCGAATTGCAGGATCCACAGCATTCGGGTTTTTATTACTGGACAGTTCCAGCCATTTTGTGGCTTCATCGGGTTTGCCCTGGGACAGTGCAAGGCCTGCCAGTGCATTCATAGCTTGAATGTTTCTGTCATCATTTTTAAGTATGTCTTCGAAACGTTTTTTTGCTACACCGGGTTTTTGATCTTGTAAATCAAGTCGCGCCAGGTTGGAAATTGCAGGAAAAAAGTCCGGTTGAAGTGTAAGTGCCTTGTTAAAGCTGGCGCGTGCTTTATCGAAATCTTTTTGCCCAATGTAAACACCACCTTTCAAATTATGAAAAAGTGGATTCTGGGGGTCTGCTTTTTCCAAATCTTCTATCGTGGACAGCGCTTTGCCAAACTCGTTTGCGTTAATGTGAGTAAGTGCGAGTAAAACACCTGCTCTGGGAGAGCTTTTGTCTAAGTCGGCTGCGAGTTCGAGTTCGGCGACAGCAAGTGCCCGGTCTCCCAATGCCAGTTTGCTCATCCCAAGCGCAGTATGCAATGCGGCATTGTTAGGTGCAAGTTCATTCGCTTTTTCATAAAACTCAGTCGCTTTTGTGAAGTCCCCGGACTGCATGTAAACTTCACCTGCTAAAGCAAATAATTGCGGGTCATGCTGCACTGCTGTTAATGTTGGCTCCAGAACATCCATGGCTTGTTTGGTTTTTCTGCCGCTCAATAAAGTGCTGATCATGAGCTTGCGTGCATAAATATTGCCTGGTATGTTTTTTAGATATTGTTCCAGATATTGTTCTGCTTGTGTAAATGAACCAAGCGAGAACTGAATGGCGCCGGCCAGTAAAACGCTGGGTAAATGTTCGGGAGCGGCGCCAAGTAAAGTCTGAATGGAAGTCAGTGCCTCAGCATACCTTCCTTGGTTAAAGTCCAATAATGCCTGTGAATGGTTGAGAATTAAACTGTCCGGCGCAATTTCACGAACACGTGCAATACTATTTTTTGCGGCGTCATATTTGCCGAGAGCGATTTCCAAGTCAGCCTTGTTGCTATACGCATTTGCATCGTCAGGCGCTAACTCGACGACTTGCTCGAAAGCGGTTAAAGCTTGTTCAGATTTGCCTTGTGCACGTAACATATTTGCTTTAAAAACCCATGCGCTCAAATTTTGCGGATTTTTGGCGATTGCCTGATCGGAGTACTCAGTTGCCAGGACTAAATCATTTTGGAGCAGGGCGTATTGTGCCAATCCTGTTAAGGCTTCCGGATGATCGGGTTTTTTGGCTAGAAGCTGGTCAAAAATAATTTTAGCTTCTTCAGCCTTGTGCACTGCAAGAAGTGCTTTGGCACGAAGAAGTTGGACTTCGTCGGAACCGTTTTCAGTATGTTGTTCAGTCGTGTCCAGTAATTGCTGAAACTTACCTAAATCAAAAAGTACCTGGCTTAAAACAGGCAATACAGTACCGGTGTCCATGCCCAGATCCAATGCTCGGTTCAGTTCTTTTTCCGCCGATAATGGGTTATGATTTTGCTGGTAAAGTGAACCCAATAAAAAGCGTGCTTTGACATTGTTTGGTTCTTGCTGCAGGGCGTTTCTCAGTTGAATAATGGCGGCATTGTCATTACCTTTTTTCTGGTAATCAACAGCTTCTGAGATAAGCGTTGCTGCATCTTTGGTCTCACCGCATGCCGTCAGGCTGAGTATAATCAACGCACTCACTAAAGCTGGTTTAATGCATGTTAACCAGAGTTTCTTTGGAATGCGTGTAAAGAAGTTATGCATGTCGGTTCTCCCATTGGTAAATGTTACAGTTGTAATTGTTACAGAAACTGATTGATTATACAAAGAATAGATTACGCTTTTTCTTGTTAACATGCATTTATAGCATATAACAGGCTGGTTTATTCAGGCATAAAAGGGGGCAAAAAAGGCCTTGTTTAAAAATTAATCGCCAGAGTGTGTCGAATGCTCAATTAAAGCTAAAAATATTACGCTATAGTACAGTTTCTATTTGTCATAAAATCTTTATAGTAGCTGAGCTGGTTATTTGACATTAAAGGGCGTTAAATTGGAGAATGAACTTATGGGTATTGTTGCTGTAGTTGGGCTGGGTTATGTAGGGTTACCGCTTGCGGTTGAATTTGGAAAGAAACGGCGAACAATTGGTTATGACCTTTCCGACAGTAAAATTCAGAGTTATCGACAATATGTTGATCCAACAGGCGAAGTTTCAACTGCAGATCTGCAACAGGCCACTCAGCTTGTTTTTACGGCCGATGTTGCTGACTTGTCGCAAGCTGATTATATTGTGGTTGCTGTGCCGACACCGGTTGATCAGGCGCATCAACCGGATTTCAGGCCCTTGATCGGCGCGAGTGAAACAGTGGGCAAAAACATGAAGCAAGGTGCGATTGTCATTTATGAATCTACTGTTTATCCAGGCGCAACCGAAGAAGTGTGCATTCCTGTATTGGAAAAATTTTCCGGTATGAAATGGAAACAGGATTTTCATGTCGGTTATTCTCCTGAGCGTATCAATCCAGGTGATAAAGAGCATACGCTTACGACGATTATCAAAGTTGTGTCGGGCGATGATGCCGATTCTCTGGAAGAAATTGCACAGTTATATGAAAGTGTTGTGACTGCAGGTGTTTATCGCGCTGCCAGTATTAAGGTGGCTGAAGCGGCCAAAGTGATTGAAAATACTCAGCGCGATTTGAACATTGCGCTGATGAATGAACTGGCAATGATCTTCGATCGACTCAACATCGATACGCTGGACATTCTGGATGCGGCGGGTACCAAGTGGAACTTTTTACCATTCCGGCCGGGTCTGGTCGGAGGGCATTGCATTGGTGTTGATCCATACTATCTGACGCATAAAGCCGAGATGATCGGTTATATGCCGCAGGTGATTCTGGCAGGCCGCCGTATCAATGACAATATGGCCAAGTATGTGGCGGAACAGACAATCAAACAAATCATTAAAGCCGGTTTTAATGTAAGGGGTGCCAGGGTGAATGTGCTTGGTTTAACATTTAAGGAGAATTGCCCAGATTTGAGAAATTCAAAGGTAATTGATGTCATTCGCGAGTTAGCGGACTATGGTGTTGAAATACATGTTTGTGACCCGGTTACCGATCCGGAAGAAGCATTCAATGAATATGGTATAACACTTGAGTCATGGGAAAATTTACCGTGTGCGGAAGCGATGATTGTTGCGGTTTCGCATGTGAGTTTTTTGACAAAAACAATTCCCGATATTCAAGCCAAAATCGTGGAGAATGGATGTTTTATTGATGTTAAATCAAAATTCAGTCAATCTGTTCTGCAAGAGGCGGGGCTTCATGTTTGGCGACTCTAATACGATTTTGCAAGGAATCATCTGAAATGATGCGTTATCAGGAAATTCAACAACATTTATCCAATAAACAGTATTGCTGGCTCATTACAGGTGTTGCCGGATTTATTGGTTCCAACTTACTGGAAGCCTTATTGAAATTGAATCAGAAAGTGGTCGGGCTGGATAATTTTTCAACGGGTTATCAGCATAATCTGGACCAGACCAGGGATGCGGTAGGATCAGATATGTGGCGCAATTTTCAATTCTCTCAGGGAGATATTCGCGATTTTGATGAATGCGGAGCTGCCTGTAAGGATATTGACTTTGTGCTGCATCAGGCGGCTTTAGGGTCAGTGCCGCGTTCCATCAATGATCCTATTTTAACCAATGAAAATAATGTGTCCGGTTTTCTGAACATGCTGGTTGCGGCGCGCGACGCTAAAGTCAAACGCTTTGTTTATGCAGCATCGAGTTCCACCTATGGCGATCATCCCGGCTTGCCCAAGGTGGAATCTACTATTGGACAGCCACTTTCACCCTATGCGGTGACCAAGTACGTGAATGAGCTTTACGCCGATGTTTTTGCCCGTTGCTATGCAACACAATCAGTCGGATTGCGCTATTTTAATGTTTTTGGTCCCCGGCAGGATCCTGACGGAGCGTACGCTGCGGTGATACCGCTCTGGATTTCCGCATTGATCAAGAACAAACCGCTTTATATCAATGGTGATGGTGAGACCAGCAGGGATTTTTGTTATATAGATAATGTTGTGCAAGCCAACATATTGTCCGCGCTGATTTCAAATGAAGCTGCAATCAATCAAGTCTATAACGTTGCCCTCAATGAACGTACGAGCTTAAATCAACTCTATCAAATGATGCGTGCACTGTTGCTGGAGAAATTTCCGCATTTGGAAGCGCACCGGCCTGAGTATGTTGATTTTCGAGAAGGAGATGTGCGTCACTCGCAGGCGGACATTACCAAAGCCAGAAGTTTGCTGGGTTTTGATCCGACTCATGCTATTCAGGAAGGACTGGAGTCTGCCATGAACTGGTATGTTGCCAATCTTTCTGAAAAAACAGAAGCCGATTAATTTTTTTTCTATTCTTAAGATTTGAGCCGTATTGATACTTTCACAGATTTTTCATCCAAGTTAATTCGCTATAATACCTGTTTGTTTTTTTCTGGGAGCAAGTTTGTTTAGAATTCTGGGTGTTCTGGCAGGTTTCTTGATCCTGGGTATTCTGGGCAGTATTCTGGGGTTTTTGCTGGGCAGTTTCATCGACCGGTTCAGAACACCAGGCTCAGGTCGAATGAATGCCTTTTCAGCCGCTCGCCGCCAATCAGTATTTCTGGAAACCGTTTTTACCCTGATGGGAAAACTCGCCAAAGTTGACGGGCGTGTTTCTGAAACCGAAATCGCGCATGTAGAGCAATTCATGCGCAAACTCGGTATGACACATGACCACAGACTCAAAGCAATTGCGCTTTTTAAACGTGGTGCGTCACCCATGTTCGATATAAAACCCAAAGTGGCCGAATTCATGACTGTATGTGGTTACTCGGGAAATCTCAGGCAAATGTTGCTGGTGTATCTGATTATCATGGGGATGTCTGATGGCCGGTTGAATGCCTCCGAAGTGCAATTGCTGAAGGAAATTGCCGGGTATCTTGGGTATAGCAGGACTGCCTTTGATCGATTGCTGGATATGGTCCTTAACCAAACGCACTTTGCCGGCGGACAGGCAACATCAGCTAATGCACTGGAAGATGCCTATAAGGCTCTCGGTGTGAGCGAACGGAGTTCCGACCGTGAAATCAAACATGCATACCGCAAGCTCATGAGTCAATACCATCCGGACAAACTCATGGGACAGGGGCTTCCCGAAGAGATGATTTCTGTCGCTACGGAACAGGCGAAGGAAGTCCAGGCAGCCTATGATTTAATCAAGAAACATCGTGAACAGAGCCGTGCAACTGCATAAATAACGATTCAAGCATTCAAATGAAACCCTTATTGTATACATTTCGCCGCTGTCCTTATGCCATCCGCGCCCGGATGGCGATCAGGATCAGCGGCATTGCGGTTGATATGCAGGAAGTCAAACTGCGGGACAAACCCGATGCATTACTGGCGTGTTCACCTAAAGGGACCGTTCCCGTGTTGCAGCTGACTGATGGCCAGGTGATTGATGAAAGCCTGGATATCATGCTGTGGGCGTTGTCTGTCAATGATCCACAACAGTGGCTGGGTCACCCAAACGGATTGTCCGATGAGGCAATGGGTTTGATTACCCAAAACGACGAGCCGTTTAAAAAGGCACTCGACTATTACAAATACTCGGTACGATTTCCTGAACATTCAGAGCAATATTACCGTGAGCAGGCCGAATTTCATCTGGCGGATCTGGATATGCGTTTGCGTAAAAATAATTATCTGATGGGCAATCGATTGACGTTGCCCGACATGGCCATTTTTCCTTTTATCCGACAATGTGCCAATGTAGATAAAAACTGGTTTTACGCGTCGCAGTATACCCGTTTAATTCAATGGCTGGATGCAAGGGTTTCGTCCGATTTGTTCACTGCCGTCATGCAGAAGTAGGTCTTCTGTCAGTCAATGAAAAATGTATTGCCGGACATTATAGCGCGTCGTCTTGCGCAACTGCCAAAGCCCTGTTACGCCGATGAATTACCAGTTACCGCCAGACGAGAAGAAATCAAGCGCGCGATAGCTGGCCATCAGGTTGTCATTGTTTGCGGCGAAACGGGGTCGGGGAAAACAACACAGTTACCCAAAATATGTTTGGAACTGGAGCGTGGCGTACGGGGCATGATTGGTCATACCCAGCCAAGGCGCATCGCCGCACGATCAGTCGCCACGCGGATTGCTACAGAACTGGGGTCGTCGTTGGGGCAGGCTGTCGGTTACAAAGTGCGGTTCTCGGATAAGGTCAGTCCCGATAGCTATATTAAGCTCATGACCGACGGTATTCTGCTTGCGGAATCACAAAATGACCCCGAACTGCGCGCATATGACACCATTATCATTGATGAGGCGCATGAGCGCAGTCTGAATATTGATTTTCTGCTGGGCTATATCAGTCGGTTATTGCCGTCAAGACCTGATCTTAAATTGCTTGTTACTTCCGCCACTATTGATGCTGCGCGATTTTCCCGACACTTCAACCATGCACCCGTGGTTGAAGTGTCGGGACGAACCTATCCGGTAGAAATACGCTATCAGCCTGTTGTGGCCGATGAAGAAGACCTGGATATGCAACAGAAGATTCTTAATGCCGTCGATGACATTATGCAAATGGGCAGGACAGGGGATATTCTGGTTTTTTTGCCGGGTGAACGCGAGATCCGGGAAACAGCTGAATCGCTGCGCAAGCATCATTTTGACTCTGAACAGAACGGATTTGCCGGTGTGGAAATATTGCCGTTATTTGCACGCCTGTCATTTAGCGATCAGGATCGTGTATTCAAAGCCGGTCAGGCGCGCCGTATTATTTTGGCGACCAATGTCGCGGAAACTTCATTGACCGTTCCTGGAATACGGTATGTTATCGACACCGGCTGGGCGCGCATTAATCGATACAGTTATCGCAATAAAGTTGAACAGCTGCAGACGGAAAGAATTTCCCGTGCATCCGCGAATCAGCGTGCCGGCCGTTGCGGACGTATCGCCAGCGGTATTTGTTTCAGGCTGTATTCGGAAGAAGATTTTCATGCACGGCCGGAATATACCGATCCAGAAATTTTACGTTCGTCATTGGCAGCGGTGATTTTGCGCATGAAATCACTAAAAATAGGAGATGTGGAGAGTTTTCCTTTTCTTGAGCCCCCATCTGCGCGCATGATATCCGACGGATATCAATTGCTGACGGAACTGGGCGGGGTTGATGAAGATAAACAGCTGACACGGTTAGGCTGGCAACTGGCCAGGTTTCCGATTGATCCCCGCATCGCACGCATGGTACTGGCGGCCAGACAAGAAAACTGCCTGCATGAAGTGCTCATTATTGCGTCGGCACTCAGTTTGCAAGACCCGCGTGATCGTCCGTTCGAGCACCAGGATGCAGCCGACCAGGCGCATCGGCGCTTCTTGGATGAGCGTTCTGATTTTATGGGATTTCTGAAACTATGGGATTTTTTTGATACATTACTAAAACATAAAAAATCAAACCGCAAAATGATTGCGCAATGCCGTGATTATTTTTTGTCCTACCGCCGCTTGCGTGAATGGCGAGAAATCCATAATCAGCTCCATGTGCTGGTGAAAGAATTTGGGTTCAGGCCGAATGAGGTGCCGGCGACATATGATGAAATACACCGCGCACTGCTTGCCGGTTTACTCGGTAATATCGGTTTCAAGATAGAAAAGGAAGGCGAGTATCTGGGTGCCAGGGGCATCAAGTTCTCAATTTTTCCAGGTTCCGCGTTAAAAAAAGGTAAGGCCAAGGCTAAATGGGCAGTCTGTGCCGAACTGGTTGAAACCAGTAAGCTTTATGGGCGCTGCGTGGCCCGGATTGACCCGGTATGGTTGGAAAAAATAGCGGGTAGTTTGTGCAAACGGCAATATTTCGATCCGCACTGGCAGAAAAAGCGTTCCGAAGTGATCGCCTATGAACGTGTCACGTTGTATGGGCTTCCTATCGTGACCAAACGGTCTGTACACTATGGCAGGATTAATCCAGAAGCATCACGTGAAATTTTTATCCGAAGCGCGTTAGTTACAGGTGAATATGTCACCAAGGCGAAGTTTTTCTCCCATAACCAGCAGCTTGTCAAGGAAATCGAAGAACTTGAACATAAAACACGGCGTCAGGACGTGCTGGTCGACGATCAGGAGATTTTTGCTTTCTATGATGCGCGTATCCCACAGAATATCTTTAATGGTGCCGGTTTCGAAAAATGGCGCAAACAGGCCGAACAGGAAAATCCAGAACTGCTTTATCTCGACCGCGCGCTTCTCAGGCGTCATCAGGAGGATGCGACTGAGGCGCAGTTTCCCGAACAATTTGTATTGTCTGACGGTAGTATTTTTCCATTGCGCTACCGTTTCGATCCGGGGCATGTGCTGGATGGTGTGACTGTCACCGTACCATTGCCGGTGCTTAATCGCCTGGATGCGCGGCAGTTTGATTATCTCGTACCTGGTCTGATCCGTGAGAAAGTGACCTGGTATTTTAAAGCGCTGCCTAAGCAAATACGCCGCATGCTGGTGCCATTACCCGGTTCAGTGACCGAATTTTTGCAATGGCAATCTGTTTCTGCGAGAGATGTTGCGCTACAGGACGCCATGGCCAGATTTATCCTGCGTAAAACCACGCTCGTAATCCCAGTCGATACCTGGGAATCGAAAGACGTGCCGCTGCATCTGTTGATGAATTTCAGAATCGTCGAGGCGGCTGGTGAGGAACTCGCCATGAGCCGTGATCTTTCGGCTTTGCAGGAAAAGTTCGGTAGTGCAGCGCAATCCACATTCCGTCAATTGAGCCTCGATGATAAAAAAGCGGATATTGAGCGGGACGATATTAAATGTTGGGATTTTGGCGATCTGCCTGCCGAGATGACTTTTACGCGTAATGGACGTCAACTGATCGGTTACCCTGCATTGGTCGATGAAAAAGATCATGTTGCAATCCGTTTATTCGATACCCGTGCAGCTGCCGATTATGCCATGCGCGCCGGTATCTGCCGCCTGATGTATTTTGAATTCAGGGAGCACATGAAACAGTTCGATAAAAGCATTCCAGGATTCCGGCAGGCTGCGTTACAATTGACCACCTGTATTAATCCCGGTGATCTGAAGCAGGATCTGCTTAATACAATCATCGACCGGGCTTTTGTCAGTGAGGACCCGCTGCCGCGCACCGAAGCCGCCTTTGCAGCGCAGATACTCAAAGCGCGGGAGCGGTTGCCACAGGTGATTGAAAATTACACGCAGGTGTTAGGTGAAATAGGTGCGGCTTATCATGCAGTGATGCAGTATCAGTCATCAATGAAACAGATTAGCCAAAGATTAAAAGTTGAACTCGGCGAGCAACTCAAAAATTTAATCTATCCCGGTTTTATCAGCGATACCTTTTGGGAGCGATTAAGACATTTTCCACGTTATCTCAAAGGCATGCGTGTTCGCCTGGAAAAATGTTCCGGCAACCTGCTGCGTGATGAACAGCATGCTGCGGAAATCAAAATACTCTGGTTGCGCTATGAACAATGTCGCGAGAAACACCAGAAACTGGGTATTAATGACCCGAATCTGACTGAATTTCGCTGGCAGATTGAGGAATTGAGAATCTCGCTGTTTTCGCAGGAACTCAAAACACCGCAGCCGGTTTCGGTGAAGCGGCTGGAGAAGGTGTGGGAGAAAGTCAGGAAGTAGCCTGATTGTTCACGACAGCAGATGTTTGTCATACCCTTACGCAGGTGTTGGAATTATGCTTGATACTGTTCTTTTAACATCATGTAAGAAAGGAACAAGGCCTTGCACGACAGAATCGCTTGGTAATTAAGATACGACAAAGTCGCTTGGTGTTAACACGGATCGCCGGATTGGAAACGGAACGATCGGACAATTCCTGCAAGGAAAACTGTTCGCCGACTTCATTACTGATGAAAATTGATTCCAGATACTGGCGGTTTTTCTCTTTCTGCTTTCGTTTGATGTAAATCAGCTTCCAATATTTTCCAGTATCAGCATCAGTTTTTTCAGTCACTAGGCCATATAAAGCAATAAGATATAAAGCTCATCTGGTAAATATACACGCTGTTTCTTCAAAAAAACTGGCAAATTTTCAGCGCTGATTGACAACATCCATGCTAACGTTTCCAACAATACTCATATCCAGCATCAAATCATAAATATTGGCATAACCCCTGAACAACATGAACAAAGGCTGAAACGCCGCGAGGCAGAAATCGGTGCCGATCTGGAGCAGGCGCATGCAGCAGACCGGCAATTACTTGAAGTTGAACTAAGAGATATTGAGCTGCGGCTACAGGACACGGAAGCGAGTTATGAAGCGCATATTGCCGATCTAAAAGAACGCATTGCGCAATTGGAACAACTGCGCGGTGAATTTCCCGATGGATTGCTGGATCAGGCGATTGAAGCCTTACAACAGGGCGAAACCGATCAAGCGGATAGTCTATTTCAACAAATCGAAAATGAAGGGGAAGGCCATATCAAGCGGGTTGCCGAAGCAGCCTTTCAGCGCGGCAAGATTGCACAAGACGCTATTCGATATACAGATGCACTTGAGCATTATGAAAATGCGGTTCGGCTGCAACCTTATAATACGCTGCACTTAAATGAAGCGGGCTTATTACATCACACGCTCGCCAATTACAAGAAAGCCATTGCGTATTTTGAGCTGGTACTGGCTACACTTGAAAAATTCCTAGGCAAAGACCACCCCAATACCCGGACTGTGCAAACCAATCTGGATGCTGCACAGACTGCATTAAGTCAGTCTCAACGAGATTAGCAGCAAAGCATTTTTTTCTAATAAAGAGAGTATTAGAAATTCTGTGTCATCCCCTTATGATTAAATTTTAGAGGGTGGTAGATGAGCAAGACTAAACCAGAAATGAATTTTGAAGAAGCACTGTCAGCTGATATTAACCGGCTTGAGTTATTATTAATAATCGGCAAGCTGATGATTTATGAGAATCATTTTAAAAAAGCAAGATGAATTACTGACTAAAAAGAATAGTCACTCATATGATTCAGAAATTGGCAAAACTTCAACGTTGATTGATGCCAGTGAGATACACCCCACCATTTATGCTCTCCAAATACGAAAACCATCCATACAATGACAGAGTATACGTGTTAGTACCTATTCTATTGTTTGTAAAATATTGGTAGTCTAATTGACAAACATAGTCTATTTATACACTGGTTATTGCAGCATAGACCTTGTTCAGATCAGATAATAGCGGGAAAGATCTGTTCATGCATATTTCTGAAATCAGGACTTCAGATGAGTACGCCACGTTTAATAATGGCCAGAAAGCAGAGAGTATGACGTCGGGCAGGGACAAAAGAGACCGTGCACAAAGAACGTTACACCAATCTGGTGTAACTGTATTATAAAAATTAAAACTGATTATTTAGGCTTTATTAGAAATAAAAGATGTAGCGTTAGATCACGATATTAGGTAATGGTGTTGGGATTTCTACTCACTAGAGACTCTTTTCAACAGTATATCTGTTAAGGAGGTATTACCATGAACATACGTATCACTTGGTTAATCGGTTTCTGTGCGATCCTCTTGTTAATAGCTTGTAATGCAAATCTACGCAACCATTCCCATCTCCTACACCCCAAGAAGCTATTTGCGGCACTATCCAGGGACTGATCTGTCCTGATGAAGATCAATATTGTGATTTCGGTATCGGCCAATGCAAGGTAGCTGACGCACAAGGTATCTGTAAAACCAAGCCCACCATTTGCACAGGAGAATTCAATCCGGTCTGTGGTTGTGATGGAAAAACCTATGGTAATGCATGTACTGCTGCCACAGAGGGAATTTCCATAGATCACCCTGGTGAATGTGCGCCGCCGGAACCTCAAGCTTGCGGAGGCATTGCGGCTATACCATGCCCAGATGAAGAAATATGTATTGACGATCCCTCTGATGACTGCGACCCAAAGCATGGTGGCGCAGATTGCTCAGGAATATGTATAGCTAAGTAGACCACCAGGGAATTGGGAGAAAAACATATGCTAAAGAGTAATTGCTTGAATTTGATTTGATGCATCAGATATAAGTTGCAACAGCAACAGGATGAATTAAGGTTAAGGTTACTGCAACTGACCAAATATACTTTTTATGTTTATGAATTGTCTCCAGAAGAGGGGGTGTAGGTCATGAAAACAAGGCATATTTATCTCAAAATAGAACAGGTATCAAACTATAGTCCTGTTGCTCCCGATGACGCTGAGCATCACAAACACCGTCTTGACTGCATGAGGAACATGGATCATGCAGATTCCAGCATTCCACAATCGGAAGTTGATCGACGTTCACTGGATGCGCTGATCTACCGCGAATACCTCGATGCTACCTACACAACAATAAAAAATACCCCACTCATTGCTACGGATATTAATGAACCTCGCATCGAGCGGCGTATTCCCGGCACAGTTATTTACACCCGCCCAGGCGAGCGATTGTATGTTCATGTATTGAATGGCGACACCAAACCTCACAGCTTCCATGTACACGGTTTGCACTACGGCATCGACTCGGATGGCTCATGGCCCTTTGGTGTGCAGGAATACGATGGGCCGAATCGTAGTGATGCGATTTGTCCTGAAGGCCAATGGTGTTACATTTTCGATGTGCATGAGGATTCTATCGGTGCGTGGCCATTTCACGATCATCATATGCATATTGAAGAAGTCGTAAAGCGTGGACTCTTCGGTGGCATTGTGGTTCGTGATCCCCGCTGCGAAAAAGCAGACCTTGAAGTACCTATTTTTTTTCATCGCCTCACGGCAAATGTCGGTAATGCACTTTTTGATAGTGGTTCATTTAATGCGGGAGATTTATTTACTTTTACGTTTAATCAGGAAGGTACCTTCGAATACTATTGCCGTTTCCATCCGATGCAAGGGCGCGTTCGTGTCACGACAGCTGGCCCTCTTACAGCTACCATTAATATTCTGGATACTCCAGCACGTTTCGAAAGCGATGATATAACAGTGGGAGTCGGTGCGGAGGTCACTTGGAACCATGCAGGGAATCAGCCTCATACCGTAACCGAGCGCAGCGGTGCCGGTCTGGAATCATTTGCCATCAACGGACGTACATTCGTCGGGAATACCCCCACTATTGTAGCTGAATGCGGAACTCGTGTGCGATGGTATGTCTTCAATCTGGATCTGAGCATGGTATGGCACAATTTCCATTTACATGGACAACGGTGGCGATGGGGCAATGAATGGATCGACACACGTTCTTTTGGGCCAGCCGAGTCTTTTGTTGCCGATACGATCGTGCCGCCGGTTATTCTCCAACCTTTGCCACTTGAGTGTGAGTGCAAACCTCACGAGTACACAGAAGCTCATCCTCTTCCTATGTCTGACGGTGAACATGAACATCCATCGCACTCTTCCCAGTCCCGTGGGAAACATAAATATTCTTCGCAAGATGCTTGCCCCGATCAATATTTAGAAAAGCGCAAAAAATATCGATTACAAGGTGATTTTCTGATCCATTGCCATGTGGAGATGCACATGATGGAAGGCATGGCGGCATTGCTTCGCGTCATGCAGGAAGTCGAGTTGAGCGAAAAGGAACTTGACCGAATCTGTTACCAGTTGCCAACCGTGCGTGTACATGAGTGTCCAGATGTAGAGCATCACCCTTGCGGTGGAGACGGCGAAGATGGCTGGGAACTGCTGGAGCCATCACCGATTTTCGTGGTTCATGGGGCGCTGTTGAACACGGGACATGTATTGCTTTTTTCCGGTGCGGCTGAAAGGAATTATCCACTTGAAGCTCGTATCTATGAACCTGTAACCAGACAGATTATGCCAGGCGTCATTAATTTGCCGGAAGATTTTTTCTGTTGTGGGCATACCTTCCTGCCTGATGGTCGTTTGATCATCATCGGTGGTGACACAAATGGCGCGGGACACACCAATAATCGTTGTTTTATTTTTACGCCTAATGCGACGAATCCAGACAGCGGTACGTTTGGCCCGGCCGCCAGCATGGCGCACGCGCGCTGGTACCCGACGGCGCTTAGTCTGGCTGACGGGCGTGTACTTGCTTTCTCTGGCGGACATCCTGTTGCGGCAGAAGTCGAGGTGTTCGGCGGCGGAACATGGGCGTCAATCGTCGGTGCAAGTCGCTCATTCGATGAATTATATCCCGGTATGCATCTCCTTCCGTCGGGAGAGATTTTCTATACTCGTGCTGGCTGGGCCGGCGCAGCCGGAACCCAGACCGCTTATCTGACCCTGACTGGACCGAACAATGGTAACTGGACCGATTACGGACAACAACAGTTTTACGATCGCCAGGAAGGAATGAGTCTTCTTATGATAGATACGACCGTAAACCCGGAGCGTACGCGCCTGTATGTCTTCGGCGGAGGTGTATCTGGTCCTGCCGCTGCGCGCAATAACGCAACTGCCGAAATGATTGAATTTAATGGCGGAATTGTCGATTCGGCGTGGGCACGTACCGCAGATATGAATTTCGGCCGCACGAATGTGAATGCCGTTGTATTGCCCACCGGCAAGATACTCATCATAGGCGGCCACAGTAACGGCCAGAAATGGTCACCGACCCCCGTGTTGGAAACAGAAATCTATGATCCGACGACGGATACATGGGCACTGGGCGCACCATTGAATTTCCCGCGCCAGTATCACTCGATTTGTATTCTACTACCGGAAGGAAGAGTTCTAGCGACAGGCGGAGTTGCGCCGGGTACGGCAGATCCGGATCAGCATTCGATGGAACTTTATTCACCGGGTTATCTTAGCTTGGGCGCACGACCGGTCATGTCGAATGCGCCGCCAGCTGTTACCTATGCGAGTAATTTTATGATTGAAACGTCACAGGCTCCAGATATCAATGCAGTAGTGTTGATAGCACCGATTGCGGTGACGCACCATACCGACGCCGGACAGCGTTATATCAAATTGCCAATTCATTCGCGTACCGCCACTACCATAGGAACAGAAGCCCCTGCCCACGGAAATATCGCCCCACCGGGATTCTATATGCTTTTTGTGGTCAACAATCAGGATGTGCCATCAGAGGCGAGGTTTGTGTTGATATCTTAGTTCTGTAGTTGATTCTCAATCAGCAATGCCTTGGTAGACTTTAATCGCCTCATCCCAATATGGGTTGTCGCCAAATCGTTCTGCTAAAAAATCAATCAGTATTTTTGTTCTATGTGATAAGTATCGTTTTTGCGGATAAACTGCATAGGCATTAAACGAAGGAGATTGATAATCCGGCATGATTGGCACAAGTTTTCCGTCCACGATAGTTTTCCATGTGATAAAAGTTGGCATCATTATGATGCCGTGTCCGGCGATAGCCATATCTTTTAGAAAATCACCGTTGTTGGCGACTATTTTGGCGGAAACAGGAATGCTATGCTGTGCGCCTTGTTTATCAACGAATTTCCAAGAAGAAGTGTTTGATAAATTGTAATGCAGTAACCTATGCTGCTTTAATTCGTAGACCGTTTTTGGTGTGCCATATTCTTGTAAATAATGAGGGCTGGCACATAATAGTGTTCTAATGGGCGAAAGTTTGCGCGCCACCAGACTTGAGTCTTTTAAATCAGCAATGCGTAACGCGAGATCCATGCCTTCTTCAACCAAATCCACTTGCCGATCGGAAAAATTGATATTGATGGTCAGTTCAGGATGTAGTTTGATAAATGAATCGATTGCAGGTGCTAAATGGGATAAGCCAAACGATAATGGCGCTGCCAGATTAATGGTGCCTTCAAGCGTGGCTTGGGATGCTTTCGTCAACGTATTGAGTTCTGCGATATCGTCAACAATTTTAATGGAACGTTCATAAAACGTCCGGCCTGCTTCAGTCAGGCTTGATGTGCGTGTGGTTCGATTTAATAAACGCACACCCAAACGGGTCTCCAAATCAGCAAGTTTCCGGCTGACTGCTGACTTTGCCAGACCGAGCTGCTCAGCCGCACGGCCAATTCCTCCAGCATCAACCACGCGTATAAAAACATGCATATCTTCAAATTGACCCATTCAGTTCTCCTTTGGTGAACAATCAATTGTCATTCTTGATGTTTATCACTTTTGTGTCAACTATTACACTGTCTCCATAGGCTAATGATTAATTCACACTAAATTTGGAGGAAAAGAAATGAATTTATTACGCGTAATTTCAGCACCAATAGGCCGTATTTTCATCGCATTAATTTTTGTGATATCGGGATGGAATAAATTATTTGCCTATATCGATATTCAGGGCTATATGGCATCAATGGGTGTTTCAGGCGAATTGTTGCCATTTGTGATTGGTATTGAATTGCTGGCAGGATTGGCTGTAATTATAGGCTGGCAAACCAGACTGGCGGCTTTAGCGTTGGCAGGATTTAGCATATTGTCGGCAGTAATTTTTCATATGGATTTCACGGATCAAATACAGTTCATTATGTTCATGAAAAATCTTGCGATAGCAGGAGGATTGTTGCTACTGGTCGCAAATGGTCCGGGTGCCTATGCATTCGATAACCGCCATAGGACAGAATAACAATAGCTTCACTTTTGATATGAGGAGAAATTGATATGACGATACAAGTTCGCGAATTACGCGCTGTCACTTCAGGTCTGCCAGTAACTGACGGTGACGGGGTAAAAATGACTCGTATTATTGGCACGCCGGAGTTGAATATGCTGGATCCATTTTTATTGTTTGATGCTTTTGAAAGTAATCAAGCTCAGGATTATATTGGTGATTTCCCAGATCATCCTCATCGGGGCTTTGAAACCGTCACTTATTTATTGGCGGGCCGCATGCGGCATAAAGACAGCGCAGGTCATGAAGGTGTTATTGAGACCGGCGGTGTGCAATGGATGACCGCCGGTAAGGGGATTATTCATTCTGAAATGCCTGAGCAGGAAGATGGCCTGTTGCAGGGTTTCCAGCTCTGGGTTAATTTGCCTGCCAGTGAAAAGATGCGGCCACCTGCTTATCAGGAATTTCCGAAAAATAAAATCGCAGTGGAATATCTGGATAATGACGGAAAGGTACGAGTGATTGCCGGGTCGACGGATAAAGGTACAACCGGACCGGTAATCAATCGTTTTGTTAATCCGGCTTATATGGATATTTCTTTGCTCGAAGGAAAGCAGTTTAAACAGGCTGTTGACGCCGGTGACAATGTTTTTATTTTTGTCATTTCCGGGCAATTATCAGTTGGCGATTCAATGCGGGGGATAAGCAATCATCAAATGGGCGTGCTAGACAAAGGCGATCAGATTGTTGTAACCGCTCAGAAGAAAACCCGTTTCCTATTAGTGGCGGCACAACCGTTAAATGAACCGGTTGCTCTTGGCGGCCCGTTTGTTATGAATACCAAGGCAGAGATTTTGCAGGCATTTGATGATTTTAAACACAATAAATTTATAGGAGATTGAGATGGGTATATTGATTGATGGAAAATGGCAAGATATTTGGTATCCGACTCATGAAACAAGGGGGCGCTTTATACGCTCGGCGGCACAGTTCAGAAACTGGATTACCGCTGACGGGTCTGCCGGGCCTACGGGGCAAGCCGGGTTTAAAGCAGAAGTAGATCGGTATCACTTATATGTATCCTACGCGTGCCCCTGGGCTAATCGCACATTGATCTTTCGCAAGCTCAAAGGACTGGAAAAAATGATTTCCCTATCCGTAGTACATTGGTATATGGCAGGAGAAGGTTGGGCTTTTAACGATGGTGAAGGTGTCATACCCGATCCTATTTTTAACGCAAACTATTTACGTGAGATTTATCTTAGGGCAGACAGTCGCTACTCAGGTCGCGTTACAGTTCCAGTCCTTTGGGATAAAAAAACTAATACAATTGTCTCCAACGAATCATCAGAAATCATACGTATGTTTAATAGTGCTTTTGATACGTTGGGGACTGTTGTCGGTGATTATTATCCTGAAAACCTGCGCGAAGAGATTGATACACTGAATACGCGCATTTACGATACTGTGAATAATGGCGTATATAAAGCCGGCTTTGCCACGACACAGGACGCGTATGAAGAGGCAGTGAACCCATTATTTGAAACGCTGGATTGGCTCGAGCAAAGACTAACAAAACAGCGTTACCTGACCGGCGATCTGATCACCGAAGCCGACTGGCGCTTGTTTACTACACTGGTTCGTTTCGATCCCGTATATGTGGGACATTTTAAATGTAATTTGAAACGTTTGGTTGATTACCCCAATCTTTGGGCATATACACGCGATCTTTACCAGCAGCCAGGTATCGCGGAAACCATTAATATGCGGCATATAAAAAACCATTACTATCGAAGCCATAGCAGTATCAACCCGAGTGGCGTTGTACCATCAGGGCCAATACTGGACTTTAACGAGCCACATTTGCGTACTTAGTGCTGATAAACACGGCCAACACCCTTGAGATTTCCGACATAAAACGTATCTTGCGAACCCAAATAGCCTGGGTGTGTTGTTTCAATCTCACCACAGGTTTCATCAACACGATTCTTGATATTTGAAATTCTTCGATTCTTGCCAATCAATGCATCGAGACCGCCTTGTTCGGCCAGATCTTGATAGTGATAAAACGTATCGCGTCAATTACTCAGTTCTTCTGCTAACTTAGGGTTCATCTGCATAAAGGTACCAAAAGTCCCACAGGATTTGTTTATTCTTGGGAGTTATGAGCATACTCGTTTCTGAGTTGTTTTGTGCGGTCTGTCGAAAAATATCGGTAGAAAGCGGTGCATCCAATATGGAGCTGATCGATCACATCGCCAACGAAAGGGTAGAGCAAGAGATCGCCGAGGCCTGCAAGGGCGCCTGGAGAGACAATGTGTTTGTCGAACGCTTATGGCGCAGCGTCAAATGTTTATCTCAATGCTTATGAATCAGCACCTGAAGCGAGTCAATCGCTGACAAAATACTTTCGCTTCTACAACGAAAAGCGGAAGCATCAAACCTTGAAAGCAACACCCGATCTGGCTTATTATGAGTCCAGTAAGTTGCCGAAGGCGAGTTAATGGTTTAAGAAAATAACTCCTAAGACACCTGTCGAAAAAATGGGGTCCACTTCTTAATTCTGTAGTTGATTCTCAATTAGCGTTGAAGTTTTGCCAGTTTTGTTCAAAAAACAGCATGTATATTTACCAAATGAATTTTATGTCTTATTGCTTTCTTTTTTCTTGAAATTGTAGAACCAAACTGTAGATAACTGGGAAAACCAGTAGAGTCAACAATAATACTGTGAACATACCACCTAATACCGGTGCCGCAATGCGGTGGGTGACGTCTGCACCACTGCCAGTTGCCATCATGATGGGAATTAAACCGATCATGGTAGAGAATGCAGTAATCGATACAGGCCGTACACGCATTGCAGTCGCAGACTCAACCGCTTCTTTGATTTCTGTGGAAGATAGCAGTGATTGTTTTTGTTTACGCAATCTGGAAATTTCAATGTCAATAAAATTTAATACCATGACGCCAGTTTCAGCAGCCGTTCCAGCCAACGCTATAAAACCTACATAAACCGC